>DATAFH010000069.1:0-67841 GCA_036257565.1 Solirubrobacteraceae bacterium | reverse complement strand
GCGGCTCAACCGGGGCTTTACCGCCCTATACCGCGGTTCGACCGCGGCCGGAGACCGTGTCGCCGTCCGCCGAACCGCTCCCTCAGGAGGCAGCATGTACCGCCACCGCTCGTTCATCGCCATCGCTCTCGCCGCCGTCGCGCTGGCCGCCCCTGCGGCGCAGGCGCGCCCGATCGACCCGCCGATCAACACCTTCACGGAGGAGGAGCAGCGAGCGCTCAGGGGCGAGTCGCCCGCCGCGAACGCGCCGCGCGTGGAGTCGACCGATCACGGATTCGACTGGGGGTCGGCCGCCGCGGGCGCCGGCGCCGGTGCCGGTGTCCTGGCGCTGATTACCCTCGGCGGGCTCTCCGTCAGCAACCATCGCCGGCTGCGCATCGCCCGCAGCTGACGCCTCGCTCACGTCATCTCACGCGCTGCCGCGGGCCTTGCCGGCGGCAGCGCGCGGACAATGCCGAGGTAGAGGATCGGCGTCCCGGTGGTGATCAGGATCGCGGTCATCCACGGCGTGCCGGCGTCGGTCCCGGCGCCCAGCGTGTGGACGACCCCCAGCACGTAGACGAGCGGCGTCAGGCGATGGAGGTTGCGCCAGCGGCGCGTGCCGACGCGGCGCCGGACGTAGAACGTGAGGCCGAGGATCGCGGCCAGATAGCCGCCGATGATCCCGATGCCCGTGAACACCGGCTCGTACTCCATGGCGAACGGCACGGCGATCCCGACCGGCCCCGGGTTCAGCCACGCGTCGCCGAGCAGCGTCAGGCCGTGGACCGCGATCGCCACGAGCGCGGCGAGGGCCGCGTGCTCGTGGACCGCTATGAGCAGCTTGGGCAGCCCGGGCTTGCGGAACGCCCTCGCCGCCATCGCCAGCCCGATGGTCACCGACGCGGCGATCAGCACGAGCGCCACGATCCCGGAGGCCCGGCTCGCGAGCCACCACCCGAACTCGATCGGATCCCGCCCGCTCACGCGACCACCGCCCCACGGTCCGCGGCCACGACCTCGCGGCGGGAGGCCGCGCCGTCGCGTCCGACGGTCTCGTCGACGGTGCCGTCGTAGGCGATGAGGACGCCGCCGTGAGTCTCCAGGATCTCGGGGCGGCCGGCGAGGACGGCGGCCTTCGCCAGGGCCTCGGCGAGCGCGGCGGTCGGGGCCTTCGCGGTGGCGCTCAGGATGCCGGTCCAGGCGGGACGGTTCGTGGAGGGATCGAGCAGGTGGTGGGCCGGGCGGGCCGCGGTGTCCCACCAGAGGCGCCGGTCGATGCCGGAGGT
Organism: Solirubrobacteraceae bacterium; assembly: GCA_036257565.1. Lineage (GTDB taxonomy): Bacteria > Actinomycetota > Thermoleophilia > Solirubrobacterales > Solirubrobacteraceae > DASSUW01. Next base: position 66,573 of record DATAFH010000069.1, on the reverse strand, counting down.
CGCGACCGCGTCGCCGTGCAGCGTGAGCGTCGCGACCGGCCGGCCGGTCAGCGGGTGCATGACCTGCACCTCGTGCGAGCCGCTTACGCGCAGGTCGCCGCCGAGGTCCACGGCGCACGGTCCGTAGGGCGCCAGCACGGCGGCCGCCAGATCGGCCGCGTGGCCCTTCGCGCTGCCGCCGAGGTCGAGGCGGACGCCCGGCGGCCGGGTGATCGAGTCGGGGCCGACGCGGACGAGCCGCCACGCCGGATCGCGCGCGGGGGCGGCGGGCCGGGGCGCGGGCGCCGAGGCGAGCGCCTCGTGCAGGTCGGCCCGGGGACGGCCGGTGACCGAGCGGGCGTATCCGGCCTCCACCAGCGCGCCGAGCAGCGTCGGGTCGGCCAACCCGCCGGTGGCGGCGGCGCCGTCGAGGGCCGCGGTCACCGCGGCGCGCAGCTCGGCCGACGCGGGCACTGTCTCGCGCGGGTCGTCGTTGAGCCGGCACAGCTCGCTGCCGGGATCGAAGCGCGTCAACCGCGCCTCGAGATCCTCGACCAGCGCCCGCGCGGCCTCGAGCGGCGCGCCGAGAGAGCCGAGCAGCCGGACGCCGGTCCCCATGGCGGGGAAGCCGAGCTCGCGCAGCGTCATGACGACTGCGTGGTCAGGGGAGCAGGGGCCGGCGCGGGAGCGGGGGCCGGAGCGCTCGGCGCCGCGGGCGCCGGCGCCGACGGGGCCGCGGCGGGCGCCGGAGCCGACGCACTCGCGGCGGGAGCAGGGCTCGCGGCCGCCGGAGCTGGGTGGTGCACGACGATCCGCTTGATCACCTTACGCTTGACGACCACCTTCGGCGCGCGCTTCACCGTCGCGGCCACGGGCTGCGACTTGCCGAGCGCCGGATCGTCGCCGGCCCGGACCTGGACGGCCAGCAGCGCGAGCGCGGCGAAGAACGTCCCGAGCGCCCCGCCGAACACCCATCCGGGCGCGGGCTTCCGAGCCCGCGCCCGGGGAGGAGCGCCGGCCGCTGGGCGCGGCTCAGTCGTCATCGCCGCCTCGACCACGTCCGCGGGCCCGGCCGTGGCCGCTGTCGTCGTCGCCATGGTCGTCGTCGCCGTGGTGGTCGTCGTCGAAGTCGTCGTCGCCACCGTGGTGGCCGTGGTCGTCGTCGCCATCGTGGCCGGAGGAGGGACCGGGGCCGCTCTGGCCGGAGGAGGCCGAGCGCGCGGTGGCGGGCGTGACCGGGGTGGCCGGCCGGTCGCCGGGGCCCTGGTCGAGCGTGCCGTCGTCGTCCGGCGACGAGGAGGACGCGGCGCGGGCGCCGGAGGCCGTGGCCTTGGGCCGCTTGTGGATCGTGCGGTGGACGACCTGGGTGCGGACCTCGACGGGCGGCGGGTCGGTCTCGGCCGCTGGGGCCGCCGGCGCGGTGGTCGGCTCCTCGCCGCCGGACGCGAGCGCGACGGCGGCCAGGACGCCGAGGGCGGCGATGGTGGCCGCCGTGGCGATCGTGGTGCGAGAGAGGCTCATGCCCTCCACCGTCGCCACGCCACGCCCAAGGCTCCGGCAACCGCGGGTTAAGCCTCAGCAAAGCCGGGACCGGCATGGCTACATTCGGCACGTGCAGCCGAGACCCAGGGTCCTCTTCGTCGAGGACGAGCCGAGCATCTACGAGCCGTTCAGCAAGGCACTGGCCCGCGAGGGCTTCGAGCCGGTCGTGGCCCGCACCGCGGCCCGGGCGCTCGACCTCGCGGACGGCGACTTCGCGATCGTCCTCCTCGACCTCACGCTCCCGGACGGCGACGGTCGCGACATCTGCCGCGCGATCCGCCGTGCGTCCTCCGTCCCGATCCTCATGCTCACGGCCCGCGGCACCGAGGCGGATCGCATCGTCGGCCTCGAGCTCGGCGCCGACGACTACGTGGTCAAGCCGTTCAGTGGCGCCGAGGTGATCGCGCGCATCCGCGCGATCCTCAGACGCACCGCCGCGCCCGCCGGCGACACCGAGCGGGACGCGCCGCCCGGTCCGGTCACGGTCGGCGACCTGCACGTCGACCTGGCAGCCCGGCGGGCTCGCCTCGACGGCGAGGAGCTGCAGCTCTCCCGCAAGGAATTCGACCTGCTCGCCGAGCTGATCCGCAACGCCGGCCGCGTCGTCACCCGCGAGCAGCTCATGGACCGCGTGTGGGACGAGACCTGGTTCGGCTCCACGAAGACGCTCGACGTGCACGTGCGCTGGCTTCGGCAGAAGCTCGGCGACGATCCCTCGGCGCCGCGCTTCCTGCACACGGTGCGGGGCGTCGGCTTCCGCTTCACCGCGCCCGAGGAGCTGACGTAAGCCTCCGCTCCCGCCTCCTGCTGGCGCTCGCCTACGTGCTGGTGCTGGCGGTCGTCGCCCTCGAGGTGCCGCTCATCATCAACCTGCGGGAGCGCGTCGACGCCGAGGTCAAGTCGCAGGCGCTCAGCCAGGCCGAGGTCGTGTCCGCCAGCGTCGAGGGCAACCTGACGCCGGGCGAGGAGCTCGACGGCATCGCCGACCGCGCTGCGACCGCGGCCCGCGGCCGCGTGATCGTGGTCGGCGCCAACGGCCTCCTGCTGGCCGACTCGGCCGGCGAGGACCGGCTCGGCATGGACTACGGCACGCGGCCGGAGATCGCCGCCGCGCTCGACGAGCGGGTGACCCAGGAAGAGCGGCGCAGCGAGACGCTCGACGAGACGATCCTCGCCACCGCGGTGCCGGTCGTCCGGCCGGGCCGCCGGGAGCCCGTGGGCGCGGTCCGCATCACCCAGAGCGTCGACGCCGTCAGCCGCGCCACCGGCCGCGCCACGCTCGGGCTCGTCGCCGTCGGGCTGCTCGTGCTCGTCCTCGGGCTCGCGGCGGGGGCGGTGATCGCCGGCCAGGTCGCGGGACCCGTGCGGCGCCTCGACCAGGCCGCCCGCCGCGTTGCCGAGGGCGACCTGGCGGCGCGTGCGAGGGTGGAGGGCAGCGCCGAGCAACGCCGGCTCGCGCGGACCTTCAACGACATGACCGCGCGGCTCGAGCGCCTCGTCGCCAGCCAGCGGGAGTTCGTGGCCGACGCGTCGCACCAGCTCCGCACGCCGCTCAGCGGGCTGCGGCTTCGGCTCGAGGAGGCCCGCGCGTCCACCGACGACACCGGCGCCCACGAGGAGATCGACGCCGGCCTCGGCGAGCTCGACCGCCTGTCCGCGATGGTCACCGAGCTGCTCGTGCTCTCGCAGGCCGGCGAGGTCGACGCCCCGCCCGAGCGGGTCGACCTCGAGGACGCGGCCGAGCGCGCCGCCGGCCGCTGGGACGTCGTCGCAACCGGCGGCACGGCAACCGGGTTCTGCGCGCGCGCGGACCTCGATCGCGTCCTCGACGCACTGGTCGAGAACGCCATCAGCTACGGCAACGGGCGCGTCGAGATCTGCTCCCGTCCCGGCGCCGTGGAGGTGCTCGACCGCGGGCCCGGCCTCTCGGAGGCCGACCTCGAGGCGGTCTTCGATCGCTTCCACCGCGGCGCCGCCGGACGCGCCGGGCCGACCGGTACGGGCCTCGGCCTGCCGATCGCACGCGAGCTTGCTCGCCGGTGGGGCGGCGACGTCACGCTCACCAACCGCGAGGACGGCGGCGCGCGAGCGACGGTCACCTTTCCCGGCGCTTAACCCGCTCCGGGCTACGGTGCGCGCCACATGCGCCGCGCCACCGTCCTCCGGAGCGGCCTCGCGGTCGCCGGCGTCCTGCTCGTGGCCGGCGTCACGTACGCCGCGTCGACCCTCTTGACGCAGACCGTCGGCCTCTCCTCCGAGCCGCTGAGTGCGGGAAGCCAACTCGCGCCGCGCGAGACGGCGACCCCCGCGGCGACCCTGACGCAGGCCGAGCGCCGCGCCCGCGCCGCGCGGCGGGCGGAGCGCCGTGCCCTCGCCCGGCGCGCAGAGCGCAGGCGGGCCGACGCGCAGCCGGCCACGACACCCGCCCCCACCGCCCCGCCCGTCACCACCGAGCCGGGCGACGACAACGGCGGCGACAGCTCGGGCAGCGACGACTCCGGCGGCGACGACGACAGCGGCCAGGGCCGCGGTCGTGGCCGCGGGCGCGGCGGCGACGAAGACGATTGAGCTCGGCTGCGCCCGGCCGGGGCTCTGCGGCCCGCCGTGCGGATCCGCCGGCGTGGCCAGCGCCGTCACGTTCGTCGGCACAGCGACCCGCATCCGAGGCGAGCGGTGCCGTCGAGAACACGCTAAGATCTCAGTCCCATCGACTGAGATTTGGAACCATGCAACTGGACCGCTTCACGATCAAGTCGCAGGAGGCTCTGCAGGCCGCGATCCGGCTTGCCGCCGACCGCCGCAACACCGAGACCGCTCCGCAGCACCTGCTGCTCGCGCTGCTCGACCAGCAGGACGGCCTCGTCGGGCCCGTGCTGCGCAAGGTCGGGGCTGATCCCGCCGCGGTGCGCAGTCAGATCGGCGGCGAGCTCGACCGCCTGCCCACCATCACCGCCGGCGCGCGCGAGCCGGCCACGTCGCGCGAGCTGCTCGACGTCCTGCGCGGCGCCGAGCGCGAGATGGCCAAGCTCGGCGACGAGTACGTCTCCACCGAGCATCTCCTGCTCTCCCTCACCGAGGCCGCCGACGGCCTGCCGGCGCGCGACGACATCGCGAAGGCGATCGAGTCGATCCGCGGGCCGCACCGGGTCACCGACCAGAACCCGGAGGAGAAGTACCAGTCGCTCCAGCGCTTCGGGCGCGACCTCACCGAGGCCGCCGAGGACGGCAGCCTCGACCCCGTGATCGGGCGCGACGACGAGATCCGCCGCGTCATCCAGGTCCTCTCCCGGCGCACGAAGAACAACCCCGTGCTGATCGGCGAGCCCGGCGTCGGCAAGACCGCGATCGTCGAGGGCCTCGCCCAGCGCATCGTCTCCGGCGACGTGCCCGAGTCGCTGCGCGACCGGCGCGTGATCGCGCTCGACATCGGCGCCCTGCTCGCCGGCTCGAAGTACCGCGGCGAGTTCGAGGAGCGCCTGAAGGCCGTCCTCAAGGAGATCCAGGAGTCCGGCGGCCAGATCATCCTCTTCATGGACGAGCTGCACACGATCGTCGGTGCCGGCGCGGCCGAGGGCGCCGTCGACGCGGCCAACCTGCTCAAGCCGATGCTCGCCCGCGGCGAGCTGCGCGCCGTCGGCGCCACCACGCTCGACGAGTACAAAAAGCACGTCGAGAAGGACCCCGCGCTCGAGCGCCGCTTCCAGCCGATCTACGTCGGCGAGCCGACTGTGGAGGACACGATCGCGATCCTGCGCGGCCTCAAGGAGCGCTACGAGGCGCACCACAAGGTGACGATCGCCGACGCGGCGCTGATCGCCGCGGCGACGCTCAGCCACCGCTACATCGCCGACCGCTTCCTGCCCGACAAGGCGATCGACCTCGTCGACGAGGCCGCCTCCCGCGTCTCGATCGAGCTGTCGTCGGTGCCGACCGAGATCGACGAGGTCGAGCGCCGGATCAAGCAGCTCGAGATCGAGCAGGTGGCGGTCGCGAAGGACGAGACCGCCGAGGTCCGCCGCGAGGAGATCGAGCGCGAGCTGGCCGAGCTGCGCGAGCAGGTGGCGGGCATGCGCGCCCAGTGGGAGCGCGAGAAGGAGCAGGCCGAGGGCCACGGCCGCCTGCGCGAGCGCCTCGACCAGGCCCGCGTGGAGCTCGAGCGAGCCGAGCGCGAGCTCGACTACCAGCGCGCGGCCGAGCTGCGCCACGGCGAGATCCCCGAGCTCGAGCAGCGGCTCGCGGACGCGGAGGCCAGCCCCGAGACCGAGCTGGAGCCGGCCGTCTACCTGTCCGAGAAGGTCGACGCCGACGAGATCGCCGAGGTCGTCGCCAAGTGGACCGGCATCCCGGTCACCCGCCTGCTCGAGGGCGAGGTCGAGAAGCTCATCCACATGGAGGAGCGCCTGCACCGGCGCGTCGTCGGCCAGCGCGAGGCCGTCAGCGCGGTCTCCGACGCCCTGCGCCGCTCGCGCGCCGGGCTCAGCGACCCCGACCGCCCGATCGGCACGTTCCTCTTCCTCGGCCCCACCGGCGTCGGCAAGACCGAGCTGGCCCGCGCGCTCGCCGAGTTCATGTTCGACTCGCAGGACGCGATGGTGCGCATCGACATGTCCGAGTACATGGAGAAGCACTCCGTCTCGCGGCTGGTCGGCGCGCCGCCCGGCTACGTCGGCTACGAGGAGGGCGGCCAGCTCACGGAGGCCGTGCGCCGGCGCCCGTACTCGGTCGTGCTGCTCGACGAGATCGAGAAGGCGCACACTGACGTCTTCAACGTGCTCTTGCAGGTGATGGACGACGGGCGCCTGACCGACGGCCAGGGCCGCACGGTCGACTTCAGGAACACCGTCCTGATCATGACGTCCAACATCCCGGGGGGCCGTGAGGGCGTCGAGGCGACGTTCAAGCCCGAGTTCATCAACCGGCTCGACGACATCGTCGAGTTCGAGCCGCTCAGCCGCGAGCAGCTGCGCGAGATCGTCGACCTCCAGGTGGGGCGGCTGATCGGCCGCGTGGCCGAGCGCGGCGTCGAGGTCACGCTGACCGACGCGGCGCGCGACCTGCTCGGCGACATCGGCTACGACCCGACCTACGGCGCCCGCCCGCTCAAGCGGGTGATCTCCAAGCGCCTGGTCGACCCGCTGGCCCTCGGCCTGCTCAAGGGCGAGTTCACGGCGGGCGACCGGATCGAGGTCGATGCAGCCGAGGGCGAGCTGGCCTTCCGGCGCGCGGAGGTGTTCGCCTAAACGGAGCGGGGTAGGCGTCGGTCACCGTCCAGAACGAGCCGCAGAACCGGCGCCCGAGTGGCTACCCGGGCATGGACCTGCCGGTCGCGCAGGGGGCGAAGCTGATCGCGGCGATCGGGCGGGCGTTCGACAGCGCGGGTATCGGCACCAAGATCCTCGGCTTCGACCACAACTGGAGCACTCATCCAGGCGCCGGTGGTCCAGCGCGTCGTGCTCGACACGGGCGCCGACCGCGGCGACTTCCCGCGCGGCTACACGCTCCAGCCCAGCCGCGACGGCGTCGTGTGGGCCGACGCCGCGTCGGGCGCCGGGAGCGGGCAGCTGACCACGATCGACATCCCGCCGACGCGGGCGCGCTACGTCCGGGTCAGCCAGCCCGCGACCGCCCGCAGTGGTGGTCGGTCGCCGACCTGCGGGTCTACGCCAGCCCTAGGGCGCTTTGAACTCGGCCCTGACCGTGACCGGGATCTGCACCCAGACGGGTCTCGGCCGAGGTGAGTACCGCCGCCGCTGGTCGATCTGAATCGTCCACTCGCCGATGCCCGGGTCGGCGATCGGGATCTGCCGGCGGCGCGCGGTGAACGTCCCGCAGGGGGCCGTCGGGCCCCGAGCCAGGCGCACCCGCTTCTGGCGCACGCCGTCGAAGACGTAGTGGGCGAAGATCGGGGCGTCGCGCGTGAAGCCGCGGCCCTTGAGGCGCACGCGGTCGGACGCGTCCGCCCGCCGCGGGCGCATCCGCGCGTCGAGGTCGGTGACCCGTGACATGAGGGTCGCCGAGAGACCCATCGGGTCCGACTGGTCGCGCACGTGTACAGAGAACGCCGCCTCGCCGGACGCCTGGAACGGGGCGTCGATCGCCCCTGCGAAGTTGCCCATCGTGTCCGCCGCCGCTGTGGCCGCCAGCACCCCGTCGAGGAGGATCTCGACCCTCCCGCCCGGCGTGAAGCCGGTGGCGGCGATCTGCACGTTCTCGCGCGCCTCCTTCGTCCTGCCCGCCGACACGTAGCACGGCTTCAGCGGCGACACCGTGACCTGCGCCGCGGCAGGAGCGGCCAGGGCACCGCAGGCCACGGCGGTCACGGCGAGCAGGCGGATCCCCATCCCGCGGCAAGTATCCACGAGACGAACAACACCGCACCTGGCCGTAAGGATCGGATACAAGGTGGGCATGCCGACCTACATCATGCTGTCCACGCTCACGCCCGAGGGCGTGCAGACGATCAAGAACAACCCGGCGCGCATCCGCGAGGTCAACAAGGAGGTCGAGCAGCTCGGCGCCACGGTCAAGGCCCAGTGGGCCACGCTCGGTCACTTCGACTTCGTGAACATCGTCGAGGCGCCCGACGAGAAGACGATGGCCCGCGTGTCGCTCGAGCTCGGGTCGCGCGGAACCGCCCACTACGAGTCGCTGGCCGCGATCCCGATCGACGACTTCATCGCCTCGCTGTGAGCAAGCGGGTCCTCGTGGTCGGCGCCGGCGGGCGCGAGCACGCGATCGTGCGCGCGCTCGCCCGCTCGCCGCAGCGCCCCGAGGTGCTGTGCGCACCGGGGAATGCGGGCATCGCGCGCGACGCGAGGATCGTCGTGACGGACGACGTGGCCGCATACGCGGCGGGGGAGGGGGTGGACCTCGTCGTCGTCGGGCCGGAGGCGCCGCTGGTCGACGGCCTGGCGGACGCGTGCGCCCAGAACGGCGTGGCGTGCTTCGGGCCGTCGGCGGCAGCCGCCCGCCTCGAGGGCTCGAAGGCGTTCGCGAAGGAGGTGATGGCCGCAGCCTGCGTGCCGACCGCGGACTTCGCGGTCGTCGAGTCGGTCGAGGCGGGGATGGCGGCGATCGACGCCTACCCGGCCGTGATCAAGGCCGACGGGCTCGCGGCCGGCAAGGGCGTCGTGATCGCGCAGGACGAGGGGCAGGCGCGGGCGGCGCTCGAGGCGATGCTCGTCGAGCGGCGGTTCGGGCACGCGCCCGTGGTCGTCGAGGCGTTCCTCCCTGGTCGCGAGCTCTCGCTGCTCGCGCTGTGCGACGGCGGGACGGCGCTCCCGCTCGCCCCCGCCCGCGACTTCAAGCGGATCGGCGACGGCGACACGGGCCCGAACACCGGCGGTATGGGGTCCTTCTCGCCGGTGCCGGGGGTCGACGATGCGCTCGTGGAGCGCATCCGCGCCCAGGTCCACCAGCCGGTGGTCGACGACCTGGCGCGCCGCGGCACCCCGTTCCACGGCGTGCTCTACGCCGGCCTGATGCTCGACGGCGATGACGTGGGCGTGCTGGAGTTCAACGTGCGCTTCGGCGATCCCGAGACGCAGGCCGTGCTCCCGCGTCTGCGCACCGACCTGCTCGACCTGCTCACGCGCGCCACGCGGCCGGGCGGGCTGGCCGGCGCGCGGCTCGAATGGGACCCGCGGTCGGCGGTCACGCTCGTGCTCGCCTCGCGCGGGTACCCGGAATCCTCCTCGTCAGGCGATGTGATCTCCGGCCTCGACCGGGTGCCGCAGGACGTCGAGGTCACGCACGCGGGCACGCGAGAGGAGGACGGCGCGGTGGTGACGGCCGGAGGCCGGGTGCTCAACGTGACGGCGCTCGGCGACGACACGCGATCCGCCCGCGAGCATGCGTATGCTGCGGCCGACGTGATCGCCTTCGACGGCCGGCAGCTGCGCCGGGACATCGCCGCGTGAGTCAGGAGCCAGTCACCGAGACCGCGGTCGAGACCGAGTTCGACGCGCTCGAGGTCGACGCGCCGGTGGTCGGCATCGTCATGGGCTCGAAGTCGGACATGCCGGCCATGGACGCCGCCGCGCAGCAGCTGACCGAGCTCGGCATCCGCCACGAGGTGCGCGTCATGTCCGCCCACCGTGAGCCCGACACGGTCGCCGACTACGCCAAGAACGCGCAGATGCGCGGGCTGCGGGTGATCATCGCCGGCGCCGGCCTGTCCGCCGCGCTGCCGGGGGTGGTGGCCGCCCACACGAGGCTGCCCGTGATCGGCGTGCCGTTGACGTCGTCGAAGTCGGTCGCCGGTGGGCTCGACGCTCTGCTGTCGATCGCCCAGATGCCGCCGGGCGTGCCCGTCGCGTGCGTGGGCGTGGACAACGCGCGCAACGCGGCCGTGCTCGCCGCGCGCATCCTCGACTCTTGATCGCTCGCTACACCCGCCCGGAGCTCGGGGAGATCTGGACCGACGAGGCGCGGATGACCGCCTGGCGCGACGTCGAGGTCGCGGCGGCCGAGGCGCTCGAGGGTCCGACCGAGGAGGACCTGGCGGCGATCCGCGCGGCCACGTTCACGGTCGAGGCGGTGCGCGAGCGCGAAGCGGTCACCGATCACGACGTGGCCGCCTTCGTCGACGTGCTGTCCGCGTCGGCAGGCCCGGCGGGCCGCTGGATCCACTTCGGGCTGACGTCGTCCGACGTGCTCGACAGCGCGCTCGCGCTGCAGTTGCGGCGGGCGGGCGAGGTGATCGTGCCGGCGGGCTACGAGCTGGCGCGCGTGCTGACCGAGCGGGCGCGCGAGCACGCGGACACGCTGTGCGTGGGCCGCACGCACGGCGTCCACGCCGAGCCGACGTCGTTCGGCCTCAAGCTGGCGGGGTTCGCGATGGAGGCGCACCGCAACGCCCGGCGGCTCGAGGCCGCGTTCGCCGACTCCGCGGTCGGTGCCATCTCGGGCGCGGTCGGCACCTATGCGGCGCTCGGGCCGGAGTACGAGCAGGGCGTGCTCGACCGGCTGGGGTTGGCGGCGGAGCCGGTGTCCACGCAGGTCGTTCCGCGCGACCGCCACGCCCAGCTGCTGAACGCCGTCGCGCTGGCGGGCGCCGGGCTCGAGCGGTTCGCGCTGGAGATCCGCCACCTGCAGCGCACCGAGGTGCGCGAGGTCGAGGAGCCGTTCCGCGCAGGCCAGAAGGGCTCGAGCGCGATGCCGCACAAGCGCAACCCGATCACCGCGGAGCGCATCTGCGGGCTGGCGCGCGTGCTGCGCGGCTACGCGGTGACGGGCCTCGAGAACGTGGCGCTCTGGCACGAGCGCGACATCTCGCACTCGGGCGCCGAGCGGATCGTGCTCCCCGACGCCACCACGCTGCTCGATTACATGCAGCACCTCACGCTGCGGGTGGCGCGCGGCATGGTCGTCCACGCCGACCGCATGGCCGCCAACCTCGAGCTCACGAGCGGCGCGCTGTTCTCCCAGCGCGTGCTGCTCGCGCTCGTCGAGGGCGGCATGCAGCGTGACGACGCGTACCGCATCGTGCAGCGCCTCGCGCAGGAGGCGTGGGACACCGGGACGCCGCTCCGGCAGCTGCTCGAGCGAGAGGGGCTCGACGTCGATCTCGACGCGATCTTCGACTACGGGCACTACGTTCGACACGTGCCAGAGATACTCCGACGGCTTCCGTGACATCGGCCGTCGGTCTGAGCTTGCGAAGACCGGAGGACGAACTATGAGTTCCTTTCTTCTGTACGGCGCTCCCGAGCAATCCGCCGACCTCTTCCACGCGGTGCCGGTGGGCATCATCGACCCCTTCCTCTACGTGGAGGACGGCGACCAGCGAGCCGCGACGGTCAGCATCCTCGATGCCGACAAGGTCCGCGAGCTGGGGATCGAGGTGCTCGACCTCGCCGAGCTCGGCTGGGACGAGCTGGTGACGAGCGGCATCCCTCGGCACGCCGCCGAGCTCGAGCTGTGCTTGCGCGCCTGTGAGCGGCTCGGCGTGGGGAGGGCGACCGTGCCGATCGAGTTCCCGGTCGGCGTGGCCGACCACCTACGAGCGGCGGGGATCGAGCTCGACGTCGACCCCGAGGCGTTCGTCGCCCGCCGGCGCGTCAAGAGCGGGGCGCAGCTCGAGGGCATTCGCCGCGCGCAGCGGGCCGCCGACGCGGCGATGGCCGTGGCCGCCCGCATGATCCGCGAGCTGCCCAACGGGCTGACCAGCGAGGCTGTGCGGGCCGAGATGCAGGCGCTGTGCGACGCCCGCGACTGCGACCTGCCGGACGACGTGATCGTCTCCCACGGGCCGCAGGGCGCGGTCGGCCACGAGCCCGGCCACGGCCCGATCGGCGAGGGCGAGGCGGTGATCGTCGACATCTGGCCGCGCGACCGCGCGTCCCGCTGCTGGGCCGACATGACGCGCACGTTCGTGGCCGGCGGCATGGAGCCGACCGAGGAGCTCGCGGAGTACTGGCGCCTGACGCGCGAGGCGCTCGACCGCTCGTTCGCCGCGGTCCGCGCGGGCGCCGACGGCCGCGACATCTACGCGCTGTCATGCGAGCCGTTCGAGGCCGCCGGCTACCCGACCCAGCGCTCGAAGCCGCCCGGCAAGACGCTCGAGGAGGGCTACTACCACGGGCTCGGCCACGGCGTCGGGCTCGAGGTGCACGAGCGGCCCAACCTCGGCCGCACCCCCGACCCGCTGGTGGCCGGGGACGTCATCACGCTCGAGCCGGGCATCTACCGAAAGGAGCTCGGCGGCGTCCGGCTCGAGGACCTCGTGCTCGTCGGCGATGACGGCGCCGAGCTGTTGACGGATTTCCCGTACGACCTGTGACGTAACCTGGCAGCCGTGACCGCGCTTCCCCTGCTGGCCTCCGGCAAGGTCCGCGAGCTCTATGAGCTCGGCGCCGACCTGCTCATGGTGGCCTCCGACCGCATCTCCACCTACGACGTCGTGCACCCGACCGCGATCCCCGACAAGGGGAAGGTGCTCACCGGCCTCTCCGTGCTGTGGTTCGAGCTCACGAAGGAGCTCGTGCCCAACCACCTGATCTCGGCCACCGACGGGGTGCCCGACGAGTTCCGCGGCCGCGGGCTGCGCGTCAAGCGCCTGCGCATGCTGCCCGTCGAGTGCGTCGTTCGCGGCTACCTCTCGGGCTCCGGGTGGAAGGACTACCAGGCGACGGGGCGCGTGTCGGGGATCGAGCTGCCGCCCGGGCTGCGGGAGTCCGAGCAGCTCCCGGAGCCGATCTTCACGCCCTCGACGAAGGCCGAGGAGGGGCACGACGAGGCGATCGACTTCGACCAGGCCGCTGAGCTCGCCGGCTCGCGGGAGCTGGGCGAGCGGTTGCGCGACCTCTCGATCGCGGTCTACCGGCGGATCGCCGAGCACGCCCGTGAGCGCGGGATCATCCTCGCCGACACGAAGTTCGAGTTCGGGCTCGACGCGGACGGCACGCTCACGCTCGGCGACGAGGTGTGCACGCCGGACTCCTCGCGCTTCTGGCCGGCCGACCGCTACGAGGTCGGCCGCGGGCAGCCGAGCTTCGACAAGCAGTACGTGCGCGACTGGGCGTCCGGCACGGGGTGGGACAAGACGCCGCCCGCGCCCGCGATCCCCGACGACGTGGTCGCGGCCACGCGGGAGCGCTACGTGACCGCCTACGAGCAGCTGGCCGGCGAGCCCTTCTCGGCATGGTTGGACCGTGTGACGTGAGGGTGCGGGTGCTGATCCGGCCCAAGGCCGGGATCCTCGACCCGCAGGGCCAGGCGGTCGAGCGCGCGCTCCCGGCGCTCGGCTTCGAGGGGGTGGCCAACGTGCACGTCGGCCGGCTCGTCGAGCTCGACGTCGAGGACCCGACGCAGGTTCCGGAGATGTGCGAGCGGTTGCTCGCGAATCCCTTGATCGAGGACTTCGAGATCGAATGAGGTTCGGCGTGGTGCAGTTTCCGGGGTCGTGTGACGAGCGCGACGCGCTCGCCGCCGCGCGCCGGGTCGGTGACGCGGAGCTGCTGTGGCACGGCGACGCGGACCTGCGGGGAGCGGACGCGGTCATCATCCCCGGCGGCTTCTCGTACGGCGACTACCTGCGGGTCGGCGCGATCGCGCGCTTCTCGCCGGTCATGGGCGCGGTCGATCGCTTCGCCAGCGAGGGCGGGCTGGTGCTCGGCATCTGCAACGGCTTCCAGGTGCTGTGCGAGGCCGGCCTGCTCCCCGGTGCCCTGCTCCCGAACACCTCGCTGCGCTTCACCTGCCGGCAGGTGGAGGTCGAGGTCGTCAACACCTCGATCCCGTGGACCCGAGGCTGCGAGGTCGGCCAGCGGCTCTCGATCCCGGCCAAGCACACCACCGGCCGCTACTGGTCGCCGGGCGACCTCGGCGATCAGGTCGTCCTCCGCTACGCGCCCGGGCACAACTTCAACGGCTCGATGAACGACATCGCCGGCGTCTGCAACGAGGCCGGGAACGTGCTCGGCCTGATGCCGCACCCGGAGCACGCCGTCGACATCCTCACGGGCTCGGTGGACGGGCTGGCGCTGATCGGGGCGCCCGCATGACCACCGTACGCGCACGCCACCGCGAGCTCGGGCTCACCGACGACGAGTTCGACCTGATCGTGGAGAAGCTGGGCCGCGAGCCGAATCAGGTCGAGCTCGCGGTCTTCAGCCTCATGTGGTCCGAGCATTGCGGCTACAAGCACTCGCGCCGGCTGCTCAAGACGCTGCCGGTCGAGGGCTCGCGGCTCGTGCTCGGCCCGGGGGAGAACGCCGGCGCGGTGTCCGTGGGCGACGGGCTGGCGTGCGCGTTCAAGGTCGAGTCGCACAACCATCCGAGCGCGGTCGAGCCGTTCCAGGGCGCGGCGACCGGCGTGGGCGGCATCCTGCGCGACGTGTTCGCGATCGGGGCCCGGCCGATCGCGATCCTCGACTCGCTGCGCTTCGGCGAGCCGGCCGGGTCCGCGCGCTCGCGCTACCTGCTCGAGCACGCGGTCGCCGGCATCGGCCATTACGGCAACTCGATCGGCGTCGCCACGGTCGGCGGCGAGATCTACTTCGAGGCGCCCTACGAGCAGAACTGCCTGGTCAACGCCATGTGCGTCGGTCTGATCGAGATCGACAAGCTGATCCGCTCGGCCGCGGCCGGCGTCGGCAACGTCGTGGTGTTGTTCGGCGCGCGCACCGGGCGCGACGGGATCGGCGGCGCGTCCGTGCTCGCCTCGGCCGAGCTCGGCGACGAGGACGCGGCCAAGCGTCCGACCGTGCAGATCGGTGATCCGTTCGAGGAGAGCAGGCTGCTCGAGTGCTCGCTCGAGCTGCTCGACCGCGAGCTCCTCGTCGCGCTCCAGGATCTGGGGGCCGCGGGTCTCACGTCGTCGGCGTCCGAGATGGCAGCCAAGGGCGGCGTCGGGATCGACCTCGACGTGCGCCGCGTGCCGCTGCGCGAGGCGGACATGGAGCCGTTCGAGATCATGATCTCCGAGTCGCAGGAGCGGATGCTGTGCGTGGTCGAGCCCGAGCGGGTCGACGACGTGCTGGCCGTCTGCGGGCGGTGGGAGGTCAACGCGACCGCGATCGGCGAGGTCACCGGGTCGGGGCAGCTGCGCGTGTTCGACGGGCACGAGCTCGTCGGCGACCTGCCGGTGACTGCGCTGGTGGACGAGTGCCCGGTCTACGAGCTCGAGCCGCTCGAGCCGAGCCGGCCGCTCTACCCGGCGCCGCCGCCCGTCCTCGACGCGGGGCTCGACGCCGGAGGCACCTTGCTCGGACTTCTCGGCAGCGCCAACCTCGCCTCCCGGCGGTGGGCGTTCGAGCAGTACGACTGCGTCGTCGGCTCGCGCACGGTCCGCCGCCCCGAGCAGGCCGACGCCGCGGTGCTGATGCTCGACGCCGGTGGCGCGGTCGCCGTCTCGATCGACGGCAACGGCCGGCGCGTGGCCGTCGACCCCTACCGCGGCGCCGTCGAGGCGGTGCTCGAGTGCTCGGCCAACCTCGCGTGCGTGGGCGCCGAGCCGCTCGGACTCACGAACTGCCTGAACTTCGGCAATCCCGAGAAGCCGCACATCGCCTGGCAGCTCATCCGCGCCGTCGCCGGCCTCGGCGACGCCTGCCGGGCGCTCGGCGTGCCGGTGGTCGGCGGCAACGTCTCGCTCTACAACGAGGGCGGCGAGGGTCCGATCTACCCGACGCCCGTGGTCGGCATGGTCGGCGAGCTGCCCGACCCGACGCGCAGCGGGCAGCTCGGCTTCGCGCAGGCCGGCGACGCAGTGGCGCTGCTGCGGGCCTCCTGGGGCCCGTCCGAGGCCGGCTCCGAGCTCGCCAAGCTGCGCGGGGAGCCGCTCGAGGGCGCGCTGCCGTCCGCCGACCTCGGCGAGATCAAGGCGCTGCACGCTGCCGTGCGCCAGGGCGTGCGGTCGGGCGCCCTGCGGTCGGCGCACGACGTCGCCGAGGGCGGCCTCGCCGTCGCGCTCGCCGAGTGCTGCATCGCGGGCGGGATCGGCGCGCGCGTGGCGCTCGGCGACGCGCCACTGTTCGCCGAGGGCCCGGGCGCGTTCGTGGTCTCCGGTCCGCGCGAGGCGCTCGCCCGCTTCGGAGCCGCCGCGGTGGAGCTCGGCGAGGTCGGCGGGGACGTGCTGTCCATCGACGGCGAGCTCGAGCTCGCCGTCGCCGAGCTCGCCCGCACGCACCGCGCCGGGCTGGCGGGGCTCCTCTGAGCCACGTTGTCCTGATCGGCGAGGGCGACCTGGCGGAGGAGGTCCGCCGCGCCCTCGACGACGACGGGGCCGAGGTGTATCGGCTCAAGTCGCCGGGGGAGCGCGAGATGAAGCACGCGCTCGAGGTCGACGGCATCGACGTCGTGGTGGTGGTCTCGCGCGACGACGCGGTGGCACTGCGGATGGCGCTGATGGTGCGCTCGATGGACGAGGAGCTGCCGCTGCTCGTCACGATCTTTGACCCCACGATCGCCGGGCAGGTGGAGGAGGCGATCGAGCACTGCACGGTGACGTCGATGGCCGACATCGTCGCGCCGTCGCTCGCGGGGCCGTGCCTCGGCGACGACCTCGAGGAGGTGCACGAGGGCGATCCGGTGGAGGTGCCGAAGCGGCGGCGGGTGGCGGCGCTCGCGCGCGCGATCCTGACGCCGTACGACAAGAGCGCCGCGCTGCTGCTGTGGGGCGCGCTCGGGCTGCTCGTGATCCTCTTCATCGAGACGGTCGCATCGATGGCCGTGCTCGGGCAGGGCGTGGTGGACGCGGCCTACGGGTCGGCGAAGACGCTGGTGACCGTCGACCCGAACGACGAGGTCGCGGACGGGCCGAAGGGCCTGAAGGCCTTCCTGACCGCCTCGATGCTCGCGGCCCTCGTCTTCGAGGCGTCGTTCACCGCCGGGCTCGTCAACCGGCTGATCGACCGCCGGCTGACCGGGCTGTTCGGGCGGCGCGCTGTGCCGCGCCGCGACCACGTGGTGGTCGTCGGGATGGGGCAGGTCGGCCTGCGGCTGTGCCTGCTGCTGCGGGAGGTCGGGATCGGCGTCGTCGCGGTCGACGACCGCGAGGAGGGCGAGAACGTCGGCCTGGCGCGCGAGTTCGGCCTCCCGGTGGTGATCGGCCGCGGCGCCGACCCGTCGCTGCTGCGGCGGCTGTCACTCGAGCGGGCGGTGGCGCTCGCCGCGGTCACCGACGACGACCTCGAGAATATCTCGATCGCGATGGCCGCCAAGTCGGTGAACGAGGACCTGCGGATCGTCCTGCGCGCGGGCGACGGCCGCGTCGCGAACGAGACCCGATCGCTGTTCCGGATCGGGCTCGTCCGCGACGTCCACCAGATCGCCGCTCGCGAGCTGGCGGCGCGCGCCACGCAGGCGCGCGCCGCCGAGCGCGCTACCGCGTGAGCTCGTCGGCCATGGCGTCGAAGACCTGCACGTACGCGTCCACCGACGCGTCGTCGTGCGTGACCGAGAGGGTCCACTCCTCCTCGCGGCCCGGCGTCATGAAGATGCCGCGGTTCATGTTGAACAGCCACGCCAGCTCCGCCAGGTCGGCGTCCTGGTTGGCCTTGAACGTCTCGTAATCGACGATCTCGACGGGCGAGAACGTCACGCAGCCCTTCGACCCGATGCCCACCGAGTAGCCGGGCAGGTTGTGCTTGTCGATCACGCGCTGGCAGCCGGTGAGGATGCGGTCGTTGAGGCGATCGAGGTGCGTGTACGCGTCCGGAGTGAGGACCTCGAGCAGGTTCGCGCGCGTCGCCGCCATTCCGAGCGGGTTCCCGTTGTAGGTGCCGACCTGGAACACGGATCCGTCCTCGACGACCTCCATGACGTCGTCGGTGCCGCCGATCGCGCCGGTCGGCACGCCGCCGCCGAGCGCCTTGGCGAGCGTGACCATGTCGGGCGTCACGCCGAACCGCTCGGTTGCGCCGCCGGCGGCGATCGTGAGGCCGGTCTTCACCTCGTCGAAGATGAGCACGATCCCGTGGCGCCGGGTGATCTCCCGGACCTGCTCGAGGTAGCCGGGCTGGGGGAGCACGACCCCCAGGTTCATCATCGCCGCCTCCATGATCACGCACGCGGGCAGGCGCCCCTCGCCGGCCAGGCGCTCGATGCGGCGCTCCATGGCGGGCGCGTCGTTGAACGGCACGGCGACCGTCATCTCGACCGTTGCCTGCGGGATGCCGGCGCCGTACGGGAGCGAGGCGAGGTTGTCGCGGTCGCCGATCCGGTCGTACTCGACGCCGATCGAGACCATCACGGTGTCGTGGTGGCCGTGATAGGAGCCGAAGATCTTCATCACCGTGTCGCGCCCCGTGCGTGCGCGGGCGATGCGGATCGCGTCCATCGTCGACTCGGAGCCCGAGTTCGTATAGCGCCACCGCGGTAGCTCCCAGCGGCGGGTCAGCTCCTCGGCGACCACCACGGCGTCCTCGGTCGGGGCGGCGAAGTGGGTGCCCTGCTCGTAGCGGTCCCGGATCGCCTTGCCGATGGCGGGGTGGGCGTGCCCCTGGACCATCGAGCCGAAGCCGTTGTGGAAGTCGTACATCTCGTTGCCGTCGACGTCCCACACCTTCGGGCCCTTGCCGCGCTCGAGGTAGATCGGCCAGGGGTCGCGCAGCTGATAGGAGGAGGCGACGCCGCCTGAGAGCACTGCGTGGGCGCGCTTGTACATCTGCTCGGACTTGCGGGTACGCTCGTTGAGCGCCTTCTCCTCGCGTTCGATCAGCTCACGGATGCGGGCGCGATCGATCTGGGCGGGGACGTTGACAGCCATGTATCTCTCTCCTGGAGCCGCTTGGCCTCGGAGACTACCCGCGCCGTGCGTGCCCGTCAGGCGAAGGCGGGCAGCGCGTCTGCGCCCCTCCGGCATGCGCCGGGGCCGTTGCTAGTCTGGCGCCCGGGTCGTCCTTTCGTGTCCTCACCCCTCTCCGACCTCCGTGACGGACCGCGCGACGAGTGCGGCGTCTTCGGGATCTGCGCGCCCGGGCGCGAGGTCTCCCGACTCACCTACTTCGCTCTGTATGCGCTGCAGCACCGCGGCCAGGAGTCGGCGGGGATCGCGACCGCGCAGCGCGGCCACATCATGGCGATGCGCGACCAGGGGCTCGTCAACCAGGTGTTCGACGAGCAGCGCCTGAGGGCCCTGCAGGGCGACATGGCGGTCGGCCACGTGCGCTACTCGACCACCGGCGCGAGCTCGTGGGAGAACTCGCAGCCGGTGTGGCGGGCGGACCACCGGGAGCTCGCGCTGGCGCACAACGGGAACCTGGTGAACGCGGTCGAGCTGCATGGGGAGCTGCGGTCGCGTGGCGTGTCGTTCCGGTCGACATCGGACTCCGAGGTCATCGCGGCGCTGCTGTCGACCCATTCGGCTCCGTCTTTGGAGGAGGCGCTGGTCGACGTCATGGGACGGGTGGAGGGCGCGTACTCGACGGTGGTCATGACGAAGGACCGCGTGGTGGCGTTCCGGGACCCGGCGGGCCTCCGGCCGCTGTCGCTGGGGATGCTCGGCGATCGGTACTGCGTGGCGTCCGAGTCGTGCGCCTTCGACATCATCGGCGCTCAGTTCCTGCGCGATGTGCAGCCGGGCGAGATCGTGTCGCTGACGGTCGACGGGGTGCAGTCGCGGATGGGCCGGGTGGGCGAGCGCACGGCGCTGTGCGTGTTCGAGCACATCTACTTCGCGCGGCCGGACTCCCGGCTGGGGGGCCAGGTGCTCCAGGTGGCGCGGGGCCGGATGGGGGAGATCCTCGCGCGCGAGGCGCCGGTCGACGCCGATCTGGTGATCCCGGTGCCGGACTCCGGGAACCCGGCGGCGCGAGGGTTCGCGCGGGCGTCGGGGCTGCCTCAGGACGACGGCTTCGTCAAGAACCGCTACGTGGCGCGGACGTTCATCCAGCCGGGGCAGGAGCTGCGCCGCCACGGGCTGCGGATGAAGTTCAACCCGCTGCCGGACGTGGTGTCGGGCCGGCGGCTGGTGGTCGTCGACGACTCGATCGTGCGCGGCAACACGACCCGCCAGATCGCGCAGATGCTGCGCGACGCGGGGGCGTCGGAGGTCCACATGCGGATCTCGGCGCCGCCCATCCGCCATCCCTGCCACTACGGGATCGACATGTCGACCCGCGAGGAGATGATCGCCCACGGGCGGTCCGAGGCCCAGGTGGCCGCCGAGCTTGGCGCCGACTCGCTGGCCTATCTCTCTTTGGAGGGGGTCTACGAGGCAATCGAGGGCTCGCGGTCGACCCACTGCGACGCCTGCTTCTCGGGCGAGTACCCACTCGAGCGCTCTGGCGCCGGGCAGCGTAAGGACGCGTTCGAGCTGCCGCTCGTGCGCGCGTAGCGGCCTCTTTCGGCGAGCGCTGGGGGGCGCTCGCGGGCGGGGGTTCTGCGGCCGGCCGGGGTGGGGTGCGGGTTGTTGGTCAACGGCAACTGCGCTGGGTATGGAGGGTGAGGGGCGAGCCTGTGTGCAGAAGGTGGCCAATCGCGATGTTCTTGCAGCGGTTGGCCACTTATGCACCGCCTAGGGCGCATAAGCGGACACGCGCGGATCCCGCGGTCGGCGTTGGCCACTTTGGGTACGCCCCCGCGGCACACAAGGGGACGCGCCCTGCCGATCGCGAGGGCCCGTGGCCGGTTCTGTGCCGCTATGGCACCTAAGTGGCCACGCACCCGATCTTCGGACCGATGGTTGTCCCGTTGTGTGCCGCTACGGCACGTAAAGGGACACGCGCCCCCGGTCAGACCCCGGCATGGCCGGTTAGGACCTCTTCACCGCTGCTCGCCACTCCACCTCCCTTCCCAGCGCAGCTGACGGTTCCACGCCTCGCACGACGCCCCCGGCCGGCCGCAGAGCCCCGGCCGCCGCTCGCCCCACCTCCACAACCGCCACACACCAGCCACAACTCTGCGACAACTCTGCGCAATCGCGGGTTTGCCCTCCGAGCCCGGCGGTATGGTCGCCCGTCCGCATGTCACTCGCGATCGAGAACGTTGCCCTCCCGGGGCTCGGCCCGCCTCCGCCTGAGCCGGTGGCCCGCTCGCACGACCCGGAGGGCGCGCTGGGCGAGCTGTTCGGCTTCCCCGGCTTCCGGCCGGGCCAGCGGGAGGCGGTCGAGGCGGCGGTCGCCGGTCGCGACGTCCTCGTCGTCATGCCCACGGGCTCGGGCAAGTCGCTCTGCTACCAGCTGCCGGCGCTCATGCGGGCTGATCTCACGCTGGTCGTCTCGCCGCTCGTGTCGCTGATGCAGGACCAGGTGCAGGCGCTCGAGCGGGTGGCGCCGCGCCGCGTCGGCCTCGTCAACGCACAGCAGGACTCGGCGACCAACCGCCGCGTGGTCGAGCGGGCCGCGGCCGGCGAGCTGCGGCTGCTCTACGTCGCTCCCGAGCGCTTCTCGTCGCCCGGCTTCCTCGAGCGCATCCGCCGCGCGCGCATCGGTCTCTTCGTCGTCGACGAGGCGCATTGCGTCTCCCAGTGGGGGCACGACTTCCGGCCGGACTACTTTCGCCTCGCCGACGCGGCGCGCTGGCTGGGCGCCGAGGCGATTCTGGCCTCGACGGCCACGGCCACGCCCCAGGTGGCGACCGACATCGTGGGGCGGCTCGGGCTCCGCGATCCGGTGCGCGTCGCCACCGGCTTCGACCGCCCGAACCTCTCGTTCACCGTCGTGCCGTGCCCGAGCAAGCAGGCCGCGCACCGTGGGATCGCGGCCGCGCTCGCCGAGCCCGGCGCGCTCCCGGGGATCGTCTACGCGGGCACGCGCGCGGACTGCGAGCGGCTCGCCACGCGGCTGGGCCCCGAGCTCGGTGTCGAGGTCATCGTCTACCACGCCGGCCTTCCCCGCGACGCTCGCGCGGAAGCCCAGCGCCGCTTCATGGCCGGCGAGGCGCCCGTCGTCGTCGCCACCAACGCCTTCGGCATGGGCGTCGACAAGGCCGACGTCCGCACGGTCTGCCACGAGAGCGTGCCGAGCTCGATCGAGGCCTACTACCAGGAGGCCGGCCGCGCCGGCCGCGACGGCAACCCCGCTCGCTGCTTCCTCTTCGCCGCGAGCAAGGACAAGGGCCTCCATGTCTTCTTCATCGAGCGCTCGACCGTCAGCGACGACGCCCTCAAAGCCGTCGCGCGCCGCATCGCCTCAGCCGCTGGCGCCTCCTCGGCGGCTGCGGCGAACGGCTACTCCGCCGCTGGCGCCTCCCCGGCACCCGGGGCGAACGGCTCCTCCGCCGCCGGCGCGGCGCCCCGGTTCGATCTCTCGGTCGACGAGCTCATTCCTCTCGCGGGTGACGAGGAGGTCGTGCGGGCGATCGTGGGCCATCTCGCGCAGGCGGGCGTCGTCCAGCCGTCGCCTTCCGCGCCCGACCGCGTCGCCGGCCGCCTCGTCGGGACGTGGGACGGACGGGCCTTCGTGCTCTGCCGGGCATCGGCGAAGGAGGGGACGCGCGTTCGCTGGCGGCAGTACCGGTCGGTGTGGGCGTGGGTGGAGGGGTCGGCATGCCGCCGCGAGGGGATCCTGCGGCACTTCGGCGACCGCTCGAGGCCCGCCCCCGACGGCCTCTGCTGTGACGTCTGTGCCCCCGAGCTGATCCCCGCGCCGCCGCCCCCGCAGCGCCGCGCCTCCGGGCCAAGGCCGGCCCAGCTCGCCCACCGCCCAGCCGCCCACGGCGAGGTGGGCGAGCTCGACGAGGCGATCCTCGACGTGGTCGCCTCCGCCCAACCCGAGGTCGGCCGCACTCGGGCCGTGGAGATCCTCCGCGGGGGCCGCTCGCGGGTCGTGGTCAAGTACTCCTACGACGGCCTGCCGCACTACGGCGCGTGGTCGCACCTGCACACGTCCACCGTTCTCGAGCGCGTCGACGCGCTGCTCGCGGCCGGGACGCTGCGCTCGACCGGCGGCCGGTTCCCCAAGCTCGAGGTGGCGTGACGCCGGACATGGATCGCGCGTGACGGACGTGGAGGTGGCGTGAGGGTCGGCGTGCTCGCCTCGGGCGCCGGGACCAACCTGCAGGCGATCCTCGACCGGGTGCACGGCCGCGAGGGCATCGAGGTCGTGGCCGTGGGCTCGGACAAGCCGAGCGCGCAGGCGCTGGCCCGCGCGGCGGCCGCCGGGATCCCGACCGGCGTGTTCGCCGTCGCCGAGTACGCCGATCGCCCCGCCCGCGACGCCGCCATGGCCGCGTTCCTCACGACGCAGGGCGTCGAGCTGGTCGTCCTCGCGGGCTACATGGCGCTGCTCAGCCCGGACTTCCTCGCCCGCTTCCCGCAGCGAGTGATCAATGTGCACCCGGCACTGCTCCCCGCCTTTCCCGGCGTCCGCGCGATCGAGCAGGCGCTCGAATACGGCGTGAAGGTCTTCGGCGTCACCGTGCACTTCGTAGACGACGGGGTGGACACGGGCCCGGTCATCGCCCAGCGGGCGATCGAGCTCCCCGACGCCACGAGCGCCGACGAGGTGCACGACGCCCTCCGCCCGCTCGAGCACGAGCTGCTGTGCGACGCGGTCAGCCAGATCGCCCGTGGAGCCGTGCGCTTCGACCCCCAGCGTCCGCGCCGGGTGACGGTCAGGCGATGACGAACGCGCCGCAGGTATCGTCCCCGCCCGATGCGAGGTGGGCCATGACGCAGCCCGGGGAGGTGAGGGTCCGGCGGGCGCTGCTGTCGGTGTCGGACAAGACCGGCGTCGTGGAGTTCGCGCGCGGGCTCGCGGCTCTCGGCGTCGAGCTCGTCTCGACCGGCGGCACGGCGGCCGCGCTCCGCGAGGCCGGCCTCGAGGTCCGCAACATCGAGTCCTTCACGGGCTTCCCGGAGATCATGGGCGGCCGGGTCAAGACGCTGCATCCGAAGCTCTACGCCGGCGTGCTCGCGCTGCGCGACGACCCGGCGCACATGGCGGCCGCCGAGGAGCACGAGGTCGAGTTCGTCGATCTCGTGTGCGTGAACCTCTATCCGTTCGAGGCGTGGGCGGGGCGGCGCGGCGTCACCGAGCACGAGGTGCTCGAGCACATCGACATCGGCGGCCCGACCATGATCCGCGCGGCGGCCAAGAACTTCGCCTTCTCCGGCGTGGTGGTCAAGCCCGAGTCCTACGACGCCGTCCTCCAGGAGCTGCGGGAGTTCGACAACCGGCTCTCGCTGTCCACGCGGGAGAACCTCGCGGCCGAGGCGTTTGCCTACACCGCCCGCTACGACACGGCGATCTCCCGCTGGTTCGCGGAGAAGCAGGGCGAGTTCCCGGAGCTGATGATGTCGGCCTACGAGAAGGTCACCGACCTCTCGTACGGCGAGAACCCGCACCAGCGCGCGGCCTACTACTCGCAGGTCGGCACCCGCATGCACGTCCTCTCGCAGGTCCGCCAGCGCGGGGGCAAGGAGCTGTCGTTCAACAACGTGCTCGACATCAACTCGGGGCGCCTGCTCGTGCAGGAGTTCGAGGTCCCCGCGTGCGTGATCATCAAGCACAACAACCCGTGTGGGGTCGCGGTCGGCGGCTCGGCGCTCGAGGCCTACCGGCGTGCTTTCGCCTGCGACCCGCAGTCGGCCTTCGGGGGCGTCATCTGCTTCAACCGCCCGGTTGACGAGGAGCTCGCCGAGGCGCTGCTCGGCCAGTTCGTCGAGGTCGTGCTCGCGCCGGGCTTCGCCGACGAGGCCGTCGTGGCGCTCTGCACCAAGCCGAACCTGCGCATCCTCGACGACGAGGAGCGCCGCCGCCTGAACATCTCCGAGTGGGATCTCAAGCGCGTGATGGGCGGGCTGCTTGTCCAGGACCGCGACCTCGACCTCGAGGATCGCTCCGAGATGGAGGTCGTGAGCGAGCGCAAGCCGTCCGAGCGCGAGTGGGGCGAGATGCTGTTCGCCTGGAAGGTGTGCAAGCACGTGCGCTCGAACGCGATCGTGCTCTCGCGCGACCTCGCGTCGGTCGGCATCGGCGCCGGCCAGATGAGCCGCGTCGACTCAGTGCGGCTCGCGATCGAGAAGGCCCAGGCCACCGGCGCCGACCTGACGGGCGGCGCGCTCGCGTCCGACGCGTTCTTCCCGTTCTCCGACGGCCCGCAGCTGGCCGTCGACGCCGGCGTGACGGCCGTCATCCAGCCCGGCGGCTCGGTGCGCGACCACGAGGTGGTCGAGGCTGCCGACGCCGCCCGGATCTCGATGGTCTTCACGCACCGCCGCCACTTCCGCCACTGACGAGCGCTCGAGCAGCGTCACCGCGTGGCGCGTGTCGGGAAGCGCGAGCGCGTCGGCGCGCACCTGCTCGGCGGCCGCACGGTACGACGGCTCCTCGAGTACCGCCCAGACGGCAGCGCCGATCTCGGCCGACGTCGCGCTTAAGGGGTCGGCGATCATGGCGCCGAAGTCCACCTCGTCGCACACGATCGCGTCGGTCCGCCACTGCGCACAGAGCTCGAGGACGACCTTCGCCCGCCGCCGGGCATGGCTGCAGGCGAAGCCCTCGCGCAGCACCCGGTTCTCGCGCTCGAGGTCGAACTCGAACCAGCGGCACGACCTCCGCCGGCGGTCCGACCGGGTCGCCCTCGTCGGGGAAGACCTTGAAGCCGCGAGTCGCCAGTCGGGCGACCACCGCCGGGCGCCCGGTGAACGCCACCTCATGCCCGGGCGCCTCCGCCGCGGCCGCCACCGGCACGAGCGGCTCCGCGTGCCCACCCCCGCCGACGAACGTGAAGAGCAGCCGCACGCCCCCCATCATGCGGCGACGGGTAACGTCGGGGAATGGACGACGCCCGCACCATCGCCTCCGCTGTCGCGACCGGCCGCATCGCCATCGGGGTGGCGGTGATCCTCCTGCCGGGTCGCGTCGCGACCGCCTGGATCGGACCCCGCGGCGCCGACCCGGGCGCCCGCCTGCTCGCCGTGGCCGTCGGTGCGCGCGACCTCGCCGTCGGCGCCGGCACGGCGGTCGCGCTCCGCGAGGGCTCCGGCGCCCGCAACTGGGTGCTCGCCGGTGCGGTCGCCGACTTCGCCGACCTGGCGGCCACGCTCCGCTACCGCTCCTCGCTCCCCAGGCTCGCCGCCGTGGGCGTGGCCGCCGTGGCGGCCGCCGGCGGGCTGGCCGGCCTGTGGTCGGCGAGCCGGCTCGACTAGGACCCGTACAGCACGCGCGTCCAGATCGTCAGCAGCGTGTCGGCCGCCGCCTGCGGATCTGCGTACGGCGCGCGCCCCAGGGCCTCGATCAGGTAGCGCTCGTTCATCCACACCAGCGCGCTGGCGGTCTCGCGCGCGTTCAGCGGCAGCACGCGGCCCGCCGCCATCTCTCTCTCGATGTGCCGCGCCGTGGCGTCCACGAAGCGGTGCACCAGCGCGCTGTAGGCCTCCTCCACGCGCATGTCGTCCGCGGCGGCGTCAGCCAGCGCGCGCATGACGGGGCCGTGCTCGGCGAAGACCTCGACGATCCCGTCGAGCGCCTCGCGCGCGCTCTCGCGCCCATCGCCCGAGCCGCGGAACCAGCGCTCCGACATCGTGAAGAGCTCGGACTCCAGGTGGCCTACCACGCGCAGCACGAGCTCGTGCCGGTCGCGGAAGTACACGTAGAAGGAGGGCCGCGAGAGGTCGGTGCGGCGCATCACCTCGTCGACGGTCAGCTCGCGGAAGGGACGTTCGCGCAGAAACGCCGCCGCAGCAGCGACGATCTCGGCTTCGGCAACCTCAGGCGCCCGCCGGCGACGCCGCGCGCGTTCACGACCCTCGTCCCCCGGCTCCACGAGCCCAGCGTAGCCCGGCTATTTACCATGTCTAGGCCCTCGTAGCTCAGCGGTTAGAGCGGCGGGCTTTTAACCCGCGCGACGCAGGTTCGATTCCTGCCGGGGGCACTACATGGCAGAGACCATCTGGAGCATCATCGCCGTCGTCGGCGGCCTACTCATGATCGTCGTGATCCTGTACTTCCTCGCCACCGGCAAGGGCGATCGCGAGCGCGACGAGGAGGCGCGTCGCTTCTACGACGAGCACGGCCGCTGGCCGGACGAGCCCGACCCGACCAGATGACCTCCGCGGGCCTGCACCGCACGATCCCCGCCCTCCCGGTCCGCGACGTGCGGGCGGCGGTGGCCTACTACCGCGAGCGGTTCGGCTTCGAGTCGCCGCACGAGACGGACGACTTCGCGGTCATAGGGCGCGACGACGCGGTACTGCACCTCTGGGGAGCGACCGACGACGACTGGCGCGCCCGCTCCGACCTCACCGAGCGTCCGATCTGCTCGGGCGCCGAGTCGTTCCTGTCCGGCACCGCGAGCTGCCGCATCGAGGTCGCCGACGTCGACGCGCTGTACGCCGAGCTCGAGTCGAGCGGAGTCCTCCACCCGGTCAACCGAGACGGCATCAGCACCACCGACTTCGGCACCCGCGAGTTCGCGACGCTCGACCGCGACGGCAACCTCATCAGCTTCTTCCGCTGGACCTGATACCCCCAGCGAGAGTCGAACTCGCGCTACGAGATTGAAAATCTCGCGTGCTAACCGTTACACCATGGGGGCGCGGGCAGGACAGTCTAGGAGCGCTCAGGTCACGCTGCGCGACAGGCCGCCGTCGACGAGCAGGCTCGTGCCCGTGATGTAGCTCGCGGGGGCCGAGCAGAGGAAGGCGGCCGCGGCGGCGATCTCCTCGACGGTGCCGAGGCGGCCGGCGGGGACTGCCTCGCGGGCCCGGGCCTCGGCGGCCTCGCGCCCGCCGGCAGTGCTGAAGATCCGGTCGGTCGCGATCTGACCCGGGTGGATGTGGTTGAGCGTGACGTTGTCGGCCGCCGCGTGGCGAGCGAGGACCTTGAACGCTGCGACCAGGCCCGGCCGGTGGGCGTTCGAGAGCTGCAGGTTGTCGACCGGCTCGATGACGGCGATCGAGCCGATCGCAAGCACCCGGCCGAAGCCGCGCGAGCGCATCCCGGGCAGGAGCCGCTCCAGGATCGCCATCGGCGAGAGCACGAGCGTCCGGTGCGCCGCCTCCCACTGCTCGCGCGTGAAGCCCAGCGGATCGGGGCCGCCGGGCGGCCCGCCGGTGTTGGCCACGTAGATGTCGATCGGACCGAGGTCCGACTCGACCTGGCCGAGCAGCGGCCCCACCGCATCGAGCTCGCCCGCGTCGAACGGGTAGCCGCGCGCGCCGATCTCCGACGCCGCCGCGGACACCCGCTCAGGCGACCGCGAAGCGATCGCCACCCGCGCGCCCTCGGCCACCAGCGCCTCGGCGATGCCACGGCCGATCCCCTTCGACGCGCCGGTGACCAGCGCCACCCTGTCCCGGATCCCAAGGTCCATGCCCCGAGCCCATGATCGCATTCGCGAGCTACGGTATGGGCATCAACCAGGGGAGGGGTTCGATGCTGTCACGTCGTCATCTGGTCGCTGCCGCCGCAGCGGTCGCCACGCTGGCGGCCGTCGCTCCCGCCGCCGTGGCCGCGACCCCGCAGCCGCCTCCGTGGCTCAACGTCCAGGACGGCGTCACGCAGCCGCAGTTCGCGTTCGAGGACGCGATCGAGGAGACGGTCTACGTCCAGACGAAGCTCGACACCGACGCCGACGGGCGCAACGACCGCGTTCGCATCCGCATCAGCCGCCCGGCGGAGACGAGCACGCAGGGCATCGAGGTCCCCGTGATCTTCGAGCACAGCCCGTACCGCGGCGACCTCGGGAACGCCGTCAACCATCCCGTCGACGTCGACCAGCTCCCGCAGGAGCGCGGATCGCAGTTCCGCCGCGCGCTGGCCGCCTCCGCCTCCGCCCGCGGCGACCTCCCTGGGTCGAGCCTCGACAACTACTACGTCCCGCGCGGCTACGCGGTCGTGCTCGGCGAGAGCATCGGCACCTTCAACTCGGACGGCTGCCCGGACATCGGCGGCCCGTGGGAGACGCAGGGGACCAAGGCCGTGATCGACTGGCTCAACGGCCGCGTGCGTGGCTATGACGTCGACGGCAACCCGGTGCGCGCCGACTGGACGACCGGAGACGTCGGCATGACCGGCGTCTCCTACAACGGCACGCTGCCCAACCAGGTGGCGACCACCGGCGTGGAGGGCCTGCGCACGATCATCCCCGTCTCGGCGATCTCCTCCTGGTACGACTACTACCGCGCCAACGGACTCGTCGTCGCGCCCCACTCGAACACCCAGGGCGTGGGCGACAACGAGTACCTCGGCGAGGACACCGACGTGCTCGCGGACTTCATTGCCGCCCGCATGCAGACCACTTGCGCGGCGGTGCGCCGCAAGCTCATCGCCCGGCAGGATCGCGAGACCGGGGACTACAGCTCGTTCTGGCACCAGCGCGACTACGTGCATCGCGCGCGGCACGTGAGGGCAAGCGTCTTCGTCGTGCACGGCCTCAACGACTGGAACGTCAAGACCAAGGCGTTCGCCTCCTGGTGGGAGCGCCTGCGCGTGCCGCGCAAGCTGTGGCTGCACAACGGCGGCCACGGCGGCCCCCGGGGCACCACGAACTACAAGGTCACCGAGAACCGCTGGTTCGACGCCTGGCTCTTCGGAGTCCAGAACGGGATCATGGCCGAGCCGCGCGTGACGCTCCAGCGCGAGGACGGCGCGTACACGACCGAATCGGAATGGCCGGCCAGGGGCGCGCGCACGACGCGCCTGTGGCTGTCCTCGTCCGGCGGCCTCGCCACGCGCGGCCCGCGCGGCTCGCGCCGGGCGCAGACGTTCGTCGACCGCGGCCGCGAGCTCGACACCGACGATGAGCTGATCCAGAACCCCGAGGCGGACCACCCGAACCGGCTCGCCTACCTCACCAAGCCGCTCTCGACCACGGCGCGCCTCAGCGGCACGCCGTTGGTGAGCCTGAAGCTGGCGATCGAGAGCCGCACCGCCGCCAACCTCACCGCCGTGCTCGTCGACTACAGCTCGCGCGCACCGGTGATGGTCACGCGCGGCTGGCTCGACCCGCAGAACCGCTCGAGCGCGGGGCGCAGCCAGCGCGTGCGGCCGGGCAAGGCGTACCGGCTCAAGTGGGACATGCAGCCCGACGACTACGTGTTCGCGGCCGGCCACCGGATCGGGCTCGTCGTCGTCTCGACCGACCACGACTACACGATCCGGCCGCAGCCGGGGACCAAGCTCTCGCTCGAGCCGCGGGGCAGCAAGCTGCTCCTGCCCCTCGTCTCGGGGCGCGACTAGCATCCTCGGCGATCCGGGCGGTTAGCTCAGCTGGTCAGAGCGCCTGCTTTACACGCAGGAGGTCCGCGGTTCGAGTCCGCGACCGCCCACCTACCGGCTTAGAACCCGATTTGTCCGTATCCGGCGCGGCGCGTGTTCTGCTCGGGCGTCGGCTGGTCGGCAGGCCGCTTGCGCTCGCTTTGCTTCTGGGGCGAATCCCCCTTTCGCTCGAGCTTGAGACGCTTCTTTTCGCGCCTGCGCTCAGCCCAACCGAACTTCGATTCTTTCCGCTCGCCCATGGCAACCCTCCGGAGGGCCTGTGGTGAGCCAACCCTACGCGCAGCTACAGCGTTCCGCTAGAGCGTGACCGCCATGAGCCGCCGGCGGATGCGGGAACGCCGCGGTCAGCTTCATCCGCTCCATGAACGGGACGATCCGCGGCGGTGACCGGCCGAACGCGGACGCGCCGATGGTGTCATCGGCCCGCTCCGGCTGCGGGCTAAGGTCACGTCATGAGCACGACCGTCGAGGAAAGTCGCGGCCGCGGGTTGGTGCGGGCCGACCCGCGCGAGGCCACGGTCTCGCCGCTCGAGCTGTTCTTCGACCTCGTCTTCGTCTTCGCGCTCACGCAGGTCACCGCCTTCCTGGCCGAGGACCCGACCTTCGCGCAGCTCGGCCGCGGCCTCGTGGTGCTGGCGATCATGTGGTGGGCGTGGTCGGGCTACGCGTGGCTGACGAGCACGGTCGACCCCGAGCTCGTCCTCCCGCGGCTGGTCATGTTCGCGGCGATGGCGGCCATGCTCGTGGTGGCGCTCGCCACCCCGGGCGCGTTCGAGGACGACGGCGTCCTCTGGGGCCTCGGCTACCTGGCGGTGCGGGTGCTGCACGCCACGCTGTTCGCGCTCGCCGCCCGCGGCGATCCGGCGCTCGCCCGCGCCGTCCTGTCGCTCGTGCTCTCGCTGATCCCGGGTGCCGGGCTGATCATCCTGGCTAGCGCCGCGTTCGAGGGAACCACGCGCGACCTGCTCTGGATCCTCGCGGTCGTGCTCGACTACGGCATCGTGCTCGCCCAGGGGTCGAAGGGCTGGCACGTCCACGCCAGGCACTTCGCCGAGCGCTTCTCGCTCGTGGTCATCATCGCCTTCGGCGAGTCGATCGTGGCGATCGGCGTCGGCGCCGAGGGCGTCGAGCTCGGATCCCGCGAGGTGCTGGCCGCCCTGCTCGCGGTCGGCATCGCGTGCGCGCTGTGGTGGGCGTACTTCGACGTCGTCGCAGTCGTCGCCGAGCATCGCTTCATGGAGGCGGTCGGCGTCGAGCAGCTACGCATGGCACGCGACTCGTACGCGCTCCTGCACCTGCCGATGGTCGGCGGCATCGTGCTGTTCGCCCTCGGCGTCAAGAAGGTGCTCGAGCATGCCGGCGACCCACTCAAGGACATGCCGGCGACGGCGCTCGGCGGCGGACTGGCGCTGTATCTGCTCGCCCACGTCGCGTTCCGGCTGCGCAACGTCGGAACCATCAGCTGGCCGCGGATCCTCGCCGCTGCCGCCTGCCTCGCGGTGATCCCGCTCGCGACCGAAATCGCCGGAGTCGCCACGCTCGCGATCCTGCTCGCGGTCTCCGTCCTGCTCATCACGTACGAGGTCGTGCGCTACGCGGAGGCGCGTCGGCGCATCCGGGCGGAGCGGATCGGGCGTTGATGGACGTCACCGCGCCGGGTTTGGCCGCCGCCGGAAATGTTCAGCGGGCACACAAGAGCGGGTGCGTTCGCTCCGTTGCTGCACCGAGGATGGCCGCAACCGCCCTGAACGAGGCCGGTCCGAGTGGTGATCAGCCGATCGCCGAGAGCTACCACGTCGCCGCGCTCCACGACGCCCGGGAGGATCCCGCCTGGGACGCCTTCCTCGAGGCAACCCCCGGCGGCCACCACGCACAGTCCTCGCTGTGGGCGGAGGTCAAGCGCTCGCTGGGGTGGCACGCGGTGCGCGTCGTCGTCCGCGACCAGGACGGAATCGTCGGCGGCGTGCAGCTCGTGACGCGCAGCGTCAACCGGTTCGGCGCAGTCGCATTTGCGGCTCGCGGTCCGGTGCTCGCGAGGCCCGACCCGCGTCTGCTCGACGCCGTCCTCGACGCAGTGATGGCCCTCGGCCGCGCGCGGCGGATCCGCTACGTGAAGCTCCAGCCGCCGGTCGACCGCCCGGACCTCGTCGATGCGCTGCTGGCGCGCGGCTGGGCACCGAGCGCGGTCGAGGCGGCGCCGAGCGCCACGGTCCGCGTGTCCCTCGACCGGCCCGAGGCGGAGATCCTGGCCGGCATGCGGCGCTCCACGCGCCGCGGCGCCCGCCAGTCGGTCGAGCGCGGCCTGGAGATCCGCGTGGGTGGCGTCGACGACCTCCCCGCGCTGCACGGGATGATCGCCTCCACCGCCGTCCGCCAGGGCTTCGACCAGTACCCGATCCAGTACTACGCGACGATGTGGCGGGTCTTCGCCGCCCGCGACCAGGCGCTGTTCCTGCTCGGCGAGATGGACGGCGAGCTGCTCGCGGCGCACCTCTACATCGGCTTCAACGACTGCGTCACGGCCAAGGCCGGCGGCTGGTCCGGGCAGGTGCGGAGCGGGGTGCGTCCGAACACCGCGCTCGACTGGGCCGCCATGCGCTGGGGCCGCGAGCATGGCTATCAGGCGTTCGACTTCGACGGCATCTCGCCGCCGGTCGCCCGCGCGCTCGCCGCCGGGGAGGAGATCCCCGAAGCGGCTCGAGGCGGCGTATCGGAGTACAAGCTCGGCTTCGGCGGCCATGCGCGGGTGCTGCCGGGCGCCGTCGACAACTCGCCGAACCTCGCCTTGCGCCCCGCTGTCCGCCTCGCCGCGCCCCGGCTCGCCGGGATGCACTCCGCGGCGCACCGGCTCCTCGGCCGGGGCGCCTAGCTCGTCGCCGACCGCCGCCGGCGCGGCTCCTCCTCGCGGATGAACCTCGTGGCGATCGTGATCAGCAGGTGCAGGACGCCAAGGACGATGAAGAACGCCGTCGCGGTCCCGTCGTCGTCGAAGCCGAACAGGAACGGCGACGCGATCAGGAGGGCCGCGAGCGCGTAGTCGAGGATCACGTGCGCGTGCACGGGGATCGACTTGATGAGGCCGGTCGACATGGCCGTCGACGCGGCGACGATCAGGACCGCCACCCCCGCCACGATCGAGACCGCGGTCGCCGTGTCGGAGTCGAACGTGAAGAGGAACGGCGCGGCGATCAGCAGCACCCCGGCCGCGTACTCGAGCAGTCCGTGCACGAACGCCGGGATGGGGCCCTGTCGGAACATATGCCGACGCTACCCGAAGAAGACCTCGGCGGTCTCGTAAAGAGCGGGATCGAGTAGCTTCGGCTCCGCGAGGGCTTCATCGAGCGGCACGCGCACGATCTCCGTCCCCCGGAGCGCGACCATCTTGCCGAAATCCCCGTCGGTGACCGCGTCGATCGCGGCCACCCCGAAGCGGCTGCCAAGCACCCGGTCGTAGGCGAGCGGCGTTCCTCCGCGCTGGACGTGGCCGAGGATCGTCATGCGCGACTCGTAGCCGGTGCGCGCCTCAATCCCCTTCTCCAGCTCGACGGCGATCCCGCCGAGCCGCACGTGGCCGAACGCGTCGGTCGCGCCGGAGAACTCGGAGACGATCTCGCCGTCCTGCGGCTTCGCGCCCTCGGCGACCACGACGATCGAGAACGTCGCGCCGCCGTCGTGGCGCCGCCGGATCCGCGCGCACACGTCGTCGATGTCGAACGGGCGCTCGGGAACGAGGATCACGTCGGCGCCGCCGGCCATCCCCGAGTAGGTCGCGATCCAGCCCGCGTGGCGGCCCATCACCTCGACGATGATCACGCGGTTGTGGGACTCGGCGGTGGTGTGCAGGCGGTCGATGGCGTCGGTCGCGATCTGCACGGCGGTCTGAAAGCCGAACGTGAAGTCGGTGCCGGCGAGGTCGTTGTCGATCGTCTTCGGGACGCCGACGACGGGGATCCCCTCGTCGACGAGCTTGCGAGCGACGCCGAGGGTGTCCTCGCCGCCGATCGGGATCAGCGCGTTGAGCCCGCGGGCGCGCATCGACTCGCGCACCTTGTCCACGCCGCCCTCGACCTTGAACGGGTTGGTGCGGGAGGAGCCGAGGATGGTGCCGCCGCGATGCAGGATCCCTCGCGTCGTGGCGTTCGTGAGCTCGACCGCGTCGTTGTTCAACACCCCCGCCCAGCCGTAGCGGAAGCCGACGAACTCGTGACCGAAGTGGTTGATGCCCTTGCGGACGATGCCGCGGATCACCGCGTTGAGCCCGGGGCAGTCTCCGCCGCCGGTGAGGATGCCGATGCGCGCCATGGCGCGAAGCAAAGCGGAAATGCGTGGAGCCCGCCGACTCGGCGGGCTCCACGTCCAGGCAGGTGGGGGGTTCGACTACGCCCGAGCGGGCTCGACCGAAGGCTCGTGCGCCACCTTCGGCAGCCAGCGCAGCCGCTTCGGCAGGTACCAGTTCCAGTCGCCGAGCAGCTTCATCGCCGCCGGGAGCAGGACGCCGCGCACGATCGTCGCGTCGATGAGCACCGCGACCGCGAGGCCGACGCCCATCTGCTTGAACTCGATCATGCTCAGCGAGCCGAAGATCGAGAACACCGCGACCATCACGATCGCCGCGCTGGTCACGACGCCGGCCGTCTGCTTGATGCCCTGCGCGACCGCGTTGTCGGTCGACAGGCCACGGTCCACGCCCTCGCGGATCCGGCTGAGGATGAACACGTGGTAATCCATCGACAGGCCGAACAGGATCACGAACAGGAACAGCGGCAGCCATGACGTGATCCCGCCGGTCGACTCGAAGCCGAGCAGGCTCTCCCCGTGCCCGTCCTGGAAGACGAGCTTGAGGATGCCGTAGCTCGCGCCCACGGACAGCAGGTTGAGCACGATCGCCTTGATCGGGACGACGATCGACCGGAACGTGACGAGCAGGAGCAGGAACGCCAGCCCGAGCACGAACGCGAACACATACGGCAGGTGGGACTTCATGGAGTCGTTGAAGTCCTTCGACCCGGCGGTCATGCCGGTCACGTTGGCCTCGACGCCGTCGATGTGCCCGACGGTGGCCGGGATGATGTTCTCGCGCAGGGTGGCGAGCGCGGACTCCGAGACGTCGTCGGTGCCGTCGCCGTCGAGCGGGATCGAGACCGCGGCGACCGTCTTGTCGGGCGACACGGTGGTCGTCACGGGGTTGGACATCTGGCCGCTGGCCAGCGCCTCCTCGGTCATGTCCTTGATGCCGGCCTGGATCTCCGGCTTCGTCACGTCGTCGGCCTTGACCGCCACGATGGCCGGCAGCGGTCCGCCGGGGAACGCGGCCTGGATGCGGTCGTAGACCTTCGTGACCTCGAGGTCCTTCGGCAGGCCCGCGGCGCCGGGGTTGACGGTCTTCATGCTGAGCGCCGGGATGCTGAGGCCGAGCAGCAGCGTGCCCGCGACAACGAGCGCGACGACGGGGCGGCGGAGGACGCGGTCGAGCACCCAGTTCCACACGCGCGACTCGCCGTGGTTGCGGTGCCGCATGCGCCCGATGATCGGGACGCGGCCCTTCTCGACCTTGTCGCCGAGCTTGGAGAGCACGGCGGGGAGCACGGTCAGGGAGCCGAGCACCGCCACGGCGACCACGAGGATCGTGCCGATCGCGAAGCCCTGGAAGACGATGCTGCCGGCGAAGAACATCCCGGCCATGGCAATCATCACCGTGAGGCCGGAGACGAGCACCGCGTGGCCCGAGGTGGCCGCCGCGAACTCGAGCGCGTCCTCACTGGAGCGTCCGGCGTCGCGCTCCTCCATCTTGCGCCGGAGGTAGAACATCGAGTAGTCGACGCCGACGGCGAGGCCGACGAGCAGGATCACCGAGCTGGCCGACTCGTCCATCGGGACGATCTGGCTGATCGGCGCGAGCAGGCCGAGCGTCGCCATCACGGCCGTGAGGCCGAGCAGGAGCGGCACGCCGGCGGCGACCAGGGCGCCGAAGGCGACGACGAGGATCAGGAGGGTGATGGGGAGGGAAAGGAACTCGGCCTTCTTGAAGTCGTCCTCGAACGCCTGCGAGATCGCCTCTTCGGAGCTCGCGTCGCCGAACTGGCCGATGAAGACGTCCGGGTTGGCGCTCCGCGCCGCGGCGGTCGCGTCGAGCGAGGGCGTCGCGAAGTCGGTGACCTGGTCCTCGTCACCGGGGACCTCGAACGTGATCAGGCCGGAGCGGCCGTCCTTGGAGAGCTGCCCCTCGTTGCCGGGGGCGAGCGGGGACTCGACCTTGTCGACGTGCTGGGTGGTCTCGAGGCGCGAGACCACGTCGTTGACGGCGGCCTCGAAGGCTGGGTCGCCGATCTTCACGGAGCCCTTGCCCTGCACGAGGACCTGCTCCTCGGCGGCGTCGCGGAAGTTCGCGTCGGCGATCGCGTGATCGGCGGCCTTCGACTGGCCGTTGCCGTAGTCCTCCTCTGGGATCGACTTCTGGCCGACGGCGCCGCCGATCATGAACGCGACGATCACGAACGCCAGCCAGCCGAAGATCGCCGTCTTGCGATGGCGGGCGCTCCAGCGGCCCGCGCGCGCGGCGAGGTTCTTGGATTGCACTGAGAAAGCCTCCGGGGTAAGGCGGGGGAGCGGGGGGTGTTCCCAAGCCTGTCGTTCGCGGAGGCGCGCTGCGATGGGAGCGGACCGGCGTTCGCCGGTGCGGATAGCCCCACCGGGCTGGTGAGGCATCCGCTGTCGGCGTTCTAAGGGCTGATCAGAAGACGAAGATGATCAGCAGGATGATGATGATGAGCAGAGCGCCCAGTCCGATGTACATGCGGGCGGGTTACCCGCGACCGCGCCACCTCACTCGGACGCGTTCGCAGTCCGGGGCGACGACATCGCGCTGATCGACGCGCGCGCGGTCGAATCCGGGACCGCATGAGACCCGGTCCGAGACCCCGTCGCGCGTGAACAGCCGGTCGTCGCCCTCGTCGCCGTTGACGCTGTCTCCGACCACGTCACGGCGAGCCGAGGCGAACACGCGATCGTTCCCGGGGCCGCCGGACACGCTGTCGTGGCCGAGGCCGCCGCGCAGCACGTCGAACCCCTCGCCGCCCCTGACGACATCGTCGCCACGGCCCGCCCGGACGCGGTCGAAGCCCGCGCCGGCGTCGATCGTGTCGGCACCGGAGAGCCCGTGGATCCGGTCATCGCCGCCGCGGGCATCGATCGTGTCGGCCTGGTGGCTGCCGATGATGCGCTCCGGCATGTCGGTGCCGGTGATGGTGAGCGCGGCCGCGCTCCCGGCCGCAGCAAGAGAGACCGCTCCCGCGATCAGGGGCGCCGTCCAGAGGCGCTTGCGACAATGGGACACAGGGCCCCACCTCCTGGCTGATGGTTGACGCCTCGGAAACCCCGCGGACGCCGCCGAGTTGCGGCATCGCGAGGGTCCCGAACGGCCAGGACGGTGGGGCCCACTTCAAGTCCCGCGGCCCGTGCCATACTGAGCCACGCAACGTCCACGGGGGCGTAGCTCAGTTGGTTAGAGCGCCGGCCTGTCACGCCGGAGGTCGCGGGTTCGAGCCCCGTCGCTCCCGTCGCGAAGAAGCCCTGCACACCAGGGCTTTTCTGCTGTTCTGGGGCCTGCGTTGCATGGCTGCGAGAGCGCTCAAACGGCGGTGACGGCTAGCTGCAGTCGATGCGCGCGAAGGTCTGCTCGTAGCTGCTGGCCAGCTGCTGGGCAGCCGCGCGGATCGTGCTCGCTGCATCTGTACCCGCCGCCCCCGTACCGATCTGCTGCGCGACGTCCCTGACCTGGCTCTCGAACGCCTGATTGGCGCTCTCGATCTCTTGCCGCCGGGCGTCGCTCAGATCGCCTCGCGCACCCTTGATCTGGGACAGAGCGCTCCGGATCGCGCTCACACTCTCCGACACCGTGTCCGCGCTGAAGGTGGCGGGCGTGATCCCCTTGAGCGTGTCGATCTCGTTGGAGATGTCTTGGCGCGCATCGCACACCGTCTGCTGGGCACTTTCCTCCTGGGATTCGCCGCAGGCCGGCAGGGCGAGCGCGATGAGGATCGCGGCGACCGCGGGCGCAAGGCGGCTCATGACCGCACCGTAGGCGTGAGGCGCCCGGAGCCGCATCCTCCAAACCGGGCGATCCGAGAACGCCGCGTCGCCTTTGCATCCACGACAACGTGCGTGTCCGGCGATGACGCCGGCCCGAGTTGCCGTGGACGGTCTCGTGCACGAGGATAGGGGAAGGATGACGCGGTCCACGCGTTTCCACCGACAACACCGAACGGAGGAGCCATGGAGAACCGTCGCGACGACCCGGAGCACGGCGACTTCGCCGAGGGCGAGGAGACGCTGCCGCGGGATGAGCACGTCGGCTCGTTCGCCGAGGGCGAGGAGACGCAGCGGCGCGACGAGCACGTCGGGTCGTTCGCCGAGGGCGAGGAGACGTTGCCCGAGGACGACACGGCCGGCACGTTCGCGGACACCGACGAGGATACGAATTAAGCACGCTACCCGAGGCGCACGAACAGGAAGTCCCAACGCGCTGTCTTCTCGCACTGTCGGACGAGGTCTTCGAACTGGAGGTGATCGAGGAGGTGGACGCCCATAGCGTTGAGCGCCAGCACGTGCATGGGGAAGGCGACGCCCTCTGTGGTGCTCGGAGCGGTGTCGTTATTGCCATCCGACCCGAGGCGCGGCGACCTCGCGGTCGGCCAGGAAGGTGGCGGCCGTGGGATGCAGGCCCGCCTTCGCGGTGCGGGTGTCCCAAGGATCGAGCTCGGTGAGTCGCCGCGCGTGACCAGTGCGGACGAGCGGGATGTCGCCGGCCGCCACGCCACGCCCTGTAGGCGCTCGGCCGTCTCGAGATCGTCACGGAACACGTGTTCTCCCGGTTCGATCCCACGAGACCCCACGGGCACGCGGCACGTCGAGCAGGACGCCCCTACCAACCAGGCCGTCCTTGAGAATCTCGATCGCTCCCGCGTCGGCGCCGTCCGCGGTCACCGACGCTTCCGGGCTGCCGTCGAAGAACGACCCTTCGAAGGCGACGTGGCAGAAGGCGTCGATGTGGGTGTGGCCTTCGTTGTGGTAGTCGAGGCCGACGTAGTCCCTGGCGAACCGCACGGACCCGGACCCGATGTCCTCGTCGGTAAGCATCGTCATGTGGTGGTCGGCGGGTTGGGGCACATCGATGCGCGCCTCGGTCGTCAGTGCGCGGCTGAGCGTGACCGTGACTCCACTGCGGACCAGCGTGGCGGCGCGTTCGACGCGGCAGGGGTGAGAAGGTTCAGTGCCCCTCGCTGCCCGCCGTCGTGCCAACGGCCTCAGTTCGAGACGGCGTCGAAGAGGGCGCGGAACTC
This sequence comes from Solirubrobacteraceae bacterium, assembly GCA_036257565.1. Classification (GTDB taxonomy): domain Bacteria; phylum Actinomycetota; class Thermoleophilia; order Solirubrobacterales; family Solirubrobacteraceae; genus DASSUW01. Next base: position 27,104 of record DATAFH010000069.1, on the reverse strand, counting down.
GCGCGCTGTCATCTCCGCGCCGGCCAACCCGGCAACCAATCTACGCCAGGACAGTCAGACGTGCATTCGGCGCGCAGACGCGGCCCCCCCTCGTCGAGCTGCCAGAACAGCAGCCCGAAGGTGATGATGTTGCTGAGCCACACCACCGTGCCATGAGCGAGCGGGTCGCCGGCGCTGAGGCTCCCCGCGCTGCGGCCGGCGAGCGCGGCGAGAAGTACTCCGACGGCGACGACATCGGAGGCGACCAGAGTCCGAGCAACGCGAAGCCGGCATTCTGCATGCGGCCTGGGCTCAGCGCCGCCTCTGCGCTGGGTGCCCGGTCGAGGGCCCCCCTCGTGCTCGCCGGTCTGGTCGTGCTCGCCGTCGGCGTCGACGGTCACGACGCCGAGCTGGTCGTCGGGCCGGACGTCGCCCTGCGTGCCGCCGGGCCGACGTCGCGCCCAGCGCCGCGTGTTTGGAGAAGCCGTTGGGTATCACCGCGTTGATCCCGAGCGGAGGAGCAACCGATGTCCGATTTCAGTGCCCCAGGCGGCGGCGCGGCGGAGAAGGAAGCCGAGATGCGCGAGCACGAGCGCGAGGCGCGTGAGCGCGAGGGCGCGGAGCGCAGCCCGGAGAACCCCGGCGAGGATGCCCCGAGGCACCCGATCGACCCGGCTTCCCGTGCCGCCGATCCGGCCGGACCTGACCCGGACGCCGATGCCGGGCGTGGGGACGAGCGCTCGGGCAAGCCGGCGCCGCCCGGCAACATGAACATCGGTGGCGGGGTGACGGGCGGCAGCTGACCGCCGCCCACGAGACCGTCTACGCGCCGGAGTCGACCCGCAGCACGTGGTTGATCGGTGAGAAGACGTGCTCGACGGCCATCACGAGCACGAGGCCGGGATAGCCGAGGCGCTCGACGAGGGCCTCGACCAGGCTGGAGAGCGAAGCGAGGACCGCGGTCGATCACGGGTACGGGCCACCACCCCCGCGCGGGGGCGGTTCGGATACCCCGGCACGCCGGGAGGCTCCATGGCCGTGCAGCCCCGCGACTGGGACCGTTGTCTCGTCCCTCTCTCCACAAGGAGCCTTCCCGAATGACACCGTCGTATCCCCTGCACCTCGAAGGGTCGCTCGACCCGCCGCTGAGCCGCTGGCAGCCGCTCGTCAAGTGGCTGCTCGTGATCCCGCACGTGATCGCGCTCGCGTTCCTCTGGATCGCGTACATGGTGCTGAGCGTCGCCGCCCTCGTCGCGATCGTGGCCACCGGCCGCTACCCGCGCGCGCTGTTCGACTTCAACGCCGGCGTCCTGCGCTGGACGTGGCGCGTCGGCTTCTACTCGTACAGTGCGCTCGGCACCGACCGCTACCCGCCGTTCACGCTCGCCGACGTGCCGGACTACCCGGCGCGCCTCGACGTCGAGTACCCCGAGTCGCTGTCGCGCTGGCACGCGCTCGTCAAGTGGCTGCTCGCGCTGCCGCACTACCTGATCGTCGCCGCGCTCTCCAGTGTCCGCAGCGTGATGGTGCTCGTCGCCGGCGCCGCGCTGCTGGTGACCGGCCGCTATCCCGAGCCGCTGTTCGAGCTCATCATGGCGACCGAGCTCTGGACGTACCGGGTGATGGCCTACACCGGGCTGATGACCGACGACTACCCGCCCTTCCGCCTCGACCTCGGGACGGATTACGGCAATTCCACCGCTGCTGGGGGGTCCGGCCTAGCTTAGGCTAGGCCCGTGACGGAGCTGCTGATCGGCCGCGAGCCCGAGCGCGGCGCCCTCGAGGCGCTCGTGGCTCGGGCTCGGGCCGGCAGCGGCTCGATTGCCCTGCTGGCCGGTGAGGCCGGCGTGGGGAAGACGACGCTCGCGCGTCAGGTGCTCTCCGACTGCGGGATCGAGCGCGTCGAAGGGTTCGGCGTACAGGAGGGCGGGTCGGCGTACGCGCCGGTCGTGGACGTGCTGCGCGGCGTGGTGAACGCCGGCGCGGTGGTCGAGCCGCCGCTGAGGTCCCACCTGGCGATGCTGCTGCCTGAATTGGGCCCGCCCGCGCCCGCGGCCGACCGGGCGACGCTGTTCGAGGCGATCCGTTCGGTGCTGGCCCTCGCGGCGGCGCGCCGCCCACTCGCGCTCTTCCTGGACGATCTGCAGTGGGCCGACGATGCGACCCTGGACCTGCTGCCGGCGCTCGCGCGGTCGCTGGAGGCCGAGCCCGTGCTGCTGCTCGTCGCCTACCGGAGCGACGACGTTCCGCGCGGGCACCCCATCCGGAGGCTGCGGAGCGAGCTGCGGCGCGACGGGCGGCTGCAGGAGACCGCGCTCGAGCCGCTCGACCCCCGGGCGACCGCGACGCTCCTCGAGCGCGTCCTCGGCGCACCGGCTGCGCCCCCGCTGCTCGATGCGATCGTGGACCGCACCGACGGCGTGCCGTTCTTCGTGAGCGAGCTCGGACTCGCGCTGTCGACCAGCGAGCGCCTCAAGGACGGGCCCGCGGGCCTCGAGCTGCTCGAGGGCGCGGACCTTCCTCTTCCCGACAGCGTCCGCGACGCGGTCCTGCTGCGTGCGTCCGGGCTGTCGCCCGACGGCCGTGCCGCGATCGCGGTCGCCGCAGTCGCCGGCCAGACCTTCGAGCTCGAGTCGGTGATGGCCATCGCCGGGGTGGCCGACTGGCCGGAGGAGGCGGTCCGGCGCGGGATCCTCGTCGACGGACACCCGGGGCAGATGGCGTTCCGGCACGCGCTCGTGCGCGACGCCTTCTACGGCGAGATCCCGTGGCTCGAGCGGCGCACGCTCCACCGCCAGGTGGCGGAGAGGCTCGAGCGCGCCGGCGCGCCGGCGCGCATCCTCGCCGAGCACTGGGCGCACGCCCGCGAGCCCGAGCCGGCCCGGCGCGCCTTCCTCGAGGCCTCCCACGCGGCGTGCGCCGTGCACGCCTACCACGACGGCGCCCGCGCGGCCCGCCGGGCGCTCGAGCTGTGGCCGGACGGCGAGGACGAGCCCGGACGCCTCGCCGCGCTCGAGCAGCTCGGCCGCTGCGCCGAGCTTGCCGCCGACTCCGGCGAGGCGGTGCGGACATGGCGGGAGGTGGCCGAAGGGCGACAGCGCGCGAACGACCCCCTCAAGTACGCCGAGGCGTCCCGCCGGCTGGCCGGCGCCCTCGAGGTCCAGGGCCGCTGGGACGAGGCCCTCGCCACGCGCGAGGAGGCGGCCATCGCCTTCGCGCGAGCCGGCCAGCCCGGCGACGCGGCGGCCGAGCGGCTCGCGGCCGCCGCGCACCTGCGCTCCGCCGCCAGCTTCCGCGCCGCCCTGCACCTGCTGCAGCTGGCGAGCCAGGACGCCAGGGCCGCGAACCGCGTTGACCTCGAGGCCCGCATCATGGGCCTGCAGGGCAACGTCTGGGCCCGCGCCGGCGACGAGCCGGGCGGCCTCGAGCTCGTCCGTGCCGCCCTCACGCTCGCGCTGGAGAACAACCTCACCGCGCCGGCCGCCGAGGTCTACCAGCGCCTGGCCGACTCGCTCGAGCACGCCGGCGATTACTCGGCCGCCCGCGCCACCTACGACGACGCGTTCACGTTCTGCACGATGAGCGGGCTGGAGCCCACGGCGCAGCTGTGCCTCGCCTGCCTCGCGGTCGTCCTCCGGCACAACGGCGAGTGGGACCGGGCGGTCAGCGTGTGCCGCGACGTCGTCGCGGCCGAGGAGGCGACGATGCACGCCCGCGCCGCGGCGTCGTGCACGCTCGGCTCGATCCTCGCCCTGCGCGGCGAGCCGCAGAAGGCGCGCGCGCTGCTGCTCGAGTCGTCGTCGCTGGCGCGCCGGATCGAGCTGCTCCCGGCCGAGCTGCTCGCCACCTGGGGGCTCGCGCTGCTCGACGCGTCGCAGAACGCCGGCGACGCGGCGAGCGAGCGCTGCCACGCGATCCTCGAGCGCTGGCAGCACACGGAGGAGCGCCACTACGTCATCTCGCCCCTCCGCTGGGCCGCCACCTTCTTCGCGGAGCGCAAGGACGACACCGGCACCCGCGCGTGCGCTGCCGCGCTGGCGCAGATCGCGGCCGACGCGGGGCAGCCCGAGGCGGTCTCCGCGCTCGCTCACGTGCTCGGCGAGACGGCTCTCCTGGACGGCGATGCCGAGCTGGCGGTGACCCAGTTCGAGCGCGCGATCGAGCTGCTCCACGGCATCGGCACGCCATTCGAGCGGCTCGAGTCCGAGCGCCGTGTGGCCGCCGCCCTCACCGCGGCCGGCCGCAAGGAGGAGGCGGTCGAGCGGCTCATGAGCGCCTACCGCATCGCGCGCCGGCTACGGGCCCGGCCCTCCGTGCGGCGGGTCGCGGCCAGCCTCGCCGAGCTGGGCGAGCAGGCCGACCGCCGCCTGAGCCGCCGCCAGCAGGAGCAGCTCTCCAGCGAGGGGCTCACCCGGCGCGAGGTCGACGTCGTGCGTCTGCTCGCGGTCGGCCGCACGAACCGCGAGATCGCAGCCGAGCTGTTCGTGAGCACCCGGACGGTCGACATGCACGTGCGCAACCTCCTGCGCAAGCTCGACTCGCGCTCGCGCGCCGAGGCCGCGCGGAAGGCCAGCGAGCTGGGCCTGCTCGCCACGCAGACCGGCAGTTCCGAAGGAAAACACGGCAACTCCGCTGATGCTCGCCGGTCCGCCCCGGCATAGCGTCACGAGAGTGTCACGAACCCGAAAGGAGACCACCGATGGCCTACGAGGAGCTCAAGCAGAAGCAAAGCGTGATGTGGGGCAACGGCCCCTATCAGCGGATCACCGAGACGCTCACGGACATCCACGAGCGGGTGATCGAGGAGCTCGCCCCGCGACCCGATCTGCAGTGGCTGGATCTCGCGTGCGGCACCGGCGCGGTTGCCGAGGGCGCCGCCGCGCGCGGCGCCACGGTGACCGGGGTCGACCTGTCGCCCGCGCTGATCAAGACGGCGAGCCAGCGCGCCGCCGACCTCGGGCTGAGCATCGACTACCGTGTCGGCGACTGCGAGAACCTGGACATCCCGAGCGGCGCGTTCGATGCCGTGTCCTCCACGCTCGGGATCATGTTCGCGCCCGACCATGAGGCGGCGGCGAGCGAGCTCGCGCGTGTGACCCGCTCCGGTGGCCGGATCGCCCTCGCGTGCTGGACGCCGACCGGCGGCCTCGGGCAGATGTTCCGCATGATGGCGCCGTTCCAGCCCGCTCCGCCGCCCAGCAGCCCGTTCGCCTGGGGCGACGAGAAGCGCGTGCGAGAGCTGCTCGGCGACACGTTCGAGCTCGACATCTCCGAGCACATCTCGACCGCGAGCCTGCCGTCCGGCGAGGCGTTCTGGGAGCTGTTCTCGACGAGCTACGGCCCCACGAAGACGCTGACCGAGTCGCTCCCTGAGGAGCGGCGCGACGAGCTGCACCACACGTGGGTCGACTTCTTCGAGTCGAACTTCCGCGAGAACGGCGAGGTCGCCCACCGGCGGGAGTACCTGCTGATCACGGGCGTCCGCCGCTGACCGCCTGCACCCGGGCCGCAAGGTCGCGAACCGACTGCCCCATGACCGCGTCATTGAGCAGCTTCGCGATCCGGCCCGGGACCCGCAGGCCCGGGTCGATGCGCAGGTTGAACGTGACGTGCGTCGCGCTTTCCTGCGCATCGAACCGCCACGAGCCCTCGAAGCACTCGAAGTCGCCGCCGAGGTACTCGCTCCCCACCCACACCGGCTCGTCGTACAGATGCCGGAGCCGGTAGGTGACACGCCGCAGCACGGCGTCGATCTCGTATTCGACCTCCGCGGCGCGCCCCTGCTCGTCGCGCGAGAGCACCTCGCAGCCGCGCACCATGCGCAGCCAGTCCGGTAGGTGGTCGTAGTCGGTCAGGACCGCGAAGCACGCCTCGGGAGGCGCCGCGATGTCGATCTCGCGCGTCCCCTTGTAGACCGGCACTAGCTCGTGCGACTCGGCTCGCGCAAGCCGGGGAGGCCGTCCATGCTCTCGGCGTTCTTGTCGGCCACGTAGTCGCGCATGGCGTCGGGGCCTTGCCTGCGCACGCGGTTGGCGCTCCAGCGATAGAGCTGGTCGCGCTCGCCGACGTAGTCCATGCGCGGGACCACGAAACCGCAGGAGTCCGACACCCGCTCGACGTCGACCTCGATCACGGACCGCACCGTCCCACTCTGCTCCTCGGACACGTCGAAGCTCGCGAGCCGGGCCTCGTCGGCGTCGACCACGCGGCCGCTGCCGTGCAGGCGCACGATCTTCGGCGGTCCCTCAAAGGCCGCGAACATGACCGTGATGCGGCCGTTCTCGCGCAGGTGCGCGATCGTCTCGACGCCGCTGCCGACGAGATCCACGTAGGCGAAGCCGAGCGGACCGGTCACGCGGAAGAGCCCGCGGCCGCCCTTCGGCGACACGTTGACGTGGCCCCCGGGACCGCTCGGCGCGGTGGCCACGAAGAAGACCGGCTGGGCTTCGATGAAGGCCCGCATCCGGTCGTCGATCTCCTCGAACACCTTGGCCATTCGGACCTAGCTTATGGCCCCGCTCGCAACGAGCCCGAGCACCAGCGCGCCGAGCACGACCCGGTAGATGACGAACAGGCGCACCGAGTGATGCGCGAGGTAGCGCAGGAACCAGGCGATCGCCGCGTAGCCCACGACGAACGCGACCAGGGTCGCCACGATCAAGTAGCCGAGTGGCTCGTCCGCGTGCTCCTCCCCGGAGACGATGCCCTGCAGCTCGAACAGCCCGCTCGCCACCACCGCCGGGATGGCGAGCAGGAAGCCGAACTTGGCGGCCGCCGGGCGCTGCAGCCCGAGCAGCAGGCCGGCGCTCATCGTCGCGCCCGAACGCGAGACGCCCGGGATCAGCGCCAGCGACTGGGCGAGGCCGATCAACACCCCGTCCCGGGTGGAGAGCTGCTCGATCGTGCGCTCGTGACGCCCGTGCCGGTCGGCGTAGCCGAGCACGAGCCCGAACACGACGAGCGTCGTGCCGATCAGCCACAGGTTCCGCGCTCCCGTTTCGATCTGGTGCTCGAACGCGAAGCCCAGCACGCCGATGGGGATCGTGGCCACGATCAGGTACCACCCCATCCGTGCCTCGGTCGTCGAGCGCAGCCGTGGATCGCGCAGCGAGCGCAGCCAGGTCGTCGCGATCGCCCAGATCTCGTGGCGGAAGAAGATCAGGACCGCCGCCTCGGTGCCGAGCTGGGTCACCGCTGTGAAGGCGGCGCCCGGGTCCTCCCAGCCGAGGAACGCCGGGACGATGCGCTGGTGGGCGCTGGACGAGATCGGCAGGAACTCCGTGAGACCCTGAACGATCCCGAGGACGATGGACTGCAGGAGGCTCAACGGCCGCGGGAGGCTAGCGAAGCGCCCGGCTGGCGCGATACTGCCGTCTCATGTCGACCACCGGGCGCCGGCGGCTCTCACCCGCGGTCTTCCGCCTCCCCGTCGAGAAGATCCGTGACGGCTACTACTCCGACGCCTACTTCAACCACGCCAAGGCGCTGCTCGAGGAGGACGAGCACCACCCGCGCGTGCTGATGCAGGTGTTCCAGCGCAAGGATTCGATCCTCGGCGGCATCGACGAGGCGGTCGCGGTGCTCAAGCACGGCACCGGGCACCGCGGGCCGGACGGCAAGTGGGTGAACACCTTCAAGGACCTCGAGGTCCACGCGCTCTACGAGGGCGACCCGATCGAGCCGTGGGAGACCGTGATGACGATCGAGGGCGACTACTCGCAGTTCGTCCACCTCGAGACCGTCTACCTCGGCTGCATGGCGCGCCGCACGCTGATCATGCGCAACGTCAGCGAGGTCGTCGAGGCGGCGCACGGAAAGCCGATCCTCTACTTCCCCGCCCGCCACGACCACTGGCTCGTGCAGACCGGCGACGGCTGGGCGGCGCACGTGGCGGGGGCGATCGGCGTGTCCACCGACGCGCAGGCGTCGTGGTGGGGCGGCCGCGGCGTCGGCACCGTCCCGCACGGGCTGATCGCCGCCTACAAGGGCGACACGGTCCTCGCCTCGCGCAGGTTCGCCGACCGCTTCGCGGAGGAGATGAACGTGACCGTGCTCGTCGACTTCGAGAACGACTCGGTGAGGACCGCGCTCGAGGTGGCCGAGGCGCTCGGCGGCGACCTGTGGGGCGTGCGGCTCGACACGTCCGACCGCCTGGCCGACCTTGCGCTCCAGCGCCTCCACGGCGAGGCGGCGCCGACCGGCGTCAGCGCGGAGCTCGTCCGGCTCGTGCGGGCCGAGCTCGACGCCCACGGCTTTCACGACGTGCGGATCGTGGTCTCCGGCGGGTTCACGGCCGATCGCATCCGCGAGTTCGAGGAGGCCGGCGTGCCGGTCGACGCCTACGGGGTCGGCTCCTCGCTGATCCGCGGCGCCAACGACTTCACGGCCGACGTCGTGCTCTACGAGGGCAACCCGGGCGGCAAGGTGGGGCGCGAGTACCGGCCCAACCCGAGGCTCAGCCGGGTCGCCTGACGAGCGGCACGAACCGCACGCGCTCGAGCCGCCGCAGCGTGACGCCCTCCGGCGTGCGGCTGGCAACCACGAGCCGCTGCTCGCCGTTCTCGACAGGGGCGACGAGCCGGCCGCCGTCAGCCAGCTGATCGGCCAGGGCCGGCGGGATCGACCCGCCGGCCGCAGCGGCGACGTTGATGCCGTCAAACGGCGCGTGCTCCGGCAGGCCGGCGCGGCCGTCGCCGACGGTCAGCGTGACGTTCTCGACGCCCGCCGCGCGCAGGTTCTCGGCCGCCGCGCGCGACAGCTGCTCGTGGACCTCGATCGAGTACACGTGCCGGGCGAGCCGGGCGAGCACGGCGGCGTGGTAGCCGGAGCCGGTGCCGACGTCGAGCACGGTCTCGTCGCCCGAGAGCTCGAGCAGCTCGCACATGCGGGCCACCACGAGGGGCTGGGAGATCGTCTGGCCGGCCCCGATCGGCAGCGGGATGTTCGCCCATGCCTCGTCACGCAGCTCCGCGGGCACGAACACCTCGCGCGGGACCTCTGACATGGCGGCCAGCACCCGTTGATCGACCACGTGCGAGCGCAGCTCCCGCATCAGCCGCTCGGGCGCGGGCATCAGGCCACGCTCGCACCTGCCGCGCGGACCGCCTCCAGCGCCCGCTCAGAGTCGCCCTCCTGGACCTCGACGCCGCGCGAGGCGGTGCTGTCGACCGTGACCCCGAAGCCCTCGCGCAGCGCGTCGAGGGCGGTGTTCTTGACGCAGTAGTCCGTGGCCAGCCCGGCGACCGTCACGCGGTCGACGTCGTGCTCGCGCAGCAGGTCGCCGAGGCGCGTGCCCTCGAACCCCGAGTACCCCTCGGTGCCCGGGTCCTGGCCCTTGTCGACCACCGCGTGGATGGGCGTGGGGTCGAGCGAGTGGTGCAGCGCGGCCCCCGGCGTCCCCGCCACGCAGTGCACGGGCCACGGCCCGCCCTGCTCGTCGAACGAGCCGTGGTCGGGCGGGTGCCAGTCGCGGGTCGCCACGACGAAGTCGAACTCGCCCGAGCCGGCCAGCTCGTTCAGGCGGCCGGCGATCTCGTCGCTCTGCGGCACGGCAAGCGCCCCGCCCGGGCAGAAGTCGTTCTGGAAGTCGACGATGATGAGGGCCCGCGCCACGCCGATCAGTACCGCAGCACCGCGCCGATGCCGCCGAGCGGGCCGAGGTCGTCGTGGTGGACGACCTTGATGACCTTCGCGGACTGCTCGATCGCCTTCTCGACGGCGAGCTCGACGATGTTGTCGCAGTGCTCGAGCTCCCGGCCGTCCGGCCCTTGGTCGCCGGGGTGCAGCATCCCGGTCTCCGGATCGCGGCCGCCCGGCGAGCGGAACCCGTCGGCGAGCAGCAGGATCTCCACGCGCGCCTCGTTGAGCGCCTGCAGGACCGCGGCCAGCCCGGCGGCCCCCCGCTCGCCGCGGCCGACGCCTTCGGCCAGGCGGTCGAGCGCCTCGCGCTCGGTGCGGCGGCGCCCCTCCTCCATCGCGGTCCCGGCCGCGCGGCGCACGTCGTCGAGCGACGAGTTCTCGACATCGACCTGGAGGCGGCCGACGATCCGCTCGCGCAGGTACGGGTGCAGCTTCTGCTTGACCTCGTTGATCAGCTCGTCCGGCGCGCCGACCAGCATCCGGTCGAACCCGCGCTCCTTGTAACGGCTGAAGGCGACCTCGGCGGCGTGGACGAGATGGTCGTCCTTCTCCTTCTCCACGCCGCGCTGGTAGCGGGCCTGCGACCACCCGCCCTGGTCGTGCTGGGCGTGGACGTCGTCCTCGATCCGGTCCGTCTCCTCGAAGCCGCCGCCGTCCCCGAAGAAGAGTCGCGCGTTGCGGCGGTTGGCCAGCAGCACGCACCACTGCTCGCCGTCGGCGACGGCGACGAGCGGCTCGAGGTAGGGCGAGCGGTCGAGCACGACGGCGAAGTCCACGGGCCGCGGCAGCCGCACGACCTCGAGCAGGTCGACCTCCCCGCAGGCGTAGACGGCCACCGCGCGCGTGCCGTCGCCCACGATGTCGCCCGCGGTCAGCCGCTCCCGCACCCGCTCCACGTCCTGCCGCAGCGCCATCCGCTCCTCGTGGTCCAGGCCGTCCGCCTCGTCGACGCGGTGGGCGGCCTCGGTCATCACCGAGGTGATCGCTGTCGACCGGGCAGCCGGCGTGGCGAACTCGGAGGGGTCGAGGTTGAGGAACACGGACAGCACGCGGCCACGCTCGGGATGCACGTCGGCGAGGCTTCGGAGGCGGCTACGGGTGATCGTGTTGACTGCCATGGGCGGTCGCCTACCCTCCCTGTGTCGCGGTGGAACCGTGCTCGACCGGTGGAAGGATCTCGAGGCCCTCGACGAGCGTGAAGAACGCGCGCGCGAACGGCGAGGACTCGGTCCGGGCCCGCACGGCGGCCCAGTCGATCTGCTCGCGCAGCGCGCGGGCGATCTGGAGCAGGCCCTCGTAGCGCAGCGAATGCTCCGTGAGGGCCATCAGCTTCGTCGCCATCACGTCCTCGAGCGCCATCACGCGGATCTCCATGCCGAGCACCGAGAGCTCCTCGCCGCGGGCGATCACTTGGTCGTCCACCGGTAATCCCTTGGGACAATAGATGAGGTCGACAAGCGTGTCGCCGTCCCAGGCCTTGACGAGCCAGTCCTCCGGCGGGCGCTCGGGGCGCATACCGGCGTCGGTCAGCGCGGCGAGCGCGGTCTCGACGTCCTGGGGGCGGATGATGAGGTCCAGGTCGTGGCGCGTCTCCGGGCCGCCGCGGGCCCAGCTGGCCAGGCTGCCGCCGAGCAGGAACGGGATCTCGGCATCGCGCAGCGCGGCGGCGGCGCGCTTGAGCGCATGCTCGATGTCCGCGAACGGCTGCTCGTCTGAGGCCATGGCCAGGTGGGTACCCGCGTGGACGTATGACGATCCGCGCCACCACCCACCCGGCCGAGCCTCAGGAGTGCCGCATCCGCATCGCCGCGGCGGGGGACATCCACCTCGGCCGCGAGGGGGACCGCGAGCGCGCCCGTGAGGCGTTCGCGTCGCTCCAGGGACGGGTGGACCTGATCCTGCTGGCCGGTGACCTCACCACGCACGGGGAGCCCGAGCAGGCGGCGATGCTGGCCGACGCCGTGCGCGACCTCGGCATCCCGGTCATCACCGTGCTCGGCAACCACGACTGGCACTCCGCCCGCGCCGGCGAGGTCGCCGCCGTGCTCGACCAGGCGGGGCTCGTGGTGCTCGATCGCTCGCACCACATCCTCGAGCTGTGCGGCGCCGAGGTCGGCATCGCGGGCACGAAGGGCTTCGTGGGCGGCTTCGCGGGGTCGCACCTCCCCGACTTCGGTGAGCCGCTGCTGCGATCGGTCTACGCGGAGGGAGTCGCCGAGGTGGCGGCGTTCGACGAGAGCCTGCGCGCGATCTCTCTGTGCCCGTTCCGGATCGGCCTCCTGCACTATGCGCCGACCACGCTGACGCTCGAGGGCGAACGGCAGGACATCTGGACGTTCCTGGGCACGGACCGCCTCGCGGCGCCGATCCTCGAGCACAACCCGGACCTGGTCCTGCACGGCCACGCGCACGCGGGGACGTTCGAGGGGCGGGTGGGCGAGGTCCCGGTCTACAACGTCTCCGTGCCGGTCATGGGCGAGGACTTCTGGGTGTTCGAGATGACCGGCACGCCGCGCGTGCCCTCTGAAGTGCACTAGGCCCGTTGAAGAATTCCGGAACGCCTGCCGCGGCGCATCCGCGGCGGCTCGCGCCACCCGCGATGCTCACGTGCCAGAGGCACGCATCGCTATCGCGTGCGGCCCGAGGCATCCACGGCTGCACCACATCAGGCGGACCGACCATCCTCCAACGAACCCCTAGTGGCGCAGGTTTCCGCGGTCGGCGACGTTTCAGGCGTCGATGACCACGATGCCCGCCCGCATCCCCCTGCCGGCGTTGAGCCGTCGAACGGCGACGCGCGTTCTGGCCGGGTCGGTGCTGGCGGCGCTCGTGCTCGTCGTCGTTGCGCATGGGCCGGCCGAGCGAACTGGTCCGCTCGGCTGGTCCGGCGACGCCAAGGCGTTCGCGCACCCGACGCTGCCGGGCGACCGCCTGGTCACCGGCACGCTGCGCAACGACGGCGCGGCGCCGTTGCGGCTCGACCTCGCCGACGTGCAGCTCGTGGACGGCGACGGCTCGCCGGTGCCCGGAACTCCCGTGTTCCTGCGCGCGTCCGGCAAGTCGCTGTGGGGCCCCGCGCTCGGCGCGACCCCGGCCGACCCGGAGCTGCTGCGCACCGGCCGGATCACGCTGCTCGCGCCCGGCGAGGAGGTGCCGCTGACGGTGGCATGGCACACGAAGGACGGCGACCCCGAGCGGGTCGACTACGGGCGGGGGTCGGTGCGCCTCCCGCAGTAGTCTCAGAGCTATGCCCGAGAACTCCTTCGACGCCCGCGGCGAGCTCGAGGTCGGCGGGCGAACCTACGCGATCTTCCGCCTCGACGCGCTGCAGTCGAAGTTCGACGTCGCCCGGCTGCCCTTCTCCCTGAAGGTCCTGCTCGAGAACCTGCTGCGCAACGAGGACGGCGTCGGCGTGCGCGCGCAGGACGTCGAGGCGCTGGCCACGTGGGACCACGCCGCCGAGCCGTCGAAGGAGATCGCGTTCACCCCTGCGCGCGTGGTCATGCAGGACTTCACGGGCGTGCCCGCGGTAGTCGACCTCGCCGCCATGCGCGACGCGATGGCCGATCTCGGCGGCGACGCCTCGAAGATCAACCCGCTCGTCCCGGCCGAGCTGGTCATCGACCACTCGGTTCAGGTCGACGTGTTCGGCACGCGCGACGCGTTCCGCATCAACGCCGAGCGCGAGTTCGAGCGCAACGCCGAGCGCTACGCCTTCCTGCGCTGGGGCCAGGGAGCGTTCGAAGGCTTCAAGGTCGTGCCGCCCGACACCGGCATCGTGCACCAGGTCAACCTCGAGTACCTGGCGCGCGTGGTGTTCGAGGCCGACGGCGTGCTGTATCCCGACACACTGGTCGGCACCGACTCGCACACGACCATGATCAACGGCCTCGGGGTGCTGGGCTGGGGCGTCGGCGGAATCGAGGCCGAAGCGTCGATGCTCGGCCAGCCGATGTCGATGCTCGTGCCGCGTGTCGTCGGCTTCCGGCTCGAGGGCGAGCTGCCCGAGGGCGCGACCGCCACCGACCTTGTGCTGACCGTGACGCAGATGCTGCGAGAGCACGGGGTCGTCGGCAAGTTCGTCGAGTTCTTCGGGCCCGGCGTGCCGAACCTGCCGCTGGCCGACCGCGCGACGATCGGCAACATGAGCCCGGAGTTCGGCTCCACGTGCGCGATGTTCCCGATCGACGCCGAGACGCTGCGCTACCTCGAGTTCTCCGGCCGGACGCCGGAGCACATCGAGATCGTCGAGGCCTACGCGCGCGAGCAGGGCCTGTGGCACGACGCCGACAGCGAGGAGCCAACCTATTCGGAGACGCTGGAGCTCGACCTCGGGCAGGTCGTGCCGTCGCTCGCCGGCCCTAAGCGCCCCCAGGACCGGGTGGCGCTGACCGAGTCCAAGGCGTCGTTCCGGATCGCGCTGCAGGATCTCGTGGGAGACGACGACGGCGTGCAGACGCCGGCCGACGAGCGAAGCGCGGAGTCGTTCCCGGCGTCCGATCCCCCTGGATCCAACGGCAACGGCTCGCATGCGCCCGAGCCGGAGCCGAGGGCCGGCGGCGGCACCGGCGGCCTGCAGATGGCCGAGCGCGTGAGCTCGCCGGCCGTGCTGCGGCTCGGGGACGGCACGGAGGCAGAGCTCGATCATGGGCACGTGGTGATCGCCGCCATCACGAGCTGCACGAACACCTCGAACCCGTCGGTGATGATCGGCGCCGGCCTGCTGGCCCGCAACGCGGTCGAGCGGGGCCTGCAGGTCAAGCCGTGGGTGAAGACCTCGCTCGCGCCCGGCTCGAAGGTCGTCATGGAGTACTACGAGCGGGCGGGGCTGGTCGAGCCGCTCGAGCGGCTGGGCTTCCACCTCGTGGGCTACGGCTGCACGACGTGCATCGGCAACTCGGGGCCGCTGTCCGACGAGATCTCCGAGGCGGTCAGCGCCGAGGACCTCGCGGTCGTCTCCGTGCTCTCCGGCAATCGCAACTTTGAGGGGCGCATCAACCCCGACGTGCGGATGAACTACCTCGCCTCGCCGCCGCTGTGCGTGGCCTACGCGCTGGCCGGCACGATGGACATCGACCTGCTCGACGAGCCGCTGGGGCAGGACTCCGACGGCAACGACGTCTACCTCAAGGACATCTGGCCGAGCGCGGACGAGGTCGCCCACACCGTCGAGGAGGCCGTGCACAGCGACATGTTCACGTCCTCCTACGGCGAGGTGTTCGCGGGCGACGAGCGCTGGAACTCGCTCGAGGTGCCGGAGGGCGACCGCTTCGCGTGGGACGAGGGGTCGACCTACGTGCGCCGGCCGCCGTTCTTTGACGGCCTTTCGCCCGATCCCGAGCCGATCGGCGACATCGAGGGCGCGCGCGTGCTCGCCGTGCTCGGGGACTCCGTGACCACCGACCACATCTCCCCAGCGGGGGCGATCAAGAAGGGCTCCCCGGCCGCCCTGTACCTGAACGAGCACGGGGTGGAGCAGCGCGACTTCAACTCCTACGGCTCACGGCGCGGCAACCACGAGGTGATGATGCGCGGCACGTTCGCCAACATCCGCCTGCGCAATCTCCTGGCGCCGGGCACCGAGGGCGGCGTGACGCGCCACATGCCCGACGGCGAGGAGATGACGATCTACGACGCGGCCATGAAGTACGCCGACGAGCGCACCCCGCTCGTCGTGCTCGCCGGCCGCGAGTACGGGTCGGGCTCCTCGCGCGACTGGGCGGCCAAGGGCACGCTGCTGCTCGGCGTGCGCGCGGTGATCGCGCAGTCCTACGAGCGCATCCACCGCTCCAACCTCGTGGGCATGGGCGTGCTCCCGCTGCAGTTCGAGGAGGGCGACTCCGCCGAGTCGCTCGGCCTCACCGGCGAGGAGGAGATCACGATCACCGGCATCGACGGCGGCGACGCCAAGCAGGTGACCGTGAGGGCGGACGACAAGGAGTTCGCCGCCCGCGTGCGGATCGACACCCCCAAGGAGGTCGAGTACTTCAAGCACGGCGGGATCCTCCAGTTCGTGTTGCGACAACTACTCGCGGGCTAAGCTGGGCGGCTTCATGCCGCTCACAGACACGCTTCGCAAGCTCCTCACCGCTCCCGGCCCGTCGGGCTACGAGCAGCCGGCCGCCGCGGTGTTCCGCGAGGCGGCCGGCGCCTTCGCCGAGATCGCGCACGACACGGTCGGCTCGACCGTCGCGCGCGTCGGCGGCACGGGCGACGGGCCGTTCGTCGCCGTGATCGGACACATCGACGAGATCGGCTTGATCGTCCACCACATCGACGACGACGGCTTCCTGTGGTTCACGGGCGTCGGCGGCTGGGACCCGGTGATCCTCGTCGGCCAGCGGGTCGAGCTCGTCACCCGCGAGGGGCGCGTGCCCGGGGCTGTGGGCAAGAAGCCGATCCACCTGCTCAAGGACGAGGAGCGCAAGAAGGCACCGGAGCTGAAGACGCTGCACATCGACATCGGCGCCAAGGACGGCGACGACGCGCGCTCGCGCGTGCGCATCGGCGACGTCGCGGTGATCGCCGGGGAGCCGGTGGAGCTCCCCAACGACCGCGTGCTGTCGCGGTCGATGGACAACCGGCTCGGCTGCTACGTGGCGCTCGAGGCGGCGCGCCTGGTGTCCGAGGCGGGCGGCGCTCCCGGCGACGTGGCCGCGGTGGCCGTGGCGCAGGAGGAGATCACGTTCGGCGGCGCCCACACGACCGCGTACTCGCTGCGACCCGACATCGCGGTGGTGGTCGACGTGACGTTCGCCACCGACGCGCCGGGGACCGAGGAGAAGGAGCTCGGCAAGCATCCGTTCGGCTCGGGTCCGGTGCTCCAGCGCGGCTCCACGCTCGACCCCACGGTGTTCGAGCTGCTGCACGCGGCCGGCGAGGCGGAGGGCATCCCGTTCACGGTGGCAGCCTCCGCGCGCGCCACGGGGACGGACGCCGACGCGTTCCACATCTCCCGCGCCGGCATCCCGTCGGCCGTCGTCTCGGTGCCGCTGCGCTACATGCACTCGCCGGTGGAGATGGTCCAGCTCGATGACGTCGACAACGCCGCGCGGCTGATCGCCGCCTTCGCCCGGCGGCTCGAGCCCGGCCTGGACCTGAAGCGCTGAGCGGGCTCCTCCTCCTGTTCGACATCGACGGCACGCTGCTGCAGCGGGCCGCGACCGAGCACGCCAAGGCGCTGCGCCAGGCGGCGGCGCGCGTGCACGGCGTCCCGCCGCTCCAGGACGGAGGCGTGGAGGTGGCGGGCCGCACCGACGGCGCGATCGTGCGCGACCTGCTGGCCGCCGCCGGCGTCGCGGGAAAGGACTTCGAGGCCCGCTGGGCCGAGGTGCAGGCGGCCGCGGTCGACGCCTTCGGCGAGCTTTGCCCGCCCGACCTGTCGGCGCGCGTGGCCCCGGGCATCGCCGACCTGCTCGAGGCGCTGGCCACCCGCGACGAGTTCCGGCTCTCGCTGGTCACCGGCAACCTCGAGCCCGTCGCGCGGCTCAAGCTCGCCCGCGCCGGGATCGGCGACTTCTTCGCGCCGGGCCAGGGCGGGTTCGGCTCCGATCACGCCTCGCGGGCCGAGCTGCCGCCGATCGCCCGCGCCCGCGCCGGCGACTGGCCGCGCGAGCGGACCGTGGTGATCGGCGACACGCCGCGCGACATCGCCTGCGCGCGCGCCGACGACGTCCGGGTCGTGGCCGTCGCCACCGGTCCGTACGCGGTCCAGGCGCTGGCGGACGCGGACGCCGTGGTCGACGACGCCCGCGCCCTGCTCCCCGTGCTCGAGGACTACCTCACGGCTGCTTGACCACGGCGGCGCTGCCGCCGCCGCGGCGGTTCGGCTCGGCGGCGGCGAGCAGCTGGTCGCGGTCGAGGAACTCGATCCCGGTCACCGCCCCGATCTCCGCCTGCGGGGCGCCGAACGCATGGCGGTACCGGGCGCTCAGCGCCGGCGCCTCGGTCGCCATGAAGGCCGGCTCGGCGATCGAGGTCGCGCCGTTGCGCTGCGACGCGCGCGGGGCCGCGATCGCCTCCGGCAGCGTCTGGCCGAGCTCGAGCCGCTCGATCAGCACCTGCAGCACGGTCGTGATGATCATCGAGCCGCCCGGCGAGCCCGTAGCCAGCACCGGCCGCCCGTCGCGGGTGATGATCGTCGGCGCCATCGAGCTGCGCGGCCGCTTGCCGCCCTCGGGCGCGTTGGGCGTCGTCGGCGGCATGTAGTCGAAGTCGGTCAGCTCGTTGTTGAGCAGAAAGCCCCAGCCCGGCACCACGATGCCGTTGCCCCCGGTGGACTCGATCGTGAACGTGTAGGACACGACAAAGCCGTACCGGTCGGCGACGGTGAGGTGCGTGGTCGACGGGCCCTCGCTCGTCACGGAGACCGTGTCCGGCTCGCCGCAGTCGCCGCGCGGCACCGGCGCGTTGACCGCCGTGTCGGTGATCAGCGCACGCCGCTCGGCGGCGAACGCGTCCGAGAGCAGGCAGTCCAGCGGCACGTCGACGTAGTCGGGGTCGCCGAGGTACGCGTTGCGATCGGCGAACGCGTAGCGCGAGGCCTCGAGGTAGCGGTGCAGCGCCTGCGTGCGGTCGGTGCCGAGCGGTCGGAAGCCCTCGAGGATGTTCAGCGCCTCGCCGACGGTCGAGCCGCCGCTCGACGGCGGGCCCATGCCCCAGACGTCGAGGCCCTTGTAGCCGATCCGCGTCGGCTCGCGCCACACGGCGTCGTAGCGCCGCACGTCGCGCGCGGTCATGAGGCCGGCCCGCCAGGTGTGGTTGGCGTGGCGGGCGACCGGCGGGTCCTGCGCGGCGCGGGCGATCGCGCGCGCGAGCGGGCCGCGGTAGAAGGCGCGGGCGCCGTTGCGGCCGATGTAGGCGTAGGTGTCTGCGAGGTCCGGGTTGCGCAGCGTGCTGCCCACGTCGCGCGGCGTGCCGTCCTCGTCGAGGTAGATGTCGGCGGTCGACGGGACGTCGTCGAAGAAGTCGACGTTCGGCGCGGTCTGGTCGAAGAACGTCTGGTCGACCTCGAAGCCGCGGCGAGCGACCTTCTCGCCGGCCGCGAGCGCCTTGCGCAGGGAGATCGTGCCGTAGCGGTCGAGCGCCGCGTCCCACTGGGCGACGGTGCCTGGCACGCCGGCCGACAGGCCGCTCCAGCGGGCGTCGGCGAAGGCCAGCGGCGCGCCGTTCTCCAAGAACGAGTCCGGCTCCATGGCGTACGGGGCCTTCTCGCGCCCGTCGATCGTGGTGACCTTGCCGCGCGGCGTGCGGATGACCATGAAGCCGCCGCCGCCGATCCCCGCCGAGAACGGCTCGGTGACGCCGAGCACGCCGGCCGCGGCGACCGTGGCGTCGACCGCGTTGCCGCCCCTGCGCAGCGTGTCGATCGCGGCCTTGGTGGCCAGCGCGTCGACCGTGGCGGCCGCGCCGCCGCTGCCGACCGCGGTCGGCTCCTTCTCGAAGCGGTCCTTGTCTCCCGCCTGGGCGGCGGGTGCCGCCAGCGCGGCCGTCGCCGCCACGGCGGCCAGCACGCGAATGGTCCTGCCCGGCATCGAAGCTCCTCCCAGAGTCCTGTCGAGGGTGCCCTACCCGGCTGTCTAGCGGTCCACGCGCAGGATCTCGGCCACCAGCCCGCGGCCGGGCGCCTGGCGCAGGCGCGTCACGTACGCGGCGTCCTCGGCAAGCGCGGTCGTCCACAGGCTGGCCGAGAGGCCGCGGCGCGGCCGCGGCCACAGCTTGCGGTGGTTGTGGCGCGACTTGCGCCGGCCCCGCTCGTAGCCGTTGTCGCGAAAGCCGGTGGGGGTGGTGGACCAGACCCGCCGGTCCCGTCGCGGCGCACGGCGGGAGAGCGGCCCGAGCCGGAGCTCCTGCCGGCTGTAGCGGGCGCGCACGTACAGCAGCCGCCCGTCCAGCAGCGACGGATTGAGGAGCTGTGCGCGGCGCTCCCGGCGCACGATCCGCCGGGTCCCCGCCTCGAGGTCGGCGAGCACGATCCGGCCGCCGCGGTGGCCGGCGGCGTGGAACGCGAGGCGGTCGCCCTCGAGCACCGGGCGGCCGAGCTCCTCGAGCCGCAGCACGAGCCGCGCGGGGCCGGCCGGCAGCGCGGCGGCGATGATGGCGTCGGCGTCCCCGTCGCGGGCGCGCCAGGCTACCCAGCGGGCGGACACGGCGACCGCGTCGGCCCCGGGCGCCGGGATCACGGCGTTGAACGCCGGCCCCGACGTCGACGAGATGTGGATCGTGCCGTCGCGGATCACGGCCAGCCGCCCCCCGCCGAGCGCCGGATGCGCGCCGCCGACGCGCTCGACCTGGCCGTCGCGCACCAGCACGCCCGGCTGGCCGGGCAGGTGCCAGGCGATCAGCGCACCGTCCACGCTCGGGTCGCTCGCGTAGAGCACCGTCCGAGTCGCGCTTGCCATCAGATGACCAACGCCACCGCGTACGCCGCCATGGCGACCGCGTCGACCGCCCGCAGCGAGCGCAGGATGCGCGGGCGCTCGGCCATGGCCGCGTGGAACGCCGCGCCCGCTTCGGTCGCGGCCGCCGGCGCGAGCACGACGACCGGGAGCAGCCGGCCCGCGCCGAAGGCGAGGCCGATCGCCAGGCCGAGCGCCGGGTCGCCGAGCGCGACGCTCACGCCTGCCAGCGCCCACACCGCGAACGTGAGGATGAACGTGGTGAAGCCGAGCCCGAGCAGCACGCCGTAGAGCCCCGCGGCGAGCGGCACGGGCAGCCTCCGGCGCCACGACTCGGGCACCTGCCGGCGGACCTGCGGGAGGATGCGGGCGCCGCGCGCCTCGCCGATCGCGGCGGCCAGCGCGACCGCCGCGGCCACGGCGAGTGCCGCGGTACCGCCGGCCCCCAGCGCCTCGCCGAGCAGCGCGAGCGCGCCGAAGGTGGCGGCGCCGCCGACAAGGGCGCCGAGCGAGAAGGTCAGGCACGCGGCGAGCGTCGTCCGCAGGCGGCCCGCGTAGCCCTGCGGAGCGAGCGTTTCGACCATCGAGAAACCGCAGGGCGACCAGGCGCCGGTAACGCCCGCGGCCGCGGCCGCGAGGATGAGGAGGGCCTCTAGCACTTGACCTTGGTGTCGTAGTACATGACGCAGAACACCTTGCGGCCGCGGTAGCAGTAGCCGATCAGCGACGCGTCGCCGTTGATGCGGCGCGGGTGCGGGGAGCAGCAGTCGACGAGCTTGCGGATGCGGCCGGCGCAGCAGCGGTACCACGCGCCGTCGACCTGCGTCTCGATGTTGAACGTGTCGGCGACCACGTCGCACACGCGGGTGCGGGTGGCGACGGCCAGCGGGCGGCCGTCGACGTCGGTGAGCCCGCGGCCCTCCTCGTCGACCGGCCGGTTCTCCTCGTCGACGAGGCGTCCGAGGTCGTCGATCCGGTGCCCGTCGATCGCCCGTAGCGGGAAGCCGCGCGCGTCGATCCGCGGCAGGCCGGTCGGGTGCGGGCACGAGTCCGTGGTGTAGATGTGCCCGCAGAAGTGGTAGGCCTCGGCCTCGCCGGGGGCGACGAGCCCGGCCACCGTCCCGGCGCCCGCGAGGCCCATGACGGCCCCCGAGACGCGCGAGAGGAAGCCGCGCCGCGACGATCCGGCCGCCAGCCGGTCGCTGAGGCTAGGCACGCACGGCCCCTCGGCGGCGCTCGGCGGCGGCCAGCACGGACTCGAGCTGGGCGCCCGAGTTGAACGTGCCCTTGGCCAGCACGGTGCCGTCGGCGTCGAGCGCGACGGCGAACGGGCTTCCGGGGACGTCGGCCGCCGCCCACGCGTCGGCGTCGCGCACCTCGTCGAAGCGGTGGACCGCCACGCGCGGGTCTCGGCCCAGCGCGGCGACCTCCGGCTCGAGCGCCCGGCACAGCCCGCAGCCCTCGGAGGAGAAGACCGCCAGGCCGAGCCGGCCGGGCGTCAGCTCGAAGCGGCTCGCCAGCGTCGTCCGTGCGCCCACCTCCGGCCCCTCGTGCGGAACCTCGAGCGCGGCGCTGCGAGGATCCATGGCCAGGCGCAGCACCCCGAGCTCGCGGGCGAGCGCGAGCAGCGCGACGGCCAGCACCGCGACGCCAAGCAGCGCGACGCCGAGGCCGATCGCCAGCCATCCCTCCGTACTGGGCTCGGTGCGCGGCAGCAGCGGCAGCGCGGCGAAGGCGGCGGCGAGCAACGCGGCCCGGCCCACGGAGCCGCGCGAAATCCGGCCGCGGGCGCCGAAGCACGCGCACGGGGCGCCGCCGCGACCGCTCGTCAGCGCGACGGCCTGCGCGGCGGTGAACGCGGCGAGCAGCCCGGCGGCCGCGTACGCCGCGACGTACAGCCCCGCCGCCACCGCGACGCCGAGCGCGGCCTCGACGGCGACGAGCGCGGCCCAGGCCGCGTGGCGGGGGCGGATGCCGTAGGTGGCCAGCGCGGCGCGCGTGCCCGCGGGGTCCGCGAGCTTGAGGACCGCCGAGGTCAGCAGCACGAGCCCGAGGGCCAGGCAGGCGACGACCGACACCATCAGGGCGAGCAAAGTAGCAACACGATGTGCACATCAACCCCGCAGGGCGGCGCGGGATGCGGTGACGCTACGCGCGGGTCAGCTTCTTGTACGTGATGCGGTGCGGGCGGTCGGCCTCCCCGCCGAGCTGCTCGTGCCGCCACTCCTCGTAGGCCTCGAAGTTGCCCTCGAACCAGCGCACCTGCGACTCGCCCTCAAACGCCAGCACGTGCGTGGCGACGCGGTCGAGGAACCAGCGATCGTGGGAGATGATCACTGCGCAGCCGGGGAACGCGAGCAGCGCCTCCTCGAGCGCGCGCAGCGTGTCGACGTCGAGGTCGTTGGTCGGCTCGTCGAGCAGCAGCACGTTGCCGCCGCGACGCAGCAGCTTGGCCAGGTGCACGCGGTTGCGCTCGCCGCCGGAGAGCGCCCCGACCTTCTTCTGCTGGTCGGAGCCCTTGAAGTTGAAGCCCGCCACGTACGCGCGCGAGTTCATCTCCCGGTCGCCGACCTTGATGTTGTCGTAGCCGCCCGAGATCTCCTCCCAGACGGTCTTATCCGGGTCGAGCGCGTCGCGCGACTGGTCGACGTAGGCGAGGTCGACCGTGTTGCCGAGCCGGACGTCGCCGGCGTCCGGCTGCTCTTCGCCGACGAGCATGCGGAACAGCGTCGTCTTGCCCGCGCCGTTGGGCCCGATCACGCCGACGATGCCGGTGGGCGGCAGAGAGAAGCTCAGGTCCTCGATCAGCAGCCGGTCCCCGAAGCCCTTGCGCACAGCATCGGACTCGATCACGTCGCCGCCCAGCCGCTGGCCGGCCGGGATGTGGATCTGCACCTGGTCGAGCTTGACGTTGCGCTCCTCGGCCAGCAGGCGCTCGTAGTTGGCCAGGCGGGCCTTGGACTTCGTGCGCCGGCCCTTGGGGTTCGTGCGCACCCACTCGAGCTCGCGGGCGATCGTGCGCTGGCGGGCCGACTCCGAGCGCTCCTCCTGAGCGAGCCGGGCCTGCTTCTGCTCGAGCCAGCTCGAGTAGTTGCCGCGGAACGGGATCCCGTGGCCGCGGTCGAGCTCGAGGATCCAGCCCGCCACGTTGTCGAGGAAGTAGCGATCGTGGGTGACGGCCACGACCGTGCCCTTGTAGTCCTCGAGGTGCTTCTCCAGCCAGGCGACCGACTCGGCGTCGAGGTGGTTCGTGGGCTCGTCGAGCAGCAGGAGGTCGGGGGCGCTCAGCAGCAGCCGGCAGAGGGCGACCCGGCGCCGCTCGCCGCCCGAGAGGCGGGACACGTCGGCGTCGCTCGGCGGCAGGCGCAGGGCGTCCATCGCCTGGTCGAGCTGAGAGTCGAGGTTCCACGCGTCGGCGGCGTCGATCTGCTCCTGCAGGCGGGCGAACTCGTCGGCGGTCTCGTCGGAGTAGTTGGCGGCCAGCTCGTTGAAGCGGTCGAGCAGCCCGCGCAGCTCGGCCACGCCGTCCTCGACGTTGCCGCGCACGTCCTTGCTCTCGTCGAGCTGCGGCTCCTGCTCGAGCAGGCCGACGCTGGCGCCGGGCGCGAGCTGGGCCTCGCCGCGGTACTCGGTGTCGAGCCCGGCCATGATCCGCAGGAGCGTCGACTTGCCCGACCCGTTGAGGCCGAGCACGCCGATCTTGGCCCCGGGCAGGAAGCTGAGGGAGATGTCCTTGAGCACCTGCTTGTCGGGCGGGTGCGTGCGGGACAGCTTGTACATCGTGAAGATGTATTGGCTCGACATGGGCGGCTGAGGATAGATCCCTCCCGCGTGTCGACCGGCGCGCGCGGGATCCTGTCCAAATGTCCATTCCGCGATCCCCCTGCTCTGGGCGATAAATCGGACATGAGCAGGCCGTTGATCGGCGTCACCACCTCGGAGCTGCGCTCGAGCGGCGCCGGGACGCTGCGCCGGCACGGGGAGCCGCCGCACGCCGAGATGGCGCTCGGCATGTCGTACCTGCGCGCGATCGAGGCGTCGGGCGGCCTGCCGGTCGTCCTCCCGCCGCTCGGCGACGCCGACGCCTTCCTCTGCCGCCTCGACGCGATCTGCCTGTCGGGCGGGCCTGATCTCGACCCCGCGGCGTACGGCGCGCAGGAGCGCCACCAGGAGCTGGGGCCGACCGAGCCCGGCCTCGACGCGTTCGAGCTCGACCTGGCGCGGGCGGCCGACGCGCGGGGCATGCCGATCCTCGGCATCTGCCGCGGGGCGCAGGCGCTCAACGTCGCGCGCGGCGGCACCCTCCACCAGCATCTGCCCGGCCACCGGCAGGTCGAGCCCGCGACCGCCACCACGCACACGGTGCACGTCGAGCCCGGCTCGCGCCTCGCCGGGCTGGTAGGCACCGACCCACTGCGCGTCAACTCCTTCCACCACCAGGCCGTCGACGACCTCGGCCGCGGTCTGCTGGCGGTCGCGCGCGCCGCCGACGGGATCGTCGAGGCCGTCGAGGATCCCGGCCCGCGCTTCGTCGTCGGCGTCCAGTGGCACGCCGAGGGCCTCACCGGACTCGAGCGTCACCGGGTGTTGTTCGAGGCGCTTGTGGCGGCTGCCGCCGTTCCGGCGGTGCCGCTCACCCGCGCGGCGTGACTAGGGAGACCCCCGATGCGGGCGATCGCCGCGGCGGCAATCCTGCTCGGCATGGCCCTTCTCCTGAACACGACGTTCCGCTGCGAATCCATCCAGGACATCGCGTCCGCCCTCGCCTACGCCCGCGATGAGGGCCTGACGGTCGGCGAGGAGGTCATGCTCGACCTCAGCCCGCTGCAGGCCATCCACGTCGATGCGGTGCGGCGCATCGCGTGGGTCCAGCCCGGCGTCCGGGAGGCCGACCTCGAGGCCGTCGCGGCTGAGCACGGGCTGACACCCGACGGCCTGCGGGTGGCTCGCGTGGTGACTGCCGACGGCGTGCGGACCGCCTCCGAGGAGGAGTGCGTCGAGCTCCTGACCCGCGAAGACGACCCCGCGGTGGTCGCCGAGTACGAGCTCTCGCTCCGCCGCGCCGCGATTTAGGCGGAGGCCCCGCCGAACGGACCATTCCGTGTGGAGCGATGTCCCGTTGGGCACCCCCTAGACGGCGGGCGGGCCGAACACGAGCGGCTGGTCGAGCACGCCGCGCACGCGCCGCTGCACCTGGAGCTCCGCCTCGAGGTCGGCGATGTGGCCGGCGTGGTCGACCACCTTGCCGCGCAGCACCTGCGTGACGAACAGCCACACGAGACGACCGTCGAGCTGGCTGCCGGCGACGCGGCGCAGCTCGTCCTCGGCCTCCGCGGCGCCGAGCGGCAGGCGGTAGGAGTCGGGAGCCGTGAGCACGTCGTAGACCTCGGCGATCGCGAGGATGCGCGCAGCGACCGGGATGTCGTCGCCCGCCAGGCCGTCGGGATAGCCGTGGCCGTCGATGCGCTCGTGGTGCGCGAGCACGGCGTTGGCCACCTCGCCGAGACCCTCGACCCGCAGAAGCAGCCGCGCCCCGTCGGTGGGGTGGCGCTCGATGAGCCGGCGTTCGGCGGTGTGCAGATCGCTCCGGCCCAGCAGGATGTGATCCGGCAGCGCCTCCTTGCCGATGTCGTGCAGGAGCCCTGCCGTGTGGACGACGGCCTGCGCGTGCTCGCCGAGCCCGGCCGCGGCGGCGAGCTCGCGCCCGTAGTGGGCGACTGCCGCGGCGTGGCGTGCGGCGGTCGGGTCGCGCAGCGCGAGCGTTTCGAGCAGCAGCCCGACCATCCCCTCGTGGCGGACGTCGAGCTGGTCCTTGCGGCGGATGACCTCCTCGCCGTGCTCGTGGCCTCGCAGCAGCGAGCGCAGCAGGAGCTGGCAGACGCCCAGGGCGAGCACGAACATCGCGACGATCCCGCTGCCGTAGAGCCCGAAGCCGTAGACGGCCATCGCGGTGATCGAGCCGGTGGCCAGCTCCCAGGGGACGACGGGCAGGAAGACACGCTCGAACATCTCGCGCAGCGAGCCGCCGCGGGTGAGCACGATGTGGCCGGCCACCATCGTGAAATTGAGGACGTTCGTCAGGCAGAAGACGATGAAGACCGCGAGCGCGAAGCCGCTGGCCTCCTGGCCCCCGGCCTCGTGCTCGAACAGGCTCAGGGCCACGGCGCCGAGCAGCGGGAAGAACGAGTAGGTCGCGGCGTTGGCCAGCACCGAGATCCCGCGCGTGCGCGAGTGGAGGGCGTCGGTCACCGCGCAGCCGAGGCCGATGGCCACCGCTGGAGCGGGGCCGAGCAGGGCCATGGCGAGCACGAGTCCCAGGAACGAGCCGGAGATGCGCGCGCGCTTGGTCTCGAGCGTCAGGAAGTCGCTGCCCCAAGCGAGCACCGCGAGCAGGCCGACGAGCGCCGGCGGCTGCCACTGGTCGGCCGTCGAGAGCAGGACAGCGGTGGTGACCGTGCCGGCGACGAGCAGGGACTCGCCGATGACGAGCACGCGTTGCCGTCCCGAGGGCGCGAGCCCGGCGCGCGGTTCGCGCAGCACACGCGGCTCCGCACGCCGCCGCAGCCGGTCATCGCGAGCACCGGCGGCACGCATCAACGCGAGCGACCATGCAACGATCACAAGCCAGAGGACGACGGCCAGCCAAATGATCACACCGAGAAGGTAGTGCGTTGTTGGCAGGTTCGACAACTCCCAACGTGGGCGATTACCTCGAATAGGGGAGTCGAGGGGCCCGGACCCCTGTCCTCGTAGAGTTTCGGCAGGGACGCAACGGGAGTCGTCGATCGTCGGGCAGGGTCAGCCCAGGGGGCGGTCGAACGGGACAGGGAGTGGTGCCGCCGGATGGAGGCCGGCAAAGCGATCGCGCAAGCCGCGGTCCGGCCGCCCGTGCCGTGACCGCCGAGTGAGGGGGACCCGCAATGGGTTGGAAGGTCTGAGTGATGAGCGTCCTGCACCCACGAGCCGCGATGGGAGGCCGAGATGGGCTGGAAGGTCTGAGCACCGAGCTGTCGTTGACCCTGCGAGACGGACGGGAGACCCTCATGGGCTGGAAGGTCTGAACACTCGTTGACGGTGCTCGGTCCGGTG
>DATAFH010000068.1:0-20837 GCA_036257565.1 Solirubrobacteraceae bacterium | reverse complement strand
CCTGGCCGATGAGCCGCTCCACGCGCGCGTGGCGCAGGTAGTGGACGCTCCGCCGCGCCTCGGTGGCCTCCCACAGCTCCTGCAGGACCGCGGCCAGCAGCGGCGAGTTCGACGGGCTGTACAGCGAGCCGAGCGTCAGGTTCACGACGTCCTGGTACATGACGACGAACGGCTCGCCGGTCATCGGGTCGACGAGCTCGACCGGCTCGCGCCGGATCCGCGCGAGCAACCGGTCGTACTTGCGCAGCAGGTCGCGCCGGCCCTCGCGGAACACGCAGCGGTCGTCGCGCTCGCACTCGTCGAGGAACGTGAGCAGCGCGTCGTAGGCACCGAAGAACGCGCCGAGCCGAAACTCGACGGGGATGTTGCGCTCGGCGGGCGTTTCGCCGGTCGTCCATTCGACCGGGTCGATCACGGCGTCGAGCGTCAGCGCGCGCACCCGGCGCGGGAAGAGGTTGGCGTAGACCGCGCCGATGTGGGTGCCGTAGGAGAAGCCGAGGTACGTCAGCCGCCGGTCGCCGACCGCTTCGCGCAGGAGGTCGAGGTCACGCGCCACGTTTCCCGTGGCCATGTGCGACATGATCGGGCCGCCGTTGCGGGCGCACAGCCTCGTCCCGGCCACCGAGCGGGCGATGACGTCGCGCTCCTGCTCGCGCGTGATCGGGAACGGTGGGCCGAACAGCTCGAAGGCCTGCTCGTTGCTCTCGAAGCACCGGAGCGGGGTGCTCTCGGCGATCCCGCGGGGGTCGAACCCCACGATGTCGAAGCGCTCGTGCAGCCGCTGCGAGAACGCGGGCGGGATCTTGCCCGAGCCGCCCGGCCCGCCGGGGTTCCAGAACAGGCTCCCGATGCGTCGCGAAGGGTCGGCGGCGGGCAGGCGCCCGAGCGCCAGCTCGATCGTGCGGCCCCGCGGCCGGCGGTAGGAGAGCGGCACCTGCGCGGTCGTGCACTGGTACGGCCGCAGAAACTCGGTCTCCTCGGGCGTGGCGCCGACGCATGGCCCCCAGTCGAGCTGCGGGGCGGACGCCCCGTTCGTCCCCAGCGGCCCCTTCGCCGAGGCCGCGCCGGCAGGCAGCAGCATGCCGAGGATGAGCAGAGCGATCAGCTTCGCGGCCAGCTTCATGAGTGCCTCCTGGCTTCGCCGCCGGGTCCGGCTCTGATGCTCTTACCGGCGGGTGCCGCCGTCAAGCCGCGAGGCCCGACTCCGCCGCTTCGCGCGCGAAGTCATCGCTGAGCGCCGCGACGAGGCCCTCGAGGCTGCCCATGCGCCCGGCAAGCTCCCGCTGCCGCGCCGCGCCCGGCGAGGCGGCGAGCGTCGCGACATGGCCCAGCTCGGCCACGCAGTCGAGCGCGACCGCCACCGGCTCGCACGCCTCGATGACCTCCGCGAGCACGCGCTGGATCGGCCGCCGCCCCCATGCCGGCGGGCTCATCAGCTCGGCGGACATCCCGTCGCGGGCGGCGACGAAGCGGTTCTCGCTCAGCACCTCGGGCGGCTCGTCGACCTCGGGCGCCTCGAGCCGCACCAGGCACTGGACGAGCGCCGCGATCGCCGCGGTGTCCTCCACGCGCGTCTGGGCGTCCATCACCCGCACCTCGAGCGTGCCGAAGGCCGGCTGCAGGCGGGCGTCCCACCATAGGAACGTCGGCTCGGGGATGGCGTGGTTGCGCACGAGCACGTCGATCGCCTCGACGTAGTCCGCGTAGTTCCGGAAGCGGCGTGGCGGCCCGGTGCGCGGGAAGGCCTGGAACGCCGGCGTACGGGCGGAGGCCAGCCCGCTGTCGCGCCCCTGCCAGAACGGCGAGTTGCCCGAGAGCGCGAGCAGCAGGGGGAGGTGGGAGCGGATCCGGTTGAGCGCCCGCAGCGCCGCCTCGGGGCCCGGGACGGCGACATGCACGTGCAGGCCGAAGGTCGGCTCCCGTCGCGCCAGCTCGCGCATCGAGGCGTGGACGAACTGGTACCGCGCGCCCGGTGAGACCTCGATGTGCTCCCAGCGGGCTCCGGGGTGGGTCCCCGCCACAGCCGCCCGCACGTCGAGCTCCTCGAGCGTGCCGACCAGCGCCGTCCGCAGCGAAGCCAGCTCGGCCGCGACCCCGCCGACGGTGGCGTGCGGGGAGGTGGCGAGCTCGAGCGCGGAGCCGTGCGTCTCGGCGCGGGCGCAGTCGGCGACCTCCTCCGGAAGGCACGCGAGGACGTCCTCGCAGCGGGACACGGGCAGCCAGGTCGCGGGCGAGAGGAGCATGACCTCCTCCTCGACGCCCACGGTCCACGGCGCGCCTGCGGCCCTCTCGTTCCACTCCGCCCAGGCGGCCATCGCCGGACATTCTCTCATCCCCGTGAAACGCGACCTAAGTCCGGCGGTACAAACGCGGCCTGCGGACTATCGCCCGGCGGTCGAGTCCACGTGCGCCTGGAGCCACAGCTCGAGCAGCGCGAGCTGCCACAGCGTCGAGCCGTCGAGGTTCGTACGGTGCTCGTTCGGGTCGGCCAGCATCCGCTCCACCGCGTCCGCCCGGAACAGGCCGCGCTCGCGCGCCGCGGTCGAGGTGAGCGCGTCGCCCACCAGGTCGAGCACCGGGCCCTCCAGGTGCGAGAGGGCGGGGACCGGGAAGTAGCCCTTGGGGCGGTCGATCACCGCGTCGGGCACCACGCCGCGGGCGGCGCGCTTGAGGATCCCCTTGCCGCCGTCCGCGAGCTTGAGCTCGGGCGGGCAGCGGGCCGCGAGCTCGACGAGCTCGTGGTCCAGGAACGGCGTGCGCGCCTCGAGCCCGTGCGCCATCGTCATGTTGTCCACGCGCTTGACCGGGTCGTCGACGAGCATCACCTCGGCGTCGAGCCGCAGGCCGCGGTCCACCGGCCGGTCCGCGCCCCGCCTCGCGAAGTGGTCGGCCGCGAAGGCGAGCGAGGGATCGCGGGCGAGCGCCCGGTCCTCCTCCACGAGCGCCGCGATGCCCTCGTGCCGGCGGTCGAAGAACGCGCCCACGTACGTCGCGAGGCCGTCGCCGTCCGCCTCGAGCAGCGGCGGGTACCAGTAGTAGCCGCCGAAGACCTCGTCGGCTCCCTGGCCGGACTGCACGACCTTGCGCTCCCGCGCCACGGCCTCCGCGAGCAGCCAGAAGGCGACGGCGTCGTGGGAGACCATCGGCTCCGACATGGCACGGATGGCCGCGGGGAGCGCCTCCAGCACCCGCTCGGGCTCGACCCGGATCTGCCGGTGCTCGGTGCCGAACTCCCGCGCCACGAGGTCGGAGAACTCGAACTCGTCGCCCTCGCGCCCGCCGGTGTCCGGGAAGCCGATCGAGAAGGTCGCGAGCCCGCGCTGGCCCTGCTCGGCGAGCAGCGCGACGATCAGGCTGGAATCCAGGCCGCCGGAAAGCAGGATGCCGACCGGGACGTCGGCCACCATCCGGCGCCGGACGGCCGTGCGCAACGCCTCGCCGACCGCGTCCGCCCAGTCCTCGGGCGCCCAGCCGGCCCGCTCCGTGTCGCGCGTGAACGGCGGGTCCCACCAGCGCCGCTCGCGCCGGCGGCCGTCGGGCTCGACGATCATCACGGTGGCCGGCGCGAGCTTGCGGACGCCACGCAGGATCGTGCGCGGCGCCGGCACGATCGAGTGCCAGCTGAGGTAGTGGTGCAGTGCCACGGGATCCACGCCCGTGTCCACGCCGCCGGCGCGCACGAGCGCCGGCAGCGTCGACGCGGCGCGCAGCCCGCCGCCGGGCAGGTCGGTGTAGTAGAGCGGCTTGATGCCGAGCCGGTCGCGGGCGAGCACCACACGGCCCGTGCGCTCCTCCACCAGGCAGAACGCGAACATGCCGGCCAGGCGGTCGAGCATGCCCTCGCCCCACTGCGCCCATCCCTTGAGCAGCACCTCGGTGTCGCTCGTCGACCGGAACACGTGGCCGGTCTGCTCGAGCTCGGCGCGCAGCTCGCGGTGGTTGTAGATGCAGCCGTTGAAGACGACGCCCACGCCGAGGTGCTCGTCGAGCATCGGCTGGGCGCCGCGCTCGGAGAGATCGATGATCGCGAGCCGCCGGTGCACGAGCCCGGCGTGGCCGTTGAGCCACAGCCCGGCGCCGTCGGGCCCGCGCGCGGCGAGCGCGGTGCCCATCCGCTCCAGCGCGTCGCGCTCGGGGCGCGCGCCGGGGCGCAGCTCGAGGCCGAAGCCGCACACGGCGGTCAGGCGGCTCGCTGCTCGGCAGGGCTGGCCGCGGCCACCAGCGCCTCGAACAGACGTGCGTGAGCGGGGCCCTCGACCAGCGTCTCGGCATGCCACTGCACGCCGAGCAGCAGCTCCGGCCCCGTGCCCTCGATCGCCTCGATCACCCCGTCGGGCGACCACGCGACCGCCCGCAGGCCGTCGCCGAGCCGGTCCACGGCCTGGTGATGGAACGAGTTCACCTCGAGCTCCGTGGCGCCCACGATCTCGGCCAGCCGCGAGTCGGGCGCGATGCGCACCGAGTGGGTCGGCATCCGGCCCGACGCGGTCTGGCGGTGGTCCACGGAGCCGTCGGTCACGTCCGGCAGGTGCTGGTGCAGCGTGCCGCCGCGGGCCACGTTGAGCGTCTGGCAGCCGCGGCAGATGCCGAGGATCGGGAGGCCCAGCGCATCAGCCCGGCGGGCCACCTCGAGCTCGAAGGCGTCGAGCGCCGGCTCGATCGGCCCGAGGTTCGGGTCGCGGCCGGCGTCGTAGGAGGCCGGATCGAGGTCCGGCCCGCCCGACAGGCACAGCCCGGACAGCTGGGCGACGAGCGGTGCCACCGCATCGGGCTCCAGCGGCGGCAGCACGACCGGCAGGCCGCCCGCCCGCTCGACCGCGCGCGCGTACACGATGCCGAGCGCCATCTCCGGCTGCGGCGGGTCCGCCTCGGGCAGCGGCTTGGTGTGGCGGGCGAGTCGCACCTCCGAGGTCGTCACGCCGATCAGCGGCCGGTTCACGCCAGCACCCACGTGTCCTTGAAGCCGCCGTCCTGGGTCGAGTTGACCACGAGCGCGCCCTCGTCGACCGCGAAGCGCGTCAGCCCGCCGGGGAGCACGCGGGGGTGGTCTGCGCCGTGCATGAACACGAACGGTCGCAGGTCGACATGACGGGGTGAGAGGTCGCGGCCGACCAGGGTCGGGTGGGTGGAAAGGTGCACCAGTGGTTGGGCTACCCAATCGCGCGGCGAGCGTCGCACCTCCTCGCGCAGCGCGTCGACATCCGCCCGCTCGGCGTGCGGGCACACCATCACGCCCTTGCCGCCGGAGCCCGAGCGCGGCTTGACCACCAGCTCGTCGAAGCGGTCGAGCGCCTGCTCGAGGTGGTCGGGGCGCGCGAAGTCGTAGGTCGGGACCGAGCGGATCGCCGGCTCCTCGCCGAGGTAGTAGCGCACGATGTCCTCCACGTACGCGTGCGTGAGCTTGTCGTCGCCGACGCCGGTGCCGAACGCGTTCACGAGCCCGACGGTGCCGGCCTGCACCGGTCCGGCCAGCAGTGCGCCGACCGGCGTGTCGAGCACGTCCGCGTTCGTGCGCCGGTAGACGACGTCGACGCGCTGCTCTTCGTGGAGCAGGAGATCGCCCTCCACGCGCAGGTCGCCCGGCTCGACGAGCGGGATGCCGAGCGTGCCCGCCACCCAAGCGTGCTCCCAGTGGGCGCCGTTCTCCGGGCCGTCGGTGAGCACCACGGCGGCGCTTCCGCCCGGGGACACCGCGTCGAGCGCTCCCGCCAGCAGGGCCGGCAGCTCCCCGAACGCGCGCGGGAGATCGCCCGCCGCCAGCTCCAGCTCGGGCAGCAGTGCCTCGCGGGCGGCGACCGCGTAGGAGAAGCCGCTCGGCGTCATCAGGTTGTCCTCGAGCACGCGGAACTTGCCGTCGGCGGCGCGCACCACGTCGAGACCGGCCACGCCGATCCACTGGCCGCCGGGCGGCTCGAAGCCCTGCATGGCCGGCTCGTAGTGCTCCGCCGACTCGATGACGCGGGCGGGGACGATCCCCGCCTTGACGATCGAACGGGCGCCATAGGCATCGGCCACGAACGCGTTGAGCGCCTTGACGCGCTGGGCGAGGCCGACCTTGACGTCGTGCCACTCCTCGGCGGTCAGCACGCGCGGTACGGGGTCGAGCGGGAACGCCGTCCCGCCGCCTTCGCTCCGGAAGAGCACGCCGGCGTCCTCGAGGCGTCCCCGCACCGCGGCCCTCAGGCGCTCAGGGTCCTTGCCGGCGATGGCAGTCAGCGCCGCGGCGGACGACTGGCGCGGCCGGCCGTCGGGGAGCAGCGCCTCGTCGTAGGTCACGGGCGGTCCGGGTAGCGGGCGCGCAGGGAGTCAATCCATCCGGCCAGGCGCTCGGCGAGCGCCGCGTCGGCGATCTCGAGCACGTTCTCGGCGTTCGTCTCGCCGGAGCGCGAGAGGTTGAACGACCCGAGGAAGACCACGTCGTCGGCCACAGTCACCTTGGCGTGCATGAAGTCGTGCAGGACATCCGGAGCGTACGGGGTCGAGCGCTTGCCGGCGAAGCGGGTGATCGCCTGTCGCAGCAGGGGGATCTTCCAGTGCGAGCGTGGGTTCTGCTCCCATTGCCGGAAGACCTGGGCGACCTGGGTGGCGTCGCAGACGCCCGCGAAGTCGACCTCGTACTCGTTGACGGCGCCCAGGATCGGCCCGGAGGTGAGCAGCGGCGAGGCGATCCGCACGCAACCGCCTCGGGCCCCTGCCGCCCGTCCTCGAGCGTCCATACCTCGGCCATCCCGGCACCCTACCCGGCCGCTAGACTAAACCCGACCCTGTGAGTCGGACTTTGGTGGACATCTGCCCGGTTGAGGAGCTCCCGCCCGGCGCCAAGCGCGTCGTGGAGTGGGACGACCTCGAGATCGGCATCGTGAACTGCGCCGGCGACATCCTCGCCATCGAGGATCGCTGCTCGCACGACGACGGCGATCTGATGGAGGGCGACGTCGACCAGGAGACCTGCACGGTGGAGTGCCCGCGTCACGGTTCGGTGTTCGACCTGCGGACCGGCAAGCCCCTGAACCTGCCCGCCTACATCCCGATCGAGACGTTCCCTGTCACGATCGACGGTGGCGTGATTCGAGTGGAGGTCGATTGACCATGGCTACCCCCGAGGTGATCGCCGAGCAGCAGGCGCTGGCCGGCATCAACGAGGACTACAAGGAGAAGTACGGCTTCTTCGATCCGGAGAACGCCTACGCCTACAAGGCGCCCAAGGGCCTCACGCGCGAGCTGGTGGAGCAGATCTCGGCGTTCAAGAACGAGCCGCAGTGGATGCGCGAGTTCCGCCTCAAGGCGCTCGACCACTTCCTGAGCCGGCCGCAGCCCACGTGGGGCTCGCCGATGCTGGCCGAGGTCGACTACGACGACATCCACTACTTCGTCCGTGCGTCAGAGAAGTCCTCGAAGACGTGGGACGACGTGCCGGAGGACATCAAGAAGACGTTCGACCGCCTCGGCATCCCCGAGGCCGAGCGCAAGTTCCTGTCCGGCGTCGGCGCGCAGTACGAGTCCGAGGTCGTCTACCACCAGGTCCGCGAGGACCTCGAGAAGCAGGGCGTCGTGTTCATGGACATGGACTCGGGGCTGCGCGAGCACGAGGACCTCGTCCGGGAGCACTTCGCCACGATCATCCCGCCCAACGACAACAAGCTGGCCGCGCTCAACAGTGCCGTGTGGTCTGGCGGCTCGTTCGTGTACGTGCCACCGGGCGTGCACGTCGAGATGCCGCTGCAGGCCTACTTCCGCATCAACACCGAGAACATGGGCCAGTTCGAGCGGACGCTGATCATCGCCGACGAGGGCTCCTACGTGCACTACGTCGAGGGCTGCACCGCCCCCGTCTGGTCGACCGACTCGCTGCACTCGGCGGTGGTCGAGCTGATCGCCAAGCCGGGCGCGCGGATCCGTTACACGACCGTCCAGAACTGGTCGCAGAACGTCTACAACCTCGTGACCAAGCGCGCGATCGCGCAGACCGACGCCACGGTCGAGTGGGTCGACTGCAACCTCGGCTCCAAGCTCACGATGAAGTACCCGAGCGTGTACCTGATGGGCGAGCGCGCGCACGGCGAGGTGCTCTCGATCGCCTTCGCCGGCAAGGGCCAGCACCAGGACGCCGGCGCCAAGATCATCCACGCCGCGCCGAACACGACCTCGAACATCTTCGCCAAGTCGATCTCCAAGGACGGCGGGCGCGGCTCCTATCGCGGCCTGCTCGAGGTCGCCAAGGGCGCGCACGGGTCGCGCTCGAAGGTCGTCTGCGACGCGCTGCTGCTCGACGAGCACTCGCGCTCGGACACCTACCCGACGATCCGCATCGGCGAGGACGACGTGGACGTCGGCCACGAGGCGAGCGTCTCGAAGATCGGCGAGGAGCAGCTCTTCTACCTGATGGCGCGCGGCATGTCCGAGGAGGAGGCCGGCAAGCTGATCGTCAACGGCTTCATCGAGCCGATCGTCAAGGAGCTCCCGATGGAGTACGCGGTCGAGATGAACCGGCTGATCGAGCTGCAGATGGAGGGCTCCATTGGCTGAGGCACTGGAGCTCCCGACCTTCAAGGGACGGGCCGGCTGGGAGTTCACGGACCTCGGGGCGCTCGACCTGAGCTCCTTCGCGCCGGTCGAGGGCGGCGATCTGGCGGCGGTGCCCGAGGGGCTGTTCGCCCTGGCCGATCCGCTGCGCCTGGACCAGGTCGACGGCGCGGTCGGCGAGGGCGCGGCCGTCGAGGACGGCCCGGTCGTGCTGCCGTTGTCGGTGGCACGTGAGCGGCATCCCGAGCTGGTGGCGCCGCACCTGGGCCGTGTGGTCGCGGCCGACGACGTCTTCACGCGCTGGAACGAGGGCTCATGGGACGGGGGAGCGTTCGTGTGGGTGCCCGCAGGCGTGCGGGTCGAGGCCCCGATCCTCTTGACCGCCGTGACCGCAGCGGCCGGGACCGCGCTCCAGCGCCGCGTGCTGATCGTGCTCGAGGACGGCGCCGAGGCCGAGGTCTGGGAGCAGTACCTATCCGGATCGGCCGACGGCGAGACGCTGCTCAACACGGTCGTCGAGCTGGTGGTCGGCGAGAACGCCCACCTGCGGTACGTCTGCGGACAGGACCTGAACGAGCGTTCGTGGATCTTCGGCGCCCAGCGCGCCGAGGTGGCTCGCGACGGCTCATTGGATTGGGTCGTGGTCGGGTTCGGCGGCGGCAGCGGCCGCGTGCGCACGGAGACGCTGCTCGCCGGCGAGGGCGCCACGGGCAAGGTCACGGGCGCCTACGCGCCGCACGCGAGGCAGCACATCGACTTCGACACGACGCAGGAGCACGGCGCGCCGCACACGACCTCCGATCTCGCGTTCCGCGGGTTGCTCGCCGACCGCTCGCAGGCGGTCTGGCGGGGCATGATCAAGGTCGACCCGGGTGCCCAGCAGACCGACGCGTTCCAGGAGTGCCGCAACCTGCTGCTCTCCAAGCGAGCGCACGCGGACGCCATCCCCGGGCTCGAGATCCTCGCCAACGACGTGCGCTGCACGCACGCCGCCGCGATCGCGCAGATCGACAAGGAGCAGCTGTTCTACCTGCGCGCCCGCGGGCTCGAGGACGCGATCGCCACGCGACTGGTCATCGAGGGCTTCATGCAGGAGCTCGTCGAGCGATTCGAGGAGGGCCCGATCCGCGAGGCCCTGTCCGGCGCGCTTGAGCGGCGCCTCAGCCGGATCCTGGACTAGCCGTCCAGGAACGGCGCGATCATCGCGACCAGCAGGTCGGCGCGGTCCATCACGCCGGACCCGGGCGGCATGAAGTGGGTCGTCCCGGGCAGCACCGCGAGGTGTGACCTGCCGATGCCCGCCATGTCGCCCGGTACGCCGCCGCCGAGCAGCCGGACCATCTCGACGGCGTGCTCGAGCCGGACGATGTCGGAGTCGCCGACGATGAGCAGGACCGGGGCCTTCACGCCGCTGATGTCCCACGAGAACGGCGTCGTGTCGAGCGCCTTGAGCTTGAGGACGAGGTTCGGGAAGTCGTCCGGGTTGGGCGCGAGCCGCTTGTAGTCCTCCTCCATCGGCGTGCCGGCGAACATCTCGGGCGTGATCGACGGGAACATCTCGATCACCTCCGGATACATGCCGTCGTAGCGGAAGGACGCCGACGCGAGCGCGGCCCGGCGCACGAGGTCCGGGTGCCGGATCGCCATCTGGAGCCCGATCCCGCCGCCCATGCTGTAGCCGACGACGTCGACCTCGTCGAGCTGCAGGTGCCGGGCGAGGCCGGCCATGTCGTCGGCCATCCCCTCGTAGGTGATCGGGCGGTCGACGTCGGCCGTGCGTCCGTGGCCCTGCGGGTCGACCGCGATCACCCGGCGGGTCCTCGCCAGCGGAGCGAGGAGCGGCTCCATCGACTCGGTCGTCATGTACGCCCCCGGCAGGAGCAACGTCGGCCGTCCCTCGCCGTGGATCTCGCAGTACATGCTCAGATCACCGACGGGCGCGTACATCGGCTGAACCGTAGTCGCTCAGCGCGCGCGGCCGCGGCGGCGCGCGTAGGCGCGGCGGTTCTTCTCGCGGGAGCCGCAGACGGCCATCGAGCACCAGTGGCCCGAGCCGTTCTTGGAGCGGTCGAAGAACGCCCAGCGGCAGACGTCGCGCTCGCAGGCCTTCAGGCGCGGCCACGTGCCCTCACCGATCGCCGCATGGATGGCGGCGACGATCCGGCCCAGGGCGGCGTCGACGCCTGACGCGTCCGGCTCGAAGCGCGTCACCGGGTCGTCGAGCGTCGGACGCAGCCGGGCACGGCGCGCCGCCTGGTCGACGATCTCGCTCGCGGCGGGGTCGTGGGGGAGTCCGGCGTGGGCGGAGACCAGCTCGCGGATCGCCTCGCGCAGCTCGATGGCCCGCTCGTGGTCGGCGGCGGTCACTCGCGTCGAGGACTCGAGCAGGCCGGCTTCCTGCATCCAGTCGCGCAGCGCGGCGGCGTCGGGGATCAGCTCCGGCCCGCCCTCGAGGTCGTTCGTGTTCACGAACCGCTGGACGAGACGCAGCGCTCCCGGCGCCGGCGCGCGGTCCCCTGGTTCTGCGGTCATGCCTCTCATCATACCTTCAAACAAGGATTGATAGTATGGTATGCAGATGGCCGCGACGACCCGCAGGGGTGCGACGCTTGCGGACGGCATGCGCGCCGGACTGCCGCTCGTGCTGCCCACGTTCGCGATCGGCATGTCGTTCGGCGTGCTGGCCGAGCCCGAGATCGGCGCCGTGGCGGCGATCGCGATGTCGGTCATCGTCTTCGCGGGCGCCGCGCAGTTCGCGTCGGTGAGCATCCTCGCCGCCGGCGGCAGCCTCGCCTCGGCGGTCACGGCGGGGCTCCTCGTCAACGCTCGCTTCCTTCCGATGGGCGTGGCCGTCGCACCGGCGTTGCACGGCGGGCCGCTGCAGCGGGCGGGCGAGGCGCAGACGATGGTGGACGCGTCGTGGGCGCTCGCCAACCGCGGCGACGGAACGTTCGACCGCCTGCTGATGATGGGCGCGACGATCCCGCAGGGTCTCGGCTGGTGGGGCGGCACGGTGGTCGGTGTGTTCGCGGGCGCGCTGCTCGGCGACCCTGAGACGCTCGGCCTCGACGCGCTCTTCCCTGCGTTCTACCTCGCACTGCTCGCCGAGGAGCTGCGCGACCGCACCGCGCTCGCGAGCGCACTGCTCGGCGCCGCGATCGCCCTCGCGCTCGTGCCCTTCACCCCGCCCGGGATCCCGGTCGTCGCCGCATCGCTCGCCGCGCTGCTGGGGCTGCGGCGATGAGCAGCAGCGCCTGGATCATGATCGGCCTGATCGCGGCCGGCACCGTGGCCATCAAGGCGGTCGGCCCGGTCGCACTCGGCGGCAACGACCTGCCGCCGCGCCTCGGCGCCGTCGTCGCCCGGCTCGCCCCGAGCCTGCTCGCCGCGCTCGTGGTCGTCGACCTCTTCGGGGGCCAGGACCGGTCGCTGAGCATCGACGAGAGCGTGTGCGGCGTGCTGGCGGCGGGCGTCGCCCTGGTCGCGCGGTTGCCGATGGTGGCCGTGGTGGCGATCGCGGCCGGCGTCACCGCCGCCGTGCGCGCTCTCGGCTAGTGGTCTCAGCGGCCTACGGCACCCAAGTGGACAACGGGCCGCCCGGCGGACCGACGGTTGTCCCCTTCTGGGCCGCAGAGCCACCGCCGGCCTTATACCCGCGGCACGTCCCTAAACCGCCCAGCCCCCGCCGGTGTCTCGCAGATCGCCGCCACCCGCGGCTCGCAGACCCGCAGCAGATCGCGCGGGTCGAGCCGCAGCGCGTGCCCATGGTCCCCACCCGCGCACAGGATCCGCTCGTGGTAGAGGAGGTGGACGTCGAGGATCTCGGGCATGGGGACCATCGGAGCCAGCGGCGGCATCGCCCCCACGTCGAACATCGGGAAGTCGCGCTCGAGCTCGGCCTCCGTCGCCAGCCGCAGGTGGCTCGTGGCGCCGAGCAGCTCGCGCACCCGCCCGAGGTCGAGCCGGTGGCTGGCGGGGATGACGGCCATGCGGTAGCCGCCCCGGTCGTGCAGCGCGAGCGTCTTGGCCGCCTCCCGCGGCTCGGCGCCTGACGCCCGCGCCTCGGCGGCGGCGCTGAACGTCGGGCGGTGGTCGACCACCTCGTAGCTCACCTGCTGGGCGTCGAGGAAGGCTGCCACGGCGTCGATGCCGTGCGGGGCGGCGGTTTCGGACATGTCCGGCCTCCTGGTGGCTTGGATCCCACGCCGACCGTACGCCCGCCGGCGCCGGCTGGCAAGGCGCTCGTGTGGCCTGATACGTTCGCCCGGAGAGGGCAACCGAGAGGGGGACAAGCGAGTGTCCGACCAGTCGTCGAACGGTCACGAGCGCGAGTTCGCCGAGCGCTGGCGCGACAACGCCTACGGCTGCTTCTCCTCAGGGCACAAGTTCTGCCGCGAGGTGTGCCCCGTGATGCAGGTCACGCGCAACGAGAACCACACGCCGACGGCGTTCCACGCGAGCATCGTGGCGATGGAGCAGGGCCTCGTCACGGTCGCCGACGTGGCCGACGACTTCGTCCACTGCACCCAGTGCGGGGCCTGCGAGCTGCGCTGCCCGAACACGCTCTTCACCGGCGACTTCTATCGCCACCGCACGCGGACGGTCGACGTCGTGAAGGCGATGCGCGCCCTGATGGTGCAGACCGGCAATGAGCGGCCGGCATGGAAGCAGTGGAACGAGCGGCTGGCGATCGACCACAACGAGCCGGTGCTCGGCGACCTGCGGGTGTCGCAGGAGCACGTCGCGGACTGGGCGGACGGGCTCGACATCCCCGTCGGCGGCGAGACGGTGCTCTTCATCGACTGCGAGGCGGCGTTCTACCGCACCTCGTACTCGCGCGCCTTCGCGCAGCTGCTCCAGCTCGCAAACGTGCCCTTCGGCCTCATGCGCGAGCAGTGGTGCTGCGGTGGTCCGGCGGCCGAGATGGGCTACGTCGAGCTGGCCCGCAAGCACGCCGAGCACAACGTCGCCGACTGGCGAGCCGTGGGCGCCAAGCGCATCATCGCGCCCGACCCGCACGACTTCATCGCCTTCACCGAGGACTACCCGCGCCTGTTCGGCGACGACTTCGAGTTCGAGATCGTGCTCGGCGTCGAGCTGATCGCCGACCTCGTCCGCGAGGGGCGGATCGCGCTCACCCACCCCGTCGAGCGCACGGTCACCTACCACGACCCGTGCCGGCTCAACAAGCGCAAGGGCGTACACGAGGCGCCCCGCGAGCTACTGAACGCGATCCCCGGCCTCACGTTCAAGGACGTGGACCGAGTGACCCAGTGGTCGTACTGCTCCGGCGGCGGCGGAGGGCTGCCGGTCGAGAAGCCCGAGATCGCGGCGGAGATCGCCCGCCGGCGCGTGGAGCGCGCGAGCGAGCTCGAGGTCGACGCGCTGATCAGCGCGTGCCCGTGGTCGGAGCGCCCGCTCGAGGGCGTCGGCGTGCTCGAGGTCATGGACCTGTTCGAGCTGGTCGCCGTGTCGGCGGGCATCACGGTGCCGGCATGATCGCCGCCATCGATGACGCGGTGCTCGACGAGCTGCGGGCGATCATCGGCGACGACGACCGCGTGCTCGATAACGTCTCCTCGCGCGCGATGCGCACGCGCGTGCCCGCCCCGTTCCCCGTGCACCGCTGGGCGCAGCACATGCCGGACGTCGCGGTCCTCCCGGTCAGCGCGGAAGAGGTGTCGGAGGTCGTGAAGCTCGCCAACCGCCTGAAGGTGCCGATCGTGCCGCGAGCGGGCGGCACCGGGCTCGCGGACGGCGCGGTCCCGCTGCGCGGCGGCATCCTCGTCGACGTCAAGCTCATGAACCGGATCCACGAGATCGACCTCGTGGACCGCACCGTCACGGTCGGCCCGGGCATCAACATGCTCAAGCTCAACGAGCGCCTGCGGCCGCACGGCGTCTTCTATCCCGACGACCCGGCGTCGTACCCGTGCTCGCTGGTCGGCGGGCGGATCGGCACGGGCGGCTGGTCGCTGCTCGGCGCTCGCTACGGCCACACGCGCGACCTCGTGATCTCGATGGAGGTCGTGCTCCCCACCGGCGAGATCGTCCAGATCGGCGAGGGCGGGGGCACCAAGCTGCGCAAGTCCTCGACCGGGCTCACGCTCAAGCACCTGTTCACCGGCCACCAGGGGACGCTCGGGATCTGTACGCGGGCGACGCTCGAGCTCGTCCCGCGGCCCGAGACCGAGTTCGCCGCCTTCTTCGCGTTCCGCGACTACATGGAAGCCTGGCGCACCACCGGCGCGCTCACGACCTCGGGCCTCGCCACGCTGGCGGGGGTCGTGCTCTTCGACGAGTGGAAGCTGCGCTACCTGCGCCGCGACGACGAGGCCTACATCCCGCAGCCCCAGGACGTGCGCGCGGTGATCGCGGTGGCCATGTACGGACGCCGGGCCGAGGTCGAACCGGCGTCGAGGATCGTGATGGAGCTGGGCCGCGCCGACGGCGGCCGCTATCTGGGAGACGAGATCTCCCAGGGCGACTGGGCGTCCCGTCACGACCGCTACGCCACCCCGCTGCACGGGCGCACGCTCGACGGCCAGGCCGTCCCCATGTCGTGGCACTGCGAGGACGCGGCGCTCAACTACTCCGTGCTCCCGCAGGTGCGCGAGGAGTGGCACGCGATCGTCGACCGCTACATCCGCGAGTACGGGATCTTCGACGACTGGGGGATGTTCGCCTACACGAACGGCGCCTACAAGCCATGGGGCGACTACCTCGTCGAGATCGACGTCGGGATCTGGGAGCAGCGCCTGGACGACGCCAACTGGGAGGCCTGGGTGCGTTGCAAGCGCGAGATCGCCGAGGTCTCGCTCAAGTACGGCGGCTCGATCACCGCGTGCCACGGGGCCACGCGCGAGGGCGACGCCGAGCTCGTCCCGACCGAGATGGGTGCGTCGTGGGCTGTGGTCAAGCGCATCAAGCGCGCGCTCGACCCCAACAACGTCATGAACCCCGGCAAGCAGATGCTCGACGAGGCGTACGAATGAGCATCTTCCGCCTGGGCGACCAGCGCCCGCCCGAGCCGCGGCGCATCAACGACGACGTGGTCATGCGCTTCGACCACGTCTACGAGGTGGACCCGGCCAAGATGCAGGTGTTCCCTCAGCAGGATCTGCCGGCCTGGGACACCGAGCGCATCGTCGCCGCGCGCTGGGACCACCTGGCCTGGATGCACGACCACTTCGCGGACGAGGTCCTCTCCACGGGCCTGGAGTCCGAGACGATGCCGGAGGAGGACGGATGAAGTTCAGCTACTGCATGCTCCCTGACTATCCGCTGTCGGACTCGATCGAGATGATCAAGACCGCCGACGAGCTGGGCTACCACGCGTGCTACTCGGTCGACGAGACCTGGCATAAGGACCTATGGGTCCTGTTCGCGGCGGCGGCCGACAAGACGTCGAACATCCGCTTCGGCCCCAACGTCACCCACGTCTTCCTACGCGAGCCGACGCTCATCTGCCAGCAGCTCGCCACGCTCGACGAGCTCACGGGCGGGCGCATGGAGGCGGTCGTCTCGACCGGCAACTTCGGGCTCATGCAGCAGTACCACATCGACTGGGAGCACAGGAAGCCGCTCTCGCGCTTGAAGGAGGCGCTGCACGTCATGCGCACCTTCCTGGACGAGGGCAAGATCGACTTTCAGGGTGACTTCTTCCAGTACACGGGCCTGTTCACGGCGGCGCGCCCGGTGCAGGAGCGGATCCCGCTGCTCATGGGCGGGATGAAGGGGCCACGCTCCTTCATCGCGGCCGGCGAGCTGGCCGACGGCCTGCACCACGCGCTCTCCTACTCGCGCGAGGCGTACGACTACGTGGTCGAGAACGTCCGCAAGGGCGCGTCCAACGCCGGGCGCGACCTCAACGGGTTCGACGTCGGCGCCTGGGTGGTCACCGTTGTGGCCGAGGACTCGGCGGCCGCCAAGGAGGCGGCGCGAATCATCGTGGCCTTCTACATCTCCTCGATGCCGCCCGAGCAGCTCGAGCGCCACGGGATCACGACCGAGGAGGTCGCGCCAGTGGTCGAGGCGCTCGGGACGGGCGACGTGGCCAAGGCGATCGAGCTCTTCCGCCCGGAGCTGTCCGAGAAGCTGTCGATCGCCGGGACGCCCGAGGAGTGCGTCGAGAAGATCAAGGCCGACATCGAGCCGGCCGGCGTCAACCACATGATCCTGTGCCTCACCGACGCCCACCTCGTGGAGTTCTTCTCCGGCCAGGCGGTCGAGAACGTCCCCGACATCCAGGGCCAGCTCAAGCTCGTCGCCGATCGGGTGACGCCTGCCTTCGCATAGGGCTGGACATATGTCCCGCTGAGCGGGCTTCCGGGGCTGCCGATACGACCAGCGGGCGGCAAGAACGCCGCCCCTCTCGGACTGGCCACGGAAGGACCATCGCTTGACACTTCGCTACGGGATCCGCTGGGACGGCCGAGGGCGGCCGAAGCCCACGCGCATCCTCACTCTCGCCCTGGCGCTCGCCGCCGCGCTGGCCATGCCGGCCGCGGCGCGCGCCGACTCCGCGACGCTCTCGATGGAGCGGATCGCCGGTGGTAGCGGGATCTCCGCGCTGGCGCCCGACGGCGACGGCGTCGACGTCGCCCTGATCGACACCGGCGTGGCGCCCGTCGGGCCGCTGGCCCGGCGCGGCCGCGTCGTCCACGGCCCGGACTTCTCGTCCGAGCGCGGTGACCGCCGCCTGGCGCGGCTCGACACCTTCGGCCACGGCACCCACCTCGCCGGCCTGATCGCCGGCACGGCGCCGGGCGCCCGACTCGTCAGCCTCAAGGTCGCGGGCGCGCAGGGGGAGACGGAGCTCTCCCAGGTGCTGCAGGCGCTGCAGTGGGTGCGCGAGCACCGCTACGACGACGGGCTGGACATCCGCGTGGTCAACCTCTCGCTCGGCGTCGAGGGCGGCCGCTCCGGCTACCGGCGCGACGTCCTGGCCTGGATGGTCGAGCGGCTGTGGCGCGAGGGCATCGCGGTCGTGGCGGCGGGCGGCAACCAGGGCGCGAAGGCGAGGTCGCTCGACATCCCGGCCGCCGATCCGTTCGTGATCGCCGCCGGCGCGACCGATACGTTCGGCACCGCCGACCCGGCGGACGACCGGGTGGCCGCCTTCTCGAGCCGGAG
Source organism: Solirubrobacteraceae bacterium (assembly GCA_036257565.1). Taxonomy (GTDB): domain Bacteria; phylum Actinomycetota; class Thermoleophilia; order Solirubrobacterales; family Solirubrobacteraceae; genus DASSUW01. The sequence goes on along the minus strand of DATAFH010000068.1, from coordinate 3,179 downwards.
CTTCCGACGACCGGTCGACGTCGTCGCGCCGGGCACCGCGATGGTGTCGCTGCGCGTACCGGGCTCGGTGCTCGACCTCGAGTTCCCGACCGCGCGGGTGGGGAGCGCGTACTTCCGGGGCGACGGCACGTCGCAGGCGGCGGCCGTGGTCAGCGGTGTGGCGGCGCGGACGCTCTCCGCCCACCCCGAGCTCACGCCCGACCAGCTCAAGGCGTTGATCATGGGCGGCGCCGTCGACCTGCCGGACCCGCGGTCGGCCGAGGGCGCGGGCCGGCTCGATCTGATGCGCTCGCTCGGGCTGCCGGTCCCGCACGCCGACGACGTGCGCCAGCGCTGGGCGCCGGCGGTGGTCGACGCGAAGAGCGTGGCGAAGGCGCTCGACCACTCGTCGGCGGACGTCGGTGCCGTGAACGCCGAGTGGGCCGGCCGCCGCTGGTCCGGCCGTCGGTGGTCGGGCCGCCGCTGGTCTGGGGATTCGTGGATCTCCGACGACTGAGCCGGGTCACGCTCGGAGCACTGATCGCCGCGACCGTCGTCGCGGCGTTCGTGCTCTGGCACCAGGTCGTGCGCGACCTCGAGCCGTTCCGCACGGAGATCCCCTGGTGGGCGCTGGCCGCGGGCTTCGCGTTCGCCGAGGTGTTCGTGATCCACGCGCACGTGCGCGGGAGCGCACACTCGCTGTCGCTCTCCGAGGTCCCGCTCGTGCTCGGCCTGCTGCTGGCCGATCCGCACGACCTCGTGATCGGAGCGGTGCTCGGCCCGGCCATCGTCCTCCTGGTCACGCGGCAGGAGCTCGTGCGGCTGACGTTCAACCTCGCGCAGTTCGGGCTCACCGCCGCCGTGGCGTCGATCACGCTGCACGCGTTGGCGGCCGAGGGCGGCGGCATCGGGCCGGCGGTGTGGCTGCCCATGTTCGCGGCGGTGGTCGTCTGCTCGCTCACCGCCTCGGTGCTCGTCTTCTGCGCGATCGGGCTGTCGGAGGGCGGGATCCCGTCCCGCCGCCTGGCGGGGATGCTGGGCGCCGACCTCGTCGTGGCGCTCACGAACGCGAGCGTGGCGCTCGCCGGCGCGACGGTGGTCGCGCAGGATCCGCGGGCGGCGTGGCTGCTGCTCCCGCCCGCCGCGATGCTGCTGCTCGCCTACCGTGCCTACGAGTCCGAGCGGGCCAAGCACCACAGCCTCGAGTTCATGTACGGCGTGACGCGCTCGCTGTCGCGGGGCGGCGGGGGCGAGCTGGAGGGCGAGCTCCTCGACCTCCTGCGCCGCACGTGCGCGAGCTTCCGCGTGCGGACCGCCGAGCTGGTGCTGCTGTCCGAGGTCGGCGGCCTGCGCACCTCCCGCGCGCCGGGCGGCGAGACGGTGATGGAGCCGGTGTCGGCGGCGGACGTCGCGGCGCTGCGGGCCGCGGTCGCGGCCGACCACGCGGTGGTCGCGGGCCCCGAGCTCTCGGGCTATCTGGAGCGCCGGGGGATCGAGCAGGCGCTGATCGCCCCGGTGCGCAGCGAGACGCGGTTGGCGGGCGTGATGGTGCTCGGTGACCGGGTAGGGGCGACGAGCGCGTTCGCCGACGAGGACCTGCGGCTGTTCGAGGCGCTCGCCACGCATGCGGGGCTCTCGCTCGAGCTCGACCGGCTCGAGCGCCAGGCCTTCAGCGACCCGCTGACCGCGCTCGCCAACCGCACGCTGTTCATGCGGCGGCTGGAGACGTCGCTGGCGCGGCCGGAGGGCATGGCGACCGTGCTCTTCCTCGACCTCGACGACTTCAAGGCGATCAACGACCGTTGCGGCCATGCGGGAGGCGACGCGGTGCTGGTGGCGGCGGCCGGGCGGATCGAGTCGTCGGTGCGGCCGAGCGACGTCGCGGCGCGCATGGGCGGCGACGAGTTCGCCGTGCTCCTGGAGGATGTCGACGACCATCACGGCGAGCAGGTGGCCGGCCGGATCCTCGACCTGCTCGCCTCGCCGGTGGTCGCGGACGGCGAGCACGTGTGGGTGCGCTCGAGCGTGGGGATCGCGACCGCCGCGGCGGGGTCGATCGAGGCCGGCGAGCTGCTGCACCGTGCCGACATGGCGATGTACGGCGCCAAGGACGCCGGCAAGAGCCAGCTGCGCGTGTGGTTCCCGGAGATGGAGCCGGCCGGCGAGGGAGCGGCGACGGGGCCGGACGAGCTGACGGTGGCGCTGCGCGACGGCGAGCTGGTCGCGCACTTCCAGCCGATCGTGGCGCTGGCGAGCGGGGAGGTCGTGGGGGCGGAGGCGCTGGCGCGCTGGCGCCACCCGCGGCACGGCCTGCTGGGCGCGGCGTCGTTCCTGCGGGGGGTTCCTCGGGACCTGGCGTGCGCCGTGGACCGCGAGGTGCTCGCTCAGGCGTGCTGGGCCGCGGCGCGGGACGAGGTCCCGGCCGTGCACGTGAACCTGGCGTTTCTGGCGGCCGGGACGGTGCGGGACGTGCTCGACGTGACGCGGCTCGATCCGCGGCGGCTGGTGCTCGAGCTCTCGGAGACGGCGCTGGCCGCGGCGTCTGCCGACGGCGTGGCGGCGTTGCGCGAGCTCGGCGTGCGGATCGCGTTCGACGACTTCGGCGCGGGCCGGGTCGCGTTGGACGTACTGCGCACTCTGCCGCTCGACGCGATCAAGGTCGCGCGGCCGTTCGTCGACGGCGCGGGGCGAGCCGGCCACGAGCGCTCGGTGCTCTCCATGGTCGTGCAGCTCGGCGAGCTGTTCGGGCTCGAGGTCATCGCCCAGGGCATCGAGCGGGCGGACCAGCGGGAGGCACTGCTCGAGCTCGGGTGCTCGGTCGGCCAGGGCTACCTCCTCGGCCGCCCGCTCCCGCTCGGCGCTCCAGCCTTCGCCTGACGGGGCGCGGCTGGGGGTCGGGCCGTCGCCGGGTCACCGCGAGAGCTTCTTGCCCGTCTAACTTCTCGTCATTGGTGAAAGTCACGCAAATTGCGTAACTTTCCTCATTGATACCTAGCTGAGAAAAGGATGAATCAGCTAGATCACTCAGAAGCCGAAGTGGGCATGGCTTCATCCGGTGATGATGTCGAGGCACGAAGGGGCCCGTCGTGGCAGCAGTTCGGACGCACGCAGTGGCCGGCGCGGGGACGGCTCGCGTCGCGGCTGTCGTGGCACGGCACGAACGGACGCTGCTGCGTGTCGCCCGGCAGGCATCGCTGTGC
>DATAFH010000067.1:0-6929 GCA_036257565.1 Solirubrobacteraceae bacterium | reverse complement strand
GCGATCCAGGTCCGCGGCAGTCGCGCGTCGGCGGTGCTCGAGAGCGCGACGGTGGACGAGAGCGCGAGCTCCTCCGGGTCGATGTCGGGCTGGAGGAACCGGTTGAACAGCACGAGCGCGTCCACCCCCGCCTCGTCGAGTCGCAGCGCCATCTCGCCGATCGAGCTGAAGTACGGGCTGAGCTTCACGGCCACCGGCACGGTGACCGCCGACTTGACGCGCTGCAGGACGTCGACGTGGCGCTGCTCGACCTCGCGGGCAGCGGTGCGGGGGTCGCCGGGGAGGTAGTAGATGTTGAGCTCGATGGCCGCGGCGCCGGCGTCCTGCATGGCGCGCGCGTAGTCGGTCCAGCCTTCCGGCGTGACGCCGTTGAGGCTCGCGATCACCGGAACGTCGACGGCGGCGGCGGACCGCTCGAGCAGACTCAGGTAGCCGCGCGGGCCGGCGTCCTCCTTGACGACTTGCGGGACGTAGTCCAGCGCCTCGGGAAAGCGCTCGGCGGGTCCGTCGACGAGCTCCGCGTTGCGCGCGGCCTCCTCACGCAACTGCTCTTCGAACAGCGAGAACAGGACGACCGCGCCGACGCCCGCGTCCGCCAGTCGCCGGACGCCGTCAACGGTGTAGGACAGCGGCGACGCCGACGCCACGAGCGGGTTGCGCAGGGCGAGCCCCATGTAGGTGGTGGAGAGCTCCATCAGCGGTCCCTGCGGGCGTCGGTCGGGAACTGGCTCGCGCTGCGGGTGGCCATCTCCTCGTAGGTCTGCCAGCGTTGGTCGGCTGCCTGCTGGGCGAGTGCGAGCAGGCGCTCGGCCTCTTCTGGGTCGGCGTTGGCGAGGGCGCGGAAGCGCAGCTCGCCCTTTCGGTAGTCGGCCAGCGGCATCCGCGGGCGGGGTGAGTCGAGCAGGAACGGGTTGCCGCTGGCCGCTCTGACCACCGGGTCGTAGCGGATCAGCGGCCAGTGGCCGCTGGCGACGGCGCGATACTGCTGGTCGAGCCCATCCTTCATGTCGTAGCCGTGGGCGATGCAGTGGCTGTAGGCGATGACGAGCGACGGGCCGTCGTACGCCTCGGCCTCGCGGACGGCGGTGAGCGTCTGCTGGGGATCGGCCCCCATCGCCACTCGGGCGACGTAGACGTTGGCGAGGGCGATCGCCTGCAGCGCGAGGTCCTTCGTGGGCATGGTCTTGCCGGCCGCCGCGAACTTGGCCACCGCCCCGAGCGGCGTGGCCTTGGACATCTGGCCGCCGGTGTTCGAGTAGACCTCCGTGTCGAGCACCAGCACGTTGACGTTGTGCCCACTGGCCAGCACGTGGTCGAGGCCGCCGGAGCCGATGTCATAGGCCCAGCCGTCGCCGCCGACGATCCACACGCTGCGCCGGATGAGGTGGTCGATCACGCTCCGCAGGTCGGCCACCAGCTCGCGGTCGAGCCCGTCGAGCCGGCGCTCGAGCTCGGCGATGCGCTCGCGCTGCGCGCGCAGCTCGGACTCCCGCAGCTGCGGGGCCTCCAGGATCTCGTCCACGAGGTCGGCGCCGATCTGCTCGCGCAGGTCGGCCAGGCGGCGGCGGGCGAGCTCGGTGTGGCGGTCGGCCGCGAGGCGCAGGCCCAGCCCGAACTCGGCGTTGTCCTCGAACAGCGAGTTCGACCAGGCCGGGCCGCGGCCGTTAGCGTCGACCGCCCACGGCGTCGTGGGCAGGTTGCCGCCGTAGATCGACGAGCAGCCGGTGGCGTTGGCCACGGTCAGCCGGTCGCCGAACAGCTGTGTGAGCAGCTTGAGGTACGGGGTCTCGCCGCAGCCGGCGCACGCGCCGGAGAACTCGAACAGCGGCTCGAGGAACTGCGTGCCGCGAACCGTGCCGAAGTCCACGCGCGAGCGGTCGTTGGGCGGCAGCTGCTCGAAGAACGCGATGTTCTCGCGCTCGGCCTCCACGCGCGGCGCGCGCGGCTCGAGGTTGATCGCCTTGTGCACGGGTTCGCCGCCGCCCGAGACCGGGCACGCCTCGACACACAGCCGGCAGCCGGTGCAGTCCTCCACGTAGACCTGCAGCGTGTAACGGCGGTCGGGCAGCCCGGGCGCGTTGAGCGGCGCGGACTGGAACGAGTCGGGAGACCCGTCGAGCTCCGAGGGCTCGTACAGGCGCGAGCGGATGACGCTGTGCGGGCACACGAAGCTGCAGTTACCGCACTGGATGCACAGCTCGGGGTCCCAGACCGCGACGAGCTCGGAGATGTTGCGCTTCTCGAACCTGGTCGTGCCGCTCGGGTAGGTGCCGTCCACCGGAAGCGCGCTCACCGGCAGTTCGTCGCCGCGGCCGGCCATCATCGCGGCGGTGACGGTGCGCACGAAATCGGGCGCGTGCGCGGGAACGATGGGCTCCTCGTCGTGGGTCGACGTCGCCTCGTCGGGGAGCGTGACCCGCTGGAGCCCATCGAGCGCGCTGTCCACCGCGGCGAGGTTGCGTTCCACCACCTCGGCGCCCCGGTGACCGTAGGTCTTGGCGATCGAGGACTTGATGCGGTCGATCGCCTGCTCGCGCTCGAGCACGCCGGAGATTGCGAAGAAGCAGGTCTGGAGCACCGTGTTGGTCCGCCCGGCGAGCCCGGCCTGGCGCGCGATGCGCCCGGCGTCGATCACGTAGAGCTCGAGCCGCTTGGCCAGGATCTGCTCCTGGATCGGGCGCGCGAGCACGTCCCAGACCTCGGCCGCCGGGTGACGGGTGTTGAGCAGCAGGGTGGCTCCCGGGGCGGCGCGGCCGAGCACCTCGGGGCGCTCGAGCAGCCCGAACTGGTGGCACCCGACGAAGCTGGCCTGTCCCACCAGGTACGGCGCACGGATCGAGGCGGGACCGAAGCGCAGGTGCGAGACTGTCTGCGAGCCCGACTTCTTGGAGTCGTAGACGAAGTAGCCCTGCGCGTGCAGGCCCTCGTCACCGAGGATCTTGATCGTGTTCTTGTTGGCGCCCACAGTCCCGTCGGATCCGAGGCCGAAGAACACCGCCTGCACCGTGCCCGGCGGCGCGATGTCGAGCGAGGGGTCGTAGGGCAGGCTCGTGCCCGACACGTCGTCGTCGATCCCAATCGTGAATCGCCGCTTGGGACGCTCGCCCGCGAGGTCCCGGAAGATCGCGGCCACCATGCCCGGGTTGAACTCCTTCGAGGACAGCCCGTAGCGCCCACCCGTCACCAGCGGCATCCGCTCGCGCTCCCCGTCGGCGTGGGACTCGGTGAGCGCCGCCAGCACGTCGAGGAAGAGCGGCTCGCCGAGCGAGCCGGGCTCCTTGGTCCGATCGAGCACGGCCACTCGCCGCACGCTGGGCGGCAGCGCCTCCACCAGCTCGCGCGCGGGGAACGGCCGGTAGAGCCTGATCTGCGCCACCCCGACGCGCTCGCCGCGCTTCTGCAGGTGGGCGGTCGTCTCGCGCGCGGTCTCCGCACCCGAGCCCATGACCACGATCGCGCGTTCGGCGTCGGGGTCCCCGCTGTAGTCCACGAGCCGGTAGCTGCGGCCGGTGCGCTCACCGAGCCGGTCCATCGCGTCCTGCACGACCCCGGGCACACGGGCGTAGAACGGGTTCACCGTTTCGCGCGCCTGGAAGTAGACGTCCGGGTTCTGCGCGGTGCCGCGGATGAACGGCCGCTCGGGCGACAGGGCGCGGTCACGATGCGCGCGCACCAGCTCCTCGGGTACCAGCGCGCGCAGGACGTCGTCCTCGAGCAGTTCCAGCGTGTTCAGCTCGTGCGACGTGCGGAAGCCGTCGAAGAAGTGCACGAACGGCACGCGCGTCCGGAGGGTCGCGGCCTGCGCCACGAGGGCCAGGTCGTGGGCCTCCTGCACCGACCCGGACGCGAGCAGCGCAAACCCGGTCTGGCGCACCGCCATGACGTCGGAGTGGTCGCCGAAGATAGACAGGCCCTGAGCGGCCAGCGAGCGTGCGGCCACGTGCAGCACCGCGGCAGTGAGCTCGCCCGCGATCTTGTACATGTTGGGGATCATCAGGAGCAGCCCCTGGGAGGCGGTGAACGTCGTCGCCAGCGCCCCGCCCTGGAGCGCGCCGTGCAGCGCGCCCGCCGCGCCGCCCTCGCTCTGCATCTCGATCACCGCGGGCACCGTGCCCCACAGGTTCGGGCGGCCGCGGCTCGACCACAAGTCCGCCAGCTCGGCCATCGGCGAGGACGGCGTGATCGGGTAGATGCAGCAGACCTCGTTGAGGCGGTAGGCCACCGACGCGGCCGCCTCGTTGCCGTCGACGGTCGCGCGCATCAGCCGGGCTCCGGGAACATCTCGATCGAGTGCACCGGACACTGCTCGAAGCAGGCGCGGCACCCGGTGCAGCGGTCGTAGTCGTACACGTAGCCGAGCCCCGGACCGAGCTTGATGACCGCGTCCTCGGGGCACGCGCCGAGGCAGCCGTCGCACTCGCAGCAGTTCCCGCACGACAGGCACCGGCTCGCCTCGTACTCCGCCTCGGGCACGGACAGGCCGCCGACCACCTCCTCGAAGCCGCCCACGCGCTCGGCCGGCTCGAGCTCGGGCTGCCGGCGCTGCGCCGCGTCGCCGAAGTACCAGAGATGCAGCATGTCGAATGTGGCCGGCGGATGCTTGGGCTCGCGCACAAGCGCCTCGCCGCGCAGCCAGGCGTCGATCTCCCGCGCGGCCCGCTTGCCGTGCCCCACGCCCACCGTCACCGTGCGCTCGGCGGGCACCATGTCCCCGCCGGCGAACACGCCGGCGGCGCCCGTCATCAAAGACGGCGATACCCGCACGGTGCCGTCGCGCTCGAACTCCACGCCGGGCACCGACCGCAGGAAGCCCGTGTCCGTGTCCTGGCCGAGCGCGAGGATCACCGTGTCGGCGGCCAGCGTCTCGAACCGCCCCGTGGGCTGGGGGTAGCCGGACTCGTCGAGCTCCATCACCTCGACCTGCATCTCCGGGCCCTCGAGCGCCGTGATCGTGCGCAGCCAGTTGATCCGCACGCCCTCCTTCTCGGCGTCCTGCGCCTCCTCCTCGTGGGCCGGCATCTGCTCGCGCGTGCGGCGGTAGACGATCAGCGTCTCCTCCGCGCCCAGGCGCCGCGCGACCCGCGCGGCGTCCATCGCCGTATTGCCGCCGCCGTACACCGCGACGCGCCGCCCGATCACGGGCGGCTCGCCCGCCGCCACGTCGTGCAGGAACGACACGGCGTCGACGATCGGACCCGCATCGCGCGCCGGGATCTCCACGCGCTTTGACAGGTGCGCGCCGACGGCGACGAACACCGCATCGAAGCCGCCCTCGCGCCGCTCGGCCTCGAGATCCGTCACGCGGTGATCGCTCGTCATCCTCACGCCCAGCGCCGCGATCCGCTCAACCTCCCCGCTCAGCACGTCACGCGGCATGCGGTAGGAGGGGATGCCGTAGCGCATCATCCCGCCCGGCTCCGGCCCCGCATCGCGGATCTCGACGTCGTGCCCGAGCCGTGCCAAGTGGTATGCCGCCGAGAGCCCGCTCGGCCCGCCCCCGATCACCAGCACCCGCTTGCCACTGCGCACCGAAGGTGGGTCGAACAACCACCCGCGCTCGAGCGCCATATCGCCGAGGAAGCGCTCGACGGCGTGAATCGACACCGCGCTGTCGAGATTGCGGCGGTTGCAGTCGGTCTCGCACGGGTGGTAACAGACGCGTCCGTGGATGGCGGCGAACGGATTGTCCTCCACCAGGCAACGCCACGCCCGCTCGTGCTCGCCGGCGTTCACGTACTCCAGCCAGCCCTGGATGTTCTCGCCCGCAGGGCAGGCGTTGTTGCACGGCGGCAGCAGATCCACGTACACCGGGCGCTCGCTACGCACCGGACCCGAGCGCGAGCGGCCATGCAGCAGATCCGGCAGCGGCGTGATATCGCTCGACGGACCGCTGACGCGCGCCGGAGGCGGCGCCGGCCGGCGCTCTGAACGCTGAAATCGCCGCTGCTCGCCAGCCACGACCTCACTGTACGCCCTCGAGCGTCACCACAACCGACCGCCGCACAACGCCACTCCCTGCCTGCTCGCGGTCGGGCAGCGGGCGATCGGGGTTTGCGGCGGGATCCGGCCGCCGTGACATTGGGCGGGAAGGGAGGAGAGTCTGGGTCCTTATCTGGGAGCAACCCGGTCGGAACGGCCGGGCGATGACCAGGGAAGGGGGCTTTCGTGTCCCCCGCAGCGCTCGATCACGTCTTCTGGCCGCTGGCCGACGTCACCACGGTCGTCGAGATGGCCGCCGCCAGCGGACCGTCCTGCTGACCGGCCTCGCCGCTCATGGTGCGACTCGGCTCGCGGTCGCCGCTGCCGCGATCGCGGCGACCCGCTGCATGCTGTACCAGGCCGGCGTGAAGCCGTGAGCGCTTGCGCCGTGGTCACTCGCGCGCGACGAGCTCCTCGGGGCTTGAACCGCGCAGCGCCGCATCGCACCGGACTGGGTGCACGCCGGAGCACCGCAGCTCCAGTCCAGGGGCGCGAGCTCGCGTGCATCAGACGCGATGGCCGCGCGGTCGAGGTGTTCGTGCTCGAGCCCCGCACCCGATGCGCTCGACGGTCCGACCGTCGGCGCTGACGCTTGATCGCAGCGCGCGGACATGCGTCAGAGCGGATCACCTCAGAGGCGGTATCGTTGGCTGACCCGAGAGCGAACCTCTGACGTAGGATCGGCCGGGCGTCCGGTACCGGACCTTCTATCGCCGAGGCTCGTTCTCGCCCAAGTCGGGAACTCCGACGGTCGCGGCGGCTTGGCCTCGGCCGATCGGGGGGTCCAGGAAGGCAACGCCTCATGCGGTTTAGATCAGACGGTCCCGGTCAGGGCGCGCCGCTTCCAGGCCGCGAGGAGGACCGGTGACGCTCGGCGAGCAGCGGTTGGAGCGGTTGTTGGCGTTGGGTCGCAGCCTGGTCGGCGACCTGGATCTTGAGTTGGTGCTCAA
>DATAFH010000066.1:0-2253 GCA_036257565.1 Solirubrobacteraceae bacterium | reverse complement strand
GACGGCTCGAGGTTGTCTCCCATGCCACCGTCGACCGCCACGTGCACGACGATGTCTCGCTTCACCGAGACCACACGGTATGCCGTGATCCCCGCGTTGCCGACCAGCGAGCGGCCCGGCTCGACCAGTAGGCGCACGCCGTCGCCGAGCCGTTGCTGGACCGCGGCGGTGAGCGTCTCGGCGTAGGCGGCCACTGACGGAGCCGAGTCGGCGGAGCGGTATGGGATGCCGAGCCCGCCGCCGAGGTCGTACTCGGGGAACTCGCCGAGGCCGTCGAGTGCCTCGAGCGCGCGCGTGAACGGCTCGAGCTCGAGGATCTGCGAGCCCACGTGCACGTGCAGGCCGGTCAGCTCCAGCTTGTCCGAGCCCCGCAGCCGCTGGATGGCCCGCCGTGCCGCCTCGCGCCGCAGCCCGAACTTCGAGCCGCTGTGACCCGTGAGCACGGCCTCGTGCGTTTCGGCGTCCACCTCGGGATTGACGCGCAGGAACACGCGCTGGCGGTCGCCTACGAGCCGCTCGAGCCGGTCGATGTCGTCGAACGAGTCGACCACCACGCAGCCCACGCCGGCATCGATGGCCGCCGCGATATCCGCGTCGTCCTTCGCGTTCCCATGGAGATAGATGCGAGCCGGGTCCATGCCGCCCCTGAGCGCGAGGAACAGCTCGCCCCGAGAGGCCACATCGCACGAGAGCCCCTCCTCGGCGAACAGGGCGTAGGCCGCGGTGCATGGGAAGGCCTTCGAGGCGAACAGGACCTCGGTGTCGGTGTGGCGGCTATCGAACTCGGCTCTGTACTCACGCGCGCGGCCGCGCAGGTCAGCCTCGTCGTACACGTAGACGGGCGTCCCGAACTCGCCGCAGAGCCTCGCCACGCTGCAGCCGCCGACGACGAGGTCGCCCCCGTCGTCGATGCGGCTGCCACGCGGATAGCAGGCGGGAAGGCCGGGCACGGCCTCCCTTCTACTTGATGAACAGGATCTCCGAGTACTTCGGCAGCGGCCAGAGGTCGTCGGCCACCACCTTCTCGAGCTGATCGCCCAGCTCGCGGACGCGAGCGAGCGCCGTTAGCTGGCTGTCGCGGGCGTAGATCGCGAGATCGAGGCCCTCGACACCGTCGGGGTACTGGTTCGCCTCCTCGAGCTCCGAGATCGCTCCCGCGAACTCATCCACGAGCGCGCGGGTGTCGGCGGCCAGCGAGTCCATGCCGGCGGCGTCGATCAGGGCGATGTGCCGCAGCGCGGCCGGCAGCAGCATCGTGCGGGCCATGCTCGCGGCGGTCTCCGCCTCGATGTTCGCGATCGTCGTGTACTGCTCGGCCCAGACCTCGTACCTCGACTCGAGCTCGCGGTGCGAGAGCACCTCGTACTTCTCGAACGCCTGCACCGTCTGGTCTGAGAGCACCTCGGGAAGCGCCTCCGGCGTGGTGCGCAGGTTCTTGAGCCCGCGCCGCTCGGCCTCGGCGTGCCACTCGTCGGCGTAGTTGTCGCCGCCGAAGATCACGCGCTTGGACTGCGTGTAGGCGTCCTTCACCACGGCGTTCACGGCCTCGGCGAGGTCGCCGCCGCCCGAGCCGAGCTCCGACTCGAGCTGGTCTGCCAGGTCGTCGATTGCCTCCGCGACGATCGTGTTCAGCACGGTGTTCGGGAACGCGAGCGACATGCTCGACCCGAGCGCGCGGAACTCGAACTTGTTGCCGGTGAACGCGAACGGCGAGGTGCGGTTGCGGTCGCCGCCGTGCATCGGCAGCGGCGGCAGCACCGGTGTGCCCAGGCCGAGCACCGACGCGGGCGTGTGCGGGTCGCCCTCGCCGGACGCGATCGCGTCGAAGACCTTCTCCAGCTCGGCGCCGAGGAATATCGAGATGATCGCCGGCGGCGCCTCGTTGGCGCCGAGGCGGTGGTCCTGGCCGATGTTCGCCACCGACGCACGCAGCAGTCCCTGGTGCTTGTCAACGGCCTTGATCACGGCCGCGCAGAAGAACAGGAAGTTGATGTTGTCCGCCGGCGTGGCGCCCGGGTCCATCAGGTTGTGGCCGGTGTTCGTGCTCATCGACCAGTTGTTGTGCTTGCCCGAGCCATTCACGCCCGCGAACGGCTTCTCGTGCAGCAGGCAGACGAGGCCGTACTTGCGCGCGACCCGCTGCATCACCTGCATCGTCAGCTGCTGGTGGTCCGAGCCGACGTTCGAGTTCTCGAACACAGGCGCGATCTCGTACTGCGCCGGGGCTACCTCGTTGTGGCGCGTCTTGACCGG
>DATAFH010000065.1:0-5973 GCA_036257565.1 Solirubrobacteraceae bacterium | reverse complement strand
GTGTGCTCGAGCGCGCGCTCGAGGCGGTGGGCGCCGGGCGGTCATCGGTGGTCGGGCTGGTCGGTGAGCCGGGGATCGGCAAGTCGCGGCTGCTGGGCGAGCTGAGCGACCGGTCGGCGGAGCGGGGGCATCTTGTGTTCGCCGGCCGCGCGACCGAGCTGGAGCGCGACGTTCCGTTCGCGCTGTGGGTCGAGGCGCTTGACGCTCATGTTCGCGGGGCGGCGCGCGAGGCGTTGTCGGGGCTGGAGGAGGAGCAGTTGGCGGACCTGGCCGTGGCGCTGCCGGCGGTCGCGCGCGTGTCGGGCGTGGTGCCGGCGCCGACCGTGGAGCGCCATCGGGTGGCGCGCGCGGTGCGCGCACTGCTCGAGGGCTTGGCGGCGACGCGGCCGGTGACGGTGCTGCTCGATGACGTGCACTGGGCGGACCCGGCGTCGGGCGATGCGATCGCGCTGCTGCTGCACCGCCCACCGAGCGCGGGTGTGCTGTTCGCGCTGGCGGCGCGGAGCGGGCGCGCTCCGGGCGTGGAGGAGGCGCTGCACACGGCGGCGCGCCACGACGGCGCCGAGCTGCTGGAGGTGGAGGCGCTGTCGCGCGAGGCGGCGGACCTGCTGCTGCCCGCGGCGTTGGGCCCGGCGACTCGTGCGCGTCTCTATGAGGAGAGTGGCGGCAATCCGTTCTATCTGCAGGCGTTGACGGGCTCGGGCGCCGACGGGGCAAGCGCGCCTGTCGCGTCCGTCGGGGCGCGCGTTCCGCGCGGCGTGGTGGCGGCGCTGGTGGGCGAGGTCTCCGCGCTCGCGCCGGCTGCCCGGCTGCTGGTGCAGGGCGCCGCGGTGGCGGGGGACCCGTTCGAGGTCTCGGTGGCGGCGGCGGCTTGCGGGGTGCCCGAGCACGAGGCATTGGCGGCGCTGGACGCGGTGCTCGCGGCTGATCTCGTGCGGCCGACCGATCGCCCGCGGCGCTTTCGGTTCCGGCATCCGCTCGTGCGCCGGGCGGTGTACGAGACGGCGGGGGGCGGTTGGAGGTTGGGCGCCCACGCGCGGGCCGCCGCGGCGCTGGCGGCCTCCGGAGCGACGCCGGCAGAACGCGCGCACCACGTCGAGCGGGCGGCTCGTCCCGGAGACCTGGCCGCGGTCGAACTGCTCGCGCTCGCGGCCGATCAGACGGCGCCGGCCGCGCCCGCCACGGCGGCCGGGTGGTACGAGGCGGCGGCGCGTGTACTGCCCGATCCGCCTGAGCATGAGGAGCGCCGTGTCGGGCTGCTGCGGGCCCAGGGACTGGCGCTGATGGCGGCCGGGCGCGCGACGGAGGCACGCGACGTGCTGCGCCGGGTGCTCGCCATGCTCCCGGCCGAGGCGGCCGCCGAGCGGGTCGCGGTGGCCGTGGTGCTCGGCGAGCTGGAGGCGCTGTGGACCAACAACGCGCACGAGGCGCGCCGGCTGTTGGAGGCCGAGCGCGCCGCGCTGGGCGACGGCGAGTCCGGCCTGTCGGCCGCCCTGACGCTCGTCCTGGTCCGCGAGCGTGCCGTGCACGGCGATCACGCCGGCGCCGAGGCGCTCGCCGACCTGGCCCAGGCAGCGGCGCGCAGCGCCGGTGATGCGGCGCTCGAGGCCGAGGCCGCGGCCACGGCCGCCGACGAGGCGCACTGCCGCCTGCGCCGCGACGACGCCGACGAGCTCGCCGCGGTGGACCGGAAGATCGCCCGTGCGGCAGCGCTCGTCGACGCGCTCGCCGACCAGCGGGTGGCGGAGCGGCCGCAGATGCTGTTCTGGCTCGCGGTCGCGCGGTACTTCACCGGCGGCTTCGAGCCCGCGCGGGCCGCCGCCGAGCGCGGGCTCCGGGTGGCGCGGCGCAGCGGACAGGGCCTGTACGCGCCCGCGTTCGTGTTGCTGCGTGGTTGGGTGGACGCGGAGCTCGGCCGCCTCGACGCGGCCGAAGCCGACGCGGAAGAGGCGCTCGAGAGCGCGCTGCTGTCCGGCAACCTCCAGGTCGCATACTGGAGCTCGATCGTGCTCAGCCGGACGGCGCTGGCGCGCGGCAGGATCGACGCGGCGCTCGAGCACGGCCAGGCCGCGTGGGAGAAGATCGGCATCATCGAGTACTCGCAGGCCGGGTACGCGGTCGCCGATGCCCGGCTGGCCGCCGGCGACCCGCGGGGCGCGCTCGCCGCGCTGGAGGCCTTCGGGTGGGTGCAGCCGGCACTGTGGACGCTCGACCGTCTCAAGACGGTCGACGTCGCGGTCCGGGTGCTGCTTGCCCTCGGGCGCGTGGAGGAGGCCGACGCCTGTGTGCGGGGTGCCCCGGCCGAGGGCGGCGGTCGCCGCACCGGCGTCTTCGGCGCGATCATCGCCCACGCGCACGCCGGCGTCCTGCTCGCCCAGGATCGCGCCTCGCAAGCGGCCAGTGTCGCGCAGGAGGGGGCCGCCAAGGGCGACCACGGTGCCGCCCCGCTGTGGGCCGCGCGCTGCCGCATCCTCGCCGGGGAGGCGCTGGCCGCGCGCAGAAGCGTCCAGGACGCGCGCGGTGAGCTGCGCCAAGCCGCGGCCCAGCTCGAGGCCCATGGCGCCTGGGGCTACCGCGACGCCGCGCTGCGGGCGCTGCGTCGCCTCGGCGACCGTCCGCGCCCGACGGGCGCCTCGACACGAGCCCGGGATGACAGCGACGGCCGTCTGGGCGCCCTGAGCCCGCGCGAGCGCGAGGTTGCCGCACTGGTGGCCGACGGCCACACCAACGCGCAGATCGCCGACCGGCTGCACCTCAGCGAGAGCACCGTCGAGAAGCACGTGTCCAACGTGCTGGCCAAGCTCGGGCAGAGCACACGCGCCGGCATCGTGCGGTTGCTGGCCCGGAAGCGCGCTTCTCTCACCTGACCCCGAGCGCCTCCCCGAGGCGTGCCGCGCGATGGCGGACCGGCGGGTGGGGGTGCCGGAGGAGAAGTCGGGGGGTGCGGTGGCGGACATCCGCCATACCGCGGGGCGCGCTCGTCGGCGACCGTCTCAATATGCCCCTCACACCGCCTCCGGCCCGCGAGCGCGAGACGCTCGAGCACGTCGTCTCGACCGACGGCACCCCGATCGCCGTCTGGCGCAGCGGCGACGGCCCGCCGCTCGTCCTCGTCCACGGCGCCACCGCCGACCACAGCCGCTGGGCGCCGGTCCTCCCGGCCCTTCAGGGGCGCTTCAGCGTCCTCGCGATCGACCGCCGCGGCCGCGGCCGCAGCGGCGACGCGCCTGGCTACACGATCGAGCGTGAGTTCGAGGATGTCGTCGCGGTCGCCGAATGGGCCGGCGAGCACGTCGACGTGGTCGGGCACTCCTACGGGGCCGTGTGCGCGTTGGAGGCGGCCCGGCTCACGGAGCGGATCGCCCGGCTCGTCCTCTACGAGGCGCCGGTCGGCTTCCTGCAGACCCCTTCGCATGTCGTCGATCGCCTGCAGGCGCTGCTGGAGGCGGGCGAGCGCGACGAGCTGCTGACGCTGTTCATGCGCGAAGTCGCCGGCCTTCCGCGCGAGCAGGTCGAGCTGCTGCGGTCGCTGCCGGCCTGGCAGGCGCGACTGGCCGCCGCCCACACGATCCCCCGCGAGGAGCTCGCCAACCGGCAGTACGTCTTCGACCCGGATCGCTTCCGGGCGCTTCATGTGCCGACGCTGCTGCTCCAAGGCGGCGACAGCCCCGACGCCTTCCGGGCCGCCAGCCGGGCGCTGCAGGCGGCGCTGCCCGACAGTCGCATCGCTGTCATGCCCGGTCAGCGCCACGCCGCCATGGACATCGGCACCGACCTGTTCCTCGCAGAGACCGTGACGTTCCTCGATCCCTCCCTGACATGACCCTCACCACCGCCGACCGCACCGACGCGCTCGCCGAGCGCCTGCTCGGCGCGACCCTCGGCGCGCTCGAGCTGTTCTCGATCTACCTCGGCGCCGAGCTCGGCCTCTACCACGCCCTGACCCCGCACGGGCCGCTGACCTACGGCGAGCTCGCCGACCGCGCCGGGATCGCGCCCCGCTACGCACAGGAGTGGCTCGAGCAGCAAGCCGTCGCCGGACTGCTCGACGTCGAGCACCCCGACGACGCGGCCGACGCGCGCCGCTACGCCCTCGCCTCCGACCACGCCCGCGTCCTCGTCGACCCCGACCACCCCGCCCACGTCGCGCCGTTCGCGCACATGCTGGCCGGCATCGGCGGCGTGCTGCCCCGGGTCGCCGACGCCTACCGCAGCGGCGACGGTGTTCCCTACGCCGCCTACGGCCGCGCCTTCCGACACGGCCAGGGCCACATCAACCGCCCCGCGTTCACGCACGAGCTGCCGAGCGACTGGCTGGCCGCGATGCCCGACGTCGTCGCCCGCCTGGAAAGCGCCCAGCACGCCCGCGTCGCCGACCTCGGCTGCGGCCAGGGCTTCTCGACGCTCGCGATCGCCGGCGCCTTCCTCAACGCCTGGGTCGACGGACTCGACGTCGACGGAGCCTCGATCGCCGACGCCCACCAGCACGCCACTCAAGCGGGTCTCGACAGGCGCGTGCGCTTCCTCGAGGGCGACGCCGGCGTGCTGGCCGCCCACGGCCCATACGACCTGATCCTCGTCCTAGAGGCCCTGCACGACATGACCGACCCCGCCGCCGCGCTGGCCGCCGCGCGCGCCGCGCTCGCGCCCGGCGGCACGGTGCTCGTCGTCGACGAGCGCGTCGCCGACACCTTCACCGCCCCCGGCGACGAGGTCGAGCGAATGATGTACGGCTGGAGCGTGACCCACTGCCTGCCCACCCAGCTCGCCGAGCAGCCCTCGGCCGCCCTGGGCACGGTCATGCGCGCTTCCACGGTCCGCGACCTCGCCGCCGACGCCGGCTACGCACGCGTCGAGGTGCTCGGCGTCGACAACGACTTCTTCCGCCTGTACCGGCTCGACCCCTGAGCCATCTCTCATCCAACCTCCCCGGAGGAGCAATCGATGCCTCGCATCCTTCTCACCGCGGCCGTCGCCGTGGCGGCGGCGGTGCCGTGCCGTCCGTCGCGCACGGCGCGACCCTCCACAAGGACGGTCGCAGCCCGCACCGGATCCTGCTTCAGGACGAGCGCGGCGAGACGAACCTCGTCGGCGTCGAGGGCACTCGGTCCGTCGTGATCCACGACCTCAACGCGCCGATCACGGTAGCCGGCGTCCCGACGTGCATGCCGCTTGACGCCAACACGGTGAGCTGCGCGGCGGTTCGCCGCGTCGAGCTCGACCTCGGCGACGGCCCCGACAACGTGCGCGTCGCCACGCCGCTGCCCGTCTCCATCGAAGGCGGGCCCGGCAACGATCGCTACGTGGCCCACGCGACCGACTGGCCGCCGCGCGTGAACTTCGCCGGCGGCATCGGCCTCGACGTGGCCAACCACGGGTTCGCCACCGCCGGCGTCGACGTGTCCGTGGACCTGGAGGCGGGCGACGGCCGTGCCGACGACGACGACCGCATCCGCCGCCCCGTCGAGTCCGTCGTCGGCTCGCAGTTCGCCGACATCCTCGCAGGCAGCCCGCGCACCGTTCAGCTGCACCTCGACGGCGAGGCCTGGATCAGCGGCTGCGCCGAGATCGTCTCCGGGGGCGACGGCGCATGACCGCTGCCACCGAGATTCCGGGCTTCGTCAAGGCGAACGATCTCGACGTCTACGTCGAGCGGGTGGGCCACGGGCCGGAGGTGCTTCTGATCGGCGGCCTCGGCGACACCGTCGAGTCCTGGCGGTACCAACTCGACGGGCTCGCGGACAGCTACCGGCTGACGGCGTTCGACAACCGCGGAGCGGGGCGGACGCCGATGCCCGAGGGGCTGGCCACGGTCGAGGCGATGGCCGATGACGCCGCCGGCGTGCTGCGCGCGCTCGACGTGCCGAACGCCTACGTCGCCGGCTTCTCGATGGGAAGCGCCATCGCGCAGGAGCTGGCGCTTCGCCACCCGGGGCTGGTCCGCAGCCTGGTGCTCGTGGGCACCTACGCTCG
>DATAFH010000064.1:0-62340 GCA_036257565.1 Solirubrobacteraceae bacterium | reverse complement strand
CAGGTCGATCGCGTCGCCGACGGTCTTGATCTTGCCGACGTCGTCGCCCTTGAGCTGGACGCCGTACTCGTCCTCGATGATCTGCGAGAGCTCGGCGAGGTCGAGCGAGTCGACGTCGAGCTCCTCGAACGTGGCGTCGCGCGTGATCTGCGACTCCTCCACGCCGAACTGGGGAAGTGCCCCGTAGACGGTCTTCTCGACAGCCTCGGGAGTGACAGTGGCAGCCATGGTTCTGGTTTTCTCCTTTCAGGCGGACATGCCGCCGTCGACAAACAGCGTGGTGCCGGTGACGTAGCCGGCGTCGTCGGAGGCGAGAAACCGCACGGCGGCCCCCACGTCCTCCGGCTGGCCGACGCGCCGGGCCGGGATGGCCTCGAGCGCCGCGTCCGGAAGATCCTTGGTCATGTCGGTGGCGATGAACCCGGGAGCAACCGCGTTCACGGTCACGCCCCGCCGCGCGACCTCAGCGGCGACGGTCTTGGTCATGCCGATGAGGCCGGCCTTGGCCGCGGCGTAGTTCGCCTGGCCAGCGTTCGCACGCGGGCCGACGACGGACGCGATGTTGACGATCCGGCCGTAGCGGGCGCGGATCATCGGGCGCATCGCCTGCCGGGTCAGGCGAAAGGCGGCGGTCAGGTTGGTGCCGATCACGCGGTCCCAGGCCTCGTCGTCGAGCTGGATGGCGAGGCCGTCGGCGTTGACGCCGGCGTTGTTGACGAGCGCGAGCACGGGCCCGAGCTCGGACTCCACGCGCTTGAAGAGCTCGTCGGGCGCGCCGTCGGACACGTCGCCCTCGATCGGCGCGGCGCGGCCGCCGGCCTCCTCGATCGCCTTCACGACGGCCTCCGCGCCCTCACGATCGGAGCGGAAGTTGACGCCGACGAGCCAGCCGTCCGCGGCCAGCGCCTTCGCGATCCCGGCGCCGATGCCCTTGGACGCGCCCGTGACGAGCGCCGCGGCGTTCTCAGGACGGGCCACTTACGCGATCCCCCATTCGATGACGCCGGCGCCCCAGGTGAAGCCCGCGCCGATCGCGGCGATCAGCACCTTCTGGCCCGGACGCAGGCGCCCGTCCTCGCGCAGCAGCGAGAGCGTGAGCGGGATCGAGGCGGCCGACGTGTTGGCCATGTGCGCGACGTAGTCGGCGACCTTCGACGGAGTCAGGTCGAGCCGCTCGCCGACCGCGCGGATGATGCGCCCGTTGGCCTGGTGGTAGACGAAGAGGTCGATGTCGTCGAGCTCGAGGCCCGCGCGTGCGACGGCGGCGACGGTGGCCTCGCTGAGGCGCTTGACCGCCACCTGGTAGGTCGAGTGGCCGTCCATGCGAAGCACGCGCTCGTCGTTGGAGGCGGTGATGCGATCGCCGAGCGAGCCGTCGGCGGCGAGGACGATCGGCCCGATGTCGCCGGCGCCTTCGGCGCCGAGCAGCACGGCGGCGGCGCCGTCTCCGAACAGCATGGCGGTCTTCGGGTCGTCGTAATCGATCAGTCGCGTGAGCAGCTCGGCGCCCACGACCAGCACGCGGTCCGCGCGGCCGGTCTCCACCTGGCCGGCGGCCAGCCGCAGGGCGGCGAGCCAGCCCGTGCAGGCGGCACCGACGTCGATCGCGCCGGCGTTCTCGGCTCCCAGCGCGTTGGCCACGACGGGCGCGGCGTTGGGCGTGATCTCATCGGGCGTCATGGTCGCCACGAGCACGAGGTCGACGTCGAGCGGTTCGACGCCCGCGTCCGCCAGCGCGCGGCGGGCGGCGAACGTCGCGTAGTCGGTCATGCGCTCGCCCGGCGCCGCGCGGCGGCGCGACTTGATGCCGGTGCGCTTGACGATCCACTCGTCGTCGACATCGATGCGCTCGGCGATCGGGCCGTTGGGGACGACCTCCGGCGGCACGTGGTGACCGAGACCCATCACGCGCGCGGTACGGGCCGGGGCCGGCTGCGCGGAGCCGTTGCGGGTGGCCTCGCGCGCGATCGTGGCGAGGTCGGCGGGCAACTCGGCGCTACGCATGGGTGGCAAGCTCCTCGGCGGGCGTCTCGACGGGGCAGTCGGGCAGGATGCGCTTGCCCAGGCGGGCGAGCACCTTGCCCGGCCCGACCTCGACGAAGCGGCGGGCGCCGGCCTCGTGCAGGGCGAGCACGGTCTCGCGCCAGCGAACCGGGCGAGTGAGGGCGGCGGCCAGCTCGGCGCGCACGTCCTCGAACGGTTTGGTGGAGGCACAGGAGACGACGGCGAAGGCGCCCTCGTGGATCTCGGTGTCGTCGAGCGCGGCGCGGAACGGCTCGACGGCCGGCTCCATGCTCGGCGAGTGGAACGCACCCGCGACGTCGAGCGGAAGCGCACGTCGGCCGCGCTCGGAGGCGATCTCCTCGGCGCGGGCCAGCGCGTCGCGCGGCCCGGAGAGGACGACCTGGCCGGGCGCGTTGTCGTTCGCCACGGTGACGCCTGCCTCGGTGGCGACCGCCTCGGCATCCTCCTGCGTCGCGCCCACGAGCGCGAGCATCGAACCGACGTCGTCGGCGTCGGCCATCAGCCGGCCGCGGAGCACGACCAGCCGCAGGGCGTCCTCGCGGGCGAGCACCCCGGCGGCGGCGAGCGCCGCCAGCTCGCCGAGCGAGTGCCCGGCGCCGGCCGCGGGCTCGAGGTCGAGCGCGTCCCAGCCGGCGAGCGAGGCGCAGAAGATGGCGGGCTGCGCGAAGCGGGTGGACTCGCCCGCGCGGGGGAAGGGATCCTCGCCCACGAGCGCGGCCACGCGCTCGAGCAGGTCGGGATCGCGCTGCGCGACGAGGTCGCGCATCTCGGGTGTCTGGCTGCCCTGGCCGGGAAACAGCGCGACCGGGGCGGCGGGGTCGATCGTCAAGCTCACACGGTCAACATCACCGCCACGCGCGCATGGTCACAGGATCCGGTACCCCGAACCCCCCTACCGGGGGGTGTATCGGTATGCGGCTTACTCCCACTCGCAAGCTCGCGGGAGCGCGTTGATCAGCTAATGAGGCCTAAACGCTGCGCCTTCTGCACGGCCTCGGCGCGGTTGCGCACGCCCAGCTTGCGATACAGCGTGCTCGTGTGCTCCTTGACCGTGTGCGGCGACAGGAACAGGCTCTCGGCGATCTCGCGGTTCGTGGCGCCCGAGGCGACCGCCTCGAGCACCTCGCGCTCGCGGTCCGAGAGCGGCGGGCCCTGCGGCGCCTCGTGGGGGCGGAAGACGGTCATCCCGAGGCCGACCATGCGCACGGCACGTGCGATGTCGGCCGCCGGCCAGTCCTTCGAGATGAACCCGGCGGCCCCGGCGGCGCGCGCCGCGTTCGGCGAGATGCGCCCGGCGCCCGAGATCATCAGCACGTTGGTGGTCGGCGACTCGCTGCGCAGCCGCTCGCAGATCTCGGCGCCCGACTCCTGGCCCACGAACAGGTCGACGAGCGCGACATGGGGGTCGTAGCGGCGGGTCAGCTCGAGCGCCTCTGCGGAGTTGCGGGCACTCACGCAGCGCTCGACCCACGGCTGCTCGCCGAGCATGAGCCGGAAGCCCCAGTGCACGACCTCGTGATCGTCGACGATCAGCACACGCAGGCGCCGCTCGCTCGAGCCGCCGGCGTTCAGGCGGCTCGGATTAACGTCGGCCATGGTCACATCGGCACCGCCAGGCGCACCCGCCAGGTGCCCGGCTCCCGCTCGCCGAACTCGACGATGCCGCCGACCTGCAGCGCCTCGAGCGCGGCGAGCCGGAGGCCCATGCCGGTCTGCCGCGGCGGGCGGCCCGACACGCCGTCGTTGGCGACCTCGAGCGACAGCGTGCCGTCGGTGACGTCGAGCGTGACCTCGACCCGCGAGGGCGACGCGTGCTTGTGCGCATTGCGCACCGCCTCGGCGAGCACCGACTGGGCGAGCGACTCGAGGTCGGGCGGGACCTTCACCCGCTCGGAGCCGGGGGTGAGGCGGATCGCCAGGTCACGATGCTCGCGCCGCAGGCGGTCGATCTCCTCCAGCAGCGTCGTATGGGTCTCGGGCGCCACCCGGCCGAGCGGACGCTGCAGCGCGCGCCGGAGGTCGAACAGCGCGGCCTGGAGCTCGGCCGCGATCCGCTCGCGGGCGGGCGGCGAGAGGTCCGCCTGGCTCGAGAACACCAGCTGCACGCCGAACAGCCGCTGGATCACGCCCTCGTGCACGTCCCGCGCGAGGTCGATGCGCTCCTGGAGCTGCCGTGCCCGGGCCGACTGGTTCGTCGCGAGGCGAGCGTGGGTGGCGAGCGCCGCGGTCTTGCCGAGCGCCCACAGCGCCGCGCGCTCCTTCTCGCCCAGCCCCTTGGCGCTCGCCCCGCGGTCCGACAAGATCACGCCGAGCCAGCGGCCGGCCGCCGACATCGGCGTGCACACGAGCGTCGCCTCGCGCAGCAGGTTGCGGTACTCGTCCGGCACCTCGGGCGCGTCGTCGCCGGTGACCTCGATCACCCGGTCCTCCTCGAGCGCCTGGCGCGCGATCGGCGCCGACTCGACGGTGACGTGCGCGTTCTCGAACACGTCGAGGTCGATCCCGTAGGCGCCCGCGGCGTAGACGCGCCGGCGCGCGTCGTCGTAGCGGAAGATCACCGCGCGGTCCATCGACGCCACGCGGCACGTGGCCTCGCACAGGCGGCTGTAGAAATCGTCGGTGTCGGTGTCGACCTCGGCGAGGATCTCCACGAACGTCTCGAGGACGTCGACGGTGACGGTGGGCTCGGGGGCTGACATGCCTCGACGCGACATCATCCACTACGGAGGAGACAACCGCAGTACCCGGTCGTCGGACTCCTCGGGGGAGCCGCGCCCGTCGCGGTTGCTGGTGAGTATGTAGAGCGCGCCGTCAGGCCCCACGCGCACGGTTCGCAGCCGACCGTACTCGCCTTCGAGGAACACGTCCTCGTCGGACGGATCGTCGAGCGACAGACGGCGCAGCGCCTCTCCCCGCAGCGTGGCGAACCAGAAGTCGCCGCGCCAGAAGGTGGCGCCCGACGGAGCCACCGACTCCTCGTATACGCGCAGCGGTGCGGTGAAGTCGCCGTGCTCGGCGCCGGTCACCTCCGGCCAGCCGTAGTTGTTGCCCTCCTCGATCTCGTTGATCTCGTCGAACCCCTCCGGCCCGTGCTCGGTCGAGAACAGGCGTGCGGTGTCGGGCTGCCAGTCGAACCCCTGCGCGTTGCGATGTCCCAGGGAGACGATCTCCGGGCGCACCGGCCCGCCGCGGGGGTCCCTCACCCGCAGGTACTTGCCGTTCAGCGAGTCCGGGTCCTGGGCGAGCTCCGGCGTGCCGGCGTCACCCGTGGCGACGTACAGCGCGCGGTCGGGCCCGAACGCGATGCGCCCCGAGTCGTGGATCGGGCCGGCCTCGATGACGCCGTCGATCAGGCTCGCCTCGCGGGCCAGGCGGTCGTCCTCGAACCGCCAGCGCTCGAGCTGCAGCCCGTCCGCGGTCGTGAAGTACAGGTACACGAACGGCTGCTGCTCGAACTCGGGGTCGAGCGCGAGTCCCATCAGCCCGCCCTCGCCGAGTGCGCTGACCGGCACCTCGGCGACGAGCGTGCCGTCGAGCATCCGGATCCGGCCGGGGCGCTCGGTGATCAGCGCCCGCCCGTCCGGTAGCCAGACGATCTCCCACGGGACTTCGAGCCCTTCGGCCGCCACCTCGACCCGCATCTCCCCCGGCGGCGACGCGGTCGTCTCGCCGCGCTGCTCATCCTCCCCGCCGCAGCCGGCGAGCAGGAGCACGGCGACCAGAAGACCTGTCAGGGTCCGGAGAGGAGTTAGGGGCGGGTTTGGGGTCCGGATCGTGGATGCCAGGCGCCGCACGCGAGCGCAGGCGGACGTCAGCCCGTTGAGCATCGCGGGTGGTGCCTGGCGCCGCGAGACGGCGTCCAAACTCGTCACCAAGTCCTGTACGTGCCCTTAGTCCAGCGGCCAGGTATGGACCGGCTCGTTGGAGTGCATGTGGTCGCGGTAGCGCACGGTCATCTCGCGTAGCGCGTCCTCGCGGTCGAGCTTCTCGTACAGGCGATGGAAGGTGGCGGCCTGCCACGAGGCGCCGTTGCGGCCCTCGACGCAGCGGCGCTCGATGATCTCGCACAGGCGGTCGCGGTCGGCGGCATCGATGCCCCAGCGGTCGAGTCCCTCATAGGCCATCGGCAGCAGCCGCCGCACGACGAGCTCGGCGGCCGGGACTTCGCCGACGCCCGGCCAGTAGACGCGCGCATCGATGCCGTCACGCGCGCACGCGTGGAAGTTCTCCTCCGCCGCCGAGAACGACATCTGGCTCCACAGCGGCCGGTCCTCGTCGGCGAGCACGCGCACGAGCCCGTAGTAGAAGGCGGCGTTGGCGATCGTGTCGACCACCGTCGGGCCGGCGGGCAGCACCCGATTCTCCACGCGCAGGTGCGGCCGCCCGCGCACGACGTCGTAGATCGGCCGGTTCCAGCGGTAGACCGTGCCGTTGTGCAGGCGCAGCTCCTGGAGGCGCGGCGTCTCGCCGCGCTCGATCAGCTCCAGCGGATCCTCGTCCTCTGTCACCGGCAGCAGCGACGGGAAGTAGCGGACGTTCTCCTCGAAGAGGTCGAAGATCGAGGTGATCCAGCGCTCGCCGAACCACACGCGCGGGCGCACGCCCTGCGCCTTGAGCTCCTCCGGGCGCGTGTCGGTCGCCTGCTCGAAGAGCGCGATCCGCGTCTCCCGCCACAGCTCGCGGCCGAAGAAGAACGGCGAGTTGGCGCCCACCGCGAGCTGGATGCCCGCGATGCACTGCGCGGCGTTCCAGTGGCGCGCGAACGCCGACGGGTCGACGAGCTGGTGCAGCTGCACGCTCGTGCACGCCGCCTCGGGCGCGATCGTGTCGGCGTCGACGGCGAGCCGCTCGACGCCGTCGATGGCCAGGTGCAGGTCCTCGCCGCGGGCGGCGAAGATCTGCTCGTTGAGCAGCGCGTAGCGCGGGTTGGCGCTGAGCGCCGAGCCGTCGAGCAGGGCCTCGCTGAGCGTCGGCAGGATGCCGGCCATCAGGAGGTTGGTGTGCGCCTTGTTGGCACCCGCCTCGGCGGCGTTGAGGCTGGCCCGCACCGCGCTCTCGAGCTCGCCGAAGATGTTGCCCTCGAGCGTGTGCGGCGGGATGTTGATCTCGATGTTGAACTGCGCGAGCTCGGTCTGCCAAGCCGGGTCGGCGATCATCTCCAGCACGTGGAGGTTGGCCATCGCGGGATCACCGGTCTCCTCCGTGATGTTGAGCTCGATCTCGAGCCCGATCGACCGGCGGTCGCCGTCGAACCGTGCCTCGGAGAGCATGCGCGCGAACACGTCAAGACAGCGCTTGACCTTCTCGCGGTAGCGCTTGCGGTCCTCTCCCGTGAAGACCTTGGCGACGACCTCGTCCCCCATCGACGCTCAGTCTGCCCGCCCGGGGCGGTTCTGACAACTACGGGGCCTATCTACGTCGCGGCGAGCAGCTCTTGCGTGGGGCGCTCGCTAGGCGCCTCGGGCTCGCCGCCGACGAACTCGGCCGCACGCACGAGGTCGACCGCGACGGAGCGCACCTGGCCGCCGACCATGGTGAGATCGGCGCTGCCGTCCGGCAGCGAAGCGGCCTCGCCGGCCGCCTGCACGGCGAGCCGGCGGGCGGGCTCCACGCGGGAGGGGGAGTCGTAGGCGGCGGCCAGCTCCCACACCGAGTGGGCCAGCTCGCGCACGGCGGAGGGCAGGCCCTCGGGAACGGGGCCGCCGTCGCGGACGAGGCTCACGACGTGGCGCGCGAGCACTCGGGTGTTGCGCACCGCGTAGTCCACCTGGCCGAGGCTTGACTCGTACCGGTCGAGCTCCACTCGGGCGCCGCGGCGCGGGCCCGCGAGACGGGCCAGCTCGCGCCCGGCCTCGAGCTCGTCGTGGACGGTGCGCATCAGCGGATCGATGCCGCGCGCCTCGGTGAGCGCATGCTCGGCGGCGCCGGGGTCGCGCGCCTCGAGCGCGCCGGCGAGCCGCTCGAGCGTCCGCCCGAGCTCCGCGAACACGGCCTGAGCGGCACGGCCCGGGCCGAGCGCCGGGTCGGGCGGGAAGAGGAACGAGGACACGGCGAGCGCGACGGCGCCGCCGATCACGCCCTCGAGGATGCGGTTGGGGGAGAAGCCGTGCGCGGCGCCCGGGTCGAGGGCGATAAGCAGGATCGCGCTCACGCCCGCCTCGACGATGAGCAGCTCGCCGCCGCCCAGCGCGACCGCAGCGGCCATGGCGAGCACGACGAGCACGCCGATCTGCCAGGTGCCGGTACCGATCAGCTGGATCAGGATGTCGGCCACGGTGAGGCCGAGCACCACGCCGCCCACGAGCTGCAGCGCACGACCCGTGCGCTGGCCATGGGTGGCGCCGACGGCGATGACCGCGGCGATGGCGGCGAACGCCGGGCGCGGGTCAGGGAGCAGCAGCGCCGCGAGGTACCACGCGGCCACGGCCGCCGTGGCGGTCTGCACGATCGCCAGCATGCGGCCGCGCAGGCGCGAGCCCGCGGCACGCCAATGGGTGATCAGGGTGGAAGGACGGAACATTCCACTCCTAGTTTCGGCACGAAACCCTCTAAGTCACACCTCCCGACGGTCGAGCGTGACCCATGTCACTCTCGACCGCCGGGGGCGTGACCTCGTTATTCCCCGTCCGCCCAGTACGCGCCGCCGCCCACCATCGGCCACTCGCGCTCCGGGTCGGCCCGGTACAGCGGATTGTTCGCGAACACGACGAGCCGGGCCGTGTCCGCCGTGTTCGTGCCGTGGGCGATGATCGCCGCGCCTGCCGAGTCCGCCCGCTCAGCGACCGGGAACAGGCCGCTGAGGAAGAACGTCGGCGACGCGAAGTGGGCGTCGACCGTCATCGTCGACGGCACGCTGGTCAGCCACGTCGGCGGATCGACGATCAGCGTGTCCTCGCTCCGGTAGGCGCCGGTGATCACGCTGTTCACGCCGCCGCTGTTGCTCCACAGCACGATGCCGCTGTAGCCGCGGTCGCCGCCGCTGTTGCTCATGGCGGCGAGCCCGGTGACCTGGCCGCTGTCGGCCAGGAACGTCGCCCCGGCGTTCTGGCCGCTCATGTACGCACCGCCGCCCGCGAAGAAGCGCTCCAGGCGGCTGCGCGCGGTCGCGTTGGCCGCGGACGGATAGCCGACGGCCGAGTTGAACAGCACGTCGTAGCCGGCCAGCGGGTCGCTCGCGGCCGAACCGAGCTCGTTCACGGTCACGAGGTCGGCCTCGAAGCCGAGCTGCTCGAGCGGCCAGAAGTCGGTCTGGCCGGCCGCGTTGTCCGGGTTGTAGAGGACCCGGAAGCGCGGCACCTTCTCGATCCGCTCGCTCACCGGCAGATCGCCGCGGAACGCCGTGAACGTCAGCCCCCGCTCCTCGCCGACGGCGTCGAGCTGGTCCTTGCCGCCGACGAAGAGCACCGTGCCGGCTGGGCCGGCGTCGGACGCCTCGGTCGCGATCCACGCCTCGGCACCGCCGCGCACGAGCTCGTTCACGGCCCGAACTGCGGTCGGCGAGTTGACCTGCAGCGCGTAGCCGGTCGCCCGCTTGCGCTTCTTCTTCGCCACCACGCCGCCGTCGAGCCGGTTCGGCCGCTTGATCCGCTCGGTGCGCGGGGAGAACGTCGCGCCGTCGGGGATCGTGACGACGTCGGCGCCCCAGAGGTAGCCGTGGCTCCAGGCGGCCGGCGGCGCGTAGAGGATGCTGATGCGCTCCGAGATGTCCACGCCGAGGCTCATCGCGGTGTCGAGCAGGCCGCGCCGCGGCTGGGCGATCCACGCCACGTACGAGCCCTTCTCGAACGTCTGGCCGTTGAACGTGTAGTCGCGCTGGAGCCGCGTGACCTCGATGTCGTTGAACAGCAGCCACTCGACGAGGCGGTTGGCCTCGGCGTCGCTGCGCTGCCCTTCACCGAGCGGGATCACGTACGCGGTCGGGTAGTCGAGCATCCAGTTGTTGTCGACGTCGAACGGCGGCGGGCAGCAGGACGGCCGCGGCGCGTCCACGTCACCGCGGCGGTAGATCTCCAGCTCGTCGTGAAGCATGTCCTCGCGGTGGCCGACGACGAACGTCATCGTCGACTCCTGGACCGCGATCTGCACGTCGCGGGATCCTGCGCGGCCGCCGCACTCGGGGTCGACCGGGTTGCCCTGGTCGTCGACGTCGGGGTCGCACATCTCGACCGTCGAGGAGTCGAGCCCGAGATGCTGCGCGTACATCGCGGTGTAGAACGGGCCCCAGTCGTCCCAGCTCTCGGCCACCGCCGGGCCGGGCGGCCTGCCGTCTTCGCACAGTGCGTCGGGCGCGGGGATCGAGCCGTCCGCGCACCAGTCGTTGATCGGGCGCGTCACCGAGCGGCCGATCGCGTTCACCGCCGCCTCGTTGGCGTCGATGCGCGGCTGGTTCCACTTCAGCCACAGGTCGTACTCGATGCTCGGGTTGTGCGGCTTGGTCGTCGCCTCGATCAGCGTCGGCGAGACATAGCCGTGGAGGTCGAGCACCTCCGGCGGCAGCGAGCGCTTCATCAGCGAGATCGAGGCGCGGGTCTCGGACTGGGACTGCGTGAGGTAGTCGCGGTTGAGGTCGAAGCCGTTGCCGTTGCGGCGCGTGCCGGCGATGCGGCCGTCGGGGTTCTGGATCGGGTTGTAGATCAGGATCGCGTGCCGAAGCACCTCGTCCACCACGGGATCGTCGCCGAACGGCGTGGTGGCGTACTTCTCGATCATGTCGATCGCCGCGTCCACGCCCTCGTACTCGTTGCCGTGAATACCGCCCTGGATGAAGATCGGGACCTTCACGTCTTCGCCGAAGCGGGCGAGCCGCCGCTGCGCCTTCGCCGGGTCCTTGAGGGCCAGCTTGCGGACCTTCAGCCAGTTGTGGAAGTCGCGCCGCTCGCGCCCCGTCCGCAGCCGGTTGATGACCACGCCGTACATGTCGCGCCCCAGCGCCGACTCGCCGATCACGCGAACGCTCATCCGGCCGCGGCTGCGGTCGGCGATGTCCGCCAGCGTGCACCCGATCGCGTAGTACGGGATGTGCGGGAAGCCGTCGAGCTCCAGCGACGCGTCGGGCTCGGGGGTGCCGCACCAGGGTGGCTCGGCCGCGCTCGCGCTCGTGGCCGGGCCCAGCGCCATGGCGGCGAACACGACCAGGAACAACCTGCGCAACCGTGCCATGTGATCCCCCTCCTAAACCTTCCGCCATTCCTACTGCCGCTCGGATCCCCTGTCAACCGCTCCCGCGCCTGTGTACGCTCACCCACTCTGGTGGCGGTCGCGTTCGATCAACATGGCGGAACTCGGCTCGCGCTCCTCGCCCGTGCCGGTGAACTGTTGTCCTCGCCTGGCGCCGACGAGCACTCGCTCGAGCGGCTCGCCGCCCTCCTCGTTCCCACGTTTGCCAAGTGGTGCGCGATCGACGTGCTGCGCGAGGACGGCCAGATAGCGCGCGTCGCCGCGGTGCCGAGCGACGGCGGGCAGCCGCGGCACGACGCGCCCCACGGGCCGGCAGTGGTGATGCGCACGGGCGAGCCGGAGCTCGTGCCGCGCGTTTCCGAGGCGCAGCTCGGCTGCGGCGAGGGGACGGTGTCGTACCTGTGCGTGCCGCTGATGGCGCACGACCGTCCGTGGGGCGCGATCACCCTCCTCTCGTCGCCCACCGAGACCTACGGGCAGACCGACGTCGAGCTCGCCGCCGAGCTGGCGCGGCGCGCGGCGACGGCGATCGAGCATGCCCGGCTCGGCCGGTCGCTCGAGCGCTCCGAGGAGCGCTACCGGCTGCTGTTCGAGGCCAGCCCGCTCCCGATGTGGGTCTACGACGTCGATACGCGACGCTTTCTCGCCGTCAACGGCGCGGCGGTCGCGCACTACGGCTACACGGCGGCCGAGTTCCTCGGCATGGCCGTCGACGACCTCCTGGAGGCGCCCGGGTCGCCGCGGCACCAGACGAAGGACGGCACGCTGATCGAGGTCGAGGTCAGCGAGGGGCGGGTCGAGTTCAACGGCCGGCCGGCGGCGCTCGCGCTGGTCAACGACGTCACCGAGCGCCAGGCGCTCGAGGACCGGCTGGTGCAGGCGGAGAAGATGGAGGCGATCGGCCGCCTCGCGGGCGGCGTGGCGCACGACTTCAACAACCTGCTGACCGTGATCTCCGGCTACGCCGAGATCCTGCTCGCGCGCCCCGAGCTCGACGGTCGCGAGCACCTGTCCGAGATCCACCATGCCGCGGACCAGGCGGCGGCCCTGACCCGCCAGCTGCTCGCCTTCAGCCGCCGGCAGGTGCTGCATCCGCGCGTCGTCGACGTCAACCGGATCGTGGCGGGCATGGAGCCGATGGTGCGGCGCATCATCGGCCGCGACATCCAGGTGGGCGTGCGGCTGGCACCGGACCGGGCAACCGTGAAGGCGGATCGCTCGCAGCTCGAGCGCGTGATCCTCAACCTCGCCGCCAACGCGCGCGACGCGATGCCCAAGGGCGGCCGGCTGACGATCGAGACGGCGACCGTCGACGTCGACGCGGAGTTCGTGGCCTCGCGCGGCGAGGGCACGGCGGGGCCGAACGTGCTGCTCGCGGTCAGCGACACCGGCGTGGGGATGAGCGAGAGCGTCCAGCGCCAGGCGTTCGAGCCGTTCTTCACCACGAAGCGGCCGGGGTCGGGCACCGGGCTTGGGCTCGCCACCGTGTTCGGCGTGGTCAAGCAGAGCGGCGGCAGCATCTACGTGTACAGCGAGCCCGGCCGCGGGACGACGTTCAAGATCTACCTCCCCGCTGCGGCGCCGGCGCCGGACGAATCGGCCGCTCCCGTGCCCGATCCGGCGGCCGAGCTGGGCGGCGAGACGATCATGCTCGTGGAGGACGACGCGAGCGTGCGCAACCTCGTGCGCGTCATGCTCGAGGCCAAGGGCTACCGCGTGCTCGCCGCCGACGGCCCCGAGGAAGCCGAGCGCCTGTTCGCGAGCGGCGTGGACCTCCTGCTCACCGACGTCGTGCTGCCGGAGGTCGGCGGCCGGTCGCTCGCCGAGCGCCTCGCAGCCAGGGCGCCGTCGATGCGGATCCTCTTCATGTCCGGCTACTCGGACGAGGCGGTCCACCGCCACGGCGACATCAGCGCCGACGCGGCCTTCATCGAGAAGCCCTTCTCGGACCGCGCGCTGGCGCGCAAGGTCCGCGAGGTGCTGGACGCCTAGGCTAGCTAGGCGGCCTCGGCGAGCTGGCGGCGCGGCTCGGCGGTGAGGTCGACGCCGTGGACCGCGGCGTACGCGTACGGGTGATGGAAGACGTCGAGCGCGCTCTCGCCCTCGCGGACCTCGAGCGTGAACTTGTCGCCGGTCTTCTCGTCGGCCACGGACACCAGCACCTGGTTGTCGTGCTCGCGCCACAGCAGCCACACGTCGATGCGGTCGTTCGTGCGGTGGTCGAGCTCACGGAGGGTCTCGTTCATGACACGGGTAATGTCGCATCCGCGCGGGCGGCGTCACAGGCGGTCAGCCAGCGAAGTCGCCGGAGGCTGACTGGCGTCGCGCGGTGGGGCAGGCCGTACATCAGAGCCGGTCGAGCAGCTCGGCCTGCGCCGGATTGAGCTTTTCGCGCGCCTCGGCGAGCGTGAACCAGCCCGCGCGGTCGACCTCGGGGAACTCCTGCTGGACGCCGGAGCGCGGCGGCCACTCGAGCGTGAACGTGTTGCTGTGGGCGGCATCCGCGTCGAGGTCGCCGGCCGCTGCGTACGCGGTGATGTGCTTGCCGCTGCGCAGTCGCACGGTGCCGAGGTTGCGCAGCTCGGTATCGGCGGGCAGTGGCCTGCCGAGCTCCTCCTCGAACTCGCGCCGAGCGCACTCGCGCGGGTCGTCGTCGTCCTCGTACTCGCCCTTGGGGATCGACCACGCGCCGGCGTCCTTCTTCGCCCAGTACGGGCCGCCGGGGTGCACGAGCAGCACCTGTCGCTCGCCGTCGCGGTCCCGGTGCAGCAGGATGCCGGCGCTGCGGCGGCTCATGTCGCGAGCGCGACGCGCGCGCGACGGGTGAGCAGGAAGGTGGGCACGAGTGCCACCAGCGCGCCGACCGCGCTGATCGTGAACGCGGTCGTGAAGCCGCTCTCGAGCGGGATGTCGGTCCCCGGCAACGTGTTGGCGGAGATGATCGCGGCCGCGACCTGCGAGCCGAGCGCGGCGCCGACCGTGCGCATGATCGTGTTCATCCCGCTGGCCACGCCGGTCTCCCCCGGTGGCGAGAACTCGATCACGAGCGAGCCGAGCGCCGCGAAGCTGAAGGCCAGCCCGATGCCCATGAACACCATCCAGGCGTAGATCGTCCATGGCTCGTCGTGGACGGTGGCCAGCAGGATGAGCGCGAGCGCGAGGAAGCTGATGCCGATGCGCAGCGGCACGACGTTGCCGAGGCGCGTCCCGAGCGCGCCGGCCAGAGGTCCGGCGATCATCATCGCCACCGACGACGGCACGAAGAACAGGCCGACTTCGACTGGCGAGGCGCCGAAGCCGTAGTCGAGCTGCGTCGCGATCTCGCCGGGGAGGCCGAGCGGGATCTGCACGAAGTTCGGCAGCAGGATGAAGGTGGAGAACATCGAGAAGCCCATCACCAGCGTGGTGAGGTTGGTGGCGGCCATCTCCCGGCGCGCGAACGTCCGCAGGTCGACGAGCGGCTCGGGCACGCGTGCCTCGATCCACGCCCACAGCGCGAAGAACACCACGGAGGCGCTGGCCAGGCCGAGCACGCCGGCCGACGTCCACCCCCAGTTGCTCCCCTCGCTGATGGCCACGAGCAGCGAGCCGAGCGCCAGAGACAGCGTGAGCCCGCCGACGTAGTCCGGCCGCGTGCGGTGCTTGACCGGCGACTCGGGCACGAAGACGGCGAGCAGGACGGTCGAGGCGAGCACGGGGATCGCGCCGATCAGGAACAGCCAGTGCCACGTCAGGTGCTCGATGATCAGGCCGCTGGCCACGAGCCCGACGCCGCCGCCGACCCCGAACACCGAGCTCACGGTGCCGACGCCGAGGCCGACCTTCTCGGGCGGGAACTCGTCGCGGATGATCCCGAACGACAGCGGGAAGACGGCCGCTCCCGCGCCCTGGAGCACGCGGCAGACGACGAGCGAGGCGAGGTTCCAGGCACCGGCCGCCGCCAGCGACGCGAGCCCGAAGATGGCCAGCGAGATCACCAGCATGCGCTTCTTGCCGTACGCGTCGCCGAGCTTGCCGAGGATCGGCGTCAGCACCGACGAGCTGAGCAGGAACCCGGTCGCGATCCACGTCACCCAGCTCGCGCTCGTGTCGAACTCGCGCTGGAAGAACGGCAGCGCGGGCACCACAAGCGTCTGCATGACGGCGAACGAGGTGCCGGCCACGACGAGCAGCGCCAGCGTGACGCCGTAGTGCTGGCGGTGCTCGTGCGCGGCGTCCACGTCAGGCGGCCCGGGCGGCCGGGGCGCTGAGCCCGAAGGCCTCGGCGATGAGCTCGTACGAGCGGCGGCGGGCAGCGTGGTCGTGCGTGATGGTGACGATGATCACCTCGTCGGCACCGTACTCGGCGGCCACGGCCTCCAGCCCGGCCTTCACGGTGTCGCGGCTGCCGACGACGCGCCGGCGGCCGCCCCGGTTCGGGTCGCCGTGCTGCTCGAGGTAGCGCAGCGCGCGCTCCGGCGGCGGAACCGGGATCGGCCGGCCCTGGCGCAGCATCGCGAACGACATCGCGATCGAGGATGCGAGCCGCTCGGCCTCGGCATCGGTGTCGGCGCAGATCGCCCACACGCCGATCGCCGTCCGCGGGCTGTCGGCGCGCTCGCGGTAGGAGGCGACGATCTCTGCGCCGCGCGGGTTGATGAAGTCGGCGAACGCGTACGGCAGGTTGAGCTGCGCCGCCCACACGGCGCTCTGCGCCGAGGAGCCGAGCAGCCAGATCTCCGGGCGCTCGTCGCCGCCGGGCAGCGAGCGGCCGAGCCGCGCGAACGGGTGGTCGGGCGAGAACGTGCCGTCGAAGTGCGCGAGCAGCTCGGCGAGCTGCTGCGGGAAGTCGTCGGGCGCCACCTCGCGCCGGTCGCGCTGGAGGGCGTACGTGGTCAGCGGGTCGGTCCCGGAGGCGCGGCCGATGGCGAGGTCGATGCGCCCCGGGTAGAGGCCGGCAAGGAGGCTGAAGTTCTCCGCGACCTTGTACGGCGAGTAGTGCGGGAGCATCACGCCCCCGCTCCCTACCCGGATGCGCTCCGTGGCACAGGCGACCGGGCCGATCAGCACCTCGGGGCTGGGGCCGGCCAGCGACAGCCCGTGGTGCTCGGCGAGCCAGTAGCGGTGGTAGCCGAGGCGGTCCGCGGCGCGCGCGAGATCGAGCGTGTTCTGGAGCGCCTGCGGGCCGGTCGAGCCCTCCGAGACGGGGGTCTGGTCGAGCACGCTGAGGAGCACTCAGGCGGCCTCCTGCCTCGCCCGCTCGAACGCCTGTACGAGGATCTCGGGCGGCTGGGCGCCGGGTACGCCGAAGCGCCGGTTGAGGACGAAGTACGGGACGGCCTGGATGCCCATCCGGCGCGCAAGGTCCTCATCCGCGCGGACGTCCTGCGCGTAGGCGTCGCTTTCGAGGGTGGCCTGTGCTGCGGCGGGGTCGAGCCCAGCCTCGGCGGCCAGCCGGACCAGCCTGGCGTGGTCGCCGAGCGGCTCGCCCTCGGTGAAGTAGCCGCGCATGAGTCGCTCCATGACCGCTTCCTGTAGGCCGTGTGCGTCGCCGTGGTGGATCAGCCGATGGGCGTCGAGCGTGTTGCCGCCGCGGGCGCGCTCGAGGTGGTATTCGAGGCCCTCGCCGGCCGCCAGCTCGGTCATCTGGGCGTTCAGGCCGCGCGCGTCCTCGACGCTCATGCCGTACTTGGCGGCGAGGTGCTCGTCCTGGGGCAGGTCGCGGATGGGCGGAGCCTGCGGGTCGAGCTCGTAGGAGCGCCAGGTCACCTCGACGTCGTCGTGGTGCGGGAAGGCCTGGAGGGCGGCCTCGAACCGGCGCTTGCCGACGTAGCACCAGGGGCAGACCACGTCAGACCAGATCTCGACCACGAGCGGCGCCACCCGTCCATCGTAGAAGCCGGTCTGGACCGCGGTCCGGACTTCAGCCCGCGGCCTGGGAGGCGGCGACGGCCAGGCGGTCGGCGCGGTCGTTGAGCGCCTTGTGCGCGTGCTCGGCGCCGGTCTCGTGGCCGCGCACCCAGTGCCAGCGCACCGCCGCGTGGCGCTCGATCTCGGCTTCGAGGGCGCGGAGCAGGTCCTGGTTCTTCACCGGGTCGCCGGCCGCCGTGCGCCAGCCGCGGCGCTTCCAGCCGGTGATCCACTTCGTCATCGAGT
Organism: Solirubrobacteraceae bacterium; assembly: GCA_036257565.1. Taxonomy (GTDB): domain Bacteria; phylum Actinomycetota; class Thermoleophilia; order Solirubrobacterales; family Solirubrobacteraceae; genus DASSUW01. The sequence continues at coordinate 45,003 of DATAFH010000064.1, read as the reverse complement.
CGAGCATCAGCCGCGAGTCGGTGACGATGCAGGCTCGGCTGCCGGGCGGCAGGGACTTGAGGCCCTCGAGCGCCGCCGTGTACTCCATGCGGTTGTTCGTGGTGTGGCGGTCGCCGCCCGAGAGCTCCAGGGCGGTCGTTCCGTCAGGAGGCACCACGATCGCCGCCCAGCCGCCGGGGCCGGGGTTGCCGCGGCAGGCGCCGTCGGTCCATACGAGCGCCTCGCGGTGTTGTGGCTCGACGGGGATTTCGGTGTAGCGGCGGCGCATGGCGGGCGATGGTAATCGGCCGGGGTGACGGGTCGGGCGGATGTCAACGGCGGCTGGGTAGGGAGGAGCGAAGCCGTCAACGCAGCGGGGCAGCATTTCGTCGACCTCGGCATGCCCCAGCGCGCGAGGTCGACGTTCTTCCCCTCTAGCCAGCATTTCGTCGACCTGCCGAGCGCGGTTCGCGCGACGTCGACGAAATGCTGTCTCATCGCGGACCGCACCCTCACCCTCCCTCCCCAGCGCAGTTGACGTTCTCCACGGCCTGCGCAAACGGCTCCGGATCACCCATACTTTGCGCATGGCGCGCGTCGTGACGATCTCGGCGTCGTACGGGGCGGGTGGCGCGTACGTTGGCCCGCGGGTGGCGGAGCGGCTGGACGTGCCGTTCGTCGACCGCGCGATCCCCAGTGAGGTCGCGCAGCGCCTCGCCGTCCCGCTGCAGGAGGCGGTGCGGCACGACGAGTCGGCGGGCACCGTGTTCGAGCGCTTCGTGCGGGCGCTCGCGCCCGCCGGTCTCCCGTTCGGCGCCCGCCCGGTGCTCGAGTACGAGTGCGTCGACGACAATGCCTATCGCGACGCCACCGAACAGGTCATCCGCGAGCAGGCGGGGAGCACGGGGAGCGTGATCCTCGGCCGCGCGGCGGCTCTGGTGCTGCGGGACCACCCCGGCGCGCTGCACGTGCGGCTCGACGGCCCGAAGACCGCACGGGTCGAGCGGGCGATGCAGGCGGAGGGCGTCGCTCGCGAGGAGGCCGAGCGCCGGCTGGCGGACAACGATCGCGCGCGCGAGGCGTACGTGCAGCACTTCTACGGCGGCGACGCGCGGGATCCGCACCTGTACCACCTGAGCCTGGACGCGACGGCGATCGACCTCGACTGCTGCGTCGACCTGATCGTGACCGCCGCCGAGCGCTGACGTCAGCCGGCCTGTGCCGCCCGAGGGCGGCTCGTGGCCTCCACGAGGTACGGCACCTCGGCCCGCACGCTCGTCCCCGCGCCTGTGGGGCTGTCGAGCTCCAGCCGCCCGCCAAGCGCTTCGACCCGGTCGGCGAGCCCGCCGAGGCCGCCGCCGGCGTGGCGCTGCGCACCGCCGATCCCGTCGTCCGCGACCTCGATGCGGGTCGTGCCGTCGCCGCTCGCGACCCGCACGTCGACCGCCGACGCCTGGGCGTACTTGCATGCGTTGGTCAACGCCTCGGCGACCACGTAGTACGCGCACGCCTCGACCGGTTCCGGCAGCGGCTCGTCGAGGCCCACCACGAGTCGAACCGGCAGTGGAGCGCGCACGGCGAGCGCCTCGAGCGCCGGCTGCAGCCCACGGTCGCTGAGGATCGCGGGGTGGATGCCGCGCGCGAGCTCGCGCAGCTCTTCGAGCGCCTGGGCGAGCTCGGCGCTGGCCGCGTCGAGAGCCTCGCGGGCGTCGGGGTACCGGCGCGCCGCCATGCGGAGGTTCAGGGAGAGCGAGACGAGGCGCTGCTGGGCGCCGTCGTGAAGGTTGCGCTCGAGCCGGCGGCGCTCCTCGTCGCCCGCCTCGACGATCCGCATGCGCGAGGCGGCGAGCTCCTCGCGCGCCTCGGCGTTGGCCAGCGCCTGCGCGGCCAGTTCGGCGAAGTCGGCGATCCGCTGCTCCGCGCCGCCGGGGAACGGCTCGGGGTTGACGCTGGAGACGATCACCGCTCCCCACAGCCGCCCGCCGAGCACCACGGGCGCGCCCACGGCGCAGCGGAAGCCGAGATGGTCGCGCAGCCGCTCGGCGAGCCGCCCGGGGATGCCCTCGTAGGTGTCGACCCGCGTCGGTGCGCCGGTCCGCAAGACGCGGACCGTCGCCGTGTCGCCGTCGAGCGGCACCCGCTCGCCGACCGGCACGTTGCCGACACGGCCGACGCTCCAGCCACCGACGACCGTCGCCGTTCCGTCTCCCTCGTAGCGCACCATGTTCGACGAGTGGGCGCCGAGCAGGCGGCCGACCTCCTCGGTGACGAGGCCGAAGACACGCCCCGGGTCGCGCTCGGTCGCGACCGCCGTGGCCACGCGCCGCAGGGCCGCCTGCTCCTCGGCCAGCATGCGGACCGCCTGCTCGGCCTCGCGCCGCGCGGTCACATCGCGCAGGTAGCCGCAGTAGATCGGCGGTCCTGGGACGTCGGGCTGCGTGATCGCCACCTCGACGGGGAACTCGCTGCCGTCGGCGCGCATGGCCATGAGGTCGAGCGGGTGGTCGGGCACGTGAACCGCCCCCGCCGCCACGGCGCGGGCCAGGCCGTGGCGGTGCGCGTCGCGCAGCTCAGGCGGCACGATCAGCTCGGCCAGCTCGCGGCCAACCATCTCAGCCGCCGTGTAGCCGAAGGTCTGCTCTGCGCGATCGTTGACCTCGATCACGTCGCCGTGGTGGTCCATCGTGATCACGCAGTCGAAGGCGGCGTCGATGATCGCGCTCTTGCGGGCGTCGCTCTCGCGCAGCGCCTGCTGCGTCCGCAGGCGCTCGGCGAAGTGGCCGATCTGGGCGCTGAGGTTCGCGAGCGTCGCGTCCAGCGTCTCGTCCGGTTCGACGGGGTGGGTTGTGAAGAACTCCATCACGCCCACGCCCTCGATCGGGAACGCCGCGGCGACCGGCCCATCCGTCTCCGCGTCGGCCGGCCAGCGCGCGGCGCGCTGCCGGTCCGGCGGCGTCCCGGTCCACAACGCACCGGCGTCCCAGCCGAGCGACTCCGCGACCGCGGCGAGCAGCGCGGGATAGGCCTCCGCCTCGGACTGGGCGGAGGCCAGCACGCGGGCAGCCGCATGCTCGGTGCGCAGCAGGACGGTGGGGTCGGAAGGCATCCGGGCCCGCCTAGCGTCCCATGTTTGACTTGTCCGCGGGCCCGCGCGTAGGCTCGCCGCGGCATGAGCGTCGACTTCTTCCTGCGCGTCGAGGGGATCGAGGGCGAAAGCACCGCCGCCAAGCACATGGGCGAGATCGACGTCCTGTCGTGGTCTTGGGGCGCTTCGAATCCCGTGACGGCCGGTCCGGCCAGCGGTTCGGCGTCCGGCCGGGTGAACATCCAGGACCTGCACTTCACGACGCGCATGAGCAAGGCCAGCCCGCGGCTGTTCCTCGCGTGCGCGACGGGACAGCACTTGAAGCAGGCGCGGCTGAGTGCCGTGCGGGCGGGTGAGAAGGCGGCGGAGTTCTTCTCCTTGACACTGAGCGACGTCCGGATCAGCTCCTACCAGTCGGGCGGCTCCGAAGGGAGCGACATCGTCCCCATGGACCAGGTGTCGCTCAACGCCGCCAAGCTGGCGATCGAGTACAAGGCGATGCGGCCGGACGGGACGGTCGAGGCGCCCGTGGTCGCCGGCTGGGACGCCAAGTCCGGCAGCAAGTTCTGACGGGCTCGACCTACAACCGGGTCCCCTACCCCGGCCACCCGTTCGCCCAGACGCACCCGGACCGCCTGGCGACGATCGCGACGCTGCTGGGTCTGTCGCCCGCGGCCGTGACCGCGTGCCGCGTGCTCGAGCTGGGCTGCGGCGACGGCGGCAACCTCGTGCCGATGGCCTACGGGCTGCCGAGCAGCCGGTTCGTGGGGGTCGATCTCTCGCGGCGGGCCGTGGAGCGGGCCGCGGACGTGATCGCCGCGCTCGGTCTGCAGAACGCGGAGGTGCGCTGCGCCGACTTCGCCGCCCACGCGGAGCGGCACGGCCTTCGCTATCTCGCCGAGGCCGACTTCTTCGAGATGACCGTGCCCGCGGAGCTGGCCTCCGCGTTCGCCGAGCTCGACGACCCGATCGAGCGCGAGCAGTACCTCGACTTCTTCAAGGGCCGCCTCTTCCGCCAGACGCTGCTCTGCCACGCGGAGACAGAAGTCGAGGAACCCGGACCGGCGCGCGTCGCCGGGATGCTCGCCGCCTCCCCGGCTCAGCCCGACGGCGACCCCGAGGCCGGGCGGGTCACGTTCCGGGGTCCCAAGGGAGCGTCGCTCACCACCGACGAGCCCCTGGCCAAGGCCGCCATGCTCGCCCTCGGCGCCGCCTGGCCAGACGCCGTGCCCGTGTCCGAGCTCGGCGACGGGGAGGCCCTTCACTCCCTGCTGCTGCAGGCCTACGCCGCGAACCTCGTCCAGCTCCACGTCTGGACACCGGCGCTCGCGACGACACCGTCCGCACGCCCACGGGCCAGTGCCCTCGCGCGCCTGCAGGCCACCGAAGGCAGCCGCATCACCAACCTCCGCCACGCCACCCTCGAGGTCACCGACGACCTCGGCCGGCATCTCATCCGCCTCCTCGACGGAACGCGAGACCGCCCGGCCCTCCTCCGCGAGCTCGACCGTCCACCCGACGAGCTGGAGCGCAGCCTCGACGGCCTCGCCGCCGCCGCGCTGCTCGAGGCCTGACGCAGCGCGTATCAACCTGGACTGCTCGGCCTCTCCAGTGGCGTGAGCAGACGACCGACGACACGCCTCCTGGCTGCGCTTGGCGTCGCGCTGCTGGCGTGCGGCGTCTCCGCCGAGGCGTACGCGGCCATACCCATCAGAGTCCCTCGCTGGCACCCGCCGACTCCGCTCACGGTTGAGGTCACCCCCCGTGCACCGACCGACCTCGCGCTCACGCGAGCGGGTGACGGCTACGTGGCCCCCGAGGTCCAGCACCAGCTCGACGACTTGCGCGACGACGTCGTCGCGAGCCTCGACGGCGGCATCAAGCGCATCGCCCGCACCCGCCAGGCGCGCGAGGCGCTCTGGAACTGCGCCAGCGACGGTCTGGAGTCGACGGCCGGTGCCGTCGGCGAGGCCATGGCAGGCGGCGATCCGGACACGACGGCGACGTATGTGTCAGCCGCCGGCGGCTGTGTCAAGGCCCAGATCCCGGACCTGTCGTCGCCCTCAGACGTCGACGCGACCTCGCATTACCTGCTGAACCTCTCCGCCGGCTACGTCAACGAGATGAGCCGGGCGACCACGGAGCAGGCAACCCTGGACCGCTACACGGCGCCGGTGCAGAGGGCGTTGGCGCACCAGCGCTGGCTGCAGCAGACCGCCCGCGCTGCCGGGCAGCGCGCCGGCACCGCGGCGACGTTCGACAACGCGGGGGGCTATTCGACCGCAGGCACGTCGTCCGACGGCTCACCGGTCCCGCCCTGGCTGGTCGGTGGCGCGCTGGTGCTCGTGCTCGCGGCCCTCGTGGCCAGGCGTCGGCTCCGATAGCGCGCGTCAGCGGCCGGAGTCGAGCGCGGCTCTGAGGCCGTCCAGGTCGGGGGCGCCGAAGACCACGCGGTTGCGAGTGGCGACGTAGACGAGGTCGAGGTCCACTCCCGCACGGGCGATCTTGCGCGCGAGGTCCGCAAGCACGCCCGGGCGGTCCTCGACGTCGACGACCACCACCTCACGCTCGCGCGACACCGCGAGGTGCGAGATCGCGAGCGAGTGCTTGGCGGCTTCCGCGTGCGGGACCAGGATGTGCAGCTCAGCCCGGTCGCCCGGCCCGAGGCACGTCGCCGCGGCGATGTTCACGCCGGCGTCGCTGATGGCGGCGGCGACCTGCGCGAGGGCCCCAGGCGTGTTCTCGATGTCGATGACGAGGTCGACGGCCATGGCACGCGATGTTCCCACGATCCGGTGCGTGACCTGATCTAGAGTCGCCTACGTGAGGCATCCCGCTCGGGCTCCCGAACTTCAAGCTCATCCCCGTCTCGCTGACGCCGTTCGGGCGGGAGATCGTGGACCTCGAGCAGGCGCGCCGGCTCGGATACGCGGTGGACGTGAGCGTGCCCGCCGATCCGTCGCACAGGCCCGCCTGATCGCGGTCGCCGCGACCATGGGTCGTGCACGAGGGACTCCAGGCGCGTAGGGTTGCGTAGTCCACGAGGAGGTCTGAGATGGCGCTCGCACGAGTCGTGACGTTCGACGGGGTCGGCAAGGACCGGATCGAGGAGATGCGGCGCGAGATGGATGACGGGCAGCGGCCGGAAGACCTGCCCGCGACGGAGATCATCGTGCTTCACGACCCCGAGGCCGAGAGGTCGCTCGTGGTCCTCTTCTTCGACAGCGAGGAGGACTACCGGCAGGGCGACGAGACGCTCAACGCCATGTCGGCATCCGACACCCCGGGGCAGCGCACCGCGGTCGCGAAGTACGACGTCCCGATCCGGATGTCCACCTGACGGTTACCGCTCGGCCGCGTCGACCGCGCGCAGCGCCCCCGCCGCTGGGGTGTAGATGCTCTCGTGCCCGTCGTCCCAACGGATCCGGTAGCGCGCGGACGGCGCCTCGCGCAGCACCTCTTCGATGACGCCCGTCCGCGCCGGCCGTTCCGTCGACTCCGACTCGACCACGACATGAGTGCCCACGGTCAGCTGCATCGCTCTGCTCCTTCTCTCGCGTCAGGACGCGTCATATCACCGAGCGGGCCTGACGCAAAGCGCGACTAGGGCTGCTCCTTGAGCCGCCGCCATCCGCCGGCGCGGTTGTTGGCGATGATCTGCTCGAACATCGCGCGCAGCGCGGGGGCGTTGAGCGTCTCCCCCTCGTAGACGGCGACCGTCCGGGCCGTCTTGTTGTCGTGGCCAGCCCAGCCGAGCTCGCGCTTGGCCTTGGCGTTCGGCGCGCCGCGCGACTCGGTTCCCATCATCACCGCGGCTTCGCCCGCGAACAGGCGCGCGAGCCAGCGGGGGAAGTGGCGGGGCGGCTTGGCGCCGAGGGCCTGCGCCATGACGGGCAGCCCGTCGTGCACCGGCGCGGGCTCGTCGTCCACGATGTTGAAGAGACCCGACCCGTCGTACTCGAGAGCGAGCACGGTCGCGGCCGCCGCGTCGTTCAGGTGGATGAACGAGGTCACGCCGCCGCCGTCGCCGACGATCGGGAAACTGCCGCTTGCGCACCGGCTCGATCAGCCCGTCATCGGCCGCTCCGGAGAAGCCGCCGCAGCGGAGCGATCCCGCCGGCCTTCGTGACCGCCCCGTCGAGGTAGCGCATCGCGGCCTGGGACTCCCGCGTGGACGGCATCGGATCCGGATCGAGCGGGGCGTCCTCGATCTTGACCCACCCGCCTTTCGCGCGCGTACCTCGCGCTCGCGGCGACGAAGACTCGCATCACATACTCCTTGGTCGGTGTCACATGCGTGGGATCGCATGGGTCTTGCTGGTATGACCCGACGAGACCGAGGAACGTGACCGATGGCGGAACGGGATTGGCTGACAGAGCGATTCGAGGAGCACCGAGGCCGGCTGCGCGCGGTGGCCTACCGGATGCTCGGGTCGGTGAGCGAGGCCGACGACGCCGTCCAGGAGGCATGGGTGCGGCTGAGCCGCACCGACTCCGACGGGATCGAGAACCTCGGCGGCTGGCTGACGACCGTCGTCGCGCGCGTGTCGCTGAACATGCTGCGCTCGCGCAACTCACGCCGGGAGGAGCCGATCGACGTCCGCTTCCCGGAGCCGATCGTCGACCGCGCCGACGGCACGGACCCGGAGCACGAGGCGCTGCTGGCCGACTCGGTGGGTCTCGCCCTGCTCGTCGTCCTCGAGACGCTGAGCCCGGCCGAGCGCCTCGCGTTCGTGCTGCACGACATGTTCGCCGTGCCGTTCGACGAGATCGCGCAGATCGTCGGGCGCTCGCCCGAGGCCGCGCGCCAGCTCGCCAGCCGGGCGCGCCGCCGCGTCCAGGGTGAGCGTCCGGTGCCCGATGCCGACCTCGACACGCAGCGCAAGGTCGTCGACGCGTTCCTCGCAGCCTCGCGCCACGGCGCCTTCGAGGCGCTCCTCGCGGTGCTCGACCCGGACGTCGTGGTCCGCGCAGACTTCGGTCCGCTGGCCGGCGGCACGAGGACGGTGCGCGGGGCGGCCGCCGTCGCGGGCCAGGCGTTCCACTACTCGCGGCTCGGCCTGGTGGTGCATCCGGCGCTCATCAACGGCGTGCCCGGAGCCGTGTCGACCCGGGACGGAGAGCCGTTCTCGGTCGGCGCGTTCACGGTGAGGGGCGGGAGGATCGTCGAGCTCGACATCCTCGCCGACCCGGACCGACTCCGCCGGCTGGACCTGACCATCCTCGACGACGTTTAGGGTTGCGTCGAACCTCCGAACCTCCAGAGAGGAGCGGACTATGGACGATGCGTATCCGGTGCGGCTGTCGGTGGAGTACCCCGACCGGGATCTCAACCGCCTCACCACGGCCCTTCGGGTCTTCACGGTGATCCCGATCTCGATCGTGCTGGCGAGCATCGGCGGCTACAGCGGGGAGTGGCAGACCGCAGGGGCGGAGACGAGCACCGTCGCGATCGGCGGGACGGGGCTGCTCTTCCTCCCGCCGCTGCTGATGATCGTGTTCCGGGAGAAGTACCCGCGCTGGTGGTGCGATTGGAACCGTGAGCTCCTGCGCTTCGTCAACCGCGTGGGCGTCTACGTCGCGCTGATGGACGACCGGTACCCGTCGACCGACGAGCACCAGTCCGTGCACCTCGACTTCGAGTGCCCCGACCCCAAGAGCGACCTGAATCGCTGGCTGCCGATCGTGAAATGGTTCCTGGCGATCCCGCACTACATCGTGCTGGCCATCCTCTATCTGCTCGCGGTCCTCATGGTGATCGCGGCGTGGTTCGCGATCCTCTTCACGGGCCGCTACCCGCGCGGGATCTTCGAGTTCGTCGAGGGCGTGATCCGCTGGCACAACCGCGTCGTCGGCTACGCGTTCATCCTCGTCACCGACAAGTACCCGCCGTTCCGGCTGGGCCCGTAGACGACTGCGCGCTGAGCGTCCGGCCCCGACAACGGGGCCGGACGCTCAGCGGAATCGGACGGGGTGAGTGAGGGCGTCGAGGAAGAGGTCGAGCGCCCGGCGCTTGCGATTGGTGTTCATGCCGCAAACGGTCCCGGGCCGGCGGCGGCCGGTCTCTACGGATCGCGCGCGTCCGCGTCGCGGGCAGCCTGAGTCTTGCGGTAGGGCTAGCCCTCCACCACGCCGGCGAGGTTGTCGAACGCGCCGGTCCAGCCTTCCTCGTGCGAGGCGACCGCATCTTCGTCCCAGAGGTCGTTGTGGGTGAAGCGCATGGTGGTGACGCCGTAGGTCTCCTTGAAGTCGATCTCGATGAGCTGCCGGACGTGCTCCCGGTCGTCGTCCCACGTCCACGTGAAGGCGAGTCGGTGGGGCGGGTCGATCTCGACGTACTCGCCGCCGCCTCCGTAGCGAACGTCCGCCTGCGGGTCGCGCATGACGACTCGCACCGTCCCGCCGATCCGCAGGTCGACCAGCACCTCCGGCGTGTCCCAGTCGGGGTCGGGATGCCACCAGCGCCGGATGACCTCCTCGCTGGTGAACGCGTCGAACACGCGCTGCGCCGGCGCGGCGAACGTCCGCTCCATCTGCAGCGTGCTCAAGAGCCGGCCCTCCGCCGCGCCGCCCGCCAGGCGACCGAGACGCGGGCCAACACGAGCCCGCCCCCGCTCAGCACAACGGGCAGCACTTCCTCGACCGGGAACGCGCCCACGTGGGCAATCATGCCGCGCTCTCGTACTTGTCGTGGTAGTCCCACCACTGGTACGGCGGCGTCTGCGGGTAGCCCTCGGGCGAGTTCTCCCACTCCTCCTGGCGACCGTACGGCGTGAGGTCGAGGAAGCTCCACGTGCTCCCCAGCGCCTCGTCGCCCCGGCTGTTCACGAAGTAGGTGCGGAAGATCCGGTCGCCGTCGCGCAGGAAGACGTTGGTGCCGTGCCACTCGCCAACGCCGAAGTCCTCGGAGAAGTCGTCGGTGGTGGTGAACCACGGGAACTCCCACTCCATCCGGGCCTTGAAGCGCTGGATGTGCTCCTGCGGCGCCCGGGACACGACCACGAAGTTCGTGTCTCGCGCGCGCAGGTGCGCGAGGTGGCTCACCTGGTCCGCGTACATCGAGCAGCCGCCGCAGCCCTCCTCCGGGTACTGCGCCATGTCGGGGTCGAAGAAGAAGCGGTACACGATCAGCTGGCGGCGGCCATCGAAGATGTCGGCCAGGCTCGCCGGGCCGTCGGGGCCCTCGAACGCGTAGTCCTTCTCGACCGCCGACATCGGCATGCGCCGGCGCTCGGCGGCCAGCGCGTCGCGGGCGCGGGTGTGCTCCTTCTCCTTGACGAGGAGCGCTTGCCGGGCGGCCTCCCATTCCTGCGGTGATACGACCTGCGGTGCCTTCATCAGGGGTTCTCCTTCAGGTACTCGTCGACCACGTCGAACAGGCGCTCCCATCGGGTGCGCTGGAGATCCATCCAGTCGGCCGCCTCGCCCAGCGCCAGCGGGTTGAGCGACAGCCGGTGGGTCCGGCCGTCGATCACGCGCGCCACCACGCCCGACTCCTCGAGCACCTTCAGGTGCTTCGAGATCGCGGGCTTCGACACGCCGAACCCCCCGGTAGCGTCGCCCACGGTCGCCGAGCCGACGGCCAGCCGCTCCACGATCCCCCGGCGGATCGGGTGAGCCAGCGCTCTGAACGGATCGTTAACCACACGGTTAACCGTATCAGCCTCCGGCCGCCAGCGCCGCGACGCCGGCGAGCGTCACGAGCACACCGGCGTTCTGCATCTGCGTCAGCCGCTCGTGCAGGAACGTCCGCGCGAGCACCACGGTGACCGCCGGGTACAGGGCGCCGAGTACGCCCACGACGCTGAGCAGGCCGCGGCCGGTCGCGAGCACGAACAGCAGGTTGGCCAGCAGGTCGAGCACGCCGATCGCGGCGATCGCGCCCAGCGCCTTGCGCGACGACGGTAGCGGCGGCCGCCGGATCGCGCACACGGCAAGTACCACGAGCACCTCGGGAGCGCGCGCGGCGAACAGCACCCAGACGAGGTCGGCGCTCTCCTCCGCCCGATCGATCCCGGCGAAGAACGACCCGAAGCCGACCGCCGCGAGCAGCGCGAGCAGCACGGCCGTGCGCCCGGCGCGACGCGCCTCGGCGTCCGGCTCGGCGGCCTCGCGCCCTGCGAGCACGACGCCGGCTGTGGCGAGCGCGATGCCGAGCAGCTGCAGCGTGCTCGGCCGCTCTCCGGACGCGAGCCCGACGAGCACCGGGATGGCGACCCCGGTGGCCGACAGCGGAGCCACGATGCTCATCGTCCCGATTGCGAGCGCCCGGTAGAACGCGCTCAGGCCGAGGATCCCGAGCAGCCCGGAGCCCGCCGCCCACGCCGTCGCGGCGCCGTCGTGGGCGGTCGGTGCGCCGGCCGCGATGGCAATCACGAGCACCACGAGCGCCAGCCCCTGCGAGAGCACGAGCACGGCGAGCACGGAGTGCCGGCGGCTCTGCAGACCGCCGAGGAAGTCCGACAGCCCCCACGAGAGCGATGAGGCGAGGGCGAGGGCGGCGGCCAGCATCGCCGGACCTTAGGGTCCGAAGAGGATTTGTGGCACGTTAGGACGGACGCGACGCCGGCGGCGATGGTCGAGCACCTCGTCGGGCTCCAGGCACAGGCGCCGATTCCGCCGTACCTCGGCCTGTGGTCGCGCCTGAACGACTTCGACCCGCACGCGAGCTCGGCCGCATGCTGACGGACGGCGAGGTGGTGCGGCTCACGGCCGGGAGCTGTTCGACCTGCCGGACGCCCCGCGACCCGACCCCGAGACACCCGCCCCCGTGCGGCTGCTGGGCGAGTACGACAACGTGCTCCTCGGGCACGCCGACCGCCGCCGCATCATCCCGGCCGACTTCCCCTGGAGCGCGATGCTCGCCCCCGGCCGCTTCGTCAGCAACCTGCTCGTGGACGGGATGCTGCGCGCCACCTGGTGGCTCGAGCGCGACGGCAGGCGGAGCGCCACGCTGGCGATCCGCCCGCCGCGCGCCTGACCCGCGCGGAGAAGCGGGCGGTCGGCGACGAGGCGCGCGCGATGGTGGGCTTCGCGGCGGCCGACGCGGCCACGCTGGACGTGCGCTTCGTAGAATAAGACCGGCCGCCCGAGCGTCAGGAGGTCATGCGCGACGTCCGTCTGATCGTCGGTGCCGTGGGTCTCTCCGCGGCCGGAGACACCGTCCTGTGGGTGCTGCTGGCGCTCCACGTCGGCACGACGGTCGACTCGGCGCTCGCCGTCTCGGCGCTCTTCATCTGCCTCTGGGGCCCGGTGGTCGCGCTCGGCGGCGTGGCCGGGCGGCTGGTCGACTCGCACGAGAACCGCCGGCTGCTGATCGCCGTCTCGCTCGCCCAGGCGGCCGTCGTCGTGGCCATGGCCTTCACCACCGGCTCGCTGCCCGTGCTGCTGGCGCTCTGCCTGCTGCTCGGCGCCGGCGTGGCGGTCGCCTCCCCCGCCGAGTTCGCGCTCGTGCCCGCGGCCGCCGGCGAGGAGCGGGTCGCGCTGGCCAACGGCCAGGTGGAGGCGGCCCGCTACCTGGGCATGACCGCCGGCCCCCTGATCGGCGGCGCGCTCGCCGGCGCGGGCCTCACGCACGTCGGCCTGCTGATCGACGCCGCGTCGTTCGTCGCCGTCGCGATCGCCGCCCTGGCGCTGCACGCTCGCCGGCATCCCCACGCGCACGCCGCTCCAACACGCTCGCGCGACGGCATCCAGGCCCTCGTCCGCGACCGCACGCTGGCCATCGCGATGGCGGCGGCTATCGCTTCGCTGCTCTTCTTCACGATCTCCGTGTCGGCCGAGGTGTTCTTCGCCACCGAGGTGCTCGAGACCGGCGCGACCGGCTACGGCGTGTTGATGGGCGCCTGGACGCTCGGGATGGTCGCGGGCGCGATCGGACTCGCGCGCCTCGTCCCGACCCGCTGGCTGGCCGCCGGGGCGATGGCCGGCATCGCCGTCCAGGGCCTCGGCCTGTTCGGGGCGGCGGTCGGCGCCACCGTGGCGCTCGCGCTGCTCGGCTTCCTGATCGGCGGCGTCGCCCACGGCGCCAAGAACGTGCTGCTGCGCACGCTCATCCACGAGCGCGTGCCGGAGGCACAGCGCGGCCGCGCGTACGCCGCCTACAACGCCGCGCGCAACGGCGCCGAGCTCGCCGCGCTGGGCGCGGGCGGCGTGCTCGTGGGCCTGGCCGGCGCGCAGCTCGCGCTCGCGGTCTCGGGCGCGTTGCCACTGGCGATCGGCCTCGGCACACTTCTCCTGATCATCCCCGCACCGCGAAGGAGGCCTGCGTATGCCTGAGACCGTCGCCGGTTACCGGAGCGCCGGCATCGAGGAGCTGCCGGACCTCTACGACGGCGTCTTCAAGCTCGTGCGCACGGGCGCGGTGGTGATCCGCGAGGAGCGCCTCCCGCTCGACGCCGACCACATGGTGCGCGTCTACGAGCCGCCGGAGTGGACGGCATAGCTCGACTCCTCGGCGCGGCGCATGCCGCGCTCGACGCTCTCGATCAGCTCCGCCCGCAGCGCCGACGCCGCGACGATCCGGTCGACTGAGCCGACCTCGACGGCGCGCTGGACGCTGTGGATGGAGTCGAACTCGGCGGCCAGCTCGCCGAGCTTCTCCGAGCGCACCTCCGCCCACAGCGCTTCGCGCTCGGCGCGCAGCCGCTGGCGCTCGGCGCCACCGGCCTCGCCGATGCGCTCGTCGAGGCCCTCGATCCGCGGGTCCTTGCGCGTGCGCATGTCGACGTCGCGGGCGAACACGACCGCGGCCGCCGGAGCGCCCCCGATCACCGATGCGTGCGCGCCTTCCAGCGCGATCGTCTCGAGGTTCTCGTTCAGGCGGCGCGAGAAGACCACGAACGCGCCGCCGTGGAAACGCGAGACCACGCAGAACGCGATCGGGCCGTCGAAGTCGACGATCGCGCGGCCGATCTCGGCGCCGTACTCGAGCTGTAGCCGGCGCATCGACTCGGGCGAGCCGTCGAAGCCGGCCAGGTTGGCGAGCACCACGAGCGGGCGCCGCCCGGAGGCCGCGTTGATCGCGCGGGCGATCTTCTTCGAGGCGAGTGGGAACAGCGTGCCGGAGGTCCACTGGTCCGGGCCGTCCGCGGGTACCGAGCCGAAGCGCTGCAGCGGCCGCGACTCGATGCCGAGCATGGCCACGGGCCAGCCGCCGAGGCGCGCGTCCCACGCCACCGCCATCTCCGCTTCGCGCATCGCCGCCCAGCGCTCGAGCGGCGGGTGGTCCTGGTCGGCGACCGCGCGCATGACCGAGCGGATGTCGAAGGCCTTCTTGCGGCCCGGGTTGGTCTCCTCGGAGAAGATCTCGCCGACCGTCGCCAGGTCCGAGCCGGGCGCCGAGTGCGGCGCGGTGCGGACGTCGCGGTCGACGGGGTCGTCGCTCGTCGCGCGGCGCGGAAAGCGCTCGCCCGGCGCCACGTACGTGTTCTCGTAGTAAGCGAGCAGCACCTGGCAGGCGCCGGCGAGGTCGGGCGCCCAGTACTGCGCCTGGCCGTTGGGGCCCATGACCCGCTCGTAGCCGCCGATCCCGAAGTTGTCGTCGGCCGACACGCCGCCGGAGTAGTCGAGCGCCTCCTTGCCGGTGAGCACCATCGCGCTCGCGGGCATCATCACGAGGATGCCCTTGGTGTGCATGAGCATCGTCGCCTCGGCGTTGAAGTAGGGCTGCGCGCCGACGTTGATGCCGCTGACGACGATGTTGATCTCGCCGCCCGCCTCCGTGAACTGGACGATCCGGCGCAGCGCGGCCGCGACCCAGTCCATGTTCTCGGTGCCCGAGTCCATCGCGATCTTCGCGCCCGAGGAGAGCGCGAACCATTCGCACGGGACGCCGAGCTGCTCGGCGAGGTCGAGCGCGGCGATGATGCGCCGGCACTCGGGCTCGGCCAGCGAGCCGAGCGCACGCGTCGGGTCGCCGAGCAGCGCCACACGGAGCATCCCCTCCGGGTAGCGCTCGGTGCGGTTGCGGATGAGGCCGACGACGACGCTCGCCGTGTTGGTGCCGGCCTGGCGGTCGACGGGAACGAGCTGGCCCTCGTCGTCGAGGTCGTGCTCGACGAACTCGCCGGGTGGGATCCCGAACCGGGGCTCGGCGCGCTGGGGCGCGAGGATCTTGACGATCTCGGCCGGATGCAGGGTGCCGCGGCGGCGGGCGGAGACGACCCGCTGCGCGCCCTCGTCGAGCGGCTGCAGCGGCTCGGTGGGCGGGTCGTCGAGCTCGAAGACCACACCGCGCCCTGCCGGGTTGAAGATGCGCAGCACGCTGTCGCGGCCGTTCATGACGGCGCGCAGCATCACCATCTCGAGCCCCAGCCCCGCGGACTCGCGCGCGAAGCGGTTGATGATGCTGGCCGCCTCGTCGAGCCCGAACTCCGTGGCCGGCCAGGCGTAGAGCAGCAGCCGGTTCCAGAGCAGCCGCTGGCGCGGCCCGCGGCTCGACTGGAACGAGCGCATCGCCTCGAACGCCTGACGGACCATGCGCTCGAGCTCGGGGACCGCGACGATGCGGCCGTCCTCGTCGCGGACCGGCTCCAGGTCGCGGATCTCGGCGAGCGCCACGAGCCGCTCGTCGCGCGGGTTCTCGCGAGCCACGGCGCGGAACAGGTAGACGTCCTCGGCCGACGGCAGGCGCTCGAGCTCGAAGTTGGCGAGCCGCCAGATGTCCATCCGGTCGGCCATCATCGGGTGCAGGCCGCTGAAGGTGCGATCCTCGCCGAAGCGCCCGTCCGCCCCGCGAGAGAACGTGAAGACGTCGAACGGCCCGACCAGCACGATGCGGGCCAGCGCGGGCGGCAGGTCGATCTCGCCGAGCAGGCGCTCGAGCTCGTCGTGCGCCTCGTCGCGCGCGTACAGGTCGGTGAGCAGGATCTCGCCCTCAGGCAGCCTCCGGCCGTGCGTGGCGAGCGCGCGCAGGGCGCCCGCCAGGTCGTCCGGCTCCCCGAGCGTGGCCGCAACGTGATGGCGCACGCCGAGGTGCTCGTAGCTGGCGAGCACGAACGGCACGCCGTCCACGAGCCGCTGCTCGACGCTCTCGAGCGGGCGGACGCGGTAAAAGCGGCGGGTCATCGCCTCGATCAGCGGGCCGGCGTGGCCGACGAGGCGCCCGAGCAGCGGGGCGAGCGGCTGCGGGCAGTCGACGAGCGCGGCGAAGTGCTCATCGCGGTCCTCGCGGCCGGGATCGTCGGCGAGCGCGGCGAGGTGCCGCTCCATCACCGTGTACGTCTCGTCGCGGCCTGCGTGCAGGCGCGGCTCGTCGCACAGGCGCCAGCGCAGCTCGCGCGCGAGCTCGGCGAGCGCGGGCTCGCGCGGGGCGAGCGCGGTCTCGAGCCGGTCGAGCATGCCGCGCATCTCCTCGCCGCCGCCTTGGCCGCCGGCCTCGAGATACCGCGCGAGCATGGCTCGCACGGCGGCGCGGCTGGGCTCCGCGCGCTGTTGGCTGAGGAACAGCCGGTACGCGGCGTTCTCGAGCGCCGCGGTGCGCTCGAGGCCGTTCACGCCGTAGTGGCCGACCGCGCGCTCCAGCGCGGTAATGAAGCGGTCCGGAAGGCCCTCGGCCTTGGGGTCGAGCGAGCGCAGGAAGGCGTGCAGGCGCTCCTGCGGGCTGCCGAGCAGCTCGTCGTCACCGTCGGCGTGGGGGCGGTTGAGCGCTCGCACGTCGGCGTACACGCCGAGCAGCCGTTGCTCTCCCTCGCGGTCGGCAGGCGCCTGCAGGAGGCGGTCGACGATCCGGTTCCCCTCGCGGGGCGGCATGTCGTAGCCGAGCACGAGCCACGTCAGGCGCTCGAGGTCGCCGATCTCGGCGTCGGCGTCCTCGAACGTCACGCGCTTGCCCTCGGCCGCGGCCGGCGCGTCGTCCAGCGGTTCGATCTGCAGCAGCGGGCGGCCGGCCACGACGTGCACGTTGGGGGCCGCGAGGATCTGCCGCACGCGACCGTGGACCGGCGCGGTCAGCGAGGTCTCCATCTTCATGCTCTCGGTCACGGCCACCACGTCGCCGGGCTGCACCTCGTCGCCCTCGTCGACCGGGATCGCCACCACGACGCCGGGCGCGTGGCTGCGGACGAGGCCACCCTCGTCGCGCGAGATGCGGTGCGGCACGCCATTGACCTCCACGAGCAGATCGGTGTCCTGCAGCGCGGTCAGCGTGCGGAAGGAGCGCCCGCCATAGGTGAGGCGGTGCTGGTGGGCGGCGAGCTGCTCGACCTGCGCCTCGATGCGCGCGCCGTCGACCTCGACCTGGTAGCGACCGGGGCCGATCTGAAAGACGGTCATGCGGTAGCTCGTGCCGCGGTGCAGGAGGTCGACCTGGTGCCCGACCTCGGCGTCGGCCTCGGGACGTCCGCGACGCGCGAGCGCATAGAAGCGGCCGCGGGCGGCGGCCGTCGCCTCGTCGCCGAGCGCGATCGCGGCCTGGATCAGCGCGGCGTCGGCGTGGCGGACGGGCTGCACGTCGCCCTGGGCCTGCAGGCGGTCGAGCCAGCCGGTGTCGACGTCGCCCGCCCGCAGCTCCGGGCGGTCGAGCAGCTCGAGCAGGAAGCCCTGGTTGGTGGTGCCCTCGTCGAGCGCGACCATCATGTCCGCGACCGCGCGGCGCAGGCGGGCGATCGCCTGCTCACGGGTCGCACCGTGGGCAATGATCTTGGCGATCATCGAGTCGAACTCGGGCGGGACGGTGTCGCCCTCGGCCACGCCGCTGTCGACGCGGATGCCCGGGCCGGTGGGCAGGCGCAGGAGCGTGATGCGCCCGGGCGAGGGGGCGAAGTCGAGCACCGGGTCCTCGGCGTTGAGGCGCACCTCGATGGCGTGGCCGCGAGGCGGCGGCGGGTCGCCCTCGAGCCGGCCGCCGGCCGCGATGTGCAGCTGGAGAGCGACGAGGTCGACCCCGGTGACGACCTCGGTCACGGGGTGCTCGACCTGCAGGCGCGCGTTGACCTCCATGAACGAGAAGCGCTGCTCGCTGGGCTCGTAGAGGAACTCGGCGGTGCCGGCGCCCTTGTAGCCGACCTTGCGGGCCAGGCGCACGGCGGACTCGGCGAGCTCTTGCTCCTGCTCGGGCGTGAGCACGGGGCTGGCCGACTCCTCGACCACCTTCTGGTGCCGGCGCTGGTAGCTGCAGTCGCGCACGCCGAGCGCCCACACGGCGCCCTCGCCGTCGGCCACGAGCTGGACCTCGACGTGGCGGGCGGCGCCCACGAGCCGCTCCATGAGGACGCTCGGGTCGCCGAACGCCTGCTGGGCCTCCGCGCGGGCCCGCTCGAAGGCGTTTGGCAGCTCGGAGAGGTCGTCGACGCGGCGCATGCCGCGCCCGCCGCCGCCCGCCGCGGCCTTGATCATCAGCGGCACGCCCAGCGCTTCCCCGTGGCGGACCGCGTCCTCGACGGTGTCGACCGGGCCGCCGCTCCACGGCGCGACGGGAACGCCCGCCTCCTCGGCGAGCTTCTTCGCCTCGATCTTGTCGCCGAGCGCGCGCATGACGTCGGCGTCGGGGCCGACAAAGACGATGCCGAGCCTGTCGCACAGCTCCGCGAACGCGGGGTGCTCGGCGACGAAGCCCCAGCCCACCCAGGCGGCGTCGGCCTTCGTCTCTCCGAGCGCTTCCTCCAGGCGGTCGTAGTCGAGGTAGGCGCTGCGGCCTTCGACGAGCGCGGGGCCGAGGCAGTACCCCTCGTCGGCCTGGCGCACGAACAGCGCGTGGCGCTCCTGCTCGGTGTAGAGCGCGATGACGCGGATCGGCTCGTCGCGCGCGTCGTTGAGCTCGCGGACGGCGTGGATCGCGCGCATCGCCGCCTCGCCGCGGTTGACGATGGCAAGGCGGCGGAAGTCAGGCACGGACCTCAGCTTGCTCGGCGCTCCAGGGGATTCCAACCCGCGGGCGCGACGCAACCCGCCAAACGGCGGGGTAGCCTCGGATGGCGTGACGGCCGAGCGCCTCTCCGCTCTCGATGCCTCGTTCTTGGCCGTGGAAGGCCCGCGGTCGCCGATGCACGTCGGCTGGGTGGCCGCGTTGGATCCGCCCGAACGGGGGCGGCGTCCGTCGTTCGACGAGCTGCTCGCTCACATCGCGGGCCGCATGGGGCGGGCGCCGCGCTACCGGCAGCGACTGGCGGACGTGCCGCTCGGGGTCCACGACCCGGTGTGGGTCGACGATGCGTCCTTCGATCCGGCGCGCCATCTGCTGTCGGCCGACGGGACGGATCTCGACGCGATCGTCGACGCCGCGCTGTCCGTGCCGCTGCCGCGCGACCGCCCCTTGTGGCAGATCACGGTCGCCGACGGGCTCGAGGACGGGCAGGTGGCGATGATCGGGAAGATGCACCACTGCATGGTCGACGGGGCGGCCATCGCGGAGCTCGGCAACCTGCTGCTCGATCCGGAGCCGGGCGGGCGGGAGCTGGCCGATGCCGGCTGGACGCCGGCGCCGGCTCCGACGCCGGGCGCGCGGCTCGGGCGGGCGATCGCCGACCGTATCGGCGACACGGCCGCGCTGGCGGCGGCGCCGGTGCGGCTCGCGTCTCCCTCGCGCATGGCCCGGGCGGCGCGGCGAGCGCGCACGCTGTCGCATATCGCGCTCCCGCCGGCGCGCAGCTCGGTGCTGAACCAGCCCGGGTCGGCCCGGCGGCACCACGTGCGGGTCACGCGCTCGCTGGGCGAGCTGCGCGCGGTCCGGCGCCGGTTCTCGGTGACTCCCAACGACGTCGTCCTGGCCGCGTGTGCGGGAGCGTTGCGGCGATTCTTCGAGCGGCGCGGCGAGGTCGCCGCGCCGTTGAAGGTGATGGTGCCGGCGGACGTGCGCTCGAGCGACGACGACGCGGCAACCGGCAACCGCATCTCGTTCGTGTTCGTGGAGCTGCCGTGCGACGAGCCCGACCCGGTCGTCCGGCTGCGGCGGATCGGAGCCGCGACCGCCCGGCGGCGCGGCGACGGCGACGCCGACGACCTCGACGCCGCCTTCCGGCTCCTGGCCCGCACGCCGGGGCCGTTCCAGCACGCGCTCGCCCACGCGTTCGCCCATCCGCGGCTTTTCAACCTCACGATCTCGAGCGTCCCGGGGCCGGCGGTGCCGCGGTACATGCGCGGCTGCCGGTTGCGGGAGGTCTGGTCGGCCGTGCCCTTAGCCGACCGCCACGGCGTGTCCATCGGCGCCGTCACCGTCGCAGGTAACGCATGCCTGTCGCTGTACGCGGACGCGTCGACGGTGCCGGACGCGGACCTTCTGGGCGCCGACCTCGACGCCGCGGTCGACGAGCTCGTGGCGTTGACCTAGGGCGCCAGCGAACGTCAACGGCGGCTGGGGAGGGAGGGTGAGCGTGCAAAAGGGGACACGCCGCCTCTTGGCGGGCGGGGCGTGCCGGTTGGGTGCCGTCAGGGCATCAAAGGGGACACCGGGCTCGCTCCGGGAAGTGGGCGTTCGCACCTGTGTGCCGTGACGGCACCAAAGTGGACAACCGGGCACCCGCGCGGGGGTGGCGTGGCCGGTTGTGCACCGCAGTGGTGCATACGTGGCCAACCGTGCCGGACCGGATTCGGCGTGTCCTCTGATCTATCGCGGGCGGCCGGCTCCCTCACCTCCCTACGCAGCGCAGTTCGCCGTTCACGACACCCCGCACCACACCCGGGCCGGCCGCAGAGCCACCGTCGACGTTCGGCGGCGCCCTCAGAGCACCGGCAGCGCGGCCTCCAACACGGCCTGAGCCCGCACCGCGCCGGCCAACCCGTCCCGCGGCAACCTCCGAGCCCGCAGCCGCACGAAGAACTCCCGCACCGCATCGGCGACGTCGGGCGGTGAGCCGACCCAGCGCTCCGGCTCCCCCGCGCTGCGCACCAGCTCGAGCACGCCGTCCCGCAGCACCGCCGTCCCCGAGGCGCCGCCGACGACCATCTCGAGGCCGCCCGGCCGCTCGGCCCACCCGGCCCGCACGACCAGCGGCACGCCTCCCCAGGTGCCGACCCCGGTGCCGCCGATGTCGCCGCGCCGCCCCGCCGGCCGGTCGAGCGCCACGGCCGCCAGCGTGGGCGGTTCGTCGACCGGCAGCGCGGCCAGCGCGTCGACCAGATGCAACGCCAGGTCCCCGAAACCGCCGACTCCGGCGCGCGCCGGGTCGCGCATCCACGCCGCGGGGCCTTCGAACCACCCGTCGACCGCACCGGGATGACTGAACGCACACGACACGCTCGCCAGCCGGCCGAGCAGCCGCTCGCGCAGCACTTCGCCGAGCCGTCGCAGCGCCGGGAGCTCGCGCAGGAACAGCGCGCAGGCGGCCGGGGTGCGGCTGCGCTCGACCTCCCGGGCCACTCCCCGCGCGTCGGCGGCCGAGCGCGCAACCGGCTTCTCGACCAGCAGCGGCCGCCCGGCGCGCGCCGCCCGCACGCACAGGCCCGGCCGCTCGTCAGTCGGCGCGCAGATGATCACCGCGTGCGCGCGGCCGATCGCCGTCTCCGCCCGCGACACCGCGGCGCCCGAGATGGCAACCGGTATCGCCGACGGATCGGAATCCCACGCCGCGACGAGCCGCAGCTCCCGCTCGGAGGCGAGCACGCCCAGCGCGTCCGGCACGTGCGGATGGGCGCAGCCGAGCAACGCGACGTCGATCACCACCACATCATTCCCGAGCGTCTCGGCGAACACCTACGGGCGGGCGGCGCGCAAGCACCGCCCGCCCGCATCCGTCAGCGCGTCACGGTGAACGACTGCTTGAGCTCGGCCTTCGAGCTGTTGCCCGCGTAGACGTCGATCCGGCCCGACTCGACCACGAACTTGCCGCGGTTGTCGTAGAAGCCGAAGTCACTCTTGTCCAGCTTGAAGGTGACCGTCCGCTTCTGACCCGGATCGAGCGTCACACGCTCGAAGCCGCGCAGCCGCCGGACCGGCTGTGAGAGCCTCGCGACCGGGTCGTTGATGTAGAGCTGCACGACCTCGTCGCCCTTGCGGCCGCCCGTGTTCGCAACGTCGACCGAGGCTCGGAGGCTGCCGTTGCGCGAGACGCGCGACGCGCTGAGCCGCAGGTTCGAGACCTCGAACGTCGTGTAGCTGAGGCCGTGGCCGAACACGAACAGCGGGTCGCAGCTCGGGATGTCGCGATGCTGCGAGTTCCACTTGACGCCCTTGTTGCAGGGGCGCCCAGCCGGCTCGTGGTTGTAGTAGATCGGGACCTGCCCGACCCGGTACGGGAACGAGACCGGCAGCTTGCCGCCGGGGTTGACCTTGCCGAAGACGACGTCGGCCACCGCGGGCCCCGCCTGCACGCCTGGGAACCAGGCCTGGAGGATCGCCGGCGCGTCGCCCATGATGTTCTCGAGCGCCAGCGGGCGGCCGCTGAACAGCACGACCGCGACCGGCTTGCCGGTCGCCTTGATGGCGCGCAGCAGCTCCTCCTGGCGGCCCGGGAGGTCGATCTCGCTGCGTGCGTTCGCCTCTCCGCTCATCTCGCGCGTCTCGCCGAGCGCGAGCACGACCTGGTCGGCCGCCCGCGCGACATTGACCGCCTCGGTGAAGTCAGCCTCCGCGCCGCAGCCGTCGCCGTTCCAGTCCGGCACCTCCAGCCTCGAGAGCTGGCAGCCCTGCGCGTGCGTCGTCGTGCCCGTGTTCTGCTCGTCGATGCCTGCGCGCACGGTCACGACGTCGTTGTCGTCTCCGCGGCCCCACCACGGGCCGAGCATGTCGTGCTGGTTGTCGGCGAGCGGCCCGATGACCGCGGTGTTCTTCGCCGGATCGAGCGGCAGCACGCCGCCCTCGTTGCGCAGCAGCACCATCGAGCGGCCCGCCGCCCGGCGGGCTGCCGCCACCGCGTCCGGCCGCAGCATCTGCGCTTCCGTCTCCTCCGGCTGGAACTGCGAATACGGGTTCTCGAACAGCCCGGCGCGGAACTTCACGCGCAGGATCCGGCGCACGGCGTCGTCGATCCGCCGCATCGAGATGCGGCCCTCGGCCAGCAGCTGCTCGCCGTGGTCGCGGATCAGCGTGCTGGTCATCTCCGAGTCGACGCCCGAGTTGAGCGCGAGCCGGGCGGCGTCAGGGCCGTCCGCAGCGACGCCGTGGCCGCACTCGCCCGTGTCGGGGTTCCTCGGCGGGCAGGCACGCAGCTCGGCGACCGCCGTCCAGTCGCTCTCGACGAAGCCGTCGAAGTCCCACTGACCCTTCAGGATGCGGTTCATGAGGTAGCCGTTGCCGCAGCCGGGGACCCCGTTGATGGAGTTGAACGAGCACATCACCGTGTCGGCGCCCGCGTCGATCGCCGCCTTGAACGGCGTCAGGTAGAAGTTCCACAGCCGCTGCACGGACATATCCGTGGTCGCGTAGTCGCGTCCGGCCTCCGGCTCGCCGTATGCGGCGAAGTGCTTCGGGCTGGCGATCAGCTTGTTGCGCCGGCTGTAGTCGCCGCCTTGCGTGCCCTTGACGCGCGCGGCGCCCATCACCGAGTTCACGTACGGATCCTCGCCGGCCGCCTCGGAGATGCGGCCCCAGCGCGGCTCGTGCGAGACGTCGATCATCGGCGCGTACGTCTGCTTGAGCCCGACCGCAGCGGATTCGCGCGCGCCGAAGCGGGCGTCGGCAGCCGCCACCCGCGGGTCGAAGCTCGCGCCCGTCCCGAGCGGGATCGGGAACACCGTCCGGTAGCCGTGGATCGTGTCGAACGCGAACAGCAGCGGGATGCCGAGCCGCGACTCCTCGACGGCGATCCGCTGGAGCTCCCTGATTCGCTCCGGGTCGGTGAGGCTCAGCACAGAGCCGAGGCCCCGGCGGACCTCCGCCTCGCCCTCCTCACCGGCCACCCGGAAGTCGGGCAGCAGCGCGATCTGCTGGAGCTTCTCCTCGAGCGTCATCTTCCCGAGCAGCCGTTCCACGCGACGCTCGATGCCGCGGTCGGCCGCCTGCCGTGCGGGCCGCAGCGCGGCCTCGTCGCTCGACCGCGTCCCCGCCACGACGCCGCCGGCCACCCCCGTGGTGAGCGCGACCACGACCGCGCCGATCGCCGCTCTCCGCCTCTTGTGCCTCATCGCCCCTCCTTCGCCTCAATCGCAGGCGTTGCTGGTCTCTCCGGCGGGGCAGCGGTTCGTTCCGCTCCCGCCCTCGTGGTTCCCGTGCGGTGGTCGTACCAGTTGAAGAACTGGCCGCTCGGCCCATGGCGCTCCATCCGCTCGAGCGTCCCGATCGTCCGGCTCAGGCGCGACACCGTCTCGCGGTGGCCGACGATCCCGAGCTCCTCGGCGACCAGCGCGCTCCACATGTAGGCGCCGATGTTCGTGGTGGATGTCTGGACGCTGCGGTCGCCGTCGTCGCGCAGGCTGTCCGCCGGCAGGCCCGACTGGGCGTCGGTCATCGCCGCGAACGAGCGCCAGGTGTCGGCCGCATAGCGCTCCAACGATCGCTCCTGCGCAGCTGCGGACGCCGGCCATGCGACCAAGGCGGCCACGAGGGTCGTGACGATTCGGATCTTTATGTGGCCGCTCTCCCCCTACGTCGAACCACGCGCTTCCATCCCTATCAGGTCCGTACCCGCCTGCGCGACCGATAACTCTCTCCGCGCCGGCACGGCATCATGGTCCGCCATGGGCCCCGCCGTCCTCACCGCCAACGAGCTGACCCTGCACGGTCACCGCGTGACGTACCGCACCGCGGGCCGTGGCCCGGTGCTCCTGCTGCTGCACGGCGTGACCAACTCGTCGCAGACGTGGGAGCACGTCGCGCCGCTGCTCAGCAAGCGCTTCACGGTGATCGCCCCGGACCTACTAGGCCATGGCGAGTCCGCGACGCCGCGCGGCGACTACTCGCTCGGCGCGCACGCCGCCGGGGCGCGCGACGTGCTCTCGGCGCTCGGACACACGCGCGTGACGGTCGTGGGGCACTCGCTCGGCGGCGGGATCGCGATGCAGTTCGCCTACCAGTTTCCCGAGCGGTGCGAGCGGCTCGTGCTCGTCTCCAGCGGCGGATTGGGTCGCGAGGTGCACCTGCTCCTGCGCGCCGCGGCCCTTCCCGGCGCCGACTACGTGCTGCCGTTCATCGCCTCGCGGCAGCTGCTCGGCGTCGGCAAGGGGCTCGGTTCGATGCTCCGCCGCGTCCACCTGGCTCCGGGTGGGGACCTGGAGGTGCTGGCCCAAGGGTTCGCGTCGCTCGACAACGCCGGCTCGCGCCAGGCGTTCCTGCACACGGTCCGCGCGGTCATCGAGCCGAGCGGCCAGCGCGTCAGCGCCCAGGACCGTCTCGCGCTCGCGGCGCTCATGCCGACCCTGATCGTCTGGGGCGAGCGCGACTCGATCATCCCCGTCGCCCACGGCGAGGCGGCGCACGCGGCCATGCCCGGCAGTCGCCTCGAGATCTTCCCGGACGCCGGGCACATGCCCCACGACGACGACCCCGAGCGCTTCGCGGCGGTGGTGAGCGCGTTCTGCGACGACACCGACGCCGCGCGGCTCACCGCCGATCACTGGCAGCCGAAGCACGACGGCGAGTCTTCATGACCTAGGCGCCGTGTGGCCGCGATCGCCCGGCGAGCTCCTCGACGTCCAGCGCCGGTTAGCGGCGACAGAACCACTGGCGTGGACACCGCCCTCCGGAGCGCTGGCCATCGCCGGATGCGCCGTACGGTTCCCACGCGGCGTATCGGGCGCCGGCTCGGCGGGCGACCCCGCCTGGGCCGCCGCCGCGGTGCTGCGCGGCCGCGTACTGCTCGCCGAGTCCGCCGTCGCCGGGCAGGCGGGCGCGCCGTACGCGCCGGGCCTGCTCGCGCTCCGCGAGGGGCCGGCCCTGCAGGGGGCGGTCGAGGCCCTGGGCGTCGTGCCCGACGCGCTGCTCGTGGACGCCACCGGTCGTGACCATCCGCGGCGCGCCGGCCTGGCGCTCCATCTCGGCGCCGTCCTCGACCTCCCCACCGTCGGCGTGACCCACCGACCGCTTGTGGCCGAGGGCGCCTGGCCGGAAGACGTGCGCGGCGCATGGTCGGAGCTCGTGCTCGACGGCGAGCGCGTCGGCGCGTGGCTGCGTACGAGGCCCGGGGTGCGCCCGGTGGCGGTGCACGCCGCGTGGCGGACGAGCGTGGACGTCGCGGTCGAGGTGGTGCTGGCCGCGACTGGTGGGCACCGCACGCCGGAGCCGCTCCGGGGGGCGCGCCGGCTCGCCCGGACGGCGCGCAGCGCCTGAAGAACGCGGGCGAGCCGCCGATTCACCCGGGTGTGAGCCTCGAGTCCGCCCTGGCACGCGTCGCCGCCCTTCAGGCGTGGACGGTGCAGCCCCCGGCTCCCGCGCCGGCACCGCCGGCCAGGGGCCCGACGTCATTTCACGCCGCGCTCGACCAGGCGATCGGTACGACGGCGAAGCCGGCCGGCTCCTATGCCCACCTCACCGGCGACCTCGACGCCAATCCCGAGCTCCTGTCGCGGCTCGACCAGCTGGCCGCCGCCCGAGGCGAGACGTGGAACGTCACCAGCGGGCTGCGGACGACCGCCGAGCAGCAGCGGCTGTGGGACAACCGCCATTCGAACCCGTATCCGGTCGCCCGCCCGGGCACTTCACGCCACGAGCACGGCAATGCGGCCGACGTGACGATCAGCGGCCGCGCGATCCAGGACGTCGTCGCGCAAGACGAGCTGCTCCGTGCCGGCGTGGCGCCGCTCGCGGGCGACGCCGTGCACGTCGAGCTCCCGGCCTAAGCTAGCGCCGCCGGAAACGGCGCGCGAACCGGCGCAGCCGCTCGCCTGGCCGGAGGGCGACGACGCGGAAGATGACGGTGCCGTCGGGCCGGACCTCGGGGAGGAGCTCGAACGCGGGCATGGCGAGCATGGTGGCGGCCGAACCTGAGGCGCGGATCAAGATCGCTTACGAAGAGTAGGCAGCGGCCCCGTGGCGCGGTAGCCTGCGCCCATGGCCCGATCGACCGCCCTGGTGCGCCCGCGGCGCGACCGGATGATCGCCGGCGTGTGCGCCGCGCTCGCACGACGATTCGACATGAAGCCGTGGCAGGTCCGCCTGCTGTTCGTGCTCTCGTGCCTGCTGCCCGGCCCGCAGTTCCTGCTCTACATCGCGCTCTGGATCATCCTGCCCTCTGAGTGATCGCGGCCTTGAGCGGTTCAGCGCCGCTCCTGCGCGGCGTCCGGCGAGGCCTGCCAGAAGTCGTCGATCTTGACCGCGTCCTGCCGCTCGAGCCGTAGCGACACCGCCCACATCTCCACCGGCTCGTCGCCCTCGTTGCGGTGCGAGCGCGGCGTCCTGGGAGCCACCCGCGCCACCGATCCGGCGCCCACCTTGCGGACGTCGTCGCCGAAGCGCATCGTCAGCGTCCCGCGGCTGACGACGTAGATCTCCTCCTGCTGCTCGTGGTAGTGGCCTGAGCCCTGCTCGAAGTCCGAGTTCGGCGGCACCCGGATCAGCGTCACCGCCACCTGCTCGCAGCCCAGGGCGTCGGTGAGCGGCCGGAACTCTCCCGGCACGCTGCTGCCCGCATAGACGTCGTCCACCTCGTCGGCGCTGACGACCGTGTACTCGCTCATGCCTGATGTCTAGCGGAGCAGCTCGGCGACGCCCGCCGCGTCGACCGCGTAGGCCGTGGACGGCCGCGTGCTCGAGCGGGCGAAGACGACGCCCGCGACCCGGCCGGTGGAGGTGAGGACCGGTGCGCCCGAGTCGCCGGGCCCGATCTCGGCGCGGAGCTCGAGCGCAGGCCGTGCGGCCCCGCCGTCGACGCGGGCGCGGACACGGCGCACGACCGGCGCCGAGTGGCCGAGAACCGTGGTTCCGTCCGCGCCGTCGGCGAACCGCGGCTCGCCGGTGACATCGGGAACGCGCAACACCGCGAGATCGAGGCGGCGATCCACGTGGGCCACGCGGGCCTGGCGGCCGCCCACCACCACCCGCCCACCGAGGACATGCGCGACCGTCACTACAAGCCCGTCGCCGGCCACGAACCCGTGCGCGCGGTCCGGCGGGCCGGTCGGATGGCTCACGACGATCGGCAGGATGGTGACCGGCGGGGGCGGCGCGGTCGCCACGGAAGGCGCGAGCACCAAGGCCGCGGCGACCCCCGCGAGGACCCTCATCGCGGCGGCCCCGTGGTGCCGCGGACGACCAGCGTCGGCTCGGTGAGACGCTGGACGGCGGCGCGACGACCCCCCAGCCGCTCGAGCAGCAGCTCGAGCGCGAGCCGGCCCATCTCCCGGCGCGGCTGGTTGATCGTCGTCAGGGAGATGTGGTGCAGGGCGGCGAGGAACGTGTTGTCGAACCCCACGATCGAGACGTCGTGCGGCACGCGGACGCCGTCGTCCTCGAGCCGGTCGAGCACGCCCGCCCCCATCAGGTCGTTGGCCGCGAAGATCGCGGTCGGCAGCTCGCCGGCCCCGAGCAGCCGCTCGGCGGCGTGCACCCCGGCGGTCTCGGTGAACTCACCCGGGATCACCCGAGCCTGGCGCTCGAGGCCCACCTCGCGCATGGCGCGCAGGTAGCCCGCCCGCCGCGGCCCCGCGCCCGCGCCCCGCCCGCCGTCGATGTGGGTGATCTTCTCGTGGCCCAGCTCGACGAGGTGCCGCACCGCGAGCCGCGCGCCGAGCGCCTCGTCGGTCTCCACGCAGTCGACCGCATCGCTGCGCAGCAGGCGGCCGGTGACCACCACAGGCGCCGAGCGCGCGGCCGCGAGGATCGCGGGCGTCTCCATGCGCGGGCTCACGAGAATAAGCCCGTCGGTCCGGTACTCGAGCAGCGCGTCGAGCATCGCCCGCTCCCGCGCCGGCCGCCGGCCGCCAGTGCTCAGCAGCAGCCGATAGCCGAGCCGCGACGCGACGTCCTCGATCCCGTCGGCGATCTCCGCGAAGAATGGGTTGTGCAGATCGTTGAGCAGCACGCCGATCGTGCGCGTGCGCCGGCTGGCGAGGCTGCGCGCGTTGGCGTTCGGGCGGTAGCCGAGCCGTGCCGCCGCGTCGAGCACCCGCCCCCGCCGCTCGTCGCTGACCTTCGGGCTCTCGCGCATGACGAGCGACACCAGCGCCCGCGACACCCCTGCCTCCCGCGCGACGTCCTCCATCGTCGGGTGCGTGGGGTTGACATTGCGGGGCATCTGGTGACAGACTCCGGTTAGAGCGCTCTAATCGTACGCTTCGATGCAAGCGCTCAGCAGGAGAGGGGTTCGAGGAGAGGAGTCCGCGATCCGCCGTTCTCGGCGGCCGGTATCGCTGTTCTTGGTGGTTGCGGTTAGAGCGCTCTAATGGCTATGGGGGAGAACGACATCACGAGCCGGCTGGCGGGCGCGCCCATCTCCTGGGGCGTGTGCGAGGTCCCGGGCTGGGGTCGCATGCTGGCGCCCGACCGGGTCTTTGCCGAGATGGCCTCGCTCGGCCTGACGGCCACCGAGCTCGGGCCGATCGGCTACCTCCCCTACGAACCGGATGCGATCCGCGAGCACCTCGACGCCCACGGCCTCAGGCTCGTCGGCGGCTTCGTCCCGCTCGTCCTCCACCACCCCACCTTCGACCCGGCGCCGGCCGAGCGCAGCGCGGCCGTCCTGGCCGCCGCCGGCGCCGAGGTCTTCAACGCCGCGCTCGTGGCCGACGACGACTGGTCGGCTCCCCGACCGCTCGACGACGAGGCCTGGGCGAACCTCGCCCGCAACCTGGCCGAGGCCGAGCGGCGCGTCGAGCAGCACGGCCTCACGCTGGCGCTGCATCCCCACGCGGGCACCCAGGTGGAGAGCGCGGCCGAGATCGAGCGCGCGCTCGCCACCACCGAGGTCGGCGTCTGCTTCGACACCGGCCACCTCCTCATCGGCGGCGCCGACCCGGTCGCCTTCGTCCGCCGCCACGGCGAGCGCATCGTGCACGCGCACCTGAAGGACGTCAACGCAGGCCTGGCCGCTCGCCTCCGCAACGGGGAGCTGTCGCTGGTCCAGGCCACACCGCAAGGGCTCTTCCGCCCGCTGGGCCGCGGCGACGCCCGCATCGACGAGGTCTTCGAGCAGCTGGAGAGCACCGGGTACGAGCGCTGGCTCGTGCTCGAGCAAGACACCGCCATCACCGGGCAGGAGCCGCCGGTGGGAGGCGGACCGGTCCTCGACGTTCGCGAGAGCATCGAGTACCTGCATTCGCTGGCTCCCACGCGGAGAGAGAGGGTTGCTGAGTCATGAAGCGACTTGCGTTGGTGTTCCTGATGCTGGTGGTCGGCGCGTTCGTGTTCGCCGGCTGCGGTGGTGACGACGACGGCGGCGGCGAGGGCAACGACTCCGTCGATCTGACGCAGAGCAAGGACATAACGATCGCGGTCATCACGCACGGCGAAGGCGACTCGTTCTGGGCGGTGGCCAAGAAGGGCGCCGAGCAGGCCGGCAAGGACCTCGGGGTGACGGTCAAGTACTCCGAGTCCAACAACGACCCCCAGGAGCAGGCCCAGCTGATCGACTCGGCCGTCACCGAGGAGGTCGACGGGATCGCCGTGTCCGCGCCGGACCCGGACGCGATCCGCGACTCGGTCAAGACCGCCATCGACGCGGGCATCCCCGTCATCACGCTGAACTCCGGGGCCGAGGAGTCGGCGTCGCTCGGCGCGACCACGCACGTCGGCCAGACGGAGACGATCGCCGGCGAGGGGGCGGGCGCCAAGCTCAAGGAGGCCGGCGCCAGCAAGATCATCTGCATCATCCACGAGCAGGGGAACGTCGGCCTCAACCAGCGCTGCGAGGGCGCCAAGAAGGGCTTCGGCGGCGAGGTCGAGAACCTGCAGGTGGCCGGCATCTCCGACGTCTCGACGACGCTCACGGAGATCCAGTCCAAGCTCGAGGCCGACACCTCGATCGACGGCGTGCTGTCGCTCAACCCGGACATCGCGATCGCTGCGCGCGACGCGGTCGCGGGCGCCGGCTCGGAGGCCAAGGTGGGGACGTTCGACCTCTCCGGTGACGTCATCAAGGCGATCCAGGACGACGAGATCCTGTTCGCCGTCGACCAGCAGCAGTACCTCCAGGGCTACCTGCCGGTCGTCTTCCTCATGCTCGACAAGACCAACCTCAACACGGTCGGCGGCGGCCGTGCCGTGCTCACGGGTCCCGGCTTCGTGACCAAGGACAACGCCGCTGAGATCGAGAAGCTGGCGGAGGCCGGCACGCGATGAGCACGACACTGCAGCCGACGTCGGAGCCTCCGCCCACAGCGGTCGACGAGCGCCTGGCGAAGGTCTCCTTCCTCACCAAGCTCCTCCAGCGTCCGGAGCTGGGCGCGATGATCGGAGCCGGCGTCGTCC
Source organism: Solirubrobacteraceae bacterium (assembly GCA_036257565.1). GTDB lineage: Bacteria > Actinomycetota > Thermoleophilia > Solirubrobacterales > Solirubrobacteraceae > DASSUW01. The sequence continues at coordinate 13,729 of DATAFH010000064.1, read as the reverse complement.
TGATCTTCTTCGCCGTCACGGCCGATCGGTTCGCGTCGCTCAGCGGCATCGCCCGCTGGACCGACGTCGCCTCGACGCTGGGCATCATGGCCGTCGCGGTCGCGCTGCTGATGATCGGCGGCGAGTTCGACCTGTCGGCGGGCGTGATGACCGGCAGCTGCGGCCTCCTGATGGGCATCCTCGCCACCGAGGTGGGGATGAACATCTGGTTCGCGATCCTGCTGACGTTCGTGTTCGCCGCCGGGATCGGGTTCATGAACGGCTACATGGTGGTCAGGACCGGGCTGCCGAGCTTCATCGTGACGCTGGCGACCTTCTTCATCCTGCAGGGCGTCAACCTCGGCGGGACGAAGGCGATCACCGACACGGTGCGCGTCGCGGGCCTCCGCGACGCCGCCGGCTTCGAGAGCGCCCAGAAGATCTTCGCGAGCGACTTCTGGGCGCCACACAACTTCCGGATCAGTGTGGTCTGGTGGATCGTGATCACGGCGCTGGCGACCTGGGTGCTGAGCCGGACGCGGGTCGGGAACTGGATCTTCGGCGTGGGCGGCGACAAGATCGCCGCCCGCAACGTCGGCGTCCCGGTCAGCCGCGTGAAGATCGGCCTGTTCATGTTGACCTCGATGGCGGCCGCGCTGGTGGGCACGATGATCGCGCTGCGCCTGGGCTCGATCCAGGCCGGCCAGGGCGTCGGCGAGGAGTTCAACTACATCATCGCCGCGGTCGCCGGCGGGTGCCTGCTCACGGGCGGCTTCGGCTCGGCGATCGGTGCCGCCATGGGCGCCCTGATCATCGGCATGACGTTCATCGGGATCCAGTTCTCGGGCTGGAACACCGACTGGCGGTTCCTGTTCCTCGGGGTGATCCTGTTCGCCGCGGTGCTGGTCAACACCTACGTCCGCCGGCGCGCGGAAGGAGCACGGTCATGAGCGCCACGAACGGCACGCCGCTGCTGGAGGTGCGCGACATCAGCAAGTACTTCGGCAACGTGATCGCGCTCAAGGACGTCTCGACGGTCGTCAACGCCGGGCAGGTGACCTGCGTGCTGGGCGACAACGGCGCGGGCAAGTCGACCTTCATCAAGATCCTCTCGGGCGTGCACGAGCACAGCGAGGGCGAGCTGCTGGTGGAGGGCGAGCCGACGCGGTTCAGCTCTCCGCGCGACGCCAAGGAGGCCGGGATCGCGACCGTGTTCCAGGACCTGGCCACGGTGCCGCTGATGGCGATCTGGCGCAACTTCTTCCTCGGCTCTGAGCCGATGACGGGAAGCGGTCCGCTGCGCCGGATCGACATCCGCGAGGCCAAGCGGGTGATGCGCGAGGAGATGGCCAAGATGGGCATCGACGTGCGCGATCCCGACCAGATGGTCGGCACGCTCTCGGGCGGCGAGCGCCAGGCGGTGGCGATCGCCCGCGCGGTGTACTTCGGGGCCAAGATGCTGATCCTCGACGAGCCGACGTCGGCGCTCGGGGTCAAGCAGTCGGGCGTCGTGCTCCGGTACATCGTGCAGGCGCGCAACCGCGGCCTGGGCGTCATCTTCATCACCCACAACCCGCACCACGCCTACCCGGTGGGCGACCGCTTCGTGGTCCTCAACCGCGGCAAGATGCTCGGTGCGTGGGACAAGGGCGCCATCAGCCGCGACGAGCTGGTGAAGATGATGGCCGGCGGCGCCGAGCTCGAGCAGCTCACGCACGAGCTGGAGCGGGTGACCACATGACGCAGGCCACGCCCGCTGCCGAAGCGCTCGGCGGCGGGCCGCGGCCGCGGACGCGGATCGGGGTGGGCCTGATCGGGCTCGGGTGGCTCGGGCACGCCCACAGCCGGTCGCTGCGCCGGATCCCGATGCTGTTCGCCGACCGCGAGTTCGACACCGAGCTGGTGATCTGCAGCGACACGCTGCCGGCCCGGCTCGAGGAGGCGGTCGACGACTTCGGGTACGGCGAGGCGGCCGCCGACTGGCGGCGGGTGGTCGAGCATCCGGGCGTCGACGTCGTGTTCATCACCGCGCCGAACATGCTCCACCTCCAGCTGATCGAGGCGGCGGCCGCCGCGGGCAAGGACATCTTCTGCGAGAAGCCGGTGGGCGGCACGCCGGAGCAGACCGCGCGCGCCGAACGCGCAGCGCGCGAGGCCGGCTTGATCACGGGCGTCGGCTACAACTACCGCTGGGCGCCGCTCGTGCGCTACGCGGCGCAGCTGATCGCCGCCGGGGCGCTCGGCGAGATCACGAACTACCGCGGGCGCTTCTTCTCGATGTACGGCAGCGACCCGCTCGGCCCGCTGTCGTGGCGCTACCGGGTCGACGAGGGCGGCCACGGCGCGTCCACCGACCTGCTCAGCCACGCCGTCGACCTCGCGCACATGCTGCTCGGGCCGATCACGCGCGTGGTCGGCACGACGGCGACGTTCATCCCCGAGCGCCCGATCTCCACAGCGGGCACGCACTACGGGCGCGGCCGCGCCGAGGATCCCCGCGGCCCCGTCACCAACGAGGACTACGCGGGCCTGCTGTGCGAGTTCGCGTCCGGCGCCCGCGGCACGTTCGAGGCGAGCCGCACGATCGTCGGACCGGAGAGCCAGATGGCGTTCGACGTCTACGGGACGCGCGGCGCGCTGAGCTGGAACCTCGAGCGCATGAACGAGCTGCAGGTCTACATCGCGGGCGACGAGCTCCACACGGGCTACCGGACCGTGTTCGGCGGCGACCGCTTCCCATACCACGGGAACTTCGTCCCCGGCAGCGCCAACGGCATCGGCTTCGAGGACCTCGTGGTGATCGAGGACTACGAGTTCTGCCGCTCGCTGGCCGAGCGGCGGCCGCACGAGCCGGGGTTCGCCGACGCGCTGGCGTTCGTGCGGGTGCAGGACGCGCTGCTCGAGTCCGCGCGCAGCGGCCGCTGGGAGGACGTGTGAAGACGGCGACCTCGACCGTCGGCGTGGGCGTGATCGGCGTCGGCCGGATCGGTCGCATGCACGCGGACCTGCTGGCGCGGCAGATCCCCGGCGCCGCCCTCGCGGCGGTGCACGACGCCGATCCCGCGGCCGCGCGCGCGGTCGCGGCGCCCGCCTTCGACGGCGTCGACGAGCTGCTCGCCGACCCGAGCGTCGACGCGGTCGCGATCTGCTCGAGCACCGAGACGCACGCGGACCTGATCGTCGCGGCGGCGCGGGCGGGGAAGGCGATCTTCTGCGAGAAGCCGATCTCGCTCGACCTTGCGGAGGTCGACCGCGCCCTGGGCGTCGTCGCTCAGTGCGGGGTGCCGTTCCAGATCGGCTTCAACCGCCGCTTCGACCCCGCGCACCAGGCCGTGCAGGAGGCGGTGGCGCGCGGCGACGTCGGCGAGCCCCAGCTCGTACGCATCTCGAGCCGCGACCCGGCGCCGCCGCCGATGGACTACGTCCGCGGCTCGGGCGGGATCTTCCTCGACATGACGATCCACGACTTCGACATGGCGCGCTTCGTCACCGGCAGCGAGGTGGTGGAGGTGTACGCGCGCGGGGCGGTGCACGTCGACCCCGCGTTCGACGAGGCCGGCGACGTCGACACCGCGCTCGTGACGCTCGTGCACGGGTCGGGCTGCCTGACGGCGATCGACAACAGCCGCCAGGCGGTCTACGGCTACGACCAGCGCGTCGAGGTGTTCGGCTCGCGCGGCATGGCGGCGTCCGAGAACCCGCTCGCCCACACCGCGGTCGTCCGGACGGCCAACGGGACGTCGATGTCGGCCCTCCCCTACTTCTTCCTCGAGCGCTACATCCCGAGCTACGTCCGCGAGTGGGCGGCGTTCGTCGACGCCGTGGCCTCGGGCACGGCGCCGCCGGTGACCGGGGCCGACGCGCGGGCGCCGCTCGTCATCGGGCTTGCAGCCTGGCGCTCGCTGACCGAGGGGCGGCCAGTGCGGGTCGAGGAGGTCGCATGAGGGTCTGGCTCAGCGGCGGGAGCGGCTTCGTCGGCCGACACCTCGAGTTCGACGAGGTGCTGGCGCCGTCGCACCGCGAAGTCGACGTCACCGACGCGGCCGCGGTGCGGTGCAGCATCCGGGAGTATGCGCCCGACGTGATCGTGCACGCGGCGATCCTCAACGACTTCGCGCGGTTGGAGCGCGAGGGCTGGGCGGCCTACGTCGGGGCCACGCGCAACATCGTCGACGCCGCCCGCGACGCGCTGGTGATCCTGGTCTCGACCGACTGGGTGTTCGACGGCACGCAGGGGCCCGCGAGCGAGGACGAGCCGCCGAACCCGATCAACCTGTACGGCATGCTCAAGGCCGCCAGCGAGCTGGTCGTGCTCGCGCGCGGAGGCGCGGTGGCGCGCATCTCCGCGGTGCAGGGCTCCCACGGCGCGCCGCGCTCGCAGGACGCCGGCTTCGGCTACTTCGTCGCCGCGATCGTGCGGACGCTGCGGGCGGGCGAGCGGTTCACGGTCTGGGAGGGGCCGTCGATCAACGGCGTCGCGACGCCGACGCTCGCCCCCGACGCCGGGGAGCTGATCCGCCGCATCGGAGAGGGCGGCCACACCGGGGTGTTCCACTGCTGCGGCGGCGAGTCGGTCGACCGCCGCACGCTGGCGCTGCGGACCGTCGAGGCGTTCGGGCTCGACGCTGAGCTGCTCGACTTCGGGCCCCCGCCCGCGCAACCGTGGCCGGTGCCGTACGACACGCGGCTCGACGCGACGGCGACCGCGGCGACGCTGGGCGTCGAGCTCCCCGACCTCGACACGCAGCTGCAGCGGCTGGAGAGGAGCATGGCGTGCACGACCTGATCACGATGGGCCGCGTCGGGGTCGACCTCTATCCCGAGCAGATCGGGGTGTCGCTGGCCGAGGTGCGCACGTTCGCCAAGTCGCTCGGCGGGAGCGCGACCAACGTCGCGGTCGCGGCCTCCCGGCTGGGGCTGGCCGCGGCGGTCGTCACGAAGGTGGGCGACGATCCGTTCGGACCATACGTCCGCGGCGCGCTGCGGAGCTTCGGCGTCGACGACCGCTTCGTGAGCACGCACCCGACGCTGCGCACGCCGGTCGTGTTCTGCGAGATCCACCCGCCCGACGACTTCCCGCTGCTGTTCTACCGGGAACCGACGGCGCCGGACATGACGATCTCGGTCGATGACCTCGACCTCGACGCGATCCGGGCCGCTCGCGTGTTCTGGACCACCGGCACGGGGCTGTCCGCGTCGCCGAGCCGGGAGGCCACCCTGGCCGCGCTCGAGACGCGAGGCGACGGCATCACCGTCCACGACCTCGATCACCGCCCGATGTTCTGGTCGGACGAGTCGGAGGCGGGGGACTGGGCGCGGGCGGCCCTGCGGCATGCGACGGTCGCGGTCGGCAACCGGGAAGAGGCGGCGGTGGCGGTGCGGACCCGCGATCCCTACGCGGCGACGGCGGCGCTGCTCGAGCTCGGCGTACAGATCGCGGTCGTCAAGTGCGGGCCGGAGGGTGTGATCGCCCGCACGCGAGACGAGCTGATCGAGGTCGAGCCGGTGCCGGTCGACGTCGTATGCGGGCTCGGCGCGGGCGACGCGTTCGGGGGCGCGCTCGTCTACGGGCTGCTGGCGGGCTGGCCGCTCGAGCGCACGATCCGCCTCGCCAACGCGGCGGGCGCCCACGTCGCCGCGCGGCTCGCGTGCGCGGACGCGATGCCGTCGCTTTCGGACATCGAGCCGCAGGAGGTGCGGACATGAGGCTTACGGTCGCGCAGGCGCTGGTGCGCTTCCTCGCCGTGCAGGAGATCGAGCGCGACGGCGAGCGGCAGCGGTTCTTCGCCGGCTGCTACGGCATCTTCGGCCACGGCAACCTCGCGGGCCTCGGACAGGCGCTGCACCAGCACCAGGACCTCCTCCCCTTCCACCAGGGCCGCAACGAGCAGGCGATGGTGCACATCGCCGCCGGCTACGCCCGCCAGCGCAACCGGCTGGGCGCCTACGCGGTCACGACGTCCGTCGGACCGGGCGCGACGAACATGGTCACGGGCGCGGCGCTGGCCACCGTCAACCGGCTGCCCGTGCTCCTGCTGCCGGGCGACACGTTCGCCAACCGCGCGCCGCACCCGGTGCTCCAGCAGCTCGAGGCGCCGCACGACGCCACCCTGTCGGTCAACGACTGCTTCAAGCCCGTGTCGCGGTTCTTCGACCGGATCGACCGGCCGGAGCAACTGGTGAGCGCGGCGCTCGAGGCGATACGGGTGCTCACCGACCCCGCCGACACCGGCGCGGTGACGCTCGCGCTGCCGGAGGACGTGCAGACCGAGGCGGTCGACGTGCCGGCCGCCTTCCTGGAGCCGCGGGTGTGGACGGTGTTCCGGCGGCCGCCGGCGCCCGAGGCGGTGCGGCGGGCCGCCGAGCTCGTCCTGGAGGCCGAGCGCCCGCTGATCGTGGCCGGCGGGGGCGTCATCTACGCGGCGGCCACCGACGCCCTGGCGGCACTCGCCGACGCGACCGGCATCCCGGTCGGCGAGACCCAGGCGGGTCGCGGGGCGCTGCGCTCCGAGCACCCGGCGTCACTGGGAGCGATCGGCGCGACCGGCACGGCCGCCGCGAACCGGCTGGCGCGCGAGGCCGACCTCGTGATCGGCGTCGGCACCCGCTGGAGCGACTTCACGACCGCGTCGAAGTCCGCGTTCCAGGATCCGGGCGTGCGGTTCGTGAACATCAACGTGGCGGGCTTCGACGCGGCCAAGCACAGCGGGCTCGCCGTCGAGGCCGACGCGCGGCTGGCGCTCGAGGCGCTGCAGGACGTGCTCGCCGGCCATCGGATCGATCCGTCGTGGGAGCGCCGCGCGCGCGAGGAGTCCTCGGCGTGGGCGGACGAGGTCGCGCGGTTGGTGGGCGCCGGCCACGAGCCTCTGCCGAGCCAGGCCGAGGTGATCGGCGCCGTCAACGACGCCGCGAGCGACGACGGGATCGTCGTGTGCGCGGCCGGCTCCATGCCCGGCGATCTCCACAAGCTGTGGCGGGCACGCCACCCGAAGAGCTACCACGTCGAGTACGGCTACTCGTGCATGGGCTACGAGATCCCGGGCGGGATGGGCGTGAAGCTGGGTGCGCCCGACCGCGAGGTGTTCGTGATGATCGGCGACGGCTCGTACCTGATGCTCCCCGGCGAGCTCCCGACCGCTGTCGCCGAGGGCATCAAGCTGGTGATCGTGCTCGTCCAGAACCACGGCTACGCGTCGATCGGCGCGCTGTCGCGGTCGGTGGGCTCGGCCGGCTTCGGCACCCACTACCGGCAGCGGTCCAACGGGCGGGTGCCGATCGACGACGGGAGCGAGCACGCGGCGCTGCCGGTCGACCTCGCGACGAACGCGGAGAGCCTGGGGGCGCGAGTGCTGCGCACGCGGACGATCGACGAGGTCCGGAGCGCGCTGGCCGAGGCCCGAGCGGCCGAGGGCGGGCCGGTGGTCGTGCACGTCGAGGTCGATCGCTACGCCGGAGTGCCGAGCTACGAGGGCTGGTGGGACGTCCCGGTCGCCGAGGTCGCGGCCGACGAGTCGGTGCGCGCCGCGCGGGAGGAGTACGAGCGCGCCCGGCAGGCGCAGCGGCAGTATCTGGAGACGCCATGAGCCTGGTCGTGCGCGGGCCCGTCACGCCGTCGTCGGCAGGCTGGTCGTACGTCGGCTTCGAGGCGTTGCGGGTCGACGGGCGGGTCGAGCGCGAGACGGGCCCCGACGAGCACTGCGTCGTGGTCATCTCCGGGGTCTGCTCAGTGGTGTCGGCTCACGGCGAGTGGTCTGGTCTGGGCGGGCGGGCGGATCCGTTCTCCGGCCTGCCCGACGCGGCGTACCTGCCGCCGGGCACGCGGTACGTGCTCGAGGGGGACGGCGAGGTGGGCGTGTGCACTGCGCCGGCCCGGGACGGCGCTCCAGCACGGGCGCTGCCGGGCGACGCCATCGCCCCCGAAGTGCGTGGGCATGGCACGCACGAGCGCACGATCCACCCGATCCTGATGGCCGACCAGGAGGCCGACTCGCTGCTCGTCTGCGAGGTGCTCACGCCGCCCGGGCACTGGTCGAGCTACCCGCCGCACAAGCACGACCGCGACGCGATGCCGGAGGAGTCCTTCCTCGAGGAGACCTACTACCACCGGATCAGCCCGCCGCAGGGCTTCGCGCTCCAGCGCGTCTACACGGACGACGGCGAGCTCGACGAGACGCTCGCCGTCCGCGACGGCGACGTCGTGCTCGTGCCGCGCGGCTATCACACGGTGTCCGCCCCACCCGGCTACGCCGTCTACTACCTGAACGTGATGGCCGGCCCCGTGCGGGCCTGGGCCGTCGCCAACGACCCCGACCACGAGTGGACCATGACGCGATGACCGCTCGCCTGGTCAGCGTCCGTAGCGACCGGTGAGCTGGCCGCGCGCGATCGCGGCGCCGGCGATCGCGGCCCTGACGTCGTCCGGCGAGGCTCCCGGCTCCAGGTCCGGAGCCTGCCGCAGCGCATAGAGCGAGAAGACGTAGCGGTGGCTCGGGTCGCCCTCCGGTGGGCACGGCCCGCCGTATCGGGTGTCGCCGAACGAGTTCTCGCCCTCTCGGGCGCCCTGCGGCACCTCGCCTTCGTGGAGATTGGTGGCATCCGGGGCGATCGCGAACACCGTCCAGTGCATGAACGTGCCGTCGGCCTCGGGGTCCTCCATCAGCAGCGCCAGCGACCGGGCTCCGGCCGGGACGCCGGTCCACCGCAGAGGCGGTGAGAAGTCCTCGCCGTCGCAGGTGAAGCGCTTGGGGATCGCTGCGCCGGCGGCGAAGGCCGGGCTCGTGAGGTGCATGCTGTCCGGCGCCGAAGGCGGCGGGCCTTCGACGGCGTCGCCGCCACAGCCGGCCAGCGCCAGAGCGGCGAGCACGGCGGCGAGCGGTGATCGCCCCACGCGGCGAGCCTACTCCCGGCGTGGCAGCGGGCGGGTGACGAGGCCCTCGGTCACCGCCCAGTCGATGTGCGGCGGAAGCTGTCGGCCACCTCCCGGAGCCGGCCGTTGACGTAGTCGATGATGAGCTTCCCGTTGCCGGTCGCGAGGCCGGGACCCGGCACCGACGAGGGGTTCACCGCGACGAGCTCCACGCCGAGCCGCTCGGCCGCCCGGAAGGCGACCAGCTCAGCCTCGTGCTTGGACCGGTCGTAGAGCGACAGGTACGAGCCCCGGTGGGTCGTGTCCTCGCGGCCGACGGTGCCGGCCGGCTCGCCGACCGTCGCGGCCGAGGAGGTGAGCACGACGCGGGGCACGCCCGCCCGGGCCGCGGCGCGTACCGCGGCCTCGGTGCCTCCGACGTTGACGCGCGTGAGCATCTCCGGGTCCGCGGGGCACCTCGTTCAGGCGGACCGCCAGCGCGCCTCCGATGAGGCCGCTGGCGCCCGTCACGAAGATGCGGGTCACGCGATCTTGCCGGGGTTCAGGTTCGCTCCTGGGTCGACGCCGGAGAACAGCGCCTGCAACATCGCGACGCCGGGTGCGGAGATGTCCTCCTCGAGCCAGCGGGAGTGCTCGGTCCCCACCGCATGGTGGTGCGACAGCGTGGCGCCCGAGTCCATGAACGCCTGCTGGATCGCGGACTTGACGCGGTCGTACTGCGCGAGCCCGTCGGGGTCCGAGGGCGTGAACGCGAACGTGAAGTACAGGCAAGCGCCCGCGTGGTACGAGTGCGAGAGGTGGCACATGATGTAGCCCTTCACGCGCAGCTCGTCGAAGGCGCCGTGGGCTGCCGCCATCACGGTGTCGTAGACGGTGGTCAGCCGGCTCCAGGGGGCCGAGGTCTCGGACACGTCGGCGAGCGTCCCGCGGTCGAGCAGGAAGTCCCGGATGTACGGGGTGTCGAACTTCTTCTGGTCGTAGAGCTCGCCGGGCGAGGCGCCGATGCCCAGGCCGCCGTGCCGCTTGACGATCTCCTCCGTGGACTCGCGCTGGGCGGCCACGTGGCGCGTCGGCCCCTCGTAGCCGATGAAGGCGAGGGCCATCGCCTCGAGGTCGATATGGCGCCGCCGCTTGAGGTAGGTCGTCAATGCGGTGGACTTGAGGCGGTCGAGGAGCGTCGGGTCCTTGCGCGTCGCGAACGAGAACGCGGTCTCCTTCTCGTCGGAGACGCGGGTCACCGAGGGTGAAGCCTCGCTGGCGGCGATGTCCTGCATGGCGGCGAGGCCGTCGGCCCACGTGGGGAACAGGTAGCCGAGGATCGCCCGCCGCGCGGGCAGCCGACGGACGTGCACGGTGGCCTCGGTGATGACGCCGAGCCGCCCTTCGCTGCCCAGCACCATCTCTCGCACGCTGGGGCCGGTCGAGCTGCTGGGAACCGGGCGCGTGACGAGCAGCCCGGCGGGTGTGACGACGCGGACGGCGCGCGTGAGGTCGGCGATGTCGCCGTAGCGGTCGGACTGCATGCCCGAGGAGCGCGTGGCGATCCATCCGCCCAGCGTCGAGTGGGTGAAGCTGTCGGGGAAGTGGCCGAGCGTCCACCCCTGGGCGTTCAGCTGGCGCTCGAGGTCGGGCCCGAACGCACCGGGCTGGACGCGCGCGAGACCCGACGGCGCGTCGATGGCCAGCACGCGGCGGAGCTTAGAGAGATCCAGCGAGATCACGGTTCGGTGCTCGTCGGCGGAGGCCTCGAGGCTCCCGGAGATGCTCGTCCCGCCGCCGAACGGGATCAGCACCGCGTCGTTGTCGATCGCCGCACGCATTACCGCTGCGACCTCCTGCTCGTCGGCCGGCCGGACGACCACGTCGGGGAGCCGCCCCACCTCGCCCTGCCGGTGCCTCACCAGGTCACGGAGGCTCTTCCCGCGCGCATGAACCAGGCGGTCGATGGGGTCGGTCGAAACCTCGCCGGGCAGGGCCCCGGCCAGCTCCGGCGAGATCGACGGCTCCGGGACGTCGAGGGCATCGAAGGCGACCGGCCGCTCCGCGGGGCGCGCGACGTCGAGGTCGAGCGCGCGCTGCAGGAACGGCCGGAGCGCCGGCTTGTCCTCGTGCGTGAAGGACACACCCGGATCCCCCCACCCCCACCACTTCATGGCCGGCATGGCGGCGACCATACCTCGTCAGCGCACCGTCTCGAACCAGCGGGCGATCGCCTCGACCCAGTGGGGCGAGATCATGTCGTTGTGACCGGCGTCGGGGAAGACCTCGAGCTGCTTCGGCCCGGGTGCCGCCTCGAACAGCTCCTCGCCGTGCATGAGCGGCACGATCGTGTCGCGGGCGCCGTGGAGCACGAGCAGCGGCGCGTCGTGCCGCCGGATGAGGCGCAGGCTCGGGTAGGCATCAGGGACAAGCGCCCGTGGGATGAACGGATAGTGCAGCCGGGCCATGTCGCGGATGCTCGTGAACGTCGACTGCAGGACCAGGCCGGCGGGCGGGCGGCGGATCGCCAGCTCGAGGGCGACGGCGCCGCCCAGCGACTCGCCGAGGTAGAGCACTCGTCCCGGATCGACGTCGTCTCGGGCGAGGAGGGCGGCTAGCGCCGCACGGGCGTCGCGGCACGTCCCCGGCTCCGTCGGCCGCCCCGTGCTGCGGCCATAGCCCCGGTAGTCGAAGGCGAGGACGTCGAAGCCCGCGGCGGCCAGCAGCAGGACGTGGGGGACGCGGTCGCCGATGTTGCCGGCGTTGCCGTGGAGCAGCAGGACATGGCCGCGGGTCGGCGCGCTCGCCGGGATCCACCATCCGTGCAGCCGCTCGCCGTCCTCGGTGTCGATGTCGAGCTCGCTAAAGGCGAGTGCGGGCGTCTGCAGTATCTCCCGCGACGGCAGGTAGAGCAGCGAGTTCAGGAGTCGGCGCAGCATCGCTGGCGTAGCAATTGGGTAGCAGGGGACAAGCCGGGCCTCCGCAGTCGAGTGCCTCGAGCTCATGGATCACGTGACACGGAATCGTCTTGCTCCGATACTGCCGATCGCGCTCGCGGCGGCCGCCGTGGTCGTGTTCGCGCTGCTGGTCGCCTTCGGCGCAGCCACGTGGCTCGCCGCGGTCATCGCCGGCGTTCTGCTCCTGGCCGCCACCGCGCTGGCCGTCCTCGGCTGGCGCGCCGCTCGCCATAACGAGGAGCGGCTGGCCGCCGTGGCCGAGGCCCACCGAGACGAACGGCTCGTCGAGCGCAATCGGCTCGAGCGGCACGCGCGGCGGCTCGAGGACGCGCTGTCGCACGAGCGCGTCGTACTACGTCGCCTGCGCGACTCATGGAAGGCCGAGCGCGAGTGGAGCCGTGAGCTGCGGCGCCAGCTCCAGGAGCTACACGGCCGCTCCTCCGACCGCGGCGACGTCCTCGAGCTCGTGCTGCGAGCGACGATCCAGCTCGTCGGCGCCGAGAAGGGCCTGCTGCTCACGCGGGAGGACGAGGACGGCGACGGCGACCTTGACCTCGTCACCGCCTTCGGCTTCAGCCAGGACCCCGAGCACAGCGCGGTCGCCCAGCGGTTTGCGCGCGAGGTCCTCGCCGAGGACCAGATCGTGCGCGAGGACGAGCCCGCCAAGCCGTCGGACGGCGGGACACCAGCCGACGACGAGATCGACGGGCTGGTCGCCGTCCCGCTCTACATGCGTGACCGCTTCCACGGCGTGATCGTCTGTGCCAACCGGCCCGGCGGCTTCGCTGAGGTCGACGACGACGTGCTGCTGGCGCTCGGCAACCAGGCGGGCGCCGTGCTCCACCACGGACGGCTCAACCACGACGTGCGCGAGGCGCACCGAGCGGTGGTCCGCGTGCTCGCGGAGGCGACTGCCGCGCGCGACCCCGTGCTGCACCGCGAGTCCCTCGCGCTCTCCGTCCTTGCCGCCCGGCTCGCCGGCGACCTCGGGCTCGACGACCACGACCGCGATGTCCTCGTGGTCGCGACGCTGCTGCGCGCGATCGGCTACCTGCCATTGCCGGAGCGGCTGCTCCTGAATGCCGGTCCGCTGACGCCCGACGAGCGCTCCCTGATCTCCCTCCACCCGCGGTTGGGCTTCGAGATCATGCGCCAGGCCCCGGCGCTGAGAGAGCCGGCCATGGCCGTGCTCCACCATCACGAGCGCTACGACGGACAGGGCTATCCGGCCGGCCTGCAGGCGCAGGACATCCCGGTCACGGCGCGGATGCTCGCCGTGCTCGAGGCCTACAGCGCCATGACGCACGAGCGCCCGCACCGCGCTCCGCGAACCTCGGACGAAGCGTGCGAAGAGCTCGTCGAGCACGCCGCGACGCAGTTCGACCCCGAGTGCGTCCAGCTGCTGGTCGAGCGTGTCCGCCTGGGTCCGCCGCCTCCGAGCGAGGACCCGCTGGAGGGCCTGCTCGAGAGCCTTCCGCTCGACCGCCGCGACGGCGACGACCGCGCGTGGGACGCGGTCCGTGCCTCGACCCTGGACGGCCTGACGCTCCTCGGCGACCACCGCGCGCTCCTGCGGGCGCTGCGTGAGGCGGTGAGCGAGGCGACACCGGACCGCCGCTTCGCCGTCGTGCTCCTGCAGCTCCAGGATCTGCCTCGCATCAACGAGGAGCTCGGCTACCTCGCCGGCGATCGAGTGATCGAGGTGGCTGCTCGCCACGCCGCGACGGCGGCGACGCGGCTCGGCGCCACGGCCTACCGGGCCAGCGGCCGCCGCCTTGCGATCCAGGTCCCGCTTCGCGAGGGCGACGACCTCGGCGCGGTGCTCGAGGAGATCCGCACCGAGTTCGTCGCCGGCCCGGCGGTCGACGTCGTCGGCTCGGCGTGGAAGCCGGGAGACCGCGGGGAAGACGTCGTGGCCCGAGCGCGGCGTGCGCTCAGGCGCACGCCG
>DATAFH010000063.1:0-77600 GCA_036257565.1 Solirubrobacteraceae bacterium | reverse complement strand
CCCATGCGGACGAAGTCGTACGCGCGCGAGAAGAACGCGGCGAACGTGGACGCGAACGGCGTCCAGCCGCGCACCTGCATCCCGATCGCGGCCGCCACCAGTTGCTGCTCGGCGATGAACATCTCGAAGTAGCGGTCCGGGTGCGCCGCGCGGAAGTCCTCGGAGTGGGTCGAGTTGGAGACCTCGCCGTCGAGTGCGACGACGTCGCCGCGGAGGTTCGCGAGCGCGGCGATCGACTCGCCGTACGCCTTGCGCGTCGCGACCTCCTCGCCCAGCTCGTATGTCGGCAGCTCGAGCGCCCCGGTCTCGAACACGTGCGGCTCGCCCTCGAACTCCGGCTTCGCGACGTCGACGGGATCGAGGCGGCCTACGCCGAGGCGGAGGCCACCGAGGGCCGCCCATCGGCGATCGTCGCCCGCACGAAGAAGGGCCGCGGCGTCAGAGCGGTCGAGGACCTGCCGGACAAGCACGGCAAGCCGCTCGACGACCCCGACGCCGCGATCCAGGAGCTCGGCGGGGAACGGGATCTGAAGGTCGAGGTCGCGCGGCCGCCGGGCGGCACGCCGTACCGGTTCGAGAGCGGCGACGCGGAGATGCCGCGCTGGGACCTCGGCGAGGAGGTGGCCACGCGCAAGGCGTACGGCGAGTCGCTGGCCGCGCTCGGCACGCGCCGGGGCGACGTCGTGGCGCTCGACGGGGAGGTCTCGAACTCCACGCACTCGGAGGACTTCCGCGCCGCCCACGAGGACCGCTACTTCGAGATGTTCATCGCCGAGCAGCAGCTCGTGGCCGCCGCGATCGGGATGCAGGTGCGCGGCTGGGTCCCGTTCGCATCGACGTTCGCGGCGTTCTTCTCGCGCGCGTACGACTTCGTCCGCATGGGCGCGATCTCGCGGGCGAACATCCGGCTCAGCGGCTCGCACGCCGGCGTCTCGATCGGCGAGGACGGGCCGTCGCAGATGGCGCTCGAGGACATCGCGTCGTTCCGCGCCATCCACGGCTCGACCGTGCTGCACCCGAGCGACGCGAACCAGACCGCGGCGTTGGTCGAGGCGCTGGCGGACACGCCCGGGATCTGCTTCCTGCGCACACTGCGGGGCAAGACGCCGGTGCGCACGCCGGCCGACGAGCCGGTGTCGATCGGCGGCAGCCGCGTCGCGCGTGGCGAGGACGCGGCGGACGTGGCGATCATCGCCTGCGGGATCACAGTCGACGAGGCCGACCGCGCGGCGGAGGCGCTCGAGGGCGAGAGCGTGAGCGCCCGCGTCCTGGACTGCTACTCGATCAAGCCGATCGACGCCGAGGCGGTGCGCGCCGCGGCTCGCGACTGCTCCGCGATCGTCACCGTCGAAGACCATTGGCCCGAGGGCGGCCTCGGCGACGCGGTCCTCGAGGCGCTCGCCGACACGCCCGACCGGCCGCCGGTCACCAAGCTCGCGGTGCGCGAGATGCCGGGCTCCGGCAGCCCGCAGGAGCTGCTGCACGAGGCGGGCATCGACGCCGAGGCGATCGCCGCCGCCGCCCGCAGGGTCGTCCGTGAGAGGGCGCCGAGCTAGGCGGCGTCGTCCGGCGGCTCGGCCGCCGGAAGCTCCTCGCGGGCGTGGACGCCGCACAGGAAGGGGCCGCCCGTCTCGCGGGCGGCCTCGATCTCCTGGCCCGTGAGCCGGGCGCCGCATACCGAGCAGGTCATCTCGAGCGTGTCGTCGAGGGTGCGCTCTTCGAGGTCCATGGCGCCGTTATACCGCTTCTGGCAGTCGCTGCTCGAGCTCGACGACCCCGGCGAACAGATCTCGGTGCTCGGCCACGCGCTCGAGCACGTCCGGCGCGCGGAACACGAGCTCGTCCGGGTCGCTCGCGGCCTCGACCTCGTCCCAGCTGAGCGGCGTCGACACGGTCGGCTCGGCAAGCGCGCGCAGCGAGTAGACCGACACCGTCGTCTTGTGCCGCGAGTTCTGGCTCCAGTCGACGAACACCTTGCCGGCGCGCTTGGCCCGCGTCATCTCCGACAACACGAGGTCGGGATGGCGGCGCTCGAGCAGCTGCGCCAGCGCGCGGGCGAAGCCGCTCGTCTCCTCGTAGGTCGTCGGCGTGTTGAGCGGCACGTAGACCTGCATCCCCTTCGAGCCCGAGGTCTTGGCGAACGCCTGCACGCCGAGGTGCTCGAAGATGTCGCGCAGCTCGAGCGCGACCCGCGCGCACTCGACGACCGTGGCGGGCGGCCCGGGGTCGAGGTCGAAGGCCAGGATGGTCGGGCTCCCGTACCCTTCGGCGCGCGCCAGCGAGGTGTGCAGCTCGAGGTCCGCCAGGTTGGCGAGCCAGACGAGCGTCGCCAGGTCGTCGACGACGCAGAAGTCGATGCTGCCGCTGCGCGAGCGGCTGCTGTCGACCCGCGCGGTCCGCACCCATTCCGGCCGGTGCGACGGGCACTGCTTCTCGTAGAAGTGGGGGCCCTCGACGCCGTCGGGGTAGCGCTTGAGGGTGATCGGCCGCCCGCGCAGGTGCGGGAGCAGCGCCGGCGCCACGCGCGTGTAGTAGTCGATCACGTGGCCCTTCGTGAAGCCCGCCGCGGGGTACATCAGCTTGTCGAGGTTGGAGAGCGACAGCCGGCGGCCGTCGATCTCGACATCCAGGCGCTTCGCGGGCGGCACCCGCGTCAGGCTAGACGGCTGTGCTCGCGGTCGAGCTCGAACCACACCGCGACCCGCGGCTCGCGGCGCACGCCCCAGCGGTCGGCCACCCGCTCGACGATGTGCAGCCCGAGCCCGCCGCCCCCGTCGAGGTCGGGGACCCGCTGGGCCGGGTCGCCCGAGGCGCCGCGCGGGTTCTCGACCTCCACCCGCACGCCGGAGTCGTCGGCCGCGATGCGGACGTGCAGCGTCGACGCCTCGTCCGCGCCGCCGTGCCACACGGTGTTGGCGACCAGCTCCGTCAGCAGGAGGTTCACGTCCGCCAGCGCGTCGGCGGTAAGGCGCCCGGCCAGCTTGCCGTGGATCAGCTGCCTCGCACGCGCTCCGGCATGCAGCCCGCCCTGCACGTCGGCCTCGGCGGAGAACTCGCCCACACCCACCGAGTGCCCGTCATGGTCTGACCGTAGCTGCGAGACTGGCTCGTCGTCCGGATACTGACGTCTACTTGATCGAGCTGAGCGGCAGTAAGGCTTACTGGCGAGGAGGAGGGAGCCTTCCCTCAGCGTAAACCCCTCCCGCAACGGTCAGGCGGCTGCAAGCTGGAGACGGGAGACCGCGTCGCGGAGGATGCGCGAGACCTGCATCTGGGACACGCCCACCCGCTCGGCGATCTCGCGCTGCAGGAGGTCTTCCTCGATGCGCAGCCGCACCACCTGCCAGTCGCGGTCGCTGAGCGCGACCGAGGCGAGCTGCTCGAGCAGGACGCCGCGCTCGGCGTCGCGCAGGCCGTCGTCGTACGCGCCGAGGCGATCGCCCAGCGTGAGCGTCCCGTCCTCCGCGGCGTCCTGCACCGGCCGATCGAGCGACTCGCAGCGGTAGGCGAGCGCCGCCTCGCGCGCCTCCATGACCTGCTCGACGGTCATTCCGGCCGCGTCGGCGACCTCGGCGGTCGACGGGCTGCGGCCGAGGTCGCCGGAGAGCCCCTTGACCGTGCGCTCGACGACGGTCGAGGCGTCACGGACGTCACGCGGCACCCGCAGCATCCAGGTCCGGTCCCGGAAGTGCCGCTTGAGCTCGCCGAGGATCGTCGGCACGGCGAACGTGCTGAACGAGGTCCCGCGCCCGTGGTCGAAGCGGTCGACCGCGTTGACCAGGCCCAGCATGGCGACCTGCTCGAGGTCCTCGAGCGGCTCGCTGGTGCGCATGTAGCGGCGGGCCAGCATCTGCGCGAGGCGCACGTACCGCTTCACCAGGAGCTCACGCGCGTCGGGGTCGCCTTGCGCCTTCAGTTGCCAGAGTCGGATCTCGTCAGTGGGTTGGAGCATCAAAGCGAGTGTTTCGTCGAACGGCTCTGAACAGACGCCAAGTGGTCGGTCTCTGACCTCAGGCACCGTCGCTGGCGCGTTGACACCCGCAACGGTTCGAGAACGGACAGGCGGCGGCCCGGCTCGATTGCCGCGCGCGTAGGTCGATTCAATGAGATGGTCGGGGCGCCCGACGCCGCCTACGCGCTCGTGGACGCCCAGCTCAGGGTCGCCCGCCTGACCGCGCTCCTGAACCCGCGCGCCCGCGAGATCCTCCGGCTGCGCTTTCAGGTGGACATGGTGCAGTCCGAGATCGCCGAACGCGTCGGGTGCTCGCGGATGCACGTCTCACGGATCACCCGGGCGTCGCTCGACCGGCTGTACGAGTACGGCAACGCCCAGCACGGGTAGGACGGCGGGCATGGAGATCCCGCCTGCGCCCCAGGACCCCGACCAGCCCGTCGTCCCCGACGAGCCGGTGACCCCCGCCGACCCGTCGCCGGGGCCGGAGGTGCCCGCCGACCCGACGCCGGATCCCGAGGCCCCTCCGCCCAGCGATCCGCTTCCGCCCGGTCCTGTCGGACCCGAAGTCTGACGACTGAGACTTGGGGGCCCCGCCCAACGGTCCATTCCGGGTTGAGCGATGTCCTGTAGGGCAGCCCCTAGGCGGCGATCTTCTCGATTGCGGGAGAGCGCTCGCGCTCGTCGATGAGGTCGAGCACCGCGTCCTCGAGCTCGCGCTGGTGGATCGAAAGCTGGCCGGGCCCCGCTTCCATCGACTCCTCCAGCACGGGCCGGGCGATCACGAGCCCCGCCTGGTAGGCGTCGAAGACCCGCGGGTCGATGTAGGAGGCGCGGCACACGGCGGGCGTATTGCCGAGGTAGCCCGCGACCTCGTTCACGGCCCGGGAGATCGCGCGCTTGCGACCGGTCTTCGATCCCGCGACCTCGCCGGAGACCGCGAGCGCGACGGCGGCCAGCAGCGTCGCGTTCCAGGTCCGGAAGTCCTTGGCAGAGAAGTCGTCGCCGGTCGCCGCCTTGAGGTACGCGTTGATGTCCTCCGAGCGGACGTCGCGCCAGCGGCGACCGTCCTTGTAGGCCAGCAGCTCGTTCCCGCCGCCACCCCGCCGCCGCAGGCGGTCGACGATGTCGGCGGCCGTCGTGTCGACGACCGCCTGTACGCGGCGGACGCCGCTCTTGGCCGGGTAGTCGAACACCATCTCGCCGTCGCGCCCGACGGTCACGTGCTCTTTACGCATCGTGGCCAGCCCGTAGCTCTCGTTCTGCACCGTGTACTCCTCGGACCCGATGCGGAAGAAGCCGCGGTCGAGCAGCCGCACGGCGAGCGCCAGCACCCGTTCGCGGGTGAGCTCGTCGCCCTCGAGGTCGGCGCCCACGCTGTCGCGCAGATCGGGCAGCGCGCGGGCGAACCGCGCCATGTCCTCGAACTTCTCGGCGTCGCGCCGGGCGCGCCATTGCTCGTGGTAGAGGTACTGCTTGCGGCCGGCGGCGTCGGTGCCCGTGGCCTGCAGGTGACCCCGCGGGTAGGGGCAGATCCAGACGTCCTCCCAGGCCGGCGGGATGCCCAGCTCCCGGATCCGCGTGAGCACCTCGTCCTCGGTGATCCGGTTGCCATCCTCGTCTCGGTACTCGAAGCCCTTGCCGCGGCGGCGCCGGGTGATCCCGGGGCCCGAACAATCGGATCGGCGGAGGCGGGCCATGCCTGTGAAGTCTTCCCGCGAGCGCGACGTTTACGCTTCCTGGCGCCGATGCCCAACCTTCAGGTGGAGACGACGCAGAGCGGCCCACTCGCCGTGATCGCGCCGACAGGCGAGCTGGACCTCTCCGGCGCGACCGTGCTGCAGGCCGAGCTGGACCGATTGGCGGCCGACCGCGATGTCGGCGGAGTCGTGCTCGACCTCCGTGGCCTGGCCTTCATGGACTCCAGCGGCCTGCGGCTCGTGGTGCTCGCGGACATGCAGGCGCGGGAGGCTGGGCGGCGGTTTGCGCTCGTGCGCGGCGACGAGACGGTCCAGCGCGTGTTCGAGATCACGCGCATGAGCGAGCGGCTCGCCTTCGTCGACGATCCGGAGGAGCTGGGGTGAGGGTCGTGCGCCAGCTCCCGGTCACCGCCGAGGCCGCGTCCGCGGCGCGGCACGCGCTCGACGATCTCGGCGACGCGGTGCCCGACGCCCGGCTGCGCGACGTCCGGCTGCTCGTGTCCGAGGTCGTCACGAACGCCGTGCGCCACGCGAACCTCGCGACCGGCGACGTGATCGAGCTCGTGGTCGAACTCAAGCGGCGCACGCTGCGCGTCGAGGTGCATGACCCCGGCGGCGGCTTCGTGCCGTCGGCGCCGTCGCCGGATCCGACGCGGCCCTCGGGCTGGGGCCTGTACCTGGTGGCCGAGCTCGCGGACCGCTGGGGCGTCGACTCGGACGAGACGACGCTCGTGTGGTTCGAGTTCGACCGCGAGGCGGCCGCGGCCTGATCAGCGCGCGCCGAGGAGCACGTCAACGACGAGCTGGTCCAGGCGTTCGTTGAAGTAGCCCCGGCGCGCGAGCTCGTCCAGGCTGTCGGCCTCCGCCTTGAGCGCCTCCGCGTCGTCGCCGGCGACCGACGGGATGCCGAGCTCCGCCACGGATGCCGCCTCCATGGCCTCCTGGACCTCTGGCAGCGCGTCGAAGCGCTGCGCGGCCTCAGCAAGCGCGCGGTACGTGCGCATGCAGCCCTCGGCGAAGTCCCACACGCCGGCAGCGTTCTCGTTGCGGAACGCGTGCGCGTCGAAGTGCCGCGGGCCGTCGTAGCCCGCGCGCTCGAGCAGGCGGACGAGCAGGAACGCCTCCTTGAGGTCCTCTGCGCCGAAGCGGAAGTCCTGGTCGTAGCGCCCGACGTCCTGCCCGTTGAGGTCGATGTGAAAGAGCTTGCCGGCCCACAGCGCCTGCCCCACGGCGTGGTGGAACGAGAGCCCGGCGATCGTCTCGTGGGCGACCTCGGGGTTGACGCCGACGAGCTCGGGGCGGTCGAGCGTGGATATGAAATGCAGCGCGTGGCCGACCGTGGGCAGGAAGATGTCACCGCGCGGCTCGTTCGGCTTGGGCTCGAGCGCGAAGCGCAGCCCGTACCCCTGCGCCTCCGAGTACTCGACGAGCAGGTTCAGTGCCTCGCGGTAGCGCTCCAGCGCATCGCGCGGGTCCTTGGCGATCGCCGCCTCGGTGCCCTCACGGCCGCCCCAGCAGACATAGACCTCGGCGCCGAGCTCGGCGCCGAGGTCGATCGAGCGCATGGCCTTGCCGATCGCCGCCCGCCGGACGCGCCGGTCGTTGGAGACGAACGCGCCGTCCTTGAACGCGGCGTGGCCGAAGAGGTTCGTGGTCGCCATGCCGACGCCCATCCCGGTCTCCTGGAGCGCGGCCTTGAAGCGCGCCACGATCCGGTCGCGCTCGGCAGCGCTCGAGCCCCACGGGACGAGGTCGTCGTCGTGCAGGCTCACGCCCCAGGCGCCGCGCTCGGCCAGGCCCTTGACCGAGTCGACGGGGTCGACCGGCTCGCGGGTCGGGCCGCCGAAGGGATCGCGACCCGGATTGCCGACCGTCCACAGCCCGAATGTGAAGCGCGGCTCCACGGATCAGGCCTTCGCGCCGGACTTGGCGCGGCTCTTCTTGGCGGACGACTTCTTCTTCCCCGCGCCGTCTGACTTCTCGCCCCCGCTGTCGTCGTTGACCGCCGCCAGGCTGGCCTCGAGCGCCGCCATGAGGTCCGGCACCTTGGCCGGGGCCGGCGCCTCGGGCTGCACGGCGATGTCCTCGCCCTGCGCCTTGCGCTCGATCAGGTCGAGCACCTTGTCGCGGTACTCGTCGCGGTACTTGGACGGGTCGAAGTCACCCGACAGCGAGTCGATCAGCTGCTGCGCCATCTTCAGCTCCCGGTCCGAGGCCTTGAGGTCCTTGGCCTCCGGCAGGTCGTCGAGGTCGTCGTGCGGCACGACCTCGTCGTGGAAGAGCATCGTCTCCATCGTCAGCAGGTCACCGGCCGGGCGGATCGCGACGAGCGCCTCCTTGGACCGGATGACGACGCGCGCGATCGCCACCTTGCCCGAGGCCTCCATGGCGTTGAGCAGCAGGCCGTAGGCCTTCTCGGCGCCCTTGTCCGGCACGAGGTAGTACGGGTGGTCGTAGTAGATCGGGTCGATCTCCTCGAGGTCCACGAAGTCCTCGATGTCGATCGTCCGCGTGCGATCCGGGTCGAGCGCGTCGAGCTCCTCGGGCGTGATGACGACGTACCGGTCCTTGCCGAGCTCGAAGCCCTTCACGATCTGGTCGAACGGCACCTCCTCGCCCGTCTCGGGGTCCACCCGCTTCTGCTGGATCCGGTTGCCCGTCTCCTTGTTGAGCTGGTTGAACCGCACGGTCTTACGAGACACCGCGGAGAAGAGCTTCACGGGCACGTTCACGAGGCCGAAGGAGATCGCGCCGCTCCAGATCGATCGAGGCATGACTTGTATTCTGCTACTCGGCGCATTGCGGCATCAATTGGCGCACGGCGGCTTGCGCCCGCGCACGACCACCACGACCTCCTCGCGCTGCCCCGGCTCGAGCAGGCCGTGGGCTTCCAGATGCGCCCGGCGGCCGTTCATCAGCGGCCCGAGCGGCCCGCTCTCGCTCGCCACGACGCACGCCGAGGCCGCCGGCGCGCAGCGCGTCGAGCGTCGGCTCGACGCCGAGCAGCGACGAGTGCACGAGCAGCACGACGCCGCCCGGTCGTAGCTGCGCCGGCGCGCCGGCGCAGATGCGGTCCAGCAGCACGCGGCCGTCGCGTCCGGCGTGCCAGGCCCGCTCGAGCCCGCGCCGGGGCAGCGCGTCGTGGGGCCCCGGCACGTACGGCGGGTTGGAGACGATCGCGTCGAAGCACTCGCCGTCCACGGCGCCGAACAGGTCGCCGCGGACCGCACGCACCCGGACGCCGTTGAGCGCGGCGTTGAGGCGGATGGCGGCCACCGCGCGACGGGAGATGTCGACGGCGGTCACGGAGGCCGGGCCGGCGGGGTGGGCGGGACCCAATGCCGCCCGCACGGCAAGCGCCCCGCTCCCCGAGCACTGGTCCAGCACGCGCGCGGGTGGGCGGCACCCCATCAGCGGCTCGCGGTCGAGCGCGTCAGTCAGCAGCCAGGCATCGCTGATCGGACGGAACACGCCGGGGATCGCCACGAGCCGCACACCGGAACGCCTACCCTCCGCGACCGTGCGCGAGTCGCTGCCCACCGCCGCGGACCTACGGGCCGCGTTCGACGCGGCCGAGGACGGGACGGTCGGTCTCGAGGAGGAGCTCATGCTCCTGGACGCCGGCACGCTCGACCTGGCGCCGCGCGCCGCCGAGGTCGTGGACGCGCTCGACGGCGACGCGCGCTTCAAGCTCGAGATGCCGGCCGCCCAGCTCGAGATCGTCACCGCGCCCCACCGCACGGTGGCGTCGGCGGCCCGCGAGCTTGCGCGCGCCCGCAGCGATCTCGCCGCCACCCTGGGCGACGACCTGCGGGTGGCCGGCGGGGGAGCGCACCCGTTCGCCGCCGGCGTCGGGCCGCTCAACCCCGGCGCGCGGTACGAGGCGATCGGCGCCGAGTACGCGACGGTCGCCCGGCGGCAGCTCGTCTTCGGGCTCCACGTGCACGTCGGCCTCCGGGATGCCGACCGGGCGGTGGCCGTCCACGACGCGCTGCGCTCGTACCTGCCCGACCTCGCCGCCCTGGCCGCCAACGCGCCGTTCTACGAGGGCGCAGACTCCGGTCTGGCCTCGGTGCGCTCTCGGATCTCCGGCCTGCTGCCCCGGCAGGGCGTGCCGCCGGCGCTCGGCTCGATCGACGCCTACGCCGAGGCGCTGCGCTGGGGCGCGTTCGACGATCCGCGGCGCTGGTGGTGGGAGCTGCGCCTGCACCCGCTGTACGGGACGGTTGAGGTGCGCGTCCCGGACACGCAGGCGACCGTTGAGGACACCGCGGCAATCGCCGAGCTGGTCCACGCGCTCGTGGCGCACCTGGCGGAGCGCCACGACGCCGGTGAGGCGCTGACGGTGGCCGCCGGCTGGCGCATCGACCACAACCGCTGGTCGGCGTGCCGGCACGGCGTCGACGGCGTCATGACGGATCTTGTGACGGGCGAGCGGCAGCGGACCCGCGAGCGGCTGTCGGCGCTCGTGGACGAGCTCGGTGGGTGTCACGCCGCCCGCGAGCTGCTGATGGGGTCCCGCCCACCCGCGGCGCGCCAGCGCGCGGTGGCGGCCGACCGCGGGCTGCGCGGGCTGGTCGCCTGGCTTGCGGACGCCTTCGCGCCGACGGGCGTTTCTCCGGCTCGCGGGCCGGGGTAGGCGCTTGCCGTGATCGCCCTCCCCGAACCGCGCGGCGCGGTCAGCGAGCTTCTGCTGCACACGCTGGCGCGGCCGGTAGCGCCGCTCGCACCGGCGTCGGATCCGGATGGTGAGGAGGACCTGCAGCTCGCCCTCTACCTCTGCTACGAGCTGCACTACCGCGGCCTGCCGGGCGTGGACGAGCGGTGGGAGTGGGAGCCGTCGCTGCTTGCGCTGCGCGGTGCCCTCGAGCAGCGCTTCGAGGCGGCAGTCCGCCGCGACGTGCCCGTCCCCGACCCCGGCGGCGAGGACATGGACCTCGCACTGCGGGCCGTGGAGGCCGCCGACGAGGCGCCGTCGCTCTCCACCCACCTGGAGCGCCAGGGCACGCTCGAGCAGTACCTCGAGTTCGTCGTCCACCGCTCCGCGTATCAGCTCAAGGAGGCCGATCCGCATTCGTGGGCGCTCCCGCGGCTGAGCGGCAGGCCGAAGGCCGCGATCGTCGAGATCCAGGCCGACGAGTACGGCGGCGGCGACCCCGAGCGCATCCACGCGGAGCTGTTCGCCCGCGGCATGGAGGCGCTGGGGCTGGACGCGCGCTACGGCGCCTACGTCGACCACCTGCCCGCCGTGACGCTCGCGACCGTGAACCTGATGTCACTGTTCGGCCTGCACCGGCGGCTGCGGGGCGCCATCGTCGGCCACCTCGCGCTGTTCGAGATGACGTCGTCGATCCCCAACCGCCGCTACGCGAACGGGCTCCGCCGCCTCGGCTTCGACGCCGACGCGACCGCGTTCTACGACGAGCACGTGGTCGCGGACGCCGTGCACGAGAATGTCGCCGCCGTCGACCTGGCCGGCGGCCTCGCCCGCGACGAGCCGGAGCTGACCGGCGACATCCTGTGGGGCGCCGCGGCGCTGCTCGAGCTCGAGGGCCGCTTCGCACGCCACCTGCTCGACTCGTGGGCCGACGAGCGCAGCTCGCTGCGCCGGCCTATCGCCCAGACGGCAGCGGCTGCCGGCTGAGTTCGGGACCACTCGGGGCGCGGAAGCGCACGAGCTTGTGCGAGCCGTCGCAGAACGGCCGCATGCGCGACTTGCCGCAGCGGCACAGCGCCACCGGGTCGCGGTCGACCTCGATCTCGTTGCCGTCCTGGTCCACGAGGCGCACCGGCCCGCGGACGAGCAGCGGACCGTCGCGGTACGGCGTGATGACGACGGCGTCCCTCATCGCGGGCCGATCGCCTGCAGCTCGCTGTCGCTGAGCTCGAGCTCGACCGCCTTCACCGAGTCCTCGATCGACTCGGGGCGGCTGGCGCCCGGGATCGGGATCATCGCGGGGCTGAGCGAGAGCAGCCAGGCGAGCGCGACCTGCTGGGGGGAGACGCCGTGCGCGTCGGCCACCTCGCGCACCGGAGCGTGCTCCCCGGCGGCCTCGGCCGCGCGCGGGATGCCACCGAGCGGCGACCAGGGGAGGAACGCGATCCCGCGCTCCTCGCAGAGCGCGACCTCGCCCTTGTCGATGGGCGACGTGAACTCGAGCGAGAGCTGGTTCTGGACGGACACGATGTCGGCGATCGAGCACGCCAGCTCGATCTGTTCGACCGAGGCGTTGGAGATCCCGATCCAGCGGACCTTGCCCTCGTCCTGGAGCTCCTTGAGCGCCGCGATCGACTCCTCGTAGGGCACGGCCGGGTCGGGGCGGTGGTACTGGTAGAGGTCGATCACGTCGGTCTCCAGCGCGCGCAGCGACGCCTCGCAGGCGGCGCGCAGGTGCTCGCGGCTGCCGTCGAGCTCCCAGGCCCCTCCCGGGCGCGTGTGGCCGCCCTTGGTGGCGACGATCACGCCGTCGCGGCGCCCGCGCAGCGCCTCGGCGATCAGCCGCTCGTTGTGGCCGACGTCCTGCTCGTCGACCGCGTAGGCGTCCGCGGTGTCGATCAGGTTCACGCCCGCGTCGAGCGCGGCGTGGACCGTGCGGATGGAGCGCTCTTCCGGCGGCCGGCCGACGAGCGACATGGGCATCGCGCCGAGGCCGATGGGGAAGACATCGGCGCCGGCCAGGGTGCGGGTCATGAGTCGTCGAAGCGTACGGTCGTGGGGTCGATGTCGTCGCGCAGACCCTGGTAGACGGGGTGCCGAAGCGTGCGCGACTGAGTCCATTCCCCGTAATCGACGGCGGCAACCAGCTCCGGCTCGACGAAGTGCGTCTCCCGCGGCGGCCGGCGGCCGACGAACGGGCTCGTGCGGCGCTCCAGTGGCGAGAGAATCCCCTGCAAGCGGGCGAGTTCGGCCTCGTTGAAGCCGGTGCCCACGCGGCCCGCGTAGTGCAGGCCGTCGTCATCGTAGAAGCCGACCACGAGGGCGCCGAACCGCTCGGCGCGGCGGCCCTCGCCCGGCAGCCAGCCCCCGATCACGACGTCCGTGCGGCGCTTGTTCTTGACCTTCACCCACGCGGGCGACCGGCGACCGGGCGTGTACGGCACGTCCGTCCGCTTGGCGATGATCCCCTCGAGGCCCTGGACGCGTGAGGCCTCGAGCAGCGCGGCGCCGTCGCCCAGGTGGTGGGCCGGGGTCTGCCAGCGGTCGGCGTTGAGGCCCAGCTCCGTCAACCGCGCGCGGCGCTCGAGGTACGGCAGGTCCATCAGCGAGTGCCCGTCGAGCCACAGGAGGTCGAAGATCAGGTAGGCGACCGGGTCGCTGGCGGCCAGCCGCCGCACGGCGTGCTCGGAGGTCAGGTGCATGCGGCCCTGCAGCTTCTGGAAGCTCGGGCGCCCGTCGTCGCCGAACGCCACCACCTCGCCGTCGAGGATCGCCTCCCGGCCGGCCAGCGCGCGGCCGAGCTCCCGCAGCTCTGGGTAGCGGGGCGTGACGTCGCGCCCGTTGCGGCTCTCGAGCCGCAGGCGCCCGCCCTCCACGTAGCCGATCGCGCGCACGCCGTCCCACTTGACCTCGTAGGCCCACCGCGCGTCGTCGTCGGGCAGCGAGCCGAGCTGGGCCAGCATCGGCTTCACGTGCTCGGGCATCGGCTCCCGCCCGGGGTCCTGCGGCGGGTCCATGCGGTGGATCATCCAGTTGCTGCCGCCGGTGCGGAAGAGGACGTAGCGCCCCTCGAGGCGCTCGCCGTAGAAGGTGACCATCACCTCGTCCTCGCGGAACTTGTGCTCCTCGTAGGTCCCGCGGTCCCAGATCTTCATGGTGCCCGCGCCGTATTCGCCCTCGGGGATCTCGCCGTGGAAGTCGAGGTACTCGAGCGGGTGGTCCTCGGTGCGGACCGCCAGGTGGTTGCGGCGCGGGTCGGGCGGGATGCCCTTGGGCACCGCCCACGACGCCAGCACGCCGTCGTGCTCGAGCCGCAGGTCCCAGTGCAGCGAACGCGCGTGGTGCTCCTGGACGACGAACCTCAAGGTGCGTTCGTCGGCGCTTTCGGAGCCGCCACTCGGCTCGGGGGTCGCGGAGAAGTCGCGTTTTCGGCGGTAGGAATCGAGGTTGCGAGACATCAGATTGCGGGTAGCCGGTCTCCAGCGTTACGTCTCCGGGCTTCCGGGTATCTTGCAGGCCCGTATGGAAGCCAACCCAATCGTGCTCGACGACACCGCGGGGGATGTCGTGGTGGTCGTCGTCGAAGGAGAGCACGACATCTACACCGCCCCCACCCTGCGCGAGCGGCTGGAGGAGGCCCTGGACCGTGGCGGCGGCATCGTCGTGGACCTCACGGCCGCCACGTTCGTCGACTCGTCGGTGCTCGGTGCCCTGCTCGACGCCCGGCGCCGCGCCCTCGAGGCCGGCCAGGGGTTCGTCGTCTGCGTGGGCGAGACGGTGGAGCCGGGCGTGCAGCGGATCCTCGACATCACCGGGCTGGTCCCCGTGCTGCCCGTCCTGCGCCGGCGCGACGAGGCGATCGAAGCGGCCAGGGCGAACGGCGCGGCCGCATGAGCGATCGCCCCGAGGTCGTGCTCACCATGCCGGCCCGAGCTGAGGGCGTCGGCGTCGTCCGCCAGGCGCTGGCGGGGATGGCCGACGCGCTCGACTTCGAGGCGCCCGTGCTGGCGGACATGAAGATGGCCGTCACCGAGGCGTGCACGAACGTCGTGGTCCACGCCTACGACGCCCAGGACGGCATCCTCGAGGTCGAGATGCGGGCCGGGGAAGAGGGTCTGACGATCGCCGTGCGCGACCACGGCTCCGGCATCCAGCCCCGGCCGGCACGCTCGGAACCCGCCGCCCTCGGGCTGGGCCTGCCGCTGATCGCCGCGCTCTCGGACGCCTTCGAGCTGCGCGGGAGCGCCGGCCGCGGCACCGAGGTGCGGATGACGTTCACATACGCGCGGGAGTCCGACCCGGCCGACGCGAACCCGGTGACCGGCACGGTCGGCATCGACGGCCGCTGGGACCTCGACGCCCCAACGCCCGAGTCGTAGCTGGTGGCTAGGCCGCCTGTCGCAACGCGTCGAGCTCGCGCATGCGCCCGAGGCGCCCCAACGCCTTGGACTCGATCTGGCGCACGCGCTCCGGCGTGATCCCGAGGCGGCGGCCGATCTCGCGCAGCGGCGTCGGCTCCCCGCCGTCGATCCCGTAGCGGAGCGCGAGCACGGTCCGCTCGCGTTCGGGGAGCTCGCCCAGCGCGTGCCGCAGCGCCTGCTTGCGCAGGGAGATGTGGACGACGTCCTCCGGGCCCGGCGCGTCGGCCGGGAGCAGGTCACCGAACGATGCGTCCTCCTCCTCGCCGAGCGGGCGGTCGAGCGAGGTGACCGTGCGCGCCGCGTCGCGCAGCGCGTGCAGGTCCGCGACCGAGATCTGCGCCTCGCTCGCCACCTCGGCGTCCGTCGGCGGCCGGTCGAGCCGGAGGCTGAGCGCGTTCTCCGCGCGGGCGACCTTACGCTGCGTGCGGACGAGGTTGATCGGCAGCTTGATCGTGCGCGCCTTGGCGTCCATCCCGCGCTCGACCGCCTGGCGGATCCACCACGTCGCGTAGGTCGAGAAGCGGTAGCCGCGGCGCCAGTCGAACTTCTCTACCGCACGGATGAGCCCGAGGATGCCCTCCTGGATGAGGTCGAGCAACGTGAGCTCGGAGCCCTGGTACTTCTTCGCGATCGAGACGACGAGCCGCAGGTTGGCGTTGATCATGCGCTCCTTGGCGACGAGGTCGCCGCGCTCGATGCGCCGCGCGAGCTCGATCTCCTCGTCGGGCGTCAACAGCCGGTGACGTCCGATCTCGTTGAGGAACAGCTGCAGCGTGTCCGTGGTGACGTGAGCCAGCGCCGCGTCGTCCACGACGGCCATGGCCGCCTCGCGACCGCAGTCGTCGCGGACCGCGATGCCGCGCGCCTCGAGCGCCTCGTAGAGCCCGCCGAGGTCGGCCTCCTCGAGGTCGAGCGCCTGCGCGAACTCGTCGACCTCGCTCAGCTGCAGGCAGCCCCGATCCTCGCCGCGGTCGATCAGGGCGGCGAGAGCGCCGCTGAGCGCGTTGCTGGTGGTGTCCATCACCCCTGTCTTCGTCACCGGAAGCCGAAACCTGTAAACGCGCCCGCTCTCCAATCCGGGGCGTTTGACCGCGCGGTCAGAATGGGAACCAGGATCCTGAACCCCTGAAGGAGGCGACACCCGATGTTCGAGCGCTTCAAGCGCAGTCCGGACCAGCCAAGGACCGGCACCGGATCGACTGCGGTGGCCGACCGGCCCGCCACGCGCAGCAACGGCACCACCGATTACGACGCGACGACCCAGTCGCGACGCCCTGCCGACCGCGAGCACATGCGAGACGTGCGCGCGCGTCAGCGGGAGGAGTTCGGCGGCATCAACTGGGGCGCAGCGTTCTTCGGCTGGCTGGTCGCCGTCGGCATGGGCGTCCTGCTCGTCGGCCTGCTGGCCGCGGCCGGCGCCGCGGTCGGGCTCACCACGCTGTCGGAGAGCGAGGCGACGAGCAACGCGGACGAGATCGGCATCGGCGGCGCGATCGCGCTGCTGGCGGCCCTCGCCATCGCGTACCTCTGCGGCGGCTACGTCGCCGGCCGCATGTCGCGCTTCGACGGCGCGCGTCAGGGCTTCGGCGCGTGGGCGCTCGGCCTGGTCGTGACCATCGTCCTGGCCATCGCGGGCGCGGTGCTGGGCTCCGAGTACAACGTCCTCGAGCAGCTCAACCTGCCGGCGCTGCCGGTCGGTGACACGGAGCTCGCCAGCGGCGGCGCGATCGCGCTCGTCGTCGTGCTGGTCGGCACACTGCTGGCCGCCGTAACCGGCGGTAAGGCGGGTGAGCGGTACCACCGCAAGGTCGATCGTGCGGGCTTCCCCGACTGAACGCCACGTCGTCACCGGCGGGGTCTTTAACCCGACCCCGCCGGGTAGGCGTGCCACTGTGACGGGCGCAGGCGTGGTACGGACACGGGGCACGGAGACGGTGCGGCTGCTCGAGGCGGATCCCGAGCTCGGGGCGCTGCTGGCGCCCCCGCGCCGGGCGGAGGCCGAGCGCGAGCTCGTCGTGCGCACGCACCGGCTCGGCGTCGGCCCGTGGGACGTCTCGCGGCTCTCCGGCGCGAGCGCCGACCACGTGGGCCTGCTGCTGCTCGACGGCGTGCTGTCGCGCGAGCTCGTGGTCGCCGACCAGGTGAGCGCCGAGCTGCTGGGACCGGGCGACCTCGTGCGCCCGTGGCAGGGCGCCAGCTCCGCCGGGCTGCTGCCCGTCCAAGCCGTCTGGTCGGTGCTGTCGAGCGTGACGCTCGCCGTGCTCGACCGGCGGTTCGCGGCCGAGGCGGCGCGCTACCCGGAGGTCACGGCGGCACTCTTCGAGCGGCTCGGCGAGCGCTCCCTGCGCCTCGCCACCACGCAGGCCATCTCGCAGCTCACCCGCGTCGACCGCCGCCTGAAGGCGCTCTTCTGGCACCTCGCCGAGCGCTGGGGGCGCGTCTCGGGCGACGGCGTCGTGGTCCCGCTCGCCCTCACCCACCGCATCCTCGGGCAGCTCATCGGCGCCCGCCGCCCGACAGTTTCCACCGCACTCAGCGAGCTGGCCGAGCGCGAGGAGCTGATCCGCCGCCCCGACGGGTCATGGCTGCTGCGCGGCGACCCGCCGGACGCGCAGACGCTGGCCCGCAAGCCGACCGCCGCCGAGTTGCGCGGCCAGGACATGCTGCGGCCGTCTCGCCGCTTCGCGCGCGAGGACGATGAGCGTCAGCCCGACCACCTGGTCGCCGCGATGGACCGCCTGCGCGAGGCCCCCGACTCCGGCGAGCTCAGGGAGCTCCTCGAGCGCCGCCGGGGAGCCACTCGTTGAGCCGCGCCCGGCCGCCGGCCGTCGGCTCGAGCGGCGGCGTGGGAAAGCCTGCCGAGCCGCGTAGCCCGTCGAGCAGCTCGAGCAGCGCCTCGCCGGCGTCGTGACGGGGCGACCAGCCGAGCTCCTCGCGCGCCCGCCCCGAGTCCATGACCGGCACGCCGAGGCCCATGTCGAGCCAGCCGGGCGGGGTCGGCTGCAGGCCGGCGCGCCAGGTGAGGGAGGCGGCGGCGCGCAGCACTGAGGCCGGGACGTTCACCGGCCGCGCGCCGAGCAGGCGCCCGAGCGTGGCGTGGTCGAGCACGGGGTCGGCGGCGACGTTGTAAGCGCCCCGCGCGTCCGGGGACGTGGCGGCCAGCCGGTAGGCCTCGCCGACGTCGAGCGAGTGCACGCCCTGGACGACGAGCCGCGGTGGCAGCGGCAGCACCGGGATCAGGACGGGGCGCACGAGCGGCGACGGCAGGAGCGGCCCGATGAACAGGCGCCGGATCCCGGAAGCCGCCTCGCGCTTGAAGATCAGCGCAGGCCGCAGTCGCACGATGCGCAGCTCGTCCTCCAACGCGTCGAGCGCCCGCTCGGCCTCCGCCTTGTGACGCGAGTAGAAGGACGTGGGGATGCCGTCGCGCGGCCACGACTCGTCGACGGCGCGGTCCTTCGGGCCCTCGGAGTAGACGCCGACCGAGGACGCGTGCACGAGCCGGCCGGCTCCGGCGCGGGCGGCGGCCTCGAACACCCGCCTGGAGCCGTCGACGTTGACCGCCTTCAGCGCAGCCGGGTCGCGCGAGGGCTGGATCAGCCAGGCCAGGTGCACGACCGCGTCGGCGCCGGCGAAGTGCGGCTCGAGCGGGTCGGTCACCACGTCGGCCCGCACCCAGCGGGTCTTCGGTGGTTGCCAGCTGGGCACGCGGCGGGCCAGGCCGACGATCTCGTCGACGCCGGGATCGGCGGAGAGCGCCTGGACCACGCTGGTGCCGACGTTGCCGGTCGCGCCGGTCACGACGATGCGCATGACCCCAGACTCCCCGGGTACGTACTGTCAATACACCCAGACACCAAGGAGACGGCGATCATGGCCGATACGCGCACCAAGTCGACGGGCATCCTGTCGGACGACAAGACGGATCAGCGCGAGGAGCTCGTCGAGCTGCTCAAGAAGGCGTACTGGATGGAGATCGAGACCGTGATGAGCTACATCGCGAACTCGATCAACCCGGACGGCGTGCGCGCGCAGGAGATCATCGAGTCGCTCCAGGAGGACATCCAGGAGGAGCTCGGCCACGCACAGCAGTTCGCCAGCCGGATCAAGGAGCTCTACGGCGTCGTCCCGGGCTCGCTCGAGTTCTCCGCGGAGCAGTCCTACCTGCAGCCGCCCGAGCACCAGACCGACATCGTGCACGTCATCAAGGGCGTGATCGAGGCCGAGACCGGCGCCATCGAGCACTACAACGGCATCATCGAGTTCACGGACGGCGTGGACTTCGTGACGCAGGACATGGTGATCGCGATCCTCCACGACGAGGAGGGCCACCGGCGCCTGTTCGAGGGCTACCTACGGGAGTACGAGGCCGAAGGCCTCGCATAACATCCTCGCCGTGGGGGTCCGGCCCGCGGCTCAAGGAGAACTCGGTGAGCTGATCGCCGCCGCTGGCGATCAGCTCGCGCGGTCGCTGGACGTCGAGGAGACGCTGGCGACGATCGCGCGGCTCACGGTGCCCGGCTACGCCGACTGGTGCTTCGTCGAGCTGCTGCGGCCCGACGGCGGCATCGAGCGGGTCGTCATGGAGCACGCCGACCCGACCAAGCGCGAGTTCGTGCAGGAGTACGACCAGCGCTACCCGCTGGACCCGGACGCGCCGTTTGGCTCCGCGAAGGTCATCCGCACGGGGGAGCCGGAGCTCCTGGCCGAGATCCCCGACGGGTTCTGGGAGCTCGCGGCCCAGGATCCCGAGCAGCTGCGGCTGCTGCGGGAGGTGGGCTTCGTGTCCGCGCTGATCGTGCCGCTGCGCGTGCGCGGCACGGTGATCGGCGACATCGCGCTCGCCACCGCGCGGTCGGGGCGGCACTACGACGAGCACGACGTGCGCGTCGCGCAGGAGCTGGCCGACCGCTGCGCACTGGCGCTCGACAATGCGCAGCTGCATACCGCGGCGCGCGAGTCGCGCGACGAGCTGCAGGCCATCCTCGACGGGGTGGCCGACGCGGTGACCGCCCAGTCGCCCGCGGGGCGGCTCGCGTATGCGAACGACGCCGCCGTGCGGCTGCTCGGCTACGGGAGCCCCGAGGAGCTGATCTCGGCGCGGCCGCAGGAGATCCGCGACCGGTTCGAGATGCTCGACGACCAGGGTCAGCCGATCGCCTACGAGCGGCTGCCGGGGCGGCAGGCGCTGCAGGGGCTGCGGCCCGAGCCGCTGACCGTCCGCTACCGCCACCACGGGAGCGCCGAGAACCGCTGGTCGCGCGTGCAGTCCACGCCGCTGTTCGACGAGGCCGGCGCCGTGCGGCTCGCGATCAACGTGATCGAGGACATCACGGAGATCAAGCGCGCCGAGCACGGGCACCGCTTCCTGGCCGAGGCCAGCCGGGTGCTGGCCGCCTCGCTCGACTACGAGCAGACGCTCGCGACCGTGGCGCGGCTCGCGGTGCCGGAGGTGGCCGACTGGTGCGCCGTCGATCTGGCGGCCGGCGAGGGCGTGGAACGGGTGGCGATGGCGCATGTGGACCCGGCGCGGCTCGAGCTCGCCCGGGAGCTGCAGCGCCGCTATCCGCCCGATCCGCGCTCCGAGCAGGGCGTGCGCGGCGTGCTGGCGCACGGGGCGTCCGAGCTGTACCCGGAGCTGTCCGACGAGATGCTGGCCGGCGCGGCGCGCGATGCCGAGCATCTTGAGCTGCTCCGGTCCGTCGGCATGCGCTCCGTGATGCTCGTGCCGATGACGCTGCGCGACCGGGTGCTGGGCGTGATCACGTTCGTGTCGGCCGAGTCGGGCCGGCGATTCGACGAGTACGACCTCGCGCTGGCGCAGGATCTGGGGTTGCGGGCGGCGGCCGCGGTGGAGAACGCGCGGCTCTACGAGGCGTCGGCGCGCATCGCCGAGACGCTGCAGCGCTCGCTGCTCCCGCCGGTGCTGCCGGAGCTGCCGAGGATGGAGATCGCCAGCGCGTACCGCCCGGCGGGGGTGGGGCTGGAGGTGGGCGGCGACTTCTACGACGTGTTCAGCACGGCGGAGGACCAGTGGTACGCGGTGGTCGGCGACGTGTGCGGCAAGGGGGCCGAGGCCGCTGCCGTGACGGCGCTCGCGCGCTACACGATCCGCGCCGCGGCGGTGCGCCGCCGGTCGCCGGCGGGGATCCTGCGCTGGCTCAGCGACGCGATGCTGGCGCAGCAGACCGAGGAGGTCGGCCGCTTCTGCACGATCGCCTGCCTCCATGTCGACCTCAGCCGCTCTCCGGCGCGGGTCACGGTGGCGTGCGGCGGGCACCCGCTGCCGCTCGTCGTGCGCGCGGACGGGACCACGGAGGAGCTCGGGACGCCGGGCACGCTCCTCGGCCTCGTCGCGGAGCCCGACCTGCAGGACCGCTCGGGGATCCTGGACGAGGGGGACGCGATCGTGCTCTACACCGACGGGCTCAGCGAGGCGGCCGCGCCCGCGCGCGTGTGGGCGCCCGAGGAGCTCGCCGCGGTGGCGAGCCAGGGCGCGGACGGCAGGGCTGACGACCTGGTCAAGCGCCTGCTCGACGCCACGGTCGGCTCGTTGCCCAGCCTGCGCGACGACGTCGCGGTCCTCGCGCTCCGTTCGACGGGCTGAGCGCCCGGCGTATCAGCCGGCCGAGCGGGGGTTGCCCGTCGCCTTGCCGTCGTCGGTGTCGTCGACCTGGTCGTCGTGCTTAAGCGGGACCTTGGCGGCCTCGCGCTGCGGGGTGTCGTCGGGAGTGCCGCTCGGGTCGGCCCCGGGCGGCGCCTCCTCCGGATATCCGGCGCTTGACTGGTCGCTCACGTGCGCCGCTCGAGGTCCGCCACCTCGTCGGCCTTGCGATCGGACTCCTCGCGCGAGCGCTCCAGCTCGTCCTTCGCCTCGCCCTTGCGCTCCTCGTTGCGGCCCCGGCGGCGCAGCGAGGCGTCGTCCGCGAGGTCGCCCGCGGCCTTCTTGACACGGCCCGTGATCTTGTCGGTGAGTCCCATGCTCATCACCTACCCAGCGGGGCGGGGTCGAAACGGGCCGCCGGCAGGGCGGCAAGGGCGTCGAGGACCGCGGGGACGCGGATCTCCAGCAGGCCGCGGTCGCGCTGGCTGCCGTGCGGGTCGCCGCGGCGCCCGGCCCAGAGCACGGTGTGCCGGCCGTTGTCGGGCGGGCCCCACTCATCCGGCGGCGTGGGGCCGAAGAGCACCACGGAGGGCGTGCCGAAGGCGGTCGCGAGATGAGCCACCCCGGTGTCGCCGCACGCCACCCGACCGGCCTCCGCGATCAGCGCCGCGAGCTCGAGCAAGCTCGTCCGGCCCGCGAGGACCGCGCTGTCGGGCAGGCCTGCCGCGCGGGCGACCCGCTCGGCGAGGGCGCGCTCCCCGGCCGACCCCGTGACCACGACCTCCCTGCCCTCCCCGCGCTCGGCCCGCGCCACCGCCGCCCACCGCTCCGCCAACCACCGCCGGGCCTCGCTCGCCGCCCCGGGATGGATCACGGTGGCGCCCGGCGCGGGCGAGTCGGCGTCCGGCGCCGCGACCCGCAGATCGCGCGGACCGGCGGGGATCCCCGACTCTTCGAGCAGCCGGCACCACCGCACGACCTCGTGCTCCCCCGCCCGCCAGACCACGCCGGACGGCGAGAAGGCGATCAGCCGGCCCGGCCGGGCGGCCAGGAGGATGCGGTGGCTCTGCGGGCCGCGGCCGTGCAGGTTGACGGCGACGGCGGCGCCGTGGAGACGCCGGTCGAGCGGAGCCAGGGGTACCGCGTCGACGGTCTCGTCCACGGCGCCGGTGAGCTCGGCGAGCGGAGCCAGGGCGGCGGGTGCGGCGAGGGTGATCCGGTGCTCCGGATAGGCGCGCCGGAGCGCCCGTAGGGCGGGGACGCCGGTCAGGAGGTCGCCGAGCCCGAGGGCCCGGAGGGCGACGACCCGCCGCGCGCTCACGGCCAGCTGGGCTCGGTGGCGGGCGCCACGAGCACCTCGCGCAGCTCGCAGCCGGCGGGCTGGCGGAGCGCGAACATCACCGTGCGGGCGACGTCCTCCGGGCGGTTGAGGTGCTGGTCGGCCGCCGGCTTGAACTGCTCGGGGCGGTCGTCGAAGAAGTGGGTGCTCATGCCGCCGGGGATGAGCAGCGTCACGCCGACGCGGTCGCCGCTCTCCGCCGCCAGCGCGCGCGTGAAGCCGACGACCCCGAACTTGCTCGCGCAGTATGCCGTCGCCGCGGGCAGGGCCCGGACCCCGAGCGTCGAGGCCACGGTGACGACCCGCCCGCGCGAGCGCTCGAGATGCGGCAGTGCCGCCCGCACCACGGCCGCGGTGCCCAGCAGGTTCACCGCGACGACGCGGTCCCACGCATCGGCGTCCACGTCGCCGAGAACGCCGCACGCGTCGGTGCCGGCCGCGGTCACCACCGCATCCAGCCCACCGCGGTCCTCCGCGACGTGGCCCACCGCCGCCTCGGCGTCACGTGGCCGCGAGAGGTCGACCTGGACGAACGCGAACCCGTCCTCGGGCGCCTTGAGGTCGAGCACGACCGGCGTGCCCCCTTCGTCGCGCACGGCAGCCGCGACCGCCGCGCCCAGCCCCGAGGCGCCGCCCGTGACGACAACCGTGCCGAGGGCGCCGTCAGCGAGCACGGGCGACCTCGATCAGTCGTGTCGTCGAGCGGCCGGAGACGTACGGGACGAGCACGGCGCGGCCGCCCCAGCCCGCGAGCACGGCGGCCTCCGGCAGATCGCCGAGCGCGTAGTCGCCGCCCTTGGCCCACACGTCGGGCCGGAGGTGCTCGATGATCGCCCGCGGGTCGTCCTCGTCGAACACAGCGACGGCGTCCACGCATTCGAGGGCCGCCAGCACGGCGGCGCGGTCGTCCTGGCCGACGAGCGGCCGGTCGAGGCCCTTCAGGCGGCGAACCGAGGCATTGGAGTTCAGGCACACGATCAGGCAGTCCCCGAGCGCTCGCGCCGCCTGGAGCATCCGCACGTGGCCCGCGTGCAGCAGGTCAAAGCAGCCGCCGGTCGCCACGACGGTGCCGCCCCCGGCGCGGACGCGCTCGGCGAGCTCGGCGGCCTCGGCGGGCCGCGTTTCGGGGACCGCGAAGCCGGCCGCCGCGACCCCGGACGCGCCCCCGGCGGCTACGAACGACGAGGCCGCGAGCACGGCAGCGCGCACCGCCTCGGACGGCAGCGCCCCGGCCGCGAGCCGCACGGCCGCCGCAGCGGCGAAGCTGTCCCCCGCCCCGCACGGATCGCCGACCGCCGCCGGGGCGGGGACGGCCAGAGCCGGCCCGTCCCCGGCCACGAGCAGCGCCCCCCTCCGACCAAGGGTCACGCACACGTTCACCGCCCGCCAACGCCGCGCCAGCCGCCGCCCGGCCGCCTCGGCCGCCGCCAGAGAGCCTGCGGCGCGTGCCTCGGACTCGTTCGGGGTCGCGAGGAGGACCCCCGGGATCGGGTCGAGGCCCTTCGGGTGCGGGTCCCAGACGAGCGGGGCGGAGATCTCGGAGAGCGCGGCTCGCACGGACGGCTCCGCGGGCACGCCCCTGCCGTAGTCGGAGACGAGGACGGCGGAGGCCGAGGCGAGGGCTTGGCGGGCCTGGGCGGTCAGCGGGCCGCATCCGCCGCCGTCGCCGCCCGCGTCGAGCCGGACGAGCGCCCGCCCGGCCGCCCGGACGCGCACCTTTTCCGGGGTGGCGCCCGCGCAGCCCAGGTTCACCACGCGCACGCCGGCCTCCTCGAGCAGTGCACCCAGGGCGCGCCCCGCGGCGTCGTCGCCCAGCGCGCAGACGAGCGTGACGTCCGCTCCCGCGGCGGCCGCGAGCGCCGCGGCGAGGCCGGCCCCGCCCGGCCGTGGCCGCTCGACGATGTCGTGCACGACCGGCACCGGAGCATCGGGCGCCAGGCGCTCGGCGTGGCCGTCGAGGTCGCGGTCGAGCAGCGCGTCTCCCACGACGACGAGGTTCACGGTCCAACCCCGTCCAGCAACAGGTGGGCCAGCGCGTCGTCGACCGCGGCGCACAGCAGGTGGATCGCGATCAGATGGATCTCCTGGATCGTCGCGGTGTGCGGGGAGTCCACGCACAGCGCGTCGTGGCAGCGCCGCGCGAGCGGGTTGCCGGGCCGGCCGGTGAGCGCCCACGTCTCGAGGCCGCCTTCGTGTGCGGCGTCGACGGCGGCGAGCACGTTCGCGGACCGGCCCGAGGTCGAAAGCGCAACGAGCACGTCGTCCGGCCGGCCGTGGCCGCGGACCTGGCGGGCGAAGACCTCCCCGATCCCGTAGTCGTTGCCGATCGCGGTCAGCGCGGATCCTTCCGTGCACAGCGCGATCGCGCTGAACGGCGGCCGGTCGTCGCGATAGCGGCCGACGAGCTCGGACGTCAGGTGCTGGGCCTGCGACGCCGAGCCGCCGTTGCCGGCCGCAAGCAGCCTCCCCCCGCGCACGAGCACCCCCGCCAGCCGGCGGCCCCAGAGCTCGAGCCGCGGCGCGTCGGCGCTCAGCGCCGCGAGCGGCTCGGTCAGCTCCGCGAGGTGACGGCGCCCGGCCGGCGGGCGCGAGACAGGGACGCTCATGCGCCGACCTCCCGCCGATGACCCACCCGGCGCGCGACGCGGCGCGTGCGGCGGCCGGCCGTGAGCTCCTCGTAGACCTCTCGCGTCGCGGCGGCTATGCGGTCGAAGGCGTAGAGCCGCCGGGCGCGGAGGCGGCCCTGGCGGCTGAGCTCCGCTCGGCGAGGGCCGTCGGCGAGCAGCTCGCGCAGCGCGGCGGCGAGGGCGGCCGGGTCTCGGGGCGGCACGTGCACGCCCGTCACGCCGTGGACCACGGAGTCGATCTGCCCACCGACCGCGGTCGCCACCACCGGCGCGCCGCAGGCCATCGCCTCCAGAGGCACGATCCCGAACGGCTCGTACCAGGGCGCGCACACGACGACGTCGGCGGAGCGCAGCAGCGGCGGCATCTCGTCCCGCTCCACGCGGCCGCGCAGGATGAGCCGATCCTCGACTCCCGCCTCAGCGGCGAGCGCGCGCAGGCGCCGCGCCTCCGGATCGTGGTCGAGCTCCGAGGCGTCGGGGCCGCCCGCCACGTGCAGCTCGGCGCCGGGCAGCTCGGCGAGCGCGGTCACGGCGTCGCCGATCCCCTTGCGCTCGACCAGCCGGCAGGCGGCCACGAGCCGCGGCACGCCCGGCGCCCTCGGCTCGGCCGGGCCTGACGCCGTGAAGCGCTCGAGGTCGACGCCGCACGGGATGACCGTGATGCGACGCCGGTTGGCGCCCATGCGCAGCAGCTCGAAGACCTCGTCCGTGCACGTCGCGACCACTCGGTCGACCTCCGCGCCGATCCACGCCTCGAGCCTCAGGCGCTCCCGCGGGCTCGTGTCCTTGTCGCCCTGATGGCGCCGCTTCACCGTGCCCAGCGCATGGAACGTGTGGGCGACCGGGATGCCGAGGTCGCGTGCCGCCCACAGCGCCGCCAGGCCCGACATCCAGAAGTGCGCATGCACCACGTCCGGGCGCTCGGCCGTCCACTGCACGCGCAGGTCGTCGGCGAACGCCTCCATGTGCGGAAGCAGCTCGTCCTTCGGCAGCACGACCGGAGGGCCGGCGGTGACGTGGTCGACGACGACGCCGGGAGCGAGCGGCACGCGGCACGCCAGCGAGGCGGCGTCGCGGCGGGTGTGCACCACGACCGAGTCGCCGCGCCGCGCGATCGCGCACGCAAGCGACGCCACGTGCACGTTCTGCCCGCCCGCGTCCACGCCACCGAGGACGGCCAGCGGGCTCGCGTGCTCGGAGACCATTGCGATTCTCATGAGGCCACGCCGTCCAGGACGTCGTCCCAGTCAGCCAGGAAGCGCTCAAGGCCATACCGCTCGAGCGCGGCGGCCCGGGCGGCGGCGCC
Organism: Solirubrobacteraceae bacterium; assembly: GCA_036257565.1. Classification (GTDB taxonomy): domain Bacteria; phylum Actinomycetota; class Thermoleophilia; order Solirubrobacterales; family Solirubrobacteraceae; genus DASSUW01. Next base: position 50,994 of record DATAFH010000063.1, on the reverse strand, counting down.
GCGGTCGCGCGCCTCGGCGGGGTCCGCCACCAGGCGGCGGACCGCGTCCTCGAGCACGTCGAGCCGCGTCGACACCGTGCCGGCCTCAGCCGGGACCGCCTCGTGCGCTTCAGTGGTCCCGAGCGCGACCACCGGCATGCCCAGATGCATCGCCTCCAGCAGCGAGAGCCCGAGCGACGTCCACCGGATCGGATGCAGGTACACGCGCCGGCGTGCGATCTCGTCGTGCAGGTCGTCCTGCGGCAGGTCCTCGACGCCGCCGAGGCTCCCGGCGTCCATGCCGAAGAGATCGAGCGGGGCCGCCTCCGCGAACCGGTCGAGCAGGTCGGTGCCGGTCACGCGCGCACGGCGGCGCGCCTCGTTGATGACCACCGCAGCGCGGGGAAGCTCGCCCGTGTAGCGCACCCCGGGATCGACGATCCCGTGCTCGACGACGCGGGTCGGCGTCGAGCCGGCGTCCCAGAACAGCGCGTTGAAGTGGGTCACGTGGACGAGCACGAGGTCGGGGCGGTCGGCGGCCGGATGGCGCATCTCGGAGATCCGACCCTGCGGCGCGTTGTGCTCGACGTAGACGGCCGGCAGGTCGCGGCCAGGCCGGGGGCCGAGCCACGCCTCGGCGAGCCGCTCGAGCTCGTGCGGGCGCTGGAGTACGACCACGTCGAACTCCTCGTCGCGCAGCCGGTCGGGCGGCAGCTCGCGGACGCCGTCGGGCCAGGAGTAGGTTCGCGCGATGCCGACGCCGTCCGGGCCGCGGTCGGCGACCACGGGCACCGTGTACTCGTGCTTGCCGTGGACGAACGCGGTCGTCCAGGCGCCGTGCACGTGCCAGAGCAGGACCCTCACAGCAGCACCGGGGTTCGAGCCACTCTCTCGGCGGCCGAGAGCACGTCCGCGACCTCGACCCCGCCGAGGCACGGATGGCCGGGGACGGGGCACCGCCGGGCGCGGCAGCCGGCGCACGGGACGTCGACAAAGAGCAGTTCGTGCGGCACTCGCCACGGGCGCCAGCGCACGGCGGGGACCGTCGGCGCGAACAGCGACACCACCGGCGTGCCCACGGCCGCCGCGAGATGCGCCGGCCCCGTGTTGCCCACGACGACGACCTCCGCTCCCGCAAGCACGCCCGCCAGACCGGGGAAATCCGTCAGACCGCCCAGATCGACCGCTGCCGGCCCGGCGACCTGCGCGGTCAGGGCGCGCTCGGACGGCGCGCCGGTGACGACCACGCGGCGCCCGGTGGCGACGAGCGCGTCGACGAGCTCGGCGTGGCGCTCGGGCGGCCACCCACGGGCGGGGACGGAGGCGCCAGGGTGCACGACGACGTACGGCTGCTCGATCGGGCTCGGCGCCACGCCAGTGACCCGGAGCTGCCCCTCGTCCCCCGGCGGCACCGCGAACCCCGCGGTCTCGACGAGGTCGAGCGCGCGCTCGACCTCGTGTACGTCGTCGTCGATCCGGTGCCGGAGGTCGAGCAGCGAGCCCGGGTAGTCGACCGACGTGGCGGCGATCCACGGGACCCCCGCCATGCGCAGGACCAGCGCCGTGGGCAGCGGGCTCTGGTGGAACGAGCCGAAGATGACGGCCCGGTCGGCGCGCACGGCGGCGACGCGCTGCACCAGCGCCTCGACCGCAGCGCGGTCGACGGGGTCGGGCTCGGGATCGATCCACGGCGCCCGCCAGACGAGGGCGTCGTCGACACCCGGCAGCATCGCCGCCGCCTGCCGCCCGCGCGGCCCGCACAGCAGCGTGAGGTGCTCGGCACCTGCGGCCAGCGCGCGGATCGCCGGACCCGCGAGCAGGACGTCGCCCTCGTTGTCGAGCCGGACGGCGAGCACGCGCGTCATGCGCCCACCACCTGCAACCGGCGGTCCACCAGCGGCACGGGCACCGGATCGCCGGCGCGCCGGCCGTCGAGCAGCAGATCGATCGCCCGCTCGAGGTCGGCAGCCACCTCGTCCGCCGCCTCGATCTCCTCGAGCCGCGTGCGGGGCGTGGGCACGAGGATGCCGCGCGCGCCCGCCGCCCGCGCCGCCTCGACGTCGGCCCCGATGTCCCCCACCACCGCGCACCGCCGGGGGTTCACCCCCAGCCGCTCCGCGGCTCGCAGCACGAGCCCGGGAGCCGGTTTGCGGCACCCGCAGCCCTCCCCAGGGCCGTGCGGGCACCACTCGACCGGGCCGAGCGGCCCGAGCAGCGCGCCCAGCCGCGCGTTGACCGCCTCCACCTCGTGCGGTTCGAGCAGCCCGCGCGCCACGCCGCTCTGGTTCGAGACCACCGCCGTCGGGATGCCCGCCTCGCGCAGGCGCTCGAGGGCCGCGACCGCGCCCGGCATCGGCTCGACCCGCGACGGGTCCCCGTTGTAGGGCACGTCGACCGCCAGCGTCCCGTCGCGGTCGAAGAGCACAGCCTGCGGGGGCGGGACGGGCTCGCGCCCGGGCCGCCGCGCGAGCCCGCGCAGCCACCACGCCGATGCAACGAACGGCATCAGCACGCTCGTCCACCCCATCATGAGCGCCTCGCCGCGCGTCCGCGGGCCGGGCGCGATGCGCGCCCACGCCAGCTCGGCCGTGCCGGCGAGCCACGCGGCGCCGGCCGCGGCTGCCACCGGTCTCATGCGCCGGGAGGCCGCGAGGGAGAGCGACGCAATGCCGGCGGCAGCCGTCGCCAGATGCCGCGGCCGGCGGCCGTGCGGCACGCCGGCGCGCTCGCGCCAGCCGCGCCCGTGCACCCGGCGCATCAGCACGTCGTCGGCGTTGCCGGCCTGCTTGGCCAGCGACACCGAGGCCGGAGCGGGGCCGACCGGGTGCAGCACGCTCCGGCGGCCCTCGACGAGCGACCAACCGGCCTCGACCAGCCGCAGGCCGAGGTCGGCGTCCTCGCGGTAGGCCCGCGGGAAGCGCTCGTCGAACCCGCCGACCGATGCCAGCGCCTCCCGGCGGTAGGCCATGTCGGCCGTCGCCCAGCGCGCATGCTCGAGCCCCGCGACGTTGCGCTCCCAGTCCGTCGGACGGCGATGGCGCGGCAGCGGCACGCGGATCCGTCCCTGCGATCCGCCCACCCCCGCCGGCGACCCCGCAAGGTCCGCGGCGAGCGCGGCGCGCCATCCCGGCGGCGGGATCACGTCGTCGTCGAGGAACGCGACCCACTCGGCGCGCGCTGCGCGCCAGCCGCGGTTCCGCGCCGCCGCCGGCCCCCGTGCCTTGCCCGCGACCACCTCGACGCGCAGCGCGCCGAGGTGCCGCGGCGCCACCAGCGGCGTCGAGCGGTCGGACCGGTCGTCGACGAGCAGCACGCGCTCGGGGAGCGGCCCGTCGCCGGCCGCGAGCGCGGGGAGCAGCGCCTCTAGGCACGGCCGCCCGCACGACGGCACCACGACCTCGTAGCTCACGCCGCCGCCTGCCCCGCCGCCGCGCGCCGCACGACGAACGGCCCGATGGCCAGGAGGTCGACCGGCGATGAGCCGAAGCACTCGAGCGCGTCGCGGGGATCGTCGACCATCGGCCGCCCCGCGGTGTTGAGGCTCGTGTTCACGACGACCGGTACGGAGGTCAGCGCCTCGAAGCGCTCGAGCATCCGCGCCACCTCCGGCTCCGCCGCACGGTCGACGGTCTGGATGCGCGCCGTCCCGTCGACGTGCACCACCGCGGGGATCCGCTCCGCCCACCCGGGCCGCACGCCGTGGGTGAAGAGCATGAACGGCGACGGGAGCGGCCCGTCGAAGATCTCCGCCGCCCGCTCGGCGAGCACCATCGGCGCCACCGGCCGGAACTGCTCGCGCCCCTTGACGTCGTTGAGCCGCTCGAGGTTGGCGGCGGCGCGCGGGTCGGCGAGCAGCGACCGGTGCCCGAGCGCCCGCGGCCCGAACTCCGACCGCCCCTGGAACCATGCGACGACCTCGTTGCGCGCCAGCGCCTCGGCCACGGCGCCTGCCACGTCGTCCGGCCGCTCGAACGCCACGGCTGCGGTCCGCAGGCGCTGCTCGAGCGCCGCCTCGTCCCACCCGCGGCCGAGCGCCGCGGTCTCCATCGGCGCCACCTCGTCGCCCAGCGACGCCGCGACGTGCATCGCCGCGCCCAGCGCCGTGCCGGCGTCGCCCGACGCAGGCTGGACCCAGATCCGCTCGTACGGCCCCTCCCGCCACAGCCGCGAGTTGGCCACGCAGTTGAGCGCCACGCCGCCGGCCATCACCAGCGCGCGGTTGCCCGTGCGCGCCTGGAGGTCGCGCGCCAGGTCGAGCAGCACCTCCTCGAGCCGCCGCTGCACGCTGGCGGCGAGGTCGGCGTGGGCGGGCGCGAACTCGCCGCCCGGCGCCAGGGGCGGCGCGAAGGCGCTGAAGTCCACCGGGCCGACGCTGAACCCGCCCTCGCCGTCGGCCCGCACCAGCTCCCGCAGCCGCTCGAGCCCCCTCGGCGTCCCGTACGAGGCCATCGCCATCACCTTGTACTCGTCCGAGGAGCGGCGGAAGCCGAGGTGGGCCGTCAGCTCCTCGTAGAGCAGCCCCAGCGAGTGCGGCAGTTCCTGGACGGCCAGGGTCTCGAGTCGGCCGCCGGCAAAGCGGCCGGCGAGGTGCGAGGCGCGCTCGCCGCGACCGTCGAGCACGAGCACGTCGCACGGGTCGAGACCCGACGCGAAGGTGGCCGACGCGGCGTGCGCGACGTGGTGCGGGACCCAGCGCACGCGCTCGGGGTCGAGCCCGGGCAGGCTCGTACGCAGGAAGAGCGGCGCGCGGCGGGCGTAGAGCGTGCGCAGGCCCTCCCAGTCCGAGGCAGTGACGTCGCCGTTCGCGGACGGCGCCAGGTCGGGGTCATACGAATAGGCGACCGCGTCCAGGTCGCCCGGCGAGTGCCCGGCCTCCGACAGGCAGAACGCCATCGCCTGCTCGGGTAGCTCCCACGTCGAGAAGGCGACCGGCGCCTTGCCGTGCTTCCGACGCGAGAAGCGCTCCTCCTCGGCGGCGGCGACGGTCCGGCCGTCGACGACGAGCGCCGCGGCAGGATCGTGGAACACGGCATTGACGCCCAGAACACTTGCCATCGAGAAGCGGCTCTCCGAGAAGTGGCTCTCGGGAAACGGTGCCGGTCACGCAAGTGACCTTCGAATGACGTACCGCTATCCGGAGTGCTCGGCGACCGTGCGCAGCCGCTCGAGCGCCCGCCGGATGAGCCGCGACACGTGCATCTGGGACACGCCGACGCGCTCGGCGATCTCGGCCTGCGTGAGGTCCTCGACGAACCGCAGGTGCAGCACGGTGCGGTCGCGCGGCGGGAGCGCCTCGAGCGTCGGCGCGATCGTCGCGCCGTACTCCACGAGCTCGAAGCGCTCGTCCTCCTCACCGATCGACTCGGCGTACGTCTCGCCGTCCCCCTCGTCGCCGAAGCGGTACGACTCGAGCGACACCGCGTCGTAGGCCGAGGCCGCCTCCATCGCCTCCAGGACCTGCTCCTGGGAGAGGTCGAGCTGGGCGCCGATCTCGTCGACCGACGGTGAGCGGCCGAGCTTGCGCGAGAGCTCCTTGACCGCGTTGTCGACCTGCATGACGCGCTCCTGCATGCCGCGAGGGACATGGACGGCCCATCCGTTGTCACGGAAGTAGCGCTTCAGCTCGCCGAGCATGGTCGGCACGGCGTAGGAGGAGAAGGCCGTCTCGCGACCGGGATCGAAGCGGTCGATCGCCTTGATCAGGCCGAGCGTGGCCACCTGCACAAGGTCGTCGAGCGGCTCGTCCGAGCGCCGGTAGCGCCGCGCCATCCGCCGCGCCAGTGGCAGCAGCCGCTCCACCAGCTGCTCGCGCGCCGCCTGGTCGCCCTGGCGGTGGTAGCGCACCAGCAGACGCCGATCCTCCTCGGCCCGCGAGAGGCCAGGGGCCTCGGCCTCGGATGCAGCGGCGCCCGGCCGCTCGGGGAAACGTGGCGTCATCAGGCTTGGGCTGGCGCGTCGCCTCGGCGGCGAGGCGGCCACCCGCACCCCAGGCTAGCGCCAGACGCCGGTCTCAGGCGAGCGGCGTCTCACCGAGACGCTGCCGCAGCTCCTGCACCGAGGCGAACACCGCCGCGGCGCCCGCCTCGCGCAGCTCGCCCTCGCTGAAGCCGCCGGTGAGGACGGCGAGCGTCTGAACGCCGGCCCTGCGCGCCGCCAGGCAGTCCCAGGTCGAATCGCCGACCATCACCGCGTCGCCGCTGCCCGCCTTCTCGATGGCGGCCTTGACGAGGTCGGGCTCCGGCTTCGTGCGCTCCACGTCCCCCGAGTCGGTCCAGCCGTCGGCCAGCGCCCGGACGTCGAGCAGCTCGAGGTAATGGCTGACCTCCTCCGGCTTGGCCGACGAGGCGAGGACCACGGGATGGCCGCCGCGCTTGAGGTCCTCGACCAGCTCGCGCGCGCCCTCGAGCGGGCGGACCTCCTCGATCAACTCGAAGTAGAGGACCTTCTCGGCCGCCCGCACGTCGTCGCCGTGGGAGGCCTCGAAGGCGTCGCTCGTGAGGGCCGCCACGAGTTGGTCGCCACCCATCCCGATGTGCCGATGGATCCGCCACAGCGGGAGCGTCACGCCGGTCTGGCGGAATGCCCGGTACCACGCGATCGTGTGGTGGTAGTTCGTATCGACGAGCGTGCCGTCGATGTCGAGGATCGCCGCGGCGCTCATGGAAGCCTCCGTTTTACCCGCGACCGGGGCCGGGTAGCCGTCAAGCATGGGCTACGTGATCGCCGCCATCCTCGTCCTGCTCATCGTCGCCGCCGGCGTGACGTTCTTCGTGCTGCGGGCCACCCGCTCACGCCAGGAGGCGGCCATCGCCCGGCCGGACGAGACCACCCCGCTCGGCGACACGGACCAGCACGCCGGCCGGCAGACGGAGGAGGGCCGCACCGTCGAGGGCCTCGACGGCGGCGGCGCCGAGCCCGCCCGCGGGTCGCGGCCGCCCGCCGGCTCCGGCGGTGTCGGCGGGGAGGGCGAGGGCGGCCACCCGCCGGCTCCCGAGTCCGAGCGCCTCAGCGACCGACCGCGCTGAACCGACGGTTCCCGGCGAGCGGCAACGCGCCGAGCACGCCGACGCGCACCGCAGGGTTTGCGAGGTGCGGTGAAGGGGAACTCACTGGTTGTCGCGTCGCGGAAACGCCCTTGAACCTCCGATCGGCGCGTCGAACCCTCCTCCTCATATGCCGAGGCGCCCTCCGTCCGGGGGCGTCTCGGTCGTTAGGGCACGCCGCACCCGGGTACGCGAGATCTCGTGACCGCTCCCGCTCCCACACCACGGCCCGAGCCGCCGCCGGCGCCTCCGAGCCCCACGCCCGAGCCCGGGCCGCTGCCCCCCGACCCGAATCCCCGCCCGATCTGACGTGCGGCCCGTCTCGCAGACGCCGACCGAGCCGTCCGACTACGCCGCGCTGTCGACGGTCTACGGCGCGCTGCTCGGCGTCACGGCGCTGAGCGCGCGCGGCCGGGAGTCGGTGCCGACGGGCGAGGTCCCGGTCGTCGCGGCCGCCACGTTCGCGCTCTCGAAGCTGATCGTCAAGGAGAAGGCGGAGTCGTGGCTTCGCCAGCCGTTCGTGGACGAGGAGGGCCCGAAGCCGCGCCCGAAGGGCCGGCGACTCCGCTACGCCGTCGGCGAGCTGCTCACGTGCACTCGCTGCACAGGCGCCTGGAGCGCCCTCGGGCTGGTGGCGCTGCGCCTGCACGCGCCAGCCACGGGCCGTGCCGTGGCCACCGTGCTCGCTGCGTCGGCGGGCAACGACATGCTGCAGGCCGGCTTCAGCTGGCTGTGCGCGGGCGCGACGACGAGCGGACAGGCCGCCAGGGAACCCGCGACGCCGCTCAGGCGCTCAGCTGCGTGAGCGCCGCCTCGACGTTCTCGGCATCCTCGAACAGCTCGGATGTGCGCGTGAGGTCGAGCAGGCGGCGCACCGGCATCGGGACCCCCGCGAGCACGAGCCGGACGCCGTTCGCGGCGAGCTCGCCCCGGGCGCGCAGCAGCTCCTTGAGCACCGCCGAGTCGACGAACGTGACGCGCGCGAAGTCGATGACCAGCGCACGTCCGGTCCCGGCTTGCTCGATCCGCGCGCGTAGCAGTGGCGCGGCCGCGAGGTCGAGCTCGCCCACGAGGGCGAGGACGGCGATCCCGTCGACCTCCGGGCGATCCGCGATCCCGTACGACGCCGAGGGCCGGATCCCGCCCGCGTCGATGCCGGACGCCCCCCGGCGCTCTTGTCGTTCGTCCGTCAAGCCCGCTCTCCTCGCAGCGATCATATGTCATGCTCCGAACCCTCTTCGCAACGGCAGGTTCACTTCGAGACCCCGGTCGCCGGCGCCGTTACGTCCGACTTGAGCCGGGGTAGAGCAGCAAAAGTTCAATGATGGGCCGCAACAAGTTCACCCTCGAGAGCACCGACGTCAGGCTCACGCTGCCGGCCCGTCCCGAGAACGTCGCGGTGATCCGGCACGTGCTCGGCGCCTTCGCCGAGGCGCTCGAGCTGCCGCCCGACGTCATCGAGGACATGCGCCTCGCCGTGACCGAGGCATGCACGAACGTCGTGCGCCACGCGTACCAGGACGGCGACGACCCCGGGCCGATCGACGTCATCGTCCGGCCCAGCGGCGGTGGCCTGGAGCTGATCGTGGTCGATCGCGGACGCGGCATGGGCCCCAGCGCGGACACCACCGGACCGGGCCTTGGGCTGCCGCTGATCGCGGCGCTGGCGGACTCGGTCAGGATCGAGCCGGGCTCGCCGAGCGGGAGCCGGCTCGCCATGACCTTCCCGTGCCGACCACGGCTGCTGGTCGTATGACCGTGGCCGAGCCTGCGACGACCGTGTCGATCGCCTCTGGCCCTCTCGTCGGTCCCATCCTCCGCCGGGTCGTCGGCATGCTCGCCGCCCGCGCCGACCTGCCGCTCGACCGGCTCGATGACGCGGTGCTCGTCGCCGACCTGATCGCCGCCCGGGCGCCCGCGCACAGCGTGGACGACAAGATCAACGTGGCGCTCGATCCCGGCGACCGCTCGCTCCTGCTGCGCGTCGGCCCGCTGCGGCACGGCGGCGGCCAGGCTCTGATCGTGGACGCCGCCGTCCCCGGCGTGGGCAACGTGATCGAGCAGCTCGCGGACGAGCTGTCGGTTTCGCCCGAGGGCGACGAGGAGTTCCTGCACGTCCGCCTCGCCTACGTCAACGGCGGGTGAGTTGAGTCTTCAGTTCTCGATCACCGACCGAAAGGCCGGCCGAGATGCCCATGTCGTCGCGGTCACCGGGGAGATCGACCTCTTCACCGCGCCGGCGTTCAAGCAGCGGATCTCGGAGCCGATCGACGCCGGGGTCTCGCAGGTCATCGTGGACCTGACCGGTACGACCTTCATCGACTCCTCGAGCCTCGCCGTGCTGATCGGCGCCCACCGGCGGCTGAAGCTCCGCGGCGGGACCCTCGTGGTGGTCTGCGACAATCAGGCCATCGTGAAGACGTTCCGGATCACCGGTCTCGACGGCGTCTTCACGCTCGTCCGGTCGTTGGACGACGCGCTCGACGGCGACGCCGTCGGCAGCAGCGGGTGAGGCCCCGCATGCGTGAGCACGGGCTTCTCAGGCTCTGACGCCCAGTCGGACTTCTCCCGTGCGCGGCGGTCTCGCCTGCTGGCCGAGATCGGCCGCCGCCTCCGCCGCGAGCCCGACGACGTGGCGCTCATGCTGCCCTTCGAGGAGGTCGTCGACGCGCTCGGGCGCACCGGCCAGCACGACCTGGGGCTGCAGATCGTGCCGCTCGACGCGATCGTCGGCACCGTCGACCGCACGGTGGACTTCGACCGTGGCCTGCGGCCGACCAACGCGCGCCTGCGCAGCCGCTGGGAGCGGATCGCCTCCGCCCAGCGGCGCGGGGAGTCGCTTCCGCCTGTCTCGCTGTACAAGGTCGGCGACCTCTACTTCGTGCGCGACGGCCACCACCGCGTGTCGGTCGCCAAGTCACTGGGCCGGCGGGACATCGACGCCTACGTGACGGAGGTCAACACCCGGCTCCGGCTCGGGGAGGACACCCGCGTCTCCGACCTGCCGCTGAAGGACCACGAGCGGCTCTTCCGCGAGCGCGTCCCGCTCCCTTCCGACGCCCGCGGTCGCATCTCGGTGACCGACCCGTGGCTCTACGGGACGCTGTCGGAGGCGGTGGAGGCATGGGGCTTTCGCGCCATGCAGAACCGCGGCACCTACATGGACCGCGCCGAGGTGGCCCAGCACTGGTTCGACGAGGAGTACGAGCCGGTCGTCGACCTCCTGCGCGCCGGGGACCTGATCGAGCGCGACGAGACCGAGACCGAGGCGTATATGCGTGTGGCCGCGGACCGCTACCGCGTCCTGCGCACGCACGAGTGGAGCGACGAGGTGCTCGAGGAGCTGCGCCGCGAGGAGCGGCGGCGCCGACGCAGGCGCCGTCCGCCGCCGCGTCGCGTCCGCTAGGTCGCGTCGGTCATGCTCTTACCGGTGTCCGTCGCGAACAGCTTCATGTTCGTCAGTTCGAGCGTCAGCTCGATCTCCTCGCCGGGGGTCGCCTTGCTCTCGGCCGAAAGGCGGGCGACCACCTGCTGGCCCCCGCCGTGACTCGGGAGGTCCTCCATGCCGGCGTCCCTGGCCAGGTCGCTGAGCTGGTCGAGCTCGACCTCGGGCGCCGCGATGTCGAAATAGACGTAGAGCTCCGAGCCCATCGACTCCACGACGTCGATCTTCGTGCGGAAGCGCAGCTGGTCCGGCCCGTCCGGCGCGATCGAGGCGTCCTCGAAGTGCTCGGGCCGCGCGCCCACGATCACGTCGCGCGCGCCCTGCCCGCCCTCGCGCTGAAGGCTCGAGCGCACGTGATCGGGCAGCGGCGCGTCGCCGATCGGCGTCCGCACCGTGTCGCCCTCGAGGCGCCCGGGCAGGAAGTTCATCGACGGCGAGCCGATGAACCCGGCCACGAACAGGTTCGCCGGGCGGTCGTAGAGGTTGGCCGGCGAGTCGACCTGCTGGATGAGCCCGGCCCGCATGACCGCCACGCGGTCGCCGAGCGTCATGGCCTCGGTCTGGTCGTGCGTCACGTAGACCATCGTGGTGCCGAGGCGCTTCTGGATGCGCGCGACCTCCGTGCGCATCTGCACGCGCAGCTTGGCGTCCAGGTTCGACAGCGGCTCGTCCATGAGGAACGCCTTCGGGTCGCGCACGATGGCGCGGCCCATGGCAACGCGCTGGCGCTGGCCGCCGGACAGGTTCGCGGGCTTGCGCTCGAGGTGCTGCTCGAGGTCGAGGATCCGCGCCGCCTCAGTCACCTGCCTGTCGATCTCCGCCTTGTCGACCTTGCCGAGCTTGAGCGCGAAGCCCATGTTCTCGCGCACGGTCATGTGCGGGTACAGCGCGTAGTTCTGGAAGACCATCGCGATGTCGCGGTCGCGCGGGGCGAGGTCGTTGACCCGCTCGCCGCCGATGATGAGGTCGCCCTCGGTGATGTCCTCGAGGCCCGCGATCATCCGCAGCGCCGTCGACTTCCCGCAGCCGGACGGCCCGACGAGGATCATGAACTCGCCGTCCCCGATGTCGAGGTCAATGGCCTTCACAGCCTCGAACCCGTCCGGATACCGCTTGGTGATCTCCTTGAACTGGATCTCCGCCATCTGCTCTCCCCTCCTCTAGTCTCGTGCCCCCGGATGGCCGTCGCCCGGCCATGGTGCCAGCACCAGCAGCAGGCGCGCATGGCGCGTCGCCCTCACTTCATGACGTTCCTGCGGGTCGAACACGACGGCAAAGCCCTCTCCGCCCTCGATCGACGCGTTCAGATTGCGCACCTCGACCGCGCCTTCCACGACGACGAGGTACGCCCGTTCGTGCACCTGATGATCCTGCAACGACTCGCCCGCCGGCAGGTTGATGGCGATGGAGCGCGCCTCGCCACGGGCGGAATGCAGGATCCTCGGCTGGTGCGGCTCAACGTCGAGCGTCCGCAGATCCCAGTGCTCCATGGCGCGATCGTACCCGGCCATGGGCAACGGGGTCACGCCGCGTCGTCCTGCGGCTCCCGTGCCGCCTCGCGCAGGCGCACGATCGCCTGGCGGATGAGGCGGGAGACGTGCATCTGCGAGACGCCCACGCGCGCTCCGATCTCGGACTGCGTGAGGTCCTCGCCGAAGCGGAGCCGCAGCACCTCCCGCTCGCGCTCGGAGAGCACGCAGAGCAGCCGCTCGATCGTCGCCAGGTCCTCGGCGCGACCGAATCCGGGGTCCTCGATGCCCATCGAGTCGGCGACGGGATCCTCGTCGTCGTCGTCCCGGGAGCGGTCGAGCGAGACGGCGCGGTAGGCGCCCGCCGCCTCGCGGGCCTCGAGCACCTGCTCGGGCGTGATCTTCATGTGCTCGGCGACCTCGGCCGAAGTTGGCGCGCGGCCGAGGCGCCACGCCAGCTCCTCGGTCTCCCGCTCGAGCCGCACGGCCATCTCCTGGAGGTCGCGCGGCACGCGCACGGACCAGCCCTTGTCTCGGAAGTGACGCTTGAGCTCGCCGAGGATCGTCGGCACCGCGAACGAGGAGAAAGCGGTCGGGCGGTCCGGATCGAACCGGTCGATCGCCTTCAGGAGACCCAGCGACGCAACCTGGACGAGGTCGTCCAGCGGCTCGCCGCCGCGTTGGTAGCGCCGCGCGAGCTGGCGTGCGAGCGGCAGAAAGCGCTGCACGAGCTGGTCGCGGGCCGCCCCGTCCCCGAAGCGGCGATAGCGCTCGAGCAACCGCCGGTCCTCGCGGGTGCGAGCTGCCCGGTCGTCAAGCGTCGGCGCGTGCGCGCCGCCCCTTGCCCCGTTGCCCGGCTGATGTCCGATCAATGCCACGCTTCCCCCGTTCGCGGTGTTGACGACGCGCCGGGGTGTCGGGCGCTAGCGTGCTGCGGCGGGTTTCAGAGCCGCAACAATCCAAGTGTAGTACGAGTCCCACTCGGTATGACGTCGCATTCCACCGGCAATCTCAAGGAGACCAACCTCAGAGTCCTCATCGCCGACGAGGACGAGTCGGCGCTCCGCGGCCTGCACGAAGTGCTCGAGCAGCTCGGGCACGAGGTCACGCCGTACGCGGTCTCGGTCGCCGAAGCGGTCGATCTGATCGCGCGCGAGAGCCCGCAGGTGGCGATCGTGGTGGTCCACGAGGACGACGAACACGCGCTGGCGCTGATCGCCGAGGCGGTCGAGTTCGCGGACGGCCCGGTCGTCGCTCAGCTCCCGGACGCCGACATCGACTTCCTCTCCCGCGCCGCCGAGGCAGGGATCTCGGCGTTCGCGGAGTCGTCGGACCCCGAGTCGATCCAGGGCACGATCGAGGTGGCGGTGCGGCGCTATCGCGAGAACCGCGAGCTCGTCGAGAAGGTCGGGCAGCTCGAGGGCGCGCTCGAGCGCCGCGCGGTCATCGAGCGGGCCAAGGGCATCCTCATGGAGCGCCACAGCGTGGACGAGCAGAGAGCGTTCGAGCTGCTCCGCGATCACTCGCGCGGGAGCGGCCGTCGCGTCATCGACGTGGCCCGCTCCGTGGTCGACGGCCACGCGCTGCTGCCCAGGCGCCCGTGACTCGGCGCCCGGGTCCCGTGCTGGCGCCCGGCGACTTCAAGCGGGCGTTCGAGCGCTTCCAGAATGATGAGATGACGCGCTGGGCGGCGGCGATCACGTACTTCTCGATGCTCTCGCTGTTCCCGGCGCTGCTCGTGTGCGTCGCGGTGCTCGGCGTGTTCGGGCAGGAAGGGCTGATCACCGATGCGGCGGACTACCTGAAGTCGGCGGGTGCGCCGCCGGAGACCGTCGACGCGGTGACCGCGGCGCTCGAGAGCGCGCAGTCCGAGCGCGGGACGGCGAGGGGCGCGCTCGTGCTCGGCCTCGCCACCGCGCTCTACGGCGCGTCGGGCGCGTTCGGCTCGGCGGGGGCCGCGCTCAACCACGTCTGGCGCGTGGAGGAGGGCCGAGGCCTCGTCAAGCAGAAAGCGCTCAACCTCGCGTGGACGATCGCGCTCATCGCGCTCGGGCTCATCACGTGCGTGCTGGTGTTCCTGGGCGGTGGGCTGGCGGCCGACGTGCTGGGCCTCATCGGCCTGGGCGACAACGTGGTCGCGATCTGGGAGGTGGTGCGCTGGCCGCTGGCGCTGCTGGTGGCGATGCTGATCTACGCCATCGTCTACTACGCCGCCCCCAACGTGGAGATCCGCCGCTGGCAGTACATCACCCCGGGCGCGGTGTTCGGGGTGCTCGCCTGGATCCTGGCCTCGGCCGGGTTCTTCGTCTACGTCTCGAACTTCGCCACGTACTCGGCGACGTACGGCGCGTTCGCGACCGTGGTCATCCTGCTCGTCTGGCTCTACCTCACGAACCTCGTGCTGCTGTTCGGCGCGGAGCTCAACGTGGCGGTCGACCAGCGGCGGGCGGCGCACCTGCCGGAGGACTACGACGGGCCCGTGCTGCCGCCCAAGGACCCCGCGACGCCGGGCTGAGCGCGGAGCGTGGCGCTCTCCGGCCACGAGCACATGGCGGCGCGGCCGGGGCAGTCGCCGCACAGCTCCCGGTGCGGCATGTCGGTGACCGCGTAGCGCCCGTCGAGCAGGTTCTCGGCCAGCCGTGCCAGCCGCTCGGCCAGCGCGGGCGCGTCGGCGGCCGTGAAGGCGGCGGTGACCGGCTCGGCGGGTCGCTCGAGGAAGCAGTAGGCGACCGCGGCGCGCGGCGCGCCGTCGCGGAGGGCGGCCAGCGCGTAGACGAGCCGCTGGGTGGCGTAGTCGCGCTCGACGACCTCCTGGGGGGTCGCCTGGTCGAGGCGGTCGGACTTGTAGTCGACGATCAGCACGCCGCCGTCGGGCTCGGTCGCGACGACGTCGAGGAAGCCGGTCACCAACGGGCCGCCGCCGTCGGGGTCGAACGTGAACGCGAACGGGGCTTCGGCGCGGTGGCGATGTGCGGCCGCCAGCCGCTCGCACAGCGGTGAGGTGGCGAACGCCGCCACGAGCTGCCGCACGTCCTCGAGCTCGGCCGGGGTGGGCTCGAGCCCCCAGGCGGCGGCGAGCTCGGCGACCGCGTCGAGCGCGGGTGCCGCGGGTCGGGCGAAGTCGATCTCCTCGAGCAGCTTGTGCACCAGCGAGCCGCGTTCCCGCGGGTCCAGTCCAGCGTCCTCGGCGGCGACCTCGCCGACGCCATCGGGTGGGTCTTGGCCCCCGGCCACCTCCTCGCGCGGCGCCGGGGGCGGGGCCACCCGGGGCAGGCCGAGGACGCGCTCGAGGTAGAAGCGGTAGCCGCAGCGGGCGTAGGCGCCCAGGGCGCTGTAGGAGAGGCGCTGCGGCGCCGGCCGGGGGCGAGCGGGCGGCGCCGGCAGCACGGCCGGCGCGTCGGGCAGCGCGGTGGCCGGGGCGCCGGCGCGCGGCCGTCCGGCGGGGTCGAGCGCGCTCTCCGGGAGCACGATCCCGAGCGTGGCGGGAGCGTTGACCCGGCACCGGAAGCGCGAGTCCTCGCGCTCGCTCACGTCGTCGCCCAGCGCACGCCAGACCCAGTCGATCGGCGGGCCGCCGGGCCGGGGCGCCGGCAGGCGCCCGCAGTCCACGCCGCCGGAGAGGATCAAGCGCTCCTTCGCACGGGTCATGGCCACGTAGAAGAGGCGCCGCTCCTCCTCGTCCTCCGCCAGCTTGGCCTCGTCCGCGAGCCGCTCCCAGGCGAGTGCGGGGATGGCGTCGCCGCCGCCGATCGGCGCGAGCCGCAGGCCCGCCTCGCCCTCGCCGACGAGCAGGCGGCTGCGGACGGTGGCGGCGGCGCGGCCGAGATCGGCCACGCAGACGACCGGGAACTCGAGCCCCTTGGCCCGGTGGATGGTCATCAGCCGCACCGCGTCGAGCCCGTCGGACTCGAGCGCCGCCTCGCCCTCGCGGGCCTCGGCGAGGTCCTGGGTCACGGCGTAGGCGAGGAAGCCGCGCAGGTCCGGGCCCTCGGCCCGCTCGTAGTCGCGCGCCAGGCGCATGAGCTTGCGCAGGTTGGCGAGCCGACGGTCGCCCCCGCTGCGGGCCAGCACCGCGAGGTCGTAGCCGGTCGCCGCCACGGCGCGTTCGAGCAGCGCCTCGGCCGGCGTCCGTTCGGCGCGCGGCCGCTCGGCGGCGAAGAAGCGCGCGAACGCCTCGAGGCGCTTGCGCTCGCCCTCGAGGAGGGGCTTCAGCCAGTCGCCGTCGCCGTCGCGCAGCGCCGCCCAGGCGCCTCGGCCGCTCTCCCGGCCCGCCTGCGTCAGCAGCACGAGCGCGTCGGTCCCGGCGCCGCAGAACGGCGAGGCGAGGACCGCGAGCAGCGCCTCCTCGTCCTGCGGGTTCGCGAGCGCGGAAAGGTAGGCGATGCCGTCGCGCACCTGCTCCTGCGACCAGTAGCCGCGACCGCCGACGACGTAGGTCGGCAGGCCCTGCTCCTCGAGCGCCTGCTCGAGCAGGCGCAGCGAGCCGGTCGCGCGCACGAGCACGACGATGTCGCCCGGCCGCCTTCCGGCGCCTACCTCGGCGCGGAGGCGATGGGCCACGACCCGGGCCTCGGCCCGGCGCCAGGGCTGTGCGCCGCCGCCGGCGAGCCCGAGTACGCGCTCCAGCTCGGGCTCGTGCCAGCCTCGGGTGTCGGTCACCAGCAGCTCGACGGGCGGGTCGCCTGCCGCGGGACCGCCGTCGGGGTCGAACAGGCGAAGCGGGGCGCCCGCGGGCGGCTCGGCCACGCGCGGCAGGCCGGGGACGAGCGGCGCGAACTCAGGCCCGAGCTCGGGCGCGAACGCCGCGTTTATGACCTCGAGCAGCGGCGCGGCGGAGCGGAAGTTGTGCGTGAGCCGCCTGATCCTCGAGGCGGGGAGGCGGGCGCGCCGCTCCCGGAAGATCGTCACGTCCGCGTGGCGGAAGCCGTAGATCGACTGGAACTCGTCGCCGACGGCGAACAGGTTGTCGCGCTCGAGCGCCTCGAGGACGTCGAGCTGCAGCCGGTTCGTGTCCTGGAACTCGTCGACCATGATGAGCGTGAACCGCTGCGCCCAGGTGTGACGGGAGTGGGCGTCCTGGAGGAGGTCGCGGACGCGCAGCTCGAGGTCGGCGAAGTCGACTGCGGCACGGGCCGTCTTGGCTTGCTCGTACGCGGCGCCGAAGCGGTCGAGCAGGTCGTCGAGCAGGATCAGCGCTTGGCGCGCGTGGTGGTCGGCGCACGCGGACCGGTACGCCTCCCATGCCTCGCGGTAGGCGACGCAGGCCGGCTCGTCGAGCGCCTTTGCGCCGCTTCCGAGCGTGGCGGCGTCGAGGTCGGCCGGCCAGGGCGTGCCACCGTCGGCGGGAAAGCTGAGCGCGTCGAGCGCCGCGCGCGCAGCGGCGACCTTCTTGCCGTCGGCCGCCGTGCTGAGCGCGGCGGCGGCGGCGTCGCGGGCCGCGGTGAGCTGCTTGGGGTCCGGGGCGCCCTTGCGTACTGGGATCGGCAGCCGGGGGCGCGAGTGCCCGCGGCTGCGCAGCGCCTCGTGCGCGCCGGTGATCATGTCCTTCAGCCCGGGTCCGTAGGCCGCCGCGAGGTCGACGGCCGGCGCGCCCTGAGCCGCGGCCCAGGCGTCCAGCGCCGTCTCAAAGGCCCGCTCGGCGAGCCGGGCGGCCGCGGCCTCGTCGAGCACGTCGAAGCGCGGGTCGAGCCCGGCTGCCAGCGGCCGCGCCCGCAGCACGCGCGCGCAGAAGCCGTGGATCGTCCCGATCCACGCCGCCTCGGCGTCCCGCGCGGCCTCGACCTCACCGAGGGCTGTGAAGCGCCTCCGAACCCGCTCCCGCAGCTCCCCGGCCGCCTTCTCGGTGAAGGTAAGCGCGAGGATCGCCCCGACGCGGACACCGTCCTCGAGCACCGCCTCCACGAACCGCTCCACCATCACGGCGGTCTTCCCGGACCCGGCATTGGCGGCCAGCAGCGCCGATCCCGCCCGGTCCTCCACCGCAGCGCGCTGGTCGGGTGTGAACGGCGGCCCCGGCCGGCGGTCGGCGTCCACTCCCGCCGACGAGCCGGGGCGCGCGGCCCCGCCCGAGTCCGGCGACCCGCCGCCGCGGGCGCCCCCGCCGGGAGCGGCGGCGACACCCTCGGCGCGGTCCACGTCGTCGGTGCCGGTCGCGAGGACGGTCATGCGGCTTCCTCGGGGGCGGCCTCGCTCGCACGGCAGATCGCCGGGTAGGCGCAGCCGCCCATCGGCGAGCACGCGTCCGGGCACGCGCGGATGCGGCCCGACTGGAGGTCGGCGGCGGCGCGGCCGGCCGCCTCGCGCGCCTCGTCGAGCGCGGCGTCGAACGCGTCGCCGTCGACGACATCGCCGTTCACGTACCGGCCGGGTACGTCGTCGCGGACGATTCCGCGGGGGCGTACGTCGCGGTGGCCGACGGGCTGGTAGAGCGCGCCGACCGGCTCGATGCCGAGCAGCTCGCGGGCGGCGAGCGCGTAGAGCGCGACCTGGAGCTTGCGGTCGACCGCCCAGCGGGCTCCCGCCGTGACCGTGCGGCCCTTGTAGTCGCGGATGATGGCGCGGCCGGCCGCGTCGAGGTCGATCCGGTCGACGCGACCCGCGACGCCGAGGCTCGTGCCCGGCAGCGGGAGCGGGCCGTGCTCGTCCTCAGCGCCGCCGAAGCTCCATTCGAGGCGGCGCGGCTCGAGCCCGGCGCCGCACTCGGCCTCGTGGCGGAGCAGCCGCCGCAGGTCGACCTCGAGCTCGCGCAGCACCGCCCGCGCCCGCGTGCCCGCGGCCGTGGACCGCAGATCGCCGATCGCCGCCTCCAGCTCCTCGAGCGCGGCGGGGAGCGAGTCGGGCGTCAACCGCGCGGAGCCCTCGCGGTCGCCGAGCCGGCGCAGGGTCCGTTCGAGGACGGCGTGGGCGATCGAGCCTCGGCGCATCGGCTCGGGATCTGGCTCGGTGCGACGCGGCCGGAGCAGGCTCTCGACGAGCCAGCGCACGCCGCATCCCGCGAAGGTCTCGAGTCCGCGCGCCGCCTCCGTCTCCCGCGCGGCCAGCAGGGCCAGCACGGCGTCGGTCTGCGGCGATCCGAGCGGGGGCGGGTCGGGCCGCTGCTCCTCGGCCGCCCGCGAGCGGCGGAGCTCGTGCGGCGTGGGGGCGGAGGCCGGCGGCCACGTGACCTCGGACAGCAGCCTCCGGCCGCGCCGCTGCCACAGCTCGTCGGTGAAGAGCGCCCGGACGTCGTCGAGGAACGCCGACGGCTGCAGCGGATCGCCCTCCTCATCGGCTGAGCGGAACGAGAGGAAGAGCACCTCCTCGGGCCGCGAGACGGCGGCGTAGAACAGGTACCGCTCGCGCGCGAGGACGTCCTCGTGGCGCGGCAGCACCAACCCGCTCGACCGTGCGAGGGCAGCGCGGGCGCCGTCGTCGACGAAGGGCTCGGGAAGCGGATGCCGCGGGAACGCCCCCTCCTGCAGGCCGCACACGAGCACGGCACGGAACCGTCGAGCCCGGATCGCGAGCGGGTCGGCGACGAGGACCCCGCCGGGCACCGCCGGCTCCCGCACCTGCACGGCGGTCAGCGCCTCGAGCACCTCGGCGGGGCCGCCGACGAGCGCGGGATCGGCGGCAGCGAGCCCACGCAGCTCCTCCGCAGCGCCCCGCAGCGCAGCAGCCGCCCGCGCGTCGGCCGCCTCCTCAAGCCCGAGCACCGCGGCGGCACGCCGGTGCGGCGCCGTCCAGATCCCGTCCCCCTCGGCCACCAGCGCCTCCAGCAGCGCCTCAGCACCCGCCACGGCCGCATCCGCAAGCCGAGCGAGCGCGTCCGTCAGCCCACCGACCATGCCCGTGGCCGAATCCGTGCGGTCGGTCTCCGGTTGCGGGGCGTCGGCCGCCGAAGCCCTCGAGTCGCCCTCGAGCAGACGGCGGACCTCGGTCGCCGTCGTGATGTCGTTGCGGCGGACCCGGGCCTCGAGGTCGTCAGCGAGGTCGGCGTCTGGGAGGCGGCCCGGGGTTCGGAGCCAGGTGAGGAGGTCCGTGGCGGTGCCGCCCGGCATCGCGGCGCGGGCGCCGGCGAGGATCCCGGCGCCGAGCCGCGTACGGGCGAGCGGCGTCCGGCGCTCGACGGCCACTGGCACGCCGTAGCTCTCCAGCACGTGGCCGAGAACGGGTGCCTCGTCGGCGCCGCCACGCACGAGCACGGCGATGTCCTCGGCCAGCAGGCCGGCGCCCATGAGCTCGAGCACCGCGGCCGCGACGAGCTCCGCTTCGGCACGCTCGCCGCCTGCCTCGAGCCGCCGCACGGCGCCGTTGGGCGACCGGCGCGGGGTGCCCGGCTCGAAGAGGGCGCGCTCGAGGTGGTGCAGCGCGCCGCGCGAGGCGGGCGCGTAGTGCTCGGACCGGTCCGGGAGGAGCTCGTGGCGCTCGGCCAGCGGCTTGAGCAGCTCGACGGTCTCGGCCCGGCCCGCGAACGCGGCACGGCCCGGCTCGTACGCGAGCGAGATGCAGACGTCGGCGTGGCGGGCGAGCGTCTCGACCGCGTCGCGCTGGAGCGGCGTCAGGTCGTCGAAGCCGTAGACGAAGATGGGCCGGCCGCCCCAGGCGTCGGGCCGGCGGCGCAGGGCATCGAGCGTCGCCCGCGCGAGACCCTCCGCATCGACGACGCCGAGTCGCTCCAGCCGCCGGTGGTAGGCGCCGAACAGGGCCGCGAGCTCCTCCGCGTGTGCGGGAGCGTCCCCCGCGGCGACCCAGTCGCGCACGGCCTTGATGAACCGCCCCGGGCCGACCAGGGAGCGGCCCAGCTCGGCGAACAGCGTCCCGAGGGCCGTCGCGAAGCCGGGAGCGGCCGCCGACCGGGCGAGCGCATCCAGCCGCGTCTCCGCCACCGTCGCGCGCAGCACCCGCTCGCGAGCCACGCGGCCCAGCCGCCGCTCCCGCACCCCGGCGGCCTCGGCCAGCACGTGGATCAACCGGTCGAACGTCACGACCTCGGCGCCGATCACGATCCCCTCGGCGGCCAGCTCGCGGCCGTAGTGCTCGGCGTCGGCGGGCATCGGCACCACGAGGACCGGCTCGCGCGGAAGTGCGGCGCGAAAGCGCTCGAGCACGGCGCCCGCCTTGGCGGCGTTCGCCGGACCGGTGATCAGGGTGAGAGCCACGGCCCCTCAGGGTCGCGCGCCCACCGGACAGGTTCACCGGAGGGGTGAGGAGCGGGCCGCCCTGGAGCGCGCCGGGATCCGCGGGGTTGGCCGGCGGAGTGACTCAGCGGGCCGCCCTCGAGGGGAAGAGATCCGCGGTGGCGGAGAGAACGGTTCGTTCGAGGGAGTCCCCGGGCGGCAGGACGGTTCGAGGGAGGCCCCGGACCGGCAGGACGGGTTCGGGAGGCCCCCGCTGCGGCGGGTGGGACGTTTCAGATTTCGGACCTTCGGCCGCCGACTGGACGGATGTACAGCGGCGCGCGGCGCCTCAAGTTGGCACGCTGGAAGCCGTTTACTCGGATCGGAAGCCAACGCACCCTGGGGAGTGCCGAGATGCCGCACCTTCATCTGCCGATGGACCATACGGACGCCGATCTCGTGCTGGCCGCGAACCTTGCAGACATCGTCGGCAGCGAGGAGCTGTTCGTCGCCTGGACGCAGGACAGCGGCGCCGGCGTCCCCGAGATCCAGGCCGTCGTGAGCGAGGAGCGCCCCGCGGGTCCGTTCGCGGAGCTGCTCGCCTCGCTGGCCGCCGGCTGCGTCGCCTTCTGGCGCGCGCTCACCGGCCAGCCGCCGCAGCGCCAGCTCCGCGACGGCGCGACCGAGGGCGACGCCGCCCCCCGCGAGATCGAGCCGTCCGCCTAGGCAGCCCGGGCGTTCCCGCGGGAACGTCCACCCGCGCGTTTCCGCCGGAACGTCCACCCGCGCGTTGTCCGCGGGACGTCCGCGAACCGCGGCGCTCCGCCCGGTCCAGCCAGACCGCGGCGCTCCGCCCGGTCGAGCCAGACCGCAGCCCTCCGCCCGGCCGAGCCAGACCGCGGCGGTCCGCCGGGCCGAGCCAGACCGCAGCGGTCCGCCCGGCCCTAGGTAACAGGCCGGGCTTACGCTGTCGCCGTCAGGCGGCCTGGGCTGGGGACGCGGCTGCGTCTGCGCCGTCGCCGGCGTCGCCCGGCTCCGCGGGCGGCTTGGCGCCCTCGCGCGCCCACGGCTCGTCGAACTCGACCCGCCACTTGCCGTCCTCGGTCTGCATCAGGGCCAGTCGCGCCCTGAAGGAGCGGCCTGAGCGGCCCTTGAAGCCCGCGACGGGCTTGGCGGTCCGCGCGGTCGAGATCAGCTCGCGGGCGACGGCGGCGGGAAGGTTCTTGCCGGCCTTGGACTTCCAGATCACGAACCCGCACCCGGGATCCTCACGCGACCAGCACGAGAAGCCCTTGCGGTTCTCGACGATGTCGCGCCCGCAGACCGGGCACGGCCCGAGGTTCGCCCGCGGGATGCGGACCTCCTTGAGCTTCTCGTCCAACACGGCGACCGTCTCACGCGCGAACGCGGCGATGTCCCCCATGAACCCCGCGCGCGACTCGGCGCCCTCCTCGATCCGGGCCAGGCGATGCTCCCAGTCGCCGGTCAAGGAGGGCGAGGTCAGCGCGTGCTCGCCGAGGAAGCGCACCACGTTGACGCCCTTCTCGGTGCACACCAGCGCGCGCGCCTCGCGCTCGACGTACCCGACGTCGATCAGCCGCTCGATGATCGCCGCACGCGTGGCGGGGGTGCCGATCCCGGAGTCCTTCATCGCCTCGCGCAGCTCCTCGTCGTCGACGAGCTTGCCGGCCGTCTCCATGGCCCCGAGCAGCGACGCGTCCGAGTACCGCCGCGGCGGCTTGGTCTCCTTCTCGGCGGCCTCGACGTCGAGGGTCCGCACGTCCTCGCCCTGCTCCAGCCGCGGCAGGAGCTGGTTCGCGCCCTCGTCGTCGTCCGCCGCAGAGCGCTCCTCCGCCGTCTCCTCGCCGTAGACGCCACGCCAGCCCGGCACCACGAGCAAGCGGCCGCGGGTGCGGAACACGTACGAGGCCACGGTTGTCTCGAGCCGCGTGTTCTCGAACACCGCCTCGGGGTGGAACACGGCCAGGAACCGGCGGGCGACCATGTCGTAGATCCGCCGGTCGTCGTCGCTCATCTTGTCGAGCCGGTGGTCCGAGTTCGTCGGGATGATCGCGTGGTGGTCGGTGACCTTGGCGTCGCTGACCACCCGGCCCAGCGGCAGCAGGTCGAGCCCCGTCACGTACGACGCGGCCTTCGCGTACTCGCGGTGGGAGCCCACGAGCCGGGCGATGCCCTTCAGCTCGCCGATCATGTCGCTGGGCAGGAAGCGTGAGTTGGTGCGCGGGTAGGTGAGCGCCTTGTGCTCCTCGTACAGGCGCTGGGCGGCCGCCAGCGTGCGCCGGGCTGAGAAGCCGTAGCGGGTGTTGGCGTCCCGCTGCAGCGAGGTCAGGTCGTACAGGAGCGGCGGCCGCTCCTTCTTCGTCGACTTGTCGAGCTTCGTGATCTCGCCCGGCTGGTCGCGGACCGCCGTGACGATCGCCGATGCCTCCTCGGCCGACGGCAGCCGCGGGTTCGCACCCGCGTGGAAGCGGCCCTGGTAGCGCCGTCCCGCCTCGCCGCCGACAGGCTCGAAGTCCGCGTCGACGAGCCAGTACGGCTCGGGCTTGAAGGCGCGGATCTCCTCCTCCCGGCGCGCGAGGATCGCCAGGGTCGGCGTCTGCACGCGCCCCAGCGACACCGCCCCGTCGAACGAGGAACGAAGCCGGATCGTCGCCGCGCGCGTGGAGTTCATGCCCACGATCCAGTCGGCCTCCGAGCGCGACCGGGCGGCCTCCTCCAGCCGCGAGAACTCCTCGGCCGGCCGCAACCCCTGGAACGCCTGCTTGATCGCTGCCGTGGTCATCGACGACAGCCACAGCCGCCGCACGGGCTTGTCGGCGTTCGCCTTCTCGTACGTCCAGGCGAAGATCAGCTCGCCCTCGCGCCCGGCGTCGCAGGCGTTGACGATGGCGTCCACGTCGTTGCGCCGCATGAGCTTCGAGAGCACGGTGAACTGCTTGCGGGAGCGCTCGTCCCGCACGACGAGCTTGAACTCGTCCGGCACGATCGGCAGGTCGGCCATCCGCCACTTCTTGTACTTGGGGTCGTACTCGTCGGGCTCGGCGAGCTGCACGAGGTGGCCGACCGCCCAGCTCACCACGTGGCTGTCGGACTCGAGGTAGCCCTCGTGCTTGGTGAACTGGCCCGGGAGCGTGCGAGTGAGGTCGCGCCCCACGGACGGCTTCTCGGCGATGACAAGTGTCTTCCCCATACGAACCGCCGAGGGTAGCTCACCCCCCGCACGGGCCTGTGGAGACCGGCTCGCGCGCGCCCGCGAGCGCGAAACGCACCACCGCGTTCGGAACGCCGTAGCCGCCGCGCGGCCCGCTCGTGGTGGCGGCGAAGATCGTCGCCACCACCCGACCCTGGCCGTCGACCATCGGGCCGCCCGAGTTGCCCGAGCGCACCGCGCCGCGCAGGGCGACGATGCGCCGGCGCACCGGCCCGCGCCCGTAGGCGTCCTGGCTGACGACCTCGCGCGTCTGTCCGAGCCGCCCCGCCCGCACGTCGTAGGGCCCGTTGAGCGGGAAGCCGAGGATCGCCGCCGACGTGCCGGCCGGCGGGTCGGAGGCGATGTCGAGCGCGGAGGCGCCGAGCCCCGGTACGCGCAGCACCGCGAGGTCGTTGCGCGGGTCGAAGTGGATGGCCTGCGCGTCGAGGCCGGGCTCGCGCCCGCCCGGCAGGATCCGCGTGTCGTCCTGGCCGGCCACGACGTGGGCGTTCGTCACCACCACCCCCGGCCGGGCGACCCAGCCCGAGCCCTCGACGCCCACGCCGCAGGCGGTGCCGAGGATCTTCACGACACTCGGGCGTGCGGCGGTGACCTCGGGGTCCCGTGTGATCCCCTGCCGCGGCGCCGGCACACGCGCCTCGGGACCGTCGATGCGCGGGAACGGGTCCAGCGCCCGCAGCGTGTTGAGCAGGGGCCCGGTGGGCGGCAGCACGGCGTTGAGCTGGCGCAGGATCGCCGAGCGCTGCACGTCGCGCCGGATGTCGGGCGCCGACTGCAGCGCCAGCGCGCCGAGCACCCACGCGATCAGCAGGCCGACGCAGGCCGTGAGTACCGCACCCAGCGCCCCGTCGACGGCCGCAAAGGCCGGCGACGCGAACCGCCGCCGGAGCCGCGAGCCCAGCCCTTCGAAGCCCGCCGCCAGCATGCCGCCGGCGACGATCGCCCCCGCCAGCGCGAAGGCCGGCGCCCACTGTGACTCATCGCCCTCGGGGAGCACGACCGGGGCCAGCCGGGTGGCCAGCCACGCGCCCGCGGCGAAGCCCAGGAGAGCGAGGGCTCCGGCGATGAAGCCCTGCGCCCAGCCGAAGATCGCGAGGAGCGCCACCGCGCCGAGGATCACCCAGTCGATCCCTGTCACCTGACCCGAGCGTACTCACCCTCCTACCCTCCACCTCTCGGGATGGTCTCGACCCGCGCCCCCTCGCCCCAGCAGCGTGTTCGGATGCGGCGGCTTGTGCCGCTGCTCGTCCTCGCGGGCGGCGCGTTCGCCGGCGGGCTGGTGGCCGCGAGCCTGCACGAGCCCGAGGAGCGCCGGCTGGCGACGACGTTCGCCGACGCCTGGGAGCGTGAGGACTACGCGGAGATGTACGCGATGCTCTCTCCCGGGGCCCGGCAGGAGACGCCCCTGCGGCGGTTCGCGCGCAGCTACCGCCGAGCGCGGGCGACGGCCACCGTCACCGCCCTGCGCATCGACGGCACGCGCGACGCGCGCGACAACGCGGTCGAGGTCCCCGTGTCCGTGCGCACGCGGGTGTTCGGCGATCTGCGCCAGAGCGTCACGCTGCCGATCGTCGAGGGCGAGGACGGCGAGCCGACCGTGGCCTGGGGGCCGCACCTGACGTTCCCGGGCGTGCGCGCAGGCGAGGAGCTGACCCGGGCCACGCGGATGCCCGAGCGCGCCACGATCCAGGCCCGGGACGGCACGCCGATCGCCAAGGGCGAGGAGCGGCTCTCCGACCTCGACCCGCTCGCGTCGGAGATCGCCGGCCGGGTCGGCCCGGCGCCGCCGGAGCGGGTGGCGGAGCTGCGCACCCTCGGCATCCCGGCGGACACGCCGGTGGGGCTCACGGGGCTCGAGCGCGAGTTCGACCGCCAGCTCGCCGGCACCCCGGGCGGCGAGCTGCTTGCGGGCACGCGGATCCTGGCCTCGAGCTCGCCGCGGCCCGGCACCAACGTGCGGAGCACGATCGCCCCCGACGTCCAGCGCGCCGCGGTCGAGGCGCTCGCCGGCCGCTACGGCGGGATCGCCGCCGTGCGGCCGAGCACGGGCGAGGTGCTGGCGCTCGCCGGCGTCGCCTTCTCGGCGCCCCAGCCGCCCGGCTCGGTGTTCAAGATCATCACGCTCGCGGGGGCCCTCGAGGCCGGGACGGTCAAGCGCTCCGAGTCCTTCCCGGTGCAGACCGCGGCGACGCTCGAGGGCGTGGAGCTCGAGAACGCCAACGGCGAGTCGTGCGGCGGCTCGCTCATCAACTCGTTCGCGCACTCGTGCAACTCCGTCTTCGCGCCCATGGGCGCCGAGCTGGGCGCCGAGCGGCTCGTCCAGGCGGCGGAGCGCTTCGGCTTCAACAAGGACCCGCGGCTGCTGGGCGCGGCCCGCTCGACGATCCCGGCGGCGGGCGAGATCGGCGACGACCTGGCGGTCGGCTCGACGGCGATCGGGCAGGGCAAGGTCCTCACGACCCCGCTGCAGATGGCGCTCGTGGGCGCGGCGATCGGCGAGCGCGGCCGGCTCGTGGAGCCCACCCTGCTGCGAGGGGAGCGCACCTCGTCACGGCAGGCGACGCCGCCCGACGTGGCCCGCTTCATCGGCCGCGGCATGCGCGCCGTCGTCACCGGCGGCACCGGCGTTGGGGCCGCGATCGATGGCGTCAATGTCGCGGGCAAGACCGGCACCGCCGAGCTGCGCTCGACGGTCAGCGAGGACCCGGTGCCCGAGGATCCGTCCCAGGCGCCCGCGGTCGCCGACGTCACCGACACCGACGCCTGGTTCACCGCCTACGCCCCGGCCGGCCGCCCCAGGATCGCGGTCTGCGTCCTGCTGATCGCCCAGGGCGCGGGCGGCGAGGTCGCCGCTCCCGCTGCCGCGCAGGTGATCTCAGCCGCGCTCTAGACGTCGAGGTCGTACGTGCCCTCCTGCGAGCTGCCACCGTTGCTGAAGCGCAGCTCGAGGGGGCGGTTCTGGAGCGAGTCGGTCCGGATCTTGAAGAGCAGCAGCGAGCCCTGGATCGGTCCCTGGCCGGCGGCGTTGCTGGGCAGCGGGATCACGGTCTTGGGCGGGACGTCGACCGGCTCGTAGACGAACGGGTTGTCCTCCGGGTTGATCGGGATCGGCCGGTAGACGTTGTCCTGCGTGTCATGGATCTCCCAGCGCGTGGCCGAGGGGCGGGTCTCGTCCTCCGACGTGTTCTCCACCCGCACCCAGACGCCGAACCACGTCTCGTCGGCGGCCGGCTGCGGCGTGGTCTCCGGCAGCCCGATGAAGTACTCGCGGTCCTCGACGTCGGCCGGGTTCATGTAGCGGGACAGCTGGACCTGGTACTTGAGTCCGTTGATGTCGAGGTACAGGCCCTCGGTCTCCGCCGTGGTCTTGACGCCCTCCCCGCGGCCGCATCCCACGGCGACGAGCGACACGAGGGCGAGGACCAGCAGGACGCGCATCGGCCGGAGTCTAGACCCCCGCCACGGTCGCCCGCGCGCCGCGATCCTCGTTCTCCTCGAGGATCGCCTGGAGCCGGCGCAGCGCCTTCCGGACGTTGCGCTTGAACCAGCCGCGCTGGCCGGTCAGCGCCTCCACGAGCCGGTCGCTCCGCAGCAAGGGCTCGGTCTCGATCATGTACTCGACGTCGGTGCCGCCGCCGGGCGCGCGGTCGAGCGTCCAGATCGTCGTGGTCTTGATGCGGTTGAACTTGCCACCGCGGCCGAGCGCGACGATCCGGTGCGGTGGCTCGACGGTCACGAACGTCATGTCCGACCAGCTGAAGCGATTGAGCGGCGCATCGATCTTGAACCGCGCCCCCGCTCCCTGGCCGACCGACTCGAGCCGGGTGAGCCGGAAGTGGTTGAGGTAGTGGTCGCTGAACTCGGAGTGGTTGGCGACGTCCACCAGGTACGCGAAGACCTCCTCGCGCGGGCGGTCGATCGAGACGCTGGCGGTCACGGGATCCACGGCGGCCGGAAGCATAATGGCCGCTCAGGCCGCGCGCGGGCGCGAGCGCACGGCGCGCTCGTGCTCGGGGGAGCGCACGACCTCGGTGCGCGCCGGCGCCTCGCGGTGGCGCGAGCGGCAGAGCTCGCAGACGAGGCGCTCACCGTACATGTGGACCAGCTCACCGACCAGCGGAGTACGATGGCAGTGCACGCAGCCGTGCCGGCGGGCCCCGAGGGCGCCCACGCTGTGCCGGAGGAGGGAGATCTCCATGAGCGGCTGGCGATGGCGCGTGAGAGCCAGCATGGTCCGATCTCGTTTCGCCGCGGACACACCGAACCCTCCATTGACCCGGACCCTATGATCGGAAAGGCGACGATGGACGAGCGCACTCCCGACCCGCAGAACACCGGAACCCTGCCAGTGGGCGGCGAGGGCGCCATGCCGGTAGCCGCCGAGCCTGCGCGCCGCGAGCGCCCGTCGTGGGTCGAGGACGCGCGCGCCGGGGTGCCGGAGCCCGGCAAGTACCTCGCCTACGAGGAGAGCGGCCGCCACGTGGTCGTGGCCGTGTCGCGCGAGTGGACGCGGATCGGCCGGTCGCTCGCCGCGGACGTCCGGTTCGACGACGCAACGGTCTCCCGACGCCACGCTCTGGTCGTCAGCCAGACGGACGGGGTGCGGGTGCTCGACGACCGGTCGCTGAACGGCATCTTCGTCAACGGCCGGCGCGTGGAGTGGAGCCCGCTGACCGACGGCGACGAGATCGTGATCGGCCGCCACACGCTGTTCTTCATGGACACGACGGCCGCCGAGGCGCCCGTCGCGCCCGCCCCCGCGGTCACCGCCGAGTAGCGGTCCGGCTCCCGCGCGGACGGTATCGTGGCGGCCTCAATGGCCGAGACCATCGCGGTGCTGTCGCTCAAGGGCGGCACAGGAAAGACGACCACGGTGCGGACTCTGGCCGACGTGCTGCGGCGCGTGGGCCTCGACGTCCTCACCATCGACCTCGACCCGCAGGGCAACCTGTCGGACTACTTCGACGTCCCGCCGGACGCCACGCCCACGATCGCCGACGTGCTGGCCGGCGACGCCAAGGCACGGGCCGCCGTTCACGACGGGATCGTGCCGGCGACGCCGATCCTCGCTGAGGTGGAGCGCTCGATGTCCGGCAAGATGGGCCGCGAGCTCGTGCTGCGGAAGGCCTTGAAGGACGCCCGCAAGCAGCACGACGTCGTGCTGATCGACTGCCCGCCGGCGCTCGGGCTGCTGACCATCAACGGGCTCGTGGCGTCCGACTGGGCGCTCATCTCCTCGGAGGCGCAGTACTTCGCGCTGCAGGGCGTGCAGGGCGCGCTGGACGTGATCGAGCAGGCGAAGGAGTTCTACAACCCCGATCTCGAGTGGCTCGGGGTGGTCATGAACATCGCCGACATGCGGACGATCCACTCGCGCGAGGCCTACGACCAGCTCTCCGAGCACTTCGGCGACAAGGTGTTCAAGACCGTCATCCGCTCCTCGATCGCCTACGCGGAGTCGGCGGAGAAGGGCCTCTCGATCCTCGACCACCGGCCCGACCTGGGCGCCGACTACCTGGCGCTGGCGGACGAGGTCCTCAGCCGCATCGGGCTCCGCGACGCCCGCCGGGCGCTGAAGCCGCTGCTCGCGAGCTGAGCGATGCGGTCGCTCGCCGCTGCCGCTGCCCTGGGCGTCGCGCTTGTGGGTTGCGGCGAGACGGCTGCGCCACCGGCGCCGGCGGGCGGGAGCGACCACTTCGCGGTCGTCGAGGAGGGCGACCGGGCGCCGCGCGGTCGCTTCCTCACCGCGCGGGTGGTGCGGCGGGCGGCGCTGCGGGTCTCGCCCGGCGGGCGGGTCGTGGCGCGGATCGGGCGGCGGACGGAGTTCGGGTCGCGCCGCGTGCTGGCCGTCACGGGGCGGCGCGGCCCGTGGCTGCGCGTGATCGCGGCCGAGCGTCGCAACGGCCGGCACGCGTGGCTCCGGGCTTCGGCCGCCCGGCTGGGCGCCACGGACGTGTGGGTGCGCGTCGACCGGTCGCGGCGGCAGCTGACGCTGCGACGGGGCCACCGAGTGCTGCTGCGCTTCCCGGTCGCCGTCGGCCGCCCCGGAACGCCGACGCCCATCGGCCGCTTCGCGGTCACCGACCGGCTGCACGCGCAGCGACCCGACTCGCCGTACGGCTGCTGCGCCGTGGCCCTGTCCGGCCACCAGACGGAGCTGCTGCCCGGCTGGCCGGGAGGCGACCGGCTCGCGGTTCACGGCACGCCGAACCCGGTGACGGTGGGGCGGCCTGTGTCGCTCGGATGCATGCGGGCGCGGGAGCGGGACATTCGGGCGTTGATGCGGGCCGTGCCGCTGGGGGCTCCGGTTGTGGTCGCCGCCTGAGCGAACGTCAACGGCGGCTGGGTAGGGAGGGTGAGGGAGCCGGCCGCGCTCGGGAACATCGTGCATGTCGGCGCGCCGCCCAACACCGAGATGCACCTTTCTCCCCGTCTAGGAGAGAAAAGTGCAAACGGGCGATCGGGCGATCCCCGAATTGCACGAAACTCCCCGACCCTGCCGCCTCCCTACCCAGCCGCCGTTCAAACGATGACGGCACCACCCGCGTCAAACGGCAGGCGCATCACCCGCGCCCATCCCGCGGCAACACCCTCCAGCCGCCGGGCAACCGCAGCAGCCTCCCCCGACCGCACCCACACGAGCACGGCCGGACCCGCCCCCGAGATCGTGGCGCCGAGCGCCCCGAGCTCGCGGGCGCTGCGCACGAGAGCCATCGACCGCGGGTAGAGCGGCTCGCGGCGCGGCTGGTGGAGCCGGTCGTCGAGCCCGCGGGCGACGAGGTCGAAGTCGCCGCGGGCGAGGCCGAGGACGAGCAGGCTCGCGCGGCCGACGTTGAACACCGCGTCGGCCATCGGCACCGCCGCGGGCAGCGCCGCTCGCGCCTTCGCGGTGCGGACCGCCCGGTCGGGGACCACGAGCACCGACTTGAGGCCCGCCGGAGGGTCGAGCCGGGTCGCCCGCGCGCCGGTGCAGACCACGAAGCCGCCGAGCAGCGCCGCGGCGACGTTGTCGGGGTGGCCCTCGAGCCGCACGGCCTCGGCGAGCACGTCCGCGCCGCCGCCGTTCAGCCGGTCGGCCGCCAGCAGGCCTGCTACGTACGCCGCCGCGCTCGTCCCCAGCCCGCCTGAGAGCGGGATCTGCGACCGGATCGTGAACTCCACACCGTCCGGCGGCCGCAGCGTCGCGAACCCGCGCACGCAGAGGTTGCGCCGGTCCCGCGCGATCGCGAGCTGCGTGTGAACGCGGAAGCGCCCCGTCTCGCGCACCTCGACCTCCATGTGCAGTCCCAGCGCCGCCGCCAGCACATCGAACCCCGGGCCGAGGTTCGCCGAGGAGGCCGGCACGCGCACGCGGACCGCGCTGCTCATCACCCCAGCACGGCGCGCTCGACGGCCGCGAGGTCCGGCTCGCACGGGACCACGGAGCCGGCTCGGGCGAGCGCGGTCTGGGGGTCCTTGAGGCCGTGGCCCGTGAGCACGCACACGACCCGCTCGGCCCCTTCGGCGCCGTGGGCCAGCAGTCCGGCGACGCTGGTCGCCGAGGCCGGCTCGCAGAACACGCCCTCGTGAGCGGCGAGGAACCGGTAGGCGTCGAGGATCTGCTCGTCGGACACCGCGCGCACGGCGCCGTGCGACGAGGCCATCGCGTTCATCGCCTCCTCCCAGCGGGCCGGGTTGCCGATGCGGATCGCACTCGCCACCGTCTCCGGCGCCGCCACCGGCTCCCCGCGCACGAGCGGCGCCGCGCCCTCGGCCTGGAAGCCGAGCATCATCGGGCGCTCCCCCACCTCGACGAAGCCCTTCCAGTACGCGGTGATGTTCCCCGCGTTCCCGACTGGAATCGCCAGGGCGTCGATCGGGCCGAGCTCGTCCGCGATCTCCAGCGCCGCCGTCTTCTGCCCCTCGAGCCGGAGCGGGTTGACCGAGTTTACGAGCGCGATCGGGTGACGCTCCACGAGCGACCGCACGAGGGCGAGCGCCTCGTCGAAGTTGCCCCGCAGCGCGATCACGCGCGCCCCGTGCATCAGCGCCTGCGCCAGCTTCCCGGTGGCGATCTTGCCCTCGGGGACGATCACCGCCCCGGTGAGCCCCGCCCGCGCCGCGTAGGCCGCCGCGCTCGCCGCCGTGTTGCCGGTCGAGGCGCAGATCACCGCCTCGGCGCCGTCGCGCACGGCCGCCGACACCGCGCAGGTCATCCCCCGGTCCTTGAACGAGCCGCTCGGGTTCGTCCCCTCGAGCTTGAGCCATACCTCACAGCCCGCCCGCTCGGACACCCGCTCGGCCAGCACCAGCGGCGTGGACCCCTCGGCGAGCGAGACCACGGGATCGCCGGGCGCGAACGGCAGCCGCTCGCGCCAGCGCTCGATGACCCCGGGGCTAGGTGAACTCCTCATCGATCACGCGGATCGCGCGCGGAGCGGAGCGGATGAAGTCGAGCTGGCCGATCAGCCGCACGGCGGCGTAGAAGCGCGACTCGAGCAGCGGGTGGAGGATGAGCACCAGCCGCGCGTTGTCGCCCAGTCCCTTCTGGACCACCGACCGGATCGAGGCGCCCTGCATGCCGAGCAGTTCAGCGATCTGGGCCAGCACGCCCGGGCGGTCGGCGACCTCCATGTGCAGGTAGAACGCGGACTCCACGTCGTTCACCACCGCCAGCGACTCGGTCGTCTCCGGTGTCGATGCGGGCGGGATCATGGCCGACACAAGGTCGCCCAGCACCGCGGTCGCCGTCTGCGGCCCGCCGGCGCCCGGCCCCGACAGGGTGACCTCGGTGATCGCCTCCGACTCGACGGTCACCGCGTTGAACGGCCCGTGCACGGAGGCGAGCGGGTGGCCCGCGTACAGGAACGCGGGATGGACGCGCACGCTGATGCCGTCGTCCACCCGCTCGGCCGTCCCGATCAGCTTCAGTCCCAGCCCGAGGTCCTTGGCGTACTCGATGTCCTCGCCCGTGAGGTGCTCGATTCCCTCGTAGACGACCTGGTCGAGGTGCACCGGCGTCGAGAACGCGAGCCGGGCGAGGATCGCCATCTTGGCGGCCGCATCCCGGCCCGTGACGTCGTCGGTCGGATCCGCCTCCGCATAGCCGAGCGTCTGGGCCTGCCCGAGGGCCTCGGTGTACGAGAGCCCGGAGCGCTCCATCTCGGTCAGGATGTAGTTCGTGGTGCCGTTGACGATGCCGTGGATGCGCTCCACGCGCGACGCGGCCAGCGACTCCTGGAGCACCCGGATCACCGGGACGACCCCGGCCACCGCCCCCTCGAACCGCAGCTGCACCTCGTTCTCGCGCGCGCAGGCCCACAGCTCCTCGCCGTGCTGGGAGAGCAGCAGCTTGTTGGCGGAGACGACGTGCTTCCCGGCGCGCATGGCGGCGAGGACGTACTCGCGCGCGGGCTCAATGCCCCCCATCAGCTCGACGATCAGGTCCGACCGCTCCAGGATGTCCTCGAACGAGCCCTGAGAGCGCGTGAGGATGCCG
Source organism: Solirubrobacteraceae bacterium (assembly GCA_036257565.1). Taxonomy (GTDB): domain Bacteria; phylum Actinomycetota; class Thermoleophilia; order Solirubrobacterales; family Solirubrobacteraceae; genus DASSUW01. The sequence goes on along the minus strand of DATAFH010000063.1, from coordinate 17,250 downwards.
CTGATCTCGGGCCGCATCCCGGTGACCGGCACGATCGCGTCGGCGCGCTCGGCCACCATCTGGGCAAAGGCCGAGCCGACGGTGCCGTGGCCGAGCAGTCCGACGCTAAAGGTCTCGGCCATGAAGGTCCTCGTAGGTCTCACGGCGGACGACCACCCGCGCGTCACCGTCCGCACAGAAGATGACGGGCGGGCGGGGGACGCCGTTGTAGTTGTTGGCCATCGCATGCCCGTAGGCGCCGGTGACGGGCGTCACGAGCACGTCGCCGGGGCGTGGGTCGGGGAGCGAGACGTCCCGCGCCAGCACGTCCCCGGACTCGCAATGCTTGCCCACCACCGTGCAGGTCACGCCGGGCTGCCCGAGGCGCCCCGCGACGTCGACGTGGTAGGCGGCGCCGTAGAGCATCGGCCGCAGATTGTCGGACATCCCGCCGTCGACCGCGACGATCCGCTCGCCGGCCAGCCCCGGCTTGACCGACTCGACGCGGTAGAGCGTGACCCCGGCGCCCGCCACGAGCGCGCGCCCCGGCTCGAGCACGAGCTCCTTGCCGGAGCCCAGCTCAGCGTGTGCGGCGGCGACCATGCCCTCGACCCACGCCGCCGGCTCGACCGCCTCGTCGCCCGGCACGTACGGCACCCCGAGCCCGCCGCCGAGGTCGTAGACGTCGAAGTCGCCGACCCGCGCGAGCGCGGCCACCGCCCGGCGGTAGGGATCGAGCGAGCGGATCTGGGAGCCGATGTGCATGTGCAGCCCCGCCAGGTCGACCCGCTCCGCGAGCTCCCGCGCCACCTCGGGGGGCATCCCGAACTTCGAGCCGGCCTGCCCCGTGAGGATGTGCTCGTGCGTGTCGGCGTCGACCCCCGGCGTGACGCGCGCGAGCAGCCTCGGCCCGCCGCCCAGCGCGAGCAGCCGGTCGGCCTCCTGCTCGTTGTCGAGCACGACCGTGCCGACGCCATGCTCGAGCGCCATCGCCAGCTCGGCGTCGGACTTGGCGTTGCCGTGCAGGTACAGCCGCTCGGGAGCGAACCCCGCCCGCAGCGCGAGGTGCAGCTCGCCGCCCGACGCGACGTCGCACCCCAGCCCCTCCTCGGCGAACACCCGCAGCACCGCCGTGCACGGGAACGCCTTCGACGCGTACACGACCTCGCCCGGACCCGGGTGCTGCCGCCCAAACGCCTCCACGAACTCCCGGGCCCGCGCGCGGAGATCGTTCTCCGCGACCACGTAGGCCGGCGTCCCGAACTCGCGGGCGAGATCGGCCGCATCGCAGCCCCCGATGCGCAGCGCGCCGCCATCGACGGAGGAGTCCTCGGGATACACGGCCGCGCAGGCTATGCGTTACGCGCGCGAGCTGGCGGCGCGGGCGGGCGCCCGGGCGCCGGACTCGCGGCGCAGGTACGCCAGGAAGGCCGCGCCCCCGGCGATCATGAGGATCGAGAAAAGCTGCGGCTGCGTGAGGCCGAACAGCACCTCCTCGTTGCGCCTGATGAACTCGACGAGGAAGCGCTCCAGCCCCGCCAGGATCAGGTAGACGGCGAACAGCGTGCCCGGCCGCCACCGGTGGCGCCAGCGCCACAGCAGCGCGGCGACGAGGAACATCGTCAGCGACTCGTAGACCGGGGTCGGGTGGACCTCCTCGGTCGTGGGCACGGTGCCGTCGGGATACGACATCGCCCACGGCCCGTTCCACGGGATGCCGTAGTCGCCGTCACCGGCCAGCTGGCAGCCGACGCGCCCGAACGCGTAGCCCACGGCGAGCCCCGGCGCCGCCACGTCGAGCAGCTGCCGCGACAGGAAGTTGCGCCGCCAGGCCCAGAGGAGCACGGCCACCGCGCCACCGAGCGCGCCGCCGTACCAGACCAGGCCGGAGCCCGAGAAGAGGCTGCCGAGCAGATCGTCCTTCGCCTCCGACCAGTTCTCCCCGACCCACCACAGCCGCGCGCCGACCAGGCCGCCCACGAGCGCCGCGAACACCATCTCGTACGCCCAGTCGACGGGCTTGCCGAGCTCCTTCAGGTAGCGCCCCGCGAGGATGCCCGCGGCCACGAACCCCAGGCCCATCATGAGCCCGAAGGTCTGCAGCGTGATGGGGCCGATCTCGAGTTCGGGCTGCATCAGGTAATCAAGGCGCTCGCGCGAGCTTGCGAGTGCGAGTGAGCTGCACTCGTTCTCCTGATCAAAGGTAGCCGAGAGGGTCGACCGGCGAGCCGTTGACGCGCACCTCGAAGTGCAGGTGCGGCCCGGTGCTGTTGCCCGTGTTGCCCGACGCGCCGATGACCTGGCCCTGGCTCACCGACTGCCCGACGGACACGCCGATCGAGGACTGGTGGCCGTAGCAGGTCGACAGGCCGCCGCTGTGCTGGACGCACGTGTAGTTGCCGTAGCCGCCGACCCAGCCGGCGATCGCCACCCGGCCGCCCGCGGCGGCCCGGATGCCGGTCCCGACCGGGACCGGGATGTCGACGCCGGCGTGCAGGCGCCCCCAACGCATGCCGAAGCCCGAGGAGACCGGGCCGTTGACCGGCCAGATGAACGTGCCCGAGCCCTGGCGGACCGGGCCGACCACGCCGCCGCTCGACCCGCGCAGCCGCGCCAGCACCGCCGCCTGCTCGCGCTCGAGCGCGTGAACGTGGTCCTCGAGCTCGGCCCGCGACGAGCGCGTGCTGGCCAGCATCGAGGCCTTGTCCGCGCGCACGGACGCGTAGGAGTCGCGCCGGCTGACGAGCTGGCCCTTGACCGCGACCACCTCGTCGACCTCGGCCTCGATCGCCGCCGCCACCTCCTCGGCGCGCTGCTCGAGGCGGTCGAGGCGGTTGGCGGTGGCCGTCGCCTCCGCCTTCGCCTCGCGCACGCGCTCGATGATCCGGGCGTCCTGCGAGGAGACCCGCTGCATGAACTCCGTGCGTTCGAGCAGGTCAGCGAACCCGTCGGCCTCCAGCACGACCGTCACGACGTCGGGCTTGTCGGCCTTGTAGAGCTCGACGAGCCGGTTCGCGAGCGCGACCTTGGCCTCGGCCAGCCGCGCGCGCAGCTGCGCCAGCCGCAGGCGCGTGCGCCGCAGCTCCTCCTGGATGCGGGCGAGCTCCTCGCGCTTGGCGGCGAGATTGGTCTCGAGGCGCACCTGCTTGGTCTGCAGCACCGTGATGTCGCTCTGCAGGGCGCCGATCCGGCGGCTGATCGCGCTGATGTCCGTCGTGAGCACGCGCTCACGGCCGCGGTGTTGCTCGATCTGCGAGCGCTTGCGTTCGATCCGCTGCTGCAGCTCGCCGCTCGACTGCGCACCGGACCCCAGCGGGAGCACCGTCCACAGGACGAGCGGCAGCGCCGCCGCCACGAACAGGAGGCCGAGTCGTCGAGCCATGCGGCGCGCCATGCTAGGCGCCCTCACCCCGCCCTACCAGCGCCGTGCCCCGCGTTATGGAGCATGCAACGTTTCCTGCAGCATGCAGGGCTTTTCCACGTGTCGTCGACGAGCCCTTCAACCTGGCCCCCTTTGACGCCTATGGGGTTAGCTGACGGGCTCGCGAACGTGCGCTACGCGGCCAGCAGACCGCGATTCGCCCCAGAACTTCCGTGGGTCCCCCACTCCGCGGGCTGGTCTCCCGCGGACTCGGCGGGCCGCAATCTATCACCGTTCGCGGCCGCCTAATTTGTTGCTCAAGGGGGACGGCGGTCTGCCAACATCTTTATGAACCATGCCTAGACCCACATCCTTCGGCAAGGACACCGGCCTGCAGATCCGCATGACGGTGACCATGTTCCTGCTCGGCCTCGTCTACGTCGTCCTCGTCGTCGCGCTTCTCGCGGCCGGCGCCAACGGCGTCCTCGTGGCCGTGATCGCGGGCGGCCTCGCCCTGCTGAACCTGTTCGCCTCGGACAAGCTGGCCCTCGCCGCCATGGGCGCACGGGTGGTGAGCCCGCAGGAGGCGCCGCAGCTGCACGCGATGATCGAGCGCCTGTGCGTGCAGGCCGATCTGCCGAAGCCCAAGGTCGCCGTGGCGAACACGCGCATGCCGAACGCCTTCGCGCTCGGCCGCTCGCCCAAGAAGGCGACCGTGTGCGCCACCACCGGCATCATGGAGCTGCTCAGCCCGGCGGAGCTCGAGGGCGTGATGGCGCACGAGCTCACCCACGTCGCCAACCGCGACGTGATGGTGATGACGCTGGCCGGCTTCTTCGCGACGCTCGCGGCCTACATCGTGCAGTTCGGCTTCTTCTTCGGCGGCGGCGGCTCGTACGGCGACGACGACGACAACCCGAGCTTCATGGTGCTCCTGCTCGTGTCGCTCGTGGTCTACGTCGTGTCGTTCATCCTCATGCAGGCGCTCTCGCGCTACCGGGAGTTCGCGGCCGACCGCGGCGCAGCGATCATCACGGGCCGGCCGAGCGCGCTCGCCTCCGCGCTCCAGCGGATCTCGAGCGGCATGCACCGCATCCCGCAGAAGGATCTCCGGACGGCCGGCGAGCTGCAGGCGTTCTTCATCTACCCGGCCGCGTCCGGCAAGGTCTCCGGGCTGTTCGCCACGCATCCGCCGTTGGAGAAGCGGATCGCGGCGCTGCAGCGGCTCGAGATGCAGCTCCAGGGCTCGACGGCCGCCTAGTGGGCTTCCTCGACGTCCTGCGGGGGAAGCGCGAGCTCAAGCAGCCTGCTCCCGACCGCCTGTTCGCGATGAGCACGGCGTACGTGAAGATGGACCTCGAGCTCTCCCTCAAGAGCTCGGGCAAGGCGGCGATCGTCTTCCAGCCGCTCGCCACGGCCGACTTCGATGGCATCGTCAAGGACATGGAGGAGGTCGTGCGCGGCACCGGCGAGGACACCGGCACGACGCTCGACCGCCACGACGACGAGCACGGCTACCGCTGGATGATCCTCTCCGACCCCGACTTCGAGGACCTCGTTGTCGGTGTCAACGGCGTCTCCGCCGCCCTCCAGGGCGGCGGGTACGGCGACCGCGTGCTGGCGGCGGTGTTCGCGTTCCGCGACGAGCGGGACCACCCGCTGTACTGGATCTACAACTACAAGCGCGGCGCGTTCTACCCGTTCGTCCCCTCCGGCGGCGAGCAGCAGCGCGACAATGAGCGTGAGCTGCGCCTGCGCGCCCAGATCGGCGCCGACCTCCCGGTCGAGCCGGAGCTCGAGCGCTGGTTCCCGCTCTGGGGCATCCCGATCTAGCCGATCGGGATCTTCGCGGTCAGGCGGGTGCCGCGGCCCGACGGGCTGTCGAGCGAGAGCGTGCCGTCGAGCGCGGCAACGCGGTCGGCGAGGCCGCGCAGGCCTGAGCCGGAGGTCGCGTCGGCGCCGCCCACGCCGTCGTCGGCGATGTCGACCGTCACGTGGCCGTTGACCCGGCGGACAGCGACGCTCGCCTGCGACGCCCGGGCGTACTTGGCGACGTTGGCCAGCGCCTCTGCCACGACGAAGTAGGCGGCGCTCTCGACGGGCTCCGGCAGCCGTTCGCCGACCGACGCCTCCACGCTCACCGGCACCGGCGCCCGGGTCACCAGCGACTGCAGCGCCGGCTCGAGGCCGCGCTCGGTGAGCACCGCGGGGTGGATGCCGCGTGCCAGCTCGCGCAGCTCGGCGAGGCTGGTCTGCAGCTCCTCCTGGGCCTGGTCGAGCAGGCCGGCGAGCTGCGGGTCGTCGGTGGCCCGCCTGCGCGCCGCGCGCAGCAGCAGGGCGAGCGCCACGAGCCGCGACTGGGCGCCGTCGTGCAGGTCGCGCTCGAGCCGGCGCCGCGCGGCGTCGCCCGCCTCCACGATCCGCGCGCGGGACGCGCGCAGCTCCTTCAGGCTCTCACGCAGCTCGGCATCCAGGTGGGACAGCGTGCCGCGCATGAGGCCGCCGAGGAACGCGAAGGGCGTGAGCCAGGCGGCGATGAACGCGGCCCACCAGGCGGGCTCGCCCGCCCCGGCCTTGGCCACGGTGACGAGCAGGAAGGCGAGCAGCGCGGTCGCGTAGACCGGCGTGAGCTGCAGCCGCTCGAACGGGCCGCTGCGCCACCAATGCTGCACCGCGCGGAACAGGACCACGACGAACAGCGACGCGTAAAGCACGGCGCCGAGCGCGAGGAAGATGCGCGCCAGGTCCTCGTTGCGCTCGATCAGCAGCACGTTGGTCGGGCAGTCCGGGCAGTCGAGGTCCTGTGGGCCGGCGAAGAGCAGCGCCGGGATCGGGGACAGCGGGAAGACCAGGTAGCCGGCGATCACGATCCAGCGGTCGATGCGGTCGCGCAGCCGGCCGGTCGGGAAGCTCATCCCGAGGTGCACGAAGACGCTGCCCCAGAGGGCGCCGACGGTCATGCCGATCGTGAGCAGCAGCCCCGAGTTCGCGGCCTCGAGGGTGGACACGAGCCAGGCGAAGCCGAGCGCCACCATGAGCTTGCCCGTGCGGTTCTCGGGCTCCCTCCGCCACGCGTAGAGCCCGGTGCCGATGAACGCCCAGCCGACCGCCGGGCCGAAGATCGCGAACGCCGCCTTCGCCTCCTGGTGGTCGCTCGCCAGCACGAGCGCACCCGCGCCGACGCCAGCGCCGGCGGCGACGACGGCGAGGACGACGGCGAGGCGGCTCACAGGATCAGCCGGCGCTCCATGAAGCGGATCGCAAGCCGCCACGACAGGAGCGCGAAGCCGACGAGGAACGCGACGTGGCCGACATCGACCCAGCCCTCGAGGCCGAACACGGCATGCCGGACCAGCTCCACGCAGTGGTAGAGCGGGTTGAACTGGCCCAGGGTCTGGGCCCACTGCGGCAGCCCGTCGAGGGGGAAGAAGGTGCCGGCGACGAGGAACATCGGGGTCAGCAGGCCGCTCTGCCAGTACGAGAAGCTCTCGATCGACTTCGCGCGGCCGGCGATGAAGATCCCGAACGTCGCCCACCCGAACCCCGCGAGCGCCGCGATGAACGGCACGAGCAGCATGCCCCAGCTCGGGTCGAGGCCGAAGACCATGGCGACGAGCATCGGGACGCAGCCGTAGGTCCCCGTGCGCGCCGAGATCCACAGCGCCTCGGCGGTGACGAGCTCCTCCGTGTCGACCGGGGCAGCGAGGATCGCGTCATACGTGCGCTGGAACTGGTACTTGACGAACGTCGAGTACATGGCCGGGAACGCGCCCGAGAAGAGCACGGTGGTGGCCACGATGCCCGTGCCGACGAACTCGATGTAGTCGTAGCCGGCGACCGTGCTGACCAGCGAGCCGAAGCCGAACCCGAAGGCGAGCAGGTAGATCGTCGGGTCGACCGTCGACGAGAAGGTCGACGAGCGCCAGAACGAGGAGAAGTTGATGATCTCGCGGACCATCACGCCGCGGACGGCGGCGACCTCGAGGCGGTGGAGGCGCGGTGCGGCGGCGGCGACGCGGCCCATCAGCTGATCTCCTCTCCCGTGAGCAGGACGAAGACGTCCTCGAGGTTGGTCACGCGCAACTCGCCCTCGAGATCCGCCGCCGCGCCGTTGGCACGCAGGACCGACACCGAGGTGCCGGTGCGGCGCGTACGCCACCCATGCGTGCGAGCGATCTCCTCGACCTCGCGCAAGCGGGACGGCGAGCCGTAGACCTCGACCGCCTCGGGCCCGGCGTGCTCCGCGATCAGCCGGCGCGGCGGCCCGACCGCGACGGCCTTGCCGTGCGACATGATCGTCACCTGGTCGCAGAGGCGCTCGGCCTCCTCGATGTAGTGCGTGCTCATGAGGATCGAGACGCCCTCGGAGCGCAGGCGGTCGATCAGGGCCCACAGCTCCTGGCGCACCTGCGGGTCGAGCCCGACGGTCGGCTCGTCGAGCAGCAGCAGCCGCGGCCGGTGCAGCAGCGCGCGGGCGATCAGCAGTCGGCGCCGCATGCCGCCGCTCAGCTCGTCCACCTTCGAGTCGCGGCGCTCGGTGAGGTTGGCGATGCTCAGCGCGCGCTCGATCGCCTCCTTCCGGCTGCCGGCCGGTACGCGGTAGAGGTGGGCGAAGACACGCAGGTTCTGCTCGGTGGTGAGCGAGACGTCGAGGTTGTCGAGCTGCGGCACGACGCCCATCTCGGCGCGCGCCTGCTTGGAGGCGTCGGGAAGCGAATGCCCGAGCACCTCGATCTCCCCCTCGTCGGCGATCACCTGGGCGGTGAGCGCCTTCATCGTCGTCGACTTGCCGGCGCCGTTGGGGCCCAGCAGGCCGACGCAGGCGCCCATCGGCACGTCGAGGTCGAGCCCGTCGACGGCGGTCAGTGCCCCGAAGCGCTTGACCACCCCGCGCAGGCGAATGGCGAGTTCAGCGTTCACTGTCACTCCCATTAGACCGCTCGCGCGGGATGGAGTCATCGGGCGGGTGGGTGGGGCCTAATCCGGGATCAGGCCCTCACCCGTGAACTCGCTGCGCGCCTCCACGAACGAGATGTCGGGCGGCGGAAGGATCACGTCGGACTCCTCGAGCTCGTCGTCGCCGAGCGGCGTCCCCTCCCGCCGTACGAGGTCGAGCATCTGCTCGAACACCTCGTGGAAGCGGTCCTCGTCCCCCGAGTCGACGGCGCCGACGGCCTCGTTGTCGAGCTCATTGAGCTGGGCCGCCGCCTCGTCGTCGAGCCGGTACTGGCTCTCGGTCGCGATCCTGGCGATCACGCGGGGCGCTCCTCCTCGCCGCCGCCGGAGCCGAGCTCCTGCTGGGGCGGCGTCGAGCCTGAGCCGAGCTCGGCCTTCAGGCGCGCGAGGTCGTCGTCCACCTCGCTCTGCGAGGTCAGCTGGTGCAGCTCGCGGTCGATCTCGTCGGTGCCCGAGCCGAGCGCCAGGTTGTCGTCGAACGCGCCGGCCGCCTCGAGCTCGTCCATGGCGCCCGCACGGGCGCGCATGTCCTCCGTCTTGTCGAGCGCGCGCTGCATGGCCATGCCGACGTCGGCCATCTCCTCGCCCACGCCGCTGGCCGCCTCGGAGATCTTCACCGAGGCCTCGGCGGCTGAGTACTGCGCCTTGATGACCTCCTTCTTGGTCCGGAACTGGTCGATCTTGGAGCGCAGCTTCTGCTCCTTCTCGATCAGCCCCGCCTGCTGGGACTCGAGCTCGGCGACCTGCTGGTCGAGCGACTGCAGCTCGCCCTGGGCGAACTGCTTGCGCTCGAGCGCCGTGCGGGCGAGATCCTCCCGGCCCTGCGAGAGCGCCTGGCGCGCCTGGGTGTCGAGCTTGACGACCTGCTGCTCGAGCTTCTGCTGCTGGAGCTGGAGGCGCTTCTTCGACGTGACGACGTCGGCGATGCCCTTCTTGACGTTCTGCAGCAGCTCCATTTGCTTCTGGTAGCTGTACTCGAGCGTCTCCGAGGGATCCTCCGCCCGGTCCAGGAGCTTGTTGATCTTGGACTTGATGACTACGGACATGCGTCCGCCCATACCGGGCACGGCTTCCTCCTTGGGTGGTCCACGTCGGGAGGCAAGCGTACCGTCCGGCGCTGGCGCGGCCGCGTCGCGGCCGCGCCTTCGCCGGTCTGGAAAGGCGCCTAGAGCCCGACGGGGTGGCGCTTGATGAAGCCTCGGGAGGAGCGGCGCATGGGTCGCCAGCGCGGACCGCGCTCGAACGCGGAGCGGGCGATCTTGCGCTTGCTCGCGCGGCGGGCGCTGTAGCTGCCGACGCTCGTGTCGAGCCGCAGGCCCGCGATGATCGCGTAGGCGTGGCCGCCGTGCGCGAAGACGGTGATCCACTTGCCGCGGCCCTTCGCGCCCCAGCGCGTGAACGGGCCGGAGGGCAGCGGTGAGTCGAGCAGGTTCGCGTGGATGAGCGCGTAGGACACGGTGCCCGAGCAGTCGTAGCCCGAGTCCTCGACCTCGGCGTGCCCGCCGCCGTACTTGTACGGCTTGTTCTGCAGGCGGTTCGCGGCCCAGATCGCCTCCTGGACGGCGCGCGGCGCGTTGGCCGGCGCGGCGGCCGTGCCGTCGGGCAGGAGCTTGGCCTTCGTGCCCGGCACGGTCAGGTTGCCCGCCTTGGCGGGCGGCGGCGCGACGTAGACGGAGCCACCCGACGACTGCGCCGATGCGGCGGCGGGGGCTATCAGGAACGCAAAGATCAGTAGGGCGAACGCCCGCAGGTGCAGCAAGCTCAACAACCTCTTTCGTCGGCCTGCGGGGTTAGCTGACGGGCTGGCGCTGAAAGAGCCTGCGCCTCACGTCGCTCTGGACGTGACTCGCCCCAACTGCTTTGGGTCCCCCGCCCCTCGCGCTTCCTACACGAGGGCTCGGCTTGGCGCGGCACGGTACACGATGCCGCCGTTTTATGTCTCGTGGGTAGTCGGCAGCGCTCTCCTGGAGCTTGAACGCGGCCGGCGCGGCAGGGTAGCGGCTAGCTTTTATCCCAGTGCTTCGACACTTGGCGTGGGTACTCCTGCTGGCCGTCTTCGTCGGCTGCGGCGGGGGCGGGGACAGCTCGAACGGCGGCGGGAGCGATCGCGGCGGCGACCAGCCCGTGCTCGGCGCGAGCGGCGACCAGGAGCAGGCCGACGACGCCCCGGCGCTCGGCTTCCCCGTGTTCGCGACGAAGAACACGACGCGCGTGGGCGGCGGCGACCCGATCGCGGACGCGGCCGGCGTCGCCCGCGCGGTGTACCCCGCGCGCACCGACGAGAGCAGCCCGCGCGCGGTCGTGATCGTCGAGCAGGGCGACTGGCGCGCGGCGATCTCGGCCGCCCAGCTGATGGCGCCGCCGCTGCGGGCGCCGCTGCTGTTCTCGGACGGCGGTGAGCTGCCGGCCGCCAGCGCCGAGGCGCTCGAGGAGCTCGCCCCATCAGGCGCCGACCAGATCGACGGCGCGCAGGTGATCCGCGTCGGCGAGGCCGCGCGGCCCGACAACCGGAAGGTCAACGAGGTAAAGGGCTCCAGCCCGTCGTCGCTCGCCCAGGCAATCGACCGCCTGCAGACGTCCGCCGCCGGCGACCCGACGGACACGGTGCTCGTGGCCCCCGCGGACAAGCCGGAGTTCGCGATGCCGGCCGCCAGTTGGGCCGCCAAGTCGGGCCACCCCGTGCTGTGGACGCCGCGCGACACGCTGCCGCCGGAAACGCGCGCGGCGATCACCTCGCGCGGCAAGCGCCCGCGGATCTACGTGCTCGGGCCGGAGGACGCGATCTCGGAGACGGTGCTGAACCAGCTCAAGCGGCTCGGGACCGCGCGGCGGATCGCCGGCCCGGACCCCGTGACGAACGCGATCGCCTTCGCCCGCTACTCGGACCCGCGCTTCGGCTGGAACGTCGTCGACCCCGGCCACGGGCTGGTGTTCGCAAACGTCTCCCGCACGCTCGACGCCGCGGCCGGCGCGGCGCTGTCGGGGTCGGGCAAGTACGGGCCGCTGCTGCTCCTCACCGAGCCCGGGACGCTGCCTCCGGCACTGCAGGACTACCTGCTCGACATCCAGCCGGGCTTCGAACAGGACCCCGTGCGCGGCGTTTACAATCACGGCTGGCTCATGGGTGACGAGTCCGCCATCACCGCGGACGTGCAGTCGCGCATCGACGCCCTGCTGGAGATCCAGCCCGTCGACACCGGAGGCGACTGACGAGATGGCCCAAGCCGAGCAGCCCGAACGCCTGCGGGGCGACCGCCAGGTCACCGTGGACGACGTGCGGCAGCTCATGGGCAGCTCGACGCCGCACTTCGCGCTGCAGATCCGCAGCCGGATCCGGCGGCTGGTCGATGGCCTCCCGCCCGACGACCCCGCGCGCCTCATGGGCGAGCAGGAGATCCGCCGGCTCGAGCTGCTGGCCTACGCCGGCGAGGTGCGCGGCGAGGGCTACCAGGACGGCATGCGCCCCCTGCCGAGCGTCGACCTCTCCGTGGCGCCGCCCGACGAGGGCGAGGGCCACTAGCCGGTCAATCGAGCTGCGCCGCCGACAGGGGCGGGCGCGAACGCCCGCCCCCCGTGTCGCGCGGTCTAGCGGCGGGCGTCGTCGTCGACGTCGATCGCTTCCTTGCGGACCGTGTCGGACACCTGGCGCTCCTCGGTGTGGACGTCCTTGTCGAGCCGGACCCGCTCCTTGGGCACGGCGTGCTTCTCGCTCACCGGCTCCTCCTCGTGGAGCACGACCTCGTGCTCCTCCTCGGAGATCGCCGGGCCGTCCGTGGCGTCGCCCACGTTGGCGTCGGTGATCGGCTCGCGCTCGACCCGCACCTCCTCGCGGCGGACGGGCACGGTCTGCGTGACCTCGTCCTCGACGACGTACTTGCGCAGCCGCACGCGGCCTGCCTCGCGCTCGGTCTTGCCGACGTGCAGCTCCTCCTCCGAGCGCGTCGTCGCGTCGTCGGTGGTCGGGCCGCTGACGTCATGGCCGACCGCGTTCGGGTCGCGCACGTCGTCGTCGCGATCGGAGCCGGTCCAGCCGGTGGTGTCGCTCGTGCCGTAGTCACGACCGTAGTGGCGGTAGAGCTCCTCCTCCTCGCGCTCGGAGAGGCGCCCGTCCGGATCGACCTTCGGGGCGTCCTTGACCGTCTCCTTGTCATAGGGCACGGTCGCGTTCTCGCCCCGCTGACCCATCCCGCCGAGCGGCACGAACGACTGCTTGGTGGCGAACAGTCCGGTGGTGATCAGCGCCCACGCGGGCTCGTTGCTCTCGGTGTCGAGGTAGATCTCCTCGATCGTGCCGAGCTTCTCGCCGTCGCTGCCATAAAGCTCCTGGCCGCGAAGCGCGAGGACGTCCTGATGAGTCGAAGCCATTCTGTGATGCCTCCTGTGGTTGTGGGTTCGGTCCTAGGGATCAGAAAGCGCAGCAGCTTGGGTCGGAAGCCGAAGAATGAGTCGAGTCCGGTCTCCACCGAATCCCCGACGCTCATGGCTGAGAACAGCGTCAAGAAGCTCGCCTCGTCAGGGGCGCCGGTGATCCTCGCCTCCATGCTCGACCGTGCGGGCGACTCGCTCGGCGGCCCTTCCGCGCGTCGCCGGCGCCCTCGCGCTGCTGCTCGTCGGCCTTTGGTCGCGGCGCTGTGCGGCGGGTGGTCGACCGTCGGCCAGGAGATCGCGGTCGGCGGCCCGCGCGGCCGTATGGCGGCGATCGAGGCCACCTGCACGGTCCTCGAGGATCCGCGACGGGGACCGCGTGCGCGTCCCGAACTCGCGGCTCATCGCGCGGCCGGTCACCGAGCACGCGGGTGGGACACACTGAGGGCATGGACCTCACGCTCATCGACTTCGACAGCCCGACCGAGACCCGCACGTTCGAGAAGGGGCGCTTCGAGGTCTACGTCGTCGGCCCCATGACGCTGGGTCGCGCCACGTACGAGCCGGGCTGGAGGTGGTCGGAGCACGTCGGTGCGGCGACCGGCGAGCGCTCCTGCCAGGTGGAGCACGTCGGACTCGTGCTCGCCGGCCAGGCGGCCGTGAGAATGGACGACGGAACCGAGCGGGTCATGCGCGAGGGCGAGTTCTTCTACGTCCCGCCCGGCCACGACAGCTGGGTCGTTGGCGAGGTGCCGTACGTCTCGGTGCACCTCATGGGCAGCGAGACCTACGCCGCCGACTAGCGCGCCCGATCGTACGGCTAGCCGCATCGACGCCGACCCGTCCCGGCGCCAAGATGCCCCGCATGGTCAATCGCTGACGTGCCTCAAGCCCGCCCGTCCACGTCTCTAGGAGTTGACCATGCATCGCCGCCCCATCCTTCCTCCGCATCGCCATGTCCCGGTGCGCCCCACGCCGCCACGCGTCGTCCGCCCGCCGCGGAGGCGCGTGCCACGCTAGGCGCGTGCTGGACATCTCGACCGACCCGGCGCGGCTCGACCGCGACCTCATCCACCGCTTCCTGAGCGAGGAGAGCTACTGGGCGCGCGGTCGCACGCGCGAGTGGGGCGAGCGGATCATCGACCGCTCGCTCTGCTTCGGGGCGTACGAGGATGGCGATCGCCAGGTCGGTCACGCGCGCGTCATCACCGACAGCGTCACCTTCGGCTACATCGCCGACCTCTTCGTCGTGCCCGGCGCGCGCGGCCGCGGCATCGGCAAGGCGCTCGTGTCCGCGATCCTCGAGCACCCGGACGTGCGCGACGTCGCCCGGCTCGTGCTGCTGACCGACGACGCGCACTCGCTCTATGAGCGGTTCGGCTTCGAGCCGATCGACGACGTGCGCAAGTGGCTGGAGCGGCGCGCCTAGGGCGTCTCGTCCGGCCACCGGCCGTGCTGCGCGTAGAACTCGCGCGCGTCGTCCTCGGCCTTCCGCTCCCGGTCGCCCTTGGACCCGTACCGGAAGAGGACGTTGAGGAGCGCGACGCTGAGGCCGGAGCCGACGAGCATCGAGAACGCCTCGAAGCGATCCGAGCTGTCGATGACGAACAGCGACGCGATGCCGGCCACGACCAGGATCGCCGGGAGCCAGTAGCGAACGAACGAGCGAAGCGTCACACCCCCAGGATCGCAGGCGCTAGGAAGCGCGATCGAGCGCGGCGAAGGCCGCGGCGACCGGACTGAGGTCGGGCGCCCGGAGAAGCACGATCGGGAACGTGACGGGCGGCTCGATGCGCACGAGCCGGACGCCGCGCGTCGTGCCTGCTGACGCCGAGCGGGTCGTGAGGCCGACGCAGCCGCCGGAGCGCACGGCGGTCTCCCAGGCGAGCGGGCCGTGCGGGCGCGGCGGGGTGCGCGGCTCGAACCCGAGCGCGGCCGCGCCGAGCACGGTCGCTGCCGTCCCGGCGAACGCCTGCGTCAGCGCGTCGGCGTCGACGCTCGCGAAGTAGGCGATCACCGGCCCGAGCCCGAGCCCGATCAGCAGCGCGGTCGCGAACAGCCACCCCATCGCGAACGGGCCGACGCGGAAGCGCTCCCCCGCGAACGAGGACACGAGCAGCATTCCGAAGCCCGCGAACGAGCAGACGCGCGCGGTGGCGAGCGACAGGTCCCGCCCGATCAGCGTCCCCAGCGCGCAGAAGCCGAGCGCGATCGCGACCAGGAACAGCACCTGGCCGAGCAGCTGGGTGGTGGAGACCTCGCGGGCGGCGGTCTCTTCGCGGAGATAGGTGCTCGTCTCACTCATCGCGCGCGGCGTATCTCGGATCCGGCCGCCCGATCACGTCCGCTGAACCAGCGTCCCGGTCCCGAGCCCGCCGCCGCAGCACATCGTCACAAGCCCGACCTCCTTGTCGGAGCGCTCGAGCTCGTGCAGCAGCGTGGTGAGCAGCCGCGCGCCGGTTGAGCCGAGCGGGTGGCCGAGCGCCATGGCGCCGCCGTTGACGTTGACGCGATCCATGTCCGCCTCGAGCTCCCGCTGCCACGCCAGCACGACCGGCGCGAAGGCCTCGTTGACCTCGACCAGGTCGATGTCGTCCATCGCCATCCGGTTGCGGTCGAGCAGCTTGCGCGTGGCGGGGATCGGGCCCGTGAGCATCATCACCGGGTCGACGCCGACCGTGGTCTGGTCGACGATCCGCGCCCGCGGCGTGACGCCCAGCGCGGCCGCCTTCTCGGCGCTCATGAGCAGGACGCCGGCCGCGCCGTCGGAGATCTGGGAGGAGTTGCCGGCCGTGACCTTGCCGTCCGGCTTGAACGCGGGCTTGAGGCCGGCGAGCGCCTCGAGGCTCGTGTCCGGCCGGATCCCCTGGTCGGACACGTACGTCGAGCCGTTGACAGCGAACGGGATCGTCTCCCGCTCGAATCGCCCCTCCTCGGTGGCCCGGGCGGCCAGCTGGTGCGAGCGCAGGGCCAGCTCGTCCATCTCCGCTCGCGGGATCTCCCACTGGTCCGCGATCATCTCGGCCGACAGGCCCTGCGGTACGAGGTTGTAGCGCTCGAGCAGCGCGGGCGGCCACGGCGAGCCCACTTCGTCGACCCACTTGAAGCCGACACCCATCGGGATGTGGCCCATGTGCTCGACGCCGCCGCCGATGACGACGTCGTGCACGCCGGCAGCGATCAGCGCGGCGGCGAAGTTGTACGCCTGCTGGGCGGAGCCGCACTGGCGGTCGACGGTCGTGGCCGGCGTCTCCATCGGCAGCCCTGCCTGCAGCCAGGCGTTGCGGCCGACGTTGAAGCTCTGCTCCCCATACTGCTGCACGCAGCCGCAGACCACGTCCTCGACGGCCTCCGCGGGGATGCCGGCCCGCTCGATCAGCTCGGTGTAGACGCGGCCGAGCAGGTCGTTCGGGTGCGTGTCGTGGTAGATGCCCTTCTCGGGATGCCCGCGCCCGATCGGGGTGCGGACCGCCTCGACGATGACCACTTCGCGACCGTTGCCGTGCATGCGGGGAGCCTCCGTTGGGAACCGGCGCGATGGTGCGCGCCTGGGCGTAGTCTACGCAGTTGACTGACCAGTCAACCAGGAGCGCAGCCGTGACCGAGAAAGTGGGAATCGCCGGAAGCGGAGCCATCGCCTGTGGGCTTGCGGCCGTGGCCGCCGAGCGGGGCCCGGTGGTCGTATGGGCGCGCTCGGACGGCTCGGCGGACCGGGCCGACCTGCGGATCCGCACCCTGTGCGAGAAGGCGGGCGCGCGCGTGAACGGCACGCTGCGCGTCACCTGCGACCCCGCCGACCTCGCGGAGGCGAGCTTCGTGGTCGAGGCGATCGTCGAGTCGCCGGAGGCCAAGAGCGAGCTGATCGCGACGCTCGGCGCGGACCTGCCTCCGGACACGCTGCTGGCCACCACCACCTCGTCGCTGTCCGTGGAGGCGCTCGCCGCGGCGTCCGGCCGGCCCGACCGCTTCGTCGGCCTGCACGTGTTCAACCCGGTGCCGAAGATGGAGCTCGTCGAGCTGGCCTTCCCGGCCGCCGCGGACGCGGCGACCCGCGAGCGCGCGCGGGCGTTGTGCGCGGCGCTCGGGAAGACCGCCGTCGAGGTGCCGGACACGCCGGGCTTCGTCGTCAACCGGCTGCTCTTCCCCTACCTGTTCGAGGCCGTGCGGCTGATGGAGCGCACCGGCCTCGAGGCGGAGGCGATCGACACCTGCATGCGGCTCGGCGCCGGGCACCCGCTGGGCCCGCTTGCCCTGCTCGACCTCGTCGGCCTCGATGTCTCGGCCGCCATCGGGCGCACGATCGGCGCCGAGGTGCCGGAGACCGTCGAGCGGCTCATCGGCGAGGGAGCGCTGGGCCGCAAGGCTGGCCGCGGATTCTTCCGGTACGACGCCTGACCGGGGCGAGAAATGTTTAGATCACATTGAGAGAAGGTTGGGATATTCCCAGCGCGACGAACGTACCCTCATCGCACCCTCCTCCAAGAAACACTTGAGCCCGGCTCGCTCCCCTGAGCCGGGCTCTTGTGTTTCTCTCGGTCGATCCTCCCCAGGATCTCCCTCTCTCCTCCTCAACCGCCGTAGCGGCCAGT
>DATAFH010000062.1:0-10096 GCA_036257565.1 Solirubrobacteraceae bacterium | reverse complement strand
GCTCGAGAAGAAGGTCATCCGCGAGCGCATCGCCGTCCAGAAGAAGCGCCCCGATGGCCGCCAGCCGGACGAGATCCGCGCGATCGACATCCAGATCAAGCCGCTCCCGCGCACGCACGGGTCGGCGCTCTTCACCCGCGGGCAGACGCAGGCGCTGTCCGTCGTCGCGCTCGGCACCACGCGCGAGGAGATGCGGATCGACTCGCTCGGGCTCGAGACGTCCAAGCGCTACTTCCACCACTACAACTTCCCGCCGTTCTCGGTGGGCGAGGCCGGCTTCATGCGCGGCCCCAAGCGGCGTGACATCGGCCACGGCGCGCTCGCCGAGCGCGCGCTGGTCCCGATGATCCCCGACCAGGAGCAGTTCCCGTACACGATCCGCGTCGTGTCGGACATCCTCGAGTCCAACGGCTCGTCCTCGATGGCCTCCGTCTGCGGCTCGACGCTGTCCCTGATGGACGCCGGCGTGCCGATCAAGGCGCCCGTGGCCGGCATCGCCATGGGCCTGATCAAGGAGGGCGACGACTACGTCGTGCTGTCCGACATCGCCGGCGTGGAGGACCACCTGGGCGACATGGACTTCAAGGTCGCCGGGACCGAGAAGGGCATCACCGCCCTGCAGATGGACATCAAGATCACCGGCGTCACCTTCGACATCCTGCGCGACGCGCTCTCGCAGGCCAAGGAGGGCCGCGCGTTCATCCTCAGCAAGATGGCCGAGGCGATCGGCGAGCCGCGCACCGAGCTCTCCGAGTTCGCGCCGCGCATCTCGGCCGTGAAGATCGATCCGGACAAGATCGGCCTGCTGATCGGCAAGGGCGGCGAGACGATCCGCGCACTGCAGGAGGAGTACGAGGCGCAGATCGACGTCGACGACCTGGGCAACGTGCGCGTCTACGCACAGACCGGCGCCCAGGGCGACGCGCTCGTCGACCGGATCCGCTCGATGACCAAGGAGGTCGAGGTCGGCGACGAGTTCCCGGGCGCGAAGGTCGTCAAGACCACGACGTTCGGCGCGTTCGTCGAGCTCGCCAAGGGCACCGACGGCCTGCTGCACATCTCCAACGTGTCGCCCGGCCAGCGTGTCGGGACGGTCGAGGAGGTCCTCAACAAGGGCGACGAGATCTCCGTGCGCGTGGTCGAGGTCGACCGCGAGCGCGGCCGCATCGGCCTCCGCCTCGCCGAGGACCCGGAGATCGCCGGCAAGTCCAAGGAGGAGCTCGCCACCGTCACCTCCGGCGGCGGTGGGGGCGGCGGCGACGGCCGGGGCCGCGGCCGCGGCGATCGCCGCAACGGCGGCGGCCGGGGCCGGGACCGGGACCGCGAGCGGACCCCGCGGGGCGATCGCGACCCCGAGCGCGGGTAACGCGCGCTGCCCAGCCACCGCATCACGGAGCTCGACTCAGGGCTGCGGGTCGCGACGGAGGTCATGCCCTCCGTCCGCTCCGCGGCCCTGGGCTTCTTCGTCGGCACCGGCTCGCGCGGCGAGTCGGTCGCCGAGGCGGGGCTCTCGCACTTCCTCGAGCATCTGCTGTTCCGCGGCACGGACCGCTACGGCTCGGCCGAGATCGACCAGCTGTTCGACGCCATGGGCGCTGAGCTCAACGCCGGCACGGACAAGGAGAGCACCACGGTCTACGCGCGGATGCTCGACCAGCACCTCCCGCGCGCGTTCGAGGTGATCGCCGACATGGTCTGGCGCCCCGCGTTCCGGGACGTCGACCCCGAGCGCGAGGTCGTGCTCGAGGAGATCGCGATGTACGAGGACGACCCGCAGGACACGGTGTTCGACGTCCTCGGCGAGGCCGTGTTCGGCGGCCACCCGCTCGGTCGCCCGATCATCGGCCGCGCCCCCGTCATCCGGGAGACGCCGGTCGACCGCATCGCCGCCTTCCACGCGGCCCGCTACGTGCCGGGGTCGGTCGTCGTGGCCGCCGCCGGCTCGGTGGACCACGACCAGGTCGTCGAGCTGGCGGAGCGCACGCTGGGCGCCGGCGTGGCCGAGGGCGCGCCGGCGGTCGAGCCCGCCCCCTCCGACCCGGCCCCGACCGTGCGCTTCCAGCGCAAGGACACCGAGCAGTGCCACGTGTGCCTCGGCGCCGTCGGGCTACCGCGCGGCGACAACCGCCGCTTCGCCTCGCGCGTGCTCGACGCGATCTTCGGCGGGCTCTCCTCGTCCAGGCTCTTCCAGGCCGTCCGCGAGGAGCGCGGCCTCGCCTACTCGGTCTACTCGTTCGCCGGCCAGTACGCCGACACGGGCCAGGTCGGCCTCTACGTGGGCACCCGGCCCGACAAGGTGGGGGAGGCCATGAGCGTCGTCGGCGAAGAGCTGGCTCGCCTGCGCGAGCACCCGGCCACCGAGGAGGAGCTCGCGCGCGCCCGCGAGAACGTCAAGGCGCGGGTCGTGCTCGCGCTCGAGTCGACCGGCGCGCGCATGAACCGCCTGGGCGCATCGCTGCTCTACGGGCTCCCGCTGCTGGAGACCGACGAGGTGGTGGCGCGCTTCGAGGCCGTGACGATGGACGACCTGCGCGAGCTGACCGACGAGCTGTGGGCGCCCGAGCGGCTGTCGGCCGCCGGCATCGGGCCGGACGAGCAGGTGTTCCGCGCGGCCGTCGAACCCGTCTGCCCGGGCGCGAGCGTCGCCGCATGATCCGCGTGGCCGTGGCAGGAGCCGCGGGCCGCATGGGACAGATGGTGTGCGCGGCCGTGGACGGCGCCGACGACCTCGAGCTGACCGGCCGCGCCGATCCGCAGCTCGGCACGAGCGTCGAGGACGTCCTCGAGGGCGCCGACGTGCTCGTCGACTTCACGCAGCCGGACACCGCGCTCGGCAACGCCCGGGCCGCGCTCGCCGCGGGCGTCCACGCCGTAATCGGAACCTCGGGGTTCGACCTCGAAGGCCTGCACGCCGCCGCCCGCGACGCGGACGCCAACGCGTTCGTGGCGCCGAACTTCGCGATCGGCGCGGTGCTCATGATGCGGTTCGCCGCCGAGGCCTCCCGCTATATGCAGCGCGCCGAGATCATCGAGCTACACCATCCGGCCAAGCTCGACGCGCCGTCGGGCACCGCCGCCCGCACGGCGGAGATGATGGAGGGCGAGGTGCCGATCCACTCCGTGCGCCTGCCGGGCATCGTCGCCGACCAGGAGGTCATCCTCGGCGACGTCGCCCAGACGCTCACCATCCGCCACGCCACCACCGACCGCACGAGCTTCATGCCCGGGGTGCTCCTGGCCATCCGCCGCGTGGCGGATCTCCCCGAGTCGCCGGTCGTGGGGCTCGAGCATCTGCTGGATTGAGCATGCGGCTTACTCGCCCTCGCAAGCTCGTGCGAGCGCCGTGATCACCATCGCGGTCACCGACCACGCCGTCGAGCGCTACCGCCAGCGCGTCCGCGGCGCGCTCGACGTCCGGCCGGAGATCGCGGGCCGCGTGCGGCGCGCCTGGGAGGCGGGGCGCGTCACCGAGGCGGAGCGGGGAAGCGGTGCACGTCCGGGACGTCGACCGCCCGGACCTGGTCTACGTCAGCGTGCTCGACCGTCCGCGCGACGAGCTGGTCGTGGTGACGCTGTGGGAGGAGGGGGAGGACGCGGCCGTCCCGCGGCGCTTTACCGATGCGTTGCGGCGGCGCCGGTGAACGCTAGTACCGCACCGCGCGCCCACGGCCGGCCCGCTTGGCCTCGTAGAGCGCCTCGTCGGCCCGCGACAGCACCGCGGACAGCGTGTCCGGGTCGTCCGGGCTGGCGGTGCCGATCGAGACGTTGACCTCGAGCCCGTCGCGGCCCGCGTCGAACGCGCCGGCCACCGACCGCAGCACGGCGTCGGCCGCCTCGTCGCCGCACCGCGGATCGCCGGCGACCCAGACGGCGAACTCGTCGCCCCCGAGCCGGCCGACGACGCCCTGGCCGGCGAGCCGGCGCGCGACCTCGGTCAGCACCATGTCCCCGGTCGCGTGGCCGTGGCCGTCGTTGACGGACTTGAAGTGGTCGATGTCGCAGATGAGCACGCTGCCGGCCTCGCGCTGCTCCACCGCGCGCCGGATCGTCGCCAGCCAGTGGCGGCGGTTGAGCACGCCGGTCAGGTCGTCGACGCGTGCCTCGCGTTCGAGCTCGGCGACGCGCTGGGCCATGGCGGCGCCGCTCTTGCCGCCGCGGACGGCCTCCAGCGCCAGGTCGTCGAAGTCCTCGTCGCAG
This sequence comes from Solirubrobacteraceae bacterium, assembly GCA_036257565.1. Taxonomy (GTDB): domain Bacteria; phylum Actinomycetota; class Thermoleophilia; order Solirubrobacterales; family Solirubrobacteraceae; genus DASSUW01. The sequence continues at coordinate 5,899 of DATAFH010000062.1, read as the reverse complement.
AGGCCGAGCGCCTCGAGCGCCGGGCCGAGCAGCCGGTAGTCGGGCTCGGTGCGGCACGCGAGGCCGATGACCTCGTCGGCGATGATCACGCACGCGACCTCGGGCGTCGGGATGGCGGTGCCGGTCGGCCCGCCGTGGTGGAAGGCGATGACGCTCTCGACCGCCTCCTCGATCTGCGACGCCCGGGCGATCCGGGCGCCCGCCTCGGCGTGGTCGACGCCCAGCACCTCGCGCTCCGCGGCCGCGCGCACGCTGCCCGCCGGGTGCTCGGCGGCGATCGCGTCGAGCGCATCGTCACCGAACGCCAGCGGCATCACCAGCTTGCCGACGTCGTGCAGCAGGCCGCCGAGGTGCGCGATGTCGGTCGCGGCGCCGGTGCGCTCGGCGATCGCCTGCGCCGTACCGGCCACCGCAGCGGCGTGCAGGTGCAGGTGACCGATCGAGCGCCCGCCGTTGCCCGGCGCGCGCTGGAAGAAGCGGTATGTGGCGGCCTCGACCGCCAGCTGCGCGATCGCCCGCCGGCCCACGAGCGTGACCGCCGCGCGGATGCTGCGGGCTCGGAGCGGGCGCGCGCAGGCGGCCGAGTTCGCATAGCGGAGCAGGTCCGCGGCCAGCCCCTGGTCGGCCTCGAGCGCGGCGACCATGTCGCCGATCCCCGCGTCCTCGCTCTCGGCGATGACCTTGACGCGCCGTACGGTGGCGCTCAGCACGGGCAGGCGCCCGAGCCGCTCGACCGCGCCGTCGAGGCGCTGCTCGGCTTGGCCCGTCGCGCTTGTCACGTTGCGAACCATGAACCTCTTCGCATCAGCATCGGCGGCGACGGGGAAGCCTTGAGCGTGGATTCGCACGACCGCTCCGCCCGCCCGCGTGCCAGACTGACGCCATGCGTCCCCTCGAAGGCCTGCTCACGGCCATGGTGACCCCGTTCCGCCCGGACGGCTCTATCAACGAGGACGGTGCCGTGGCGCTCGGCCGTCACCTGCTCTCCCACGGGTCCGACGGCCTCGTGGTGTGCGGCACGACCGGCGAATCGCCCACGCTGTCGGACGACGAGATGGTCTCGCTGGTGGAGACGATGGTGGCAGAGCTGGCCGGCGAAGCGCGGATCGCGGCCGGCGCGGGGTCCAACAGCACGCACCACGCCTGCCACCTCGCCGAGCGCATGGCGGCGACCGGCGCCCACGCGCTGCTGTCGGTCACCGGCTACTACAACCGGCCCAACCGCCGGGGGATCGTGCGCCACTACGAGGAGGTCGCACGCGCGGCCGGCGGCACGCCGATCATCGTCTACAACATCCCGAGCCGGACGACGGTCAACATTGCTCCCGACCTGCTGGCCGAGCTCGCGCAGATCGACGGGATCGCGGCCGTCAAGCAGTCCAACTCCGCCGAGCTCGGCCCGATCGACGGCCTGACGCTCTTCACCGGCAACGACGAGGACCTGGCGCGCTGCCTCGACCTCGGCGGCGCCGGCGGGATCTGCGTCTCGAGCCACGTGGTCGGCACCGAGATGCGGCGCATGTTCGACGAGCCGGAGCGTCGCCGGGAGATCGACGCCTCGTTGCACGACGTCTTCAAGGCGATGTTCTGCACCTCGAGCCCGATCCCCGTGAAGACGGCGCTCAACCTCCTCGGGCACGACGTCGGCGGCCTGCGCCTGCCGCTCGTCGACCCCGACGAGCACGAGCTCGCGACGGTTCGCACCGCGCTCGAGCGCCACAATCTGTTGACCGGGGTCCACGCCGCGTGAGCGGCAAGCTGCGCGTCCTCCCGCTGGGAGGCGTCGGCGAGATCGGCAAGAACCTCACCGTCGTCGAGTACGAGCGGCGGATCGTGGTCGTCGACTGCGGTCTGCGGTTCCCGACCGCCGAGATGATGGGCATCGACCTCGTGCTGCCGGACTTCACGTACCTGCGCGAGCGGGTCGACGACATCGAGGCGGTCGTCATCACCCACGGCCACGAGGACCACCTCGGCGCGCTGCCGTGGGTACTGCGGGAGCTCGGCCAGCACAGCGTGCCGGTCGTCTACGGCGGGCAGCTGACCGTCGCCATGGCCCGCTCCAAGCTCGACGAGCACAAGCTCCGCGAGGTCAACTTGGACGTGCTCCCGGTCGGCCAGGTGGCCATCGCGGGGCCGTTCGAGATCGAGCTCGTGCACCTCACGCACTCGATCCCCGACGCCGCGGGCGTCGCGCTGCGCACCGAGCTCGGCACCGTCCTCTTCACCGGCGACTACAAGTTCGACCAGACGCCGGTCGGCGGGGCGCCGGCGGACATCGCGCGCCTGGCCGAGCTGGGGCGCGAGGGCCTGCTCCTGCTGTGCGGCGACTCGACGAACGCCGACCGGCCGGGGATCTCGACCAGCGAGTCGGTCGTCGGCCCGCAGCTCGAGCGGCTGTTCTCGCACTGCGAAGGACGGGTCGTCGTGACGTGCTTCGCCTCCAACATCCACCGCGTCCAGCAGGTGGTCGACGCCGCCGCGGCGAACGGCCGCAAGGTCGCCCTCATCGGCCGCTCGATGCGCAAGAACGTGAACATCGGCCGCTCCCTGGGGCACATCGCGATCCCCGACGGGCAGCTGGTCCCGCCACGCGAGCTCGAGCACTACCCGGACGAGAAGCTCGTGATCGTCTCCACCGGTTCCCAGGGCGAGCCGCTGTCCGCACTGCGTCGCATGGCCTACCGCGACCATCCGGCCGTCGAGCTGCGCCGGGGCGACACCGTGGTGTTCTCGGCCACCCCGATCCCCGGCAACGAGCGAGCGGTGAACGAGACGATCGACCGGCTGTACCACGTCGGCTGCGATGTGGTGACCGCCCGCGACGCGCCGATCCATGCCTCCGGCCACGCGTACGCCGAGGAGCTCAAGATGATGCTCAACCTCACGCGCCCGCAGTACTTCATGCCGGTCCACGGCGACTACAAGCGGATGCTCCTGCACTCGCAGCTCGCGGAGGCGGTCGGCGTCGATCCGGAGCGGATCTTCCGCACCGAGAACGGCGTGCCGCTGGAGATCGACGAGAGCGGCGCCCGGCTGGGCGATCCGGAGACCGCCGGGCTCGTCTTCGTCGACGGGGTCGACATCGGCGACGTCGCCGACGTCGCGCTGCGCGACCGGCGCATGCTGTCGGCAGACGGGATCTTCATCATTGTGGCCACGGTCTCAGAGCAGGACGGCTCCTCGGTCGTCCCGCCGGAGGTCCTGGCCCGCGGCGTGCCGTTCCTCGACGACAACGCCGCGATCGTCGACGAGCTGCGCGAGGCGGTCGAGGACTCGCTCGATCGCGCCGCCGAGCAGCGGATCACGGAGATCGACGTGCTCGAGTCGTTCCTGCACGACGACATCGCGGCGTTCATCTACGAGCGGCTCAAGCGCCGCCCGATGGTGTTGCCGGTCGTCGTCGAGGTGTAACCGGCAAAAGGCGGGCATCGCCACCACTGCATGGATGCCCCGACCTTTCACCGACCGCGGGGGAGTACCCGGCCGCCGTGCCGCAGGAGCGCCTGCGCATCGCGCCGCCGCCGACGCAGCCGCCGCCCCCGAGCACGCCAATGATCCAGATCCTGTTCCCGGTCGTGGGCGGCGATGGGCTCGTCGGCGACCGGCGACTGCACGTGGGACGACGCTCCGCCGCAGTGGCGGCGGGCGATCCGCGAGCTCGCGGTCTCGCTGCAGGCCGGCTGGCCCGGCCTCGGGATCATGACCTAGTCGCGGGGTCCGCGACGCTCTGCAGGTCGCTCGCGCGGCGACGCGGGGTCGGCTGTGGCTGCGGCTGCGGCGGGGCGAGGCGCGACCGCATGGCGACGGCGCCGAGCACGAGCAGGAGCACGCCGGCGCCCGCGAACCCGTAGGCGGTCCGTGGCGAGCCGATGGCGACGAGCGCGCCGCCGAGCAGGTAGCCGACTCCGGGCATGGCGGCGGCGATCGACTCCAGCAGACCGACGATGCGGGCCTGGTAGTCGGTCGGCGTCGCCTCCTGCAGCGCGGTCACGACCGCGATCCACTGCACGCCGTTGCCGGCGCCGCCGACGACCGAGACGAGGCAGGCGACGAGCAGCGTCTCCGCGGTCGCCAGGCCGAGGTAGGCGGCGCCGATCGCCGCGGTGGAGCCGATGATCAGCGGGAGCGGCGCACGGTTCTTGACGAGCAGGTACACCAGGCTTCCGACCACGATCCCGGCGCCCCACGAGGCGAGCAGGATGCCGAAGCCGGCGTCGGAGGTCCCGAGGCTCTCCTTCGCGTAGATGACCTCGATCGGGATGACCAGCGTGAAGAGGACCAGCGCCGCCGCCTCGCCGATCAGCAGCAGCCGCACGAGCGGGTTGCTGCGGGCGAAGCGCATACCCGAGCGGAAGCGCTCCCGCCACGGCTGGCGCTCCACGTAGGCGGCGGGGAGGCCCTTGGTGAACGCCAGCATGGCGGCGATGGCGAGGAACGAGGCGGCGTCCACGAGCAGCGCGGTGGCCACGCCGAACTCGCCGATCAGCAGCCCGGCCAGCGCCGCGCCGCCGACGGCCGAGAACGCGAAGCCCATGTTCATCAGGGCGTTGCCCTCCTTCAGCAGCCCGGCCGGCTGCAGCACCGTGGCGACGGCTCCGCGCGTGAGCCCGCGGGCCGTGATGGCGAGCGCGCCGTCGAGCAGGCCGAGGGCCAGCACGAGGCCGAGGACGAACGTCGTCTCCGCGAGCACGGCGAGCGCGGTGAAGACCAGCGCCTCGGCCAGATAGAGCAGCGGCAGGCTCCGCCGCAGGGCCGCCTGGTCGAACCGCGCGGTCAGCGGAGGGGCGACGAGGGCGGGCAGGAACTTGGCGGCGACGAAGAACGCGGCGGTGGGCGCGACCGCCTGCGTGCGGTCGTAGACCAGCACCGCGAGCGCCACCAGCCCGACGCTGTCGCCGAGCTCATTGAGCGTGTAGGAGGAGAGCAGGCGCCCGAACGGCCGCACGCCCAATGGCTTCAAGCGCCCCCGCATCGGTCCAATCGTAGACCTTCACGGGCCCGGACCCAATGCGGACGGATATTGCCCTTCTGAGGGGCTCCTGACGTCAAGTCAAAATTTCGTGGTGCCGATCACCGGAGGGCTGTGACGAGACGCCAAGGGCGCATTCTCGGCGCCCAGGTGGCGCTCTTCGCCGCCGCCGTGGGCGTCGCGGTGCAGAGCTCGGACGCCGGCGATTGGCGTCCGCTCGAGCTCGTGATCCTCCTCTTCGTGCTCGCCGCCGGGAGCGAGGTCATGACCATCGAGTTCCGCGGCTTCCGCATCTCGGCATCGTTCCTGGCCATCGTCCTGGCGATGGCGCTGCTGGGCCCGGCACCGGCTGCGGCCATCGGCGTGGCGTCGATGCTGGTCGACGGCCTGGTCAACCGCGCGGCGCGGTGGCAGGTGCTGACCAACGTGTGGACGTACACGCTGTTCCCCGTCGCCGGCGGAGTGATGATGATGGCCTTGGCGGGCGACCCCCGGTCGTACGGGAGCGACGCCATCGGCTTCGCCGCCGCCGTGCTGATCGTGTTCATGGTCATGAACGCGCTGAACTTCGTGCTCGTGGTGCTCACGCGCCGCGCACCGTCGATCTCGATCCGTGACGTCGTCGTGCACGCGTTCCTGCCGGTCCTGCCGGCCGAGTTCGCGACGGGCCTGTTGACTGCCGGCGTCGCGTTGGTCTACTCCCGAATCGGCGTCGCGGCCGTCGGCCTCCTAGCGGTCGTGATCTTCATCTTCCAGTACCTATTCCGCGCGGGGGTGCAGGCGTTTGAGCGTGGGGAGGAGCTGGGCAAGCGCACGCACGAGCTGGCGGCGCTGCAGGTCGGCCTGCTCAGCACGGTGGTGCAGACGCTCTCGATGCGCGACGCGATGACCGCGCGCCACTCGGCCGCGGTGGCCCGCTACGCGCGC
>DATAFH010000061.1:0-21907 GCA_036257565.1 Solirubrobacteraceae bacterium | reverse complement strand
CGCGGAGGCCGACGTGGTCGTGACCGGCGAGTACGAGGTCGGCATGCAGGACCAGGCGTTCCTCGGGCCGGAGTCGGGGCTCGCGGTGCCGGCCGAGGACGGCGGCGTCGACCTGTTCGTGTCCACCCAGTGGCTGCACGTCGACCGCCACCAGGTGGCGGCCAGCCTCGACCTGCCGCCGGACAAGGTCCGGATCGCGCTCGGCGGCGTGGGCGGCGCCTTCGGCGCCCGCGAGGACCTCTCGATGCAGGTCCACGCGTGCCTGCTCGCGCTCCACTCCGGCAAGCCGGTGAAGATGATGTACGGACGCGAGGAGTCGTTCTTCGGCCACGTCCACCGCCACCCCGCCCGCATGCGCTACGAGCACGGCGCCGGACGCGACGGCAGGCTCGTGTTCGTCAAGGCCCGGATTCTCCTCGACGGCGGCGCGTACGCCTCCAGCTCGACCGCCGTCTGCTCGAACGCCGCATCGTTCGCCGCGGGCCCGTACGCGGTGCCGAACGCGCTGATCGACGCGTACGTCGTCTACACCGACAACCCGCCGTGCGGGGCGATGCGCGGCTTCGGCGCGGTCCAGACCTGCTTCGCGCACGAGGCGCAGATGGACAAGCTGGCGACGGCGCTGCAGGTAGACCCGCTCGAGCTGCGCCGCCGCAACGCGATGTCCCAGGGGACGACGCTCCCCACCGGCGCCGCGATCCGGTCGCCGGCTCCCGTGCGCGAGCTGCTCAGGAGTGTCGCCGACCGCCCGCTTCCGCCCGAGCAGCCCGGCTTCCCCGGCGGGCACTCGAACACCACCCGCGGCGAAGGAGTGCGGCGCGGGGTGGGATACGCGGTCGGCTTCAAGAACGTCGGCTACTCGGAGGGCTTCGACGACTACTCGACCGCTCGTGTGCGGCTGTCGGTGGCCGGCGGCGAGCCGCTCGTCGAGGTTCATACCGCGGCCGCCGAGGTCGGTCAGGGACTGGTGACGGTGCAGGGGCAGATCGCCCGCCACGAGCTCGGGGTGGAGCGGGTGATCGTGCTGCCCGCCGACACGCATGTCGGATCGTCCGGCTCCTCGTCGGCCTCCCGGCAGACCTACATGACCGGCGGGGCAGTCAAGCTCGCGTGCGAGGCCGTCCGGGAGGAGCTCTCGCGGCGCGGCTCCGGGGACGTCGTGGAGTTGATCGGCGACGACCCGATCGACGTCACGCGCGAGCACCACCACCGCCCCACCTTCCCGCTCGACGAGAAGGGCCAGGGCGACGCCCACGTCACGTTCGCGTTCGCCGCCCACCGGGCGATCGTCGACGTCGACACCGACCTCGGGCTCGTCCGGGTGGTGGAGATCGCGACCGCGCAGGACGTCGGCAAGGCGATCAACCCGCAAGCGGTCGAGGGGCAGATCGAGGGCGGCATCGCCCAAGGGCTGGGGCTGGCGCTGATGGAGGAGATCCAGGTGGTGGACGGCGAGGTGCGCAACGCCTCGTTCACCGACTATTTGATCCCGACCGTGCTCGACATGCCGCCGGTCGCGCTCGAGGTGCTCGAGCTGGCGGACCCCGAGGCGCCGTACGGCCTGCGGGGAGTCGGGGAACCGCCGACGATCTCCTCCACGCCGGCCGTCGTCGCCGCCGTGCGCGCGGCGACCGGCGCGGCGCTCACGCGGGTGCCGATCCGCCCCGACGACATCGTGGGGATCTAGAGCGGTGCCCGTGCCGCCCGCCGAGCTGTCGGTGCAGCTCACGATCGACGGCCCGGACGCGGCGAAGGCGGCAGGGCGTGCGGCCGCGGCTCCCTCGGGTTTGGCGCGCGAGGCGGGGCCCGAGCAGACGCTGCTGTCGGGCAGCCGCGCGGAGGTGCTGTCTCTGCTCGGCGACGTGCTCGGGGCGGCACTGGATGCTGGCGCCCACCTGATCGACGTGCGCGTCGAGGCGCCGACGGAGGCTCGGTGGACGACCGCGCGCGGCTGATCGCCGTCGCACGCGGGGACGAGGCGCCCGACCTGGTGATTGCCGGCGCGCGGGTGCTGTCGGTCTTCACGCGAGAGTGGCTGGAGCTCGACGTGGCGGTGGCCGGCGGGCGGATCGCCGGGCTCGGCTCCTACGACGGCGGGGAGCGGGTGGACGCGGGCGGGCGGTGGTTGGTGCCCGGCTTCATCGACGCCCATGTGCACATCGAGTCGTCCAAGCTCACGCCCGCCGAGTTCGCGCGGGCGGTAGTGCCGCACGGGACGACGGCGGTGGTGACCGACCCGCACGAGGTGGCCAACGTGCTCGGGCGCGAGGGGGTCGAGTGGATGCTCGACGCCTCCGAGGACCTGCCGCTCGACGTGTTCGTGATGGCGCCATCCTGCGTTCCCGCCAGCGACTTCGAGTCGCCCCTGTGTCCGCTCGAGCCGGAGGACATGGAGGCGATCCTGCGGCACCCGCGGGCGCTCGGCGTGGCCGAGATGATGAACTTCCCGGGGGTCATCGCGGGGGCGCCGTCGCAGGTCGAGCGGCTCTCGCTGTCCGACCACGTCGACGGCCATGCGCCGGGGGTCGGGGGGCGGGCGCTCGACGCGTACATCGCGGCCGGCATCCGCTCGGACCACGAGGCGACGACGCTGGAGGAGGCGCTCGAGAAGCGCCGGCGCGGCATGTGGGTGCTGATCCGCGAGGCCTCCAACGCCCGCAACCTGCTCGACCTGCTGCCGCTCGTCGCGCGGTTCGGGCCGGAGCACTGCGCGTTCTGCACCGACGATCGCGAGCCCGACCTGCTCTATCGCGAGGGCCACATCGACCAGATGTGCCGGATCGCGGTGGCCGAGGGGGTCGCGCCGGAGGACGCGCTGCTGATGGCCACGCTGCACGGGGCGCGGGCCCACGGCCTGCTCGACCGGGGCGCGATCGCGCCGGGGCTGCGGGCCGACCTCGTGCTGCTCGACGAGCTGGAGGGCTTCCGCGTGGCAGCCGTCTACAAGGATGGGACGCTGGTGGCCTCGGAGGGGCGCGCTCTCGACTTCCCGCGTCCGCGCGTGCCCGGCTGGGTGCGGGAGACGATGCGCATCGCGCCCGTCGATCCGTCGACGTTCGCGATCCCAGCCGAGTCCGCGCGCGTGCGCGTGATCGAGACGGTGCCCGCGCAGCTGATCACGCACGCGCGCGAGGACGCCCCGGCGGTGGTCGACGGGGAGGTCGTCGCCGACCCGTCGCGCGATCTCGCGAAGATCGCGGTGATCGAGCGCCACCACGCGACCGGCCGGGTCGGCCGCGGGCTCGTCCGCGGGTTCGGGCTGAGCGCGGGCGCGTTCGCCTCGACCGTGGCCCACGACGCGCACAACCTCGTCGTGGTGGGAGTCGACGACGCGTCCATGGCTGCCTGCGCAACGTGGCTGCAGGAGATCGGTGGCGGCATCGCGGTGGCCCGCGATGGCGCCGTGCGGGGCGAGCTGCCGCTGCCGGTCGCCGGGCTGCTGTCCGAGGAGCCCGTCGAGGCGGTCGTCGAGCGACTGGAGGCCCTGCACGCGATGCTCGGCGAGCAGGGCGTCCGCGACCCCGCCCCGTTCATGACCCTCTCCTTCCTCGCGCTGTCCGTCATCCCGTCGCTCAAGATCACCGACCGAGGGCTCGTCGACGTCGACCGCTTCCAGCTCGTGTCGTTGGCCGTCTAACGGAGGAGCGCGGCGAGCTGCGCGACCACGGCGTGTGGCTCGTCGACGATCTGGCGCCACGTGAAGCGGATCACGCGGTAGCCCGCCGTCTGCAGGGCCGCGTCGCGGGCGCGGTCGCGCTCGAACGCCTGGCGCGTGGAGTGGAACGCGAAGCCGTCGACCTCGACCACCAGCCGCTGCTCGCGCCAGAGCAGGTCGACCTCGAAGCCGAGGACGGTGACGTTGGTCTCGGGGCGCGGCAGGCGGGCGGCTTTGATCAGCGCGAGCAGCCGCCGTTCAGCCTCGCTGCGCGTGAGCTGCGGCTCGCCGTCGAGCGCCCGTCGGAGCGCCCGGCCACCGCGCCGGCCGGGCTCGGCAAGGATGTCCTTCGGCGTCGTCAGCCTGAGGATCTGGGCCTGCTCGGTGGCGCGGTCGAGCTCGTGCTGCGGCAGGACGGTGGCCAGGTCTCGCAGGGTTCGTGTGGGGGTGGTGAGGGGCAGGCCGTGTTTAACGGCGGCATTGAGGGAGTGGCTCCGGTGGATGCGCAGGCCCGGGCGGGAACGCGTCGCCTCGCCGATCACCGTGATGTGGATCAAGCCTTCGTGGGGCCGAATTCCCCAGATTGCCGCCGCCGTGTGATGGCTCAGGACGCCACCGGTGGCCAGCACCGCCGCCATCTCCTCGCCGCGCGGCGCGGCGAGCGGCCCGACCTGGTAGATGCCGCGATGGAGCCGCACGAGCCGGCCGTGGGCGACGCGGTGCGCGACTGCCCGGGAACCCAGCCCGGCCGAGGCGAGCTGCGCGGTCGTCACGATCCCGTGCTGGTGCGCCGCGAGCGCGGCCACCGCCGCATCGCCCGTGTGCATTTCGTGCACCTCACGTCCCCCAACTCCGTGACGTGGACGTTCGGCTCCCATAGCGTGCATTTCGCCCACTTCACGATCGCCGCCATGACGAAGTGGACAAAATGCACGCTCCGGCACACCCGGAGTAGGCGCCGCGGCCCCGAACTCACCCCCTCGATGCCGCCGTCAACGAGCCCTGGAACACGTTCGCCTCAAGCCAGTCCGCCGCAAAGAAGGCCACGAGGATCGGCGCGATGGCCCACATCCCCGACGGCGTGATGAAGAGCCCGATGCCGACGCCGATCGCCAGCTTGAGCGAGTGCGGGACTGCCTCCATGATCGCCGTCCGCAGGCCGGCGAGCACGAGCACCAGCGCGACGAGGCCCTCGATCACGACTATCGCCCGGTCCTCGCGGTCGTCTCGCGCCGGCTCAGCGAGAAGCGCCGCCCAACCCAGCTCATGGGGGCGCGTACCTACCGGCGCCGCCCGCCGCGCGAAACGAGGCGCGGGGCTGGTTGAATCCGCGAGCGATGCCGGAGACCGTCGAGCAGGACCGCGAGGCGTTCGTGCAGCGCTACGGCGCGCTGTTCGAGCACTCGCCCTGGGTGGCGGAGGACGCATATCACCGCGGGCCCTTCGCCGACCGCGACGCGCTCGCGGAGGCGCTCGAGCAAGCCATGTACGCCGCGCCGCGCGAGCGCCAGCTCGAGCTCATCCGCGCCCACCCCGACCTCGCCGGCCGCGCCGCCGTCGAGGGCACGCTGACCGCCAGCTCCCAGCGCGAGCAGGCCGCCGCCGGGCTGGACCGCCTGACCCCCGCCGAGTACGAGACCTTCACCCGCACGAACGCCGCCTACCGCCACCGCTTCGGCTTCCCCTTCGTCGTCTGCGCGCGCGAGCACACGAAGGAGTCGATCCTGCGCACCGCCGCCGAGCGGCTCCACAACGACCCCGACACCGAGGTCCGCATCGCGCTGCAAGAGATCGCGAAGATCGCGCGGCTCCGCCTGAAGGACCTCCCGTGAGGATCTCATACGGCAAGCTGCGCGTCCCCGTGTACCGCATCACCGACGACGTGTTCGCCTGCGAGGTCGACGTCGAGGTGCTCGGAGCGAACTTCGCGCCCGCCTACACGGAGGGCGACAACTCGGCCGTGGTCGCCACCGACACGATGAAGAACTTCATCCTCCGCGAGGCGCTCGGCCACGACGGCGACACGCTGGAGGGCTTCCTCGCCTACCTCGGCGACCGCCTGCTCGCCACCTATCCGGTGATGGAGTCCGTGCGCGTGAGCGGGCGCGAGCTGCGCTTCGACCGCCTGCAGGGCAAGGTCTTCTCCCGCTCCGCAGACGACCACGCGGTAGCGACGGTCGAGCTCGACCGCAACGGCGAGCGCGTGACCCGAGCCGGCCGCCATGGGCTGCTGCTGCTCAAGACGTCCGGCAGCGCGTTCACGCACTTCGCCCGCGACGAGTACACGACGCTCCCCGAGCGCGGCGACCGGCCGCTGTTCGTCCGCCTCGACGTCGACTGGCGCTACAGCGACCCGGACGACTCCGTCGACCCGCTGGCCGTCCGCGAGCACCTCACGGCCACGTTCGACGACTTCGTCTCCGAGTCGATCCAGCACCTGGTCTACGAGATGGGCACCCGGCTGCTGACCGACCATCCGGCGCTCTCCGAGGTCTCGTTCCGGGCCGAGAACCTCACGCGCGACCCCGTGGGCGAGCAGGACGGCCGCCGGGTCTACACGGACCCGTTCCCCGCGCAAGGCCTGATCACGCTCACGCTGGAGCGAACGGCGTGAGCCTCACCACGCACGTGCTCGACACGGCATGCGGCCGGCCGGCGGCGGGCATGAAGCTCGAGCTGGCGCGCATCGGCGTGCCACGGCACGTCATCGCGACCGACGTCACGAACGCCGACGGCCGCACGAACGAGCCCCTGCTCGTCATCACGCCCGAAGGCGAGTACGAGCTCGTCTTCGACGTCGGGGACTACTTCGGCGAGCGGACGTTCCTCGACCGTGTGCCGGTGCGGTTCAGGATCTCCGACGAGAACGTCCACTACCACGTCCCGCTGCTCGTCTCGCCCTGGGCCTACAGCACATACCGGGGCAGTTGAGCGACGCCACGCAGGTCCTCGAGCGGTGCGAAGCGCTCGGCGCGATCAGCGAGGAGGAGGGTCTGCTCGTGCGCCGCTTCGGCACGCCGGCGATGCGGGAGGCGAACGAGCTCGTGGGCGGCTGGATGCGGGAGGCCGGCCTGGCCGTGCGCGAGGACTCGGTGGGGAACCTGATCGGCCGCCGCGGCGACGGCCCCGCCTACATGCTCGGCTCCCACCTGGACACGGTGCGCGATGCCGGCCGCTACGACGGCCCGCTCGGCGTGCTCGTCGCCCTCGCCGCCGTGCAGCGCACGGACACGCCCGTCGAGGTCGTGGGCTTCGCCGACGAGGAGGGGCTGCGCTTCGGCACGGCCTACCTCGGCTCGGCGGCGGTGGCGGGGCGCTTCGATCCCCGCTGGCTCGAGCTCGCGGACGAGGACGGCATCCGGCTCGGCGAGCTGGTCGCCGGCGTGCCGGCGGGCGGGCCTCAGCCGCTCGGGTACGTGGAGGTGCACATCGAGCAGGGACCGGTGCTCGAACGGCTCGGCGAGCCGCTCGGCGTCGTCACCGCCATCGCCGGGCAGAGCCACGCCGAGGTAACGTTCGCCGGCGAGGCGGGGCACGCCGGCACGGTCCCGATGGACTCGCGCCGCGACGCCCTCGCCGGCGCCGCGGAGTGGGTGCTCGCCGTCGAGCGGCAGGGCCCGCTGGCGACCGTCGGGCGGCTCGACGTGGAGCCCGGCGCACGCAACGTGATCCCCGGGAGCGCGACGATGACGCTCGACGTCCGCGACGCCGACGACGGCGTGCGCGCCGCGGCCGTCATCGCCCTGCGGGCGCGCGCCGAGGAGATCGCCGCCCGGCGGCGGCTCGACCTCGTGTGGCAGGACACGGCGAGCATTCAGGCCGTCGAGATGGACGCGCGCCTGACCGCGGCGTTCAGGGGCCTCCCACGGCTGGTGAGCGGTGCCGGCCACGACGCCGCCATGATGGCCTCCGTCGCCCCCGCCGCGATGCTCTTCGTCCGCTGCCGTGGAGGCATCAGCCACCATCCCGACGAGTCGGTCGAGGAGGCCGACGTGGCCACCGCCATCGACACGCTCGAGCGCTTCCTGCGTGCCCTCTGACCTGCTTATCCGCGGCGGCATGGTCGTGCTCCCGGGCGTGGGAGCCGTGAGAGCCGACGTCGCGATCAGCGGCGAGACGATCGACGTCATCGGCCCCGGGCTGCCGGGCGCCCGCGAGGAGATCGACGCCCACGGCCTGCACGTGCTGCCCGGCGTGATCGACGCCCACGTGCACTTCAACGAGCCGGGCCGCACGGACTGGGAGGGCTGGGCGACCGGCACCCGGGCGGTGGCGGCCGGCGGGGGCACCGCCTGCATCGAGATGCCCCTCAACGCGCATCCGCCGACCGTCGACGCGGCCGCCTTCGACGCCAAGCTCGCCGCGGCGGGCGCCCAGGCGCACGTGGACTTCGCCCTCTGGGGCGGCCTCGTCCCCGGCGCTCGGCTCGAGGAGCTGGCCGAGCGCGGCGTCGCGGGCTTCAAGGCGTTCATGTGCGACAGCGGGATCGACGACTTCCCCGCCGCCGACCCCGACACGCTGGGCGACGGCATGCAGCGCGCCGCGCGGCTCGGGCTCCCCGTGGCCGTCCATGCCGAGAGCCCGGCCCGCCTACACCCGCCGGGGGGTACCGGCTGGCGCGACTTCGTCGCCTCCCGCCCGGTCGAGGCCGAGCTCGAGGCGATCGCGCAGGCGCTCGCACTCGCCGAGGAGACCGGCTGCGCCCTCCACGTCGTGCACGTCTCCACCGGCGAAGGCGTTGCGCTCGTGCGGGCGGCCCGCGGCCGTGGCGTCGACGCCACGTGCGAGACGTGCCCGCACTACCTCACGCTCACCGAGGACGACCTCGAGACGCTCGGGACGCGGGCCAAGTGCGCGCCTCCCCTGCGCGCGGCGGCCGAGCGGGACGCGCTCTGGAGGCACCTCGGCGCCGGGCACGTCGCGCTCGTCGCCTCCGACCACTCGCCGTGCCCGCCGGCCATGAAGGAGGGTGCGTTCACCGACGCGTGGGGAGGCATCGCCGGCTGCCAGTCGCTGCTGGCGCTGCTCCTCGACGCCGCTCGGCTGCCGCTCGCCACCGTCGCGGCGCTCACCTCGCACAATGTCGCTGTCCGCTTCAGCCTCCCCAAGGCGCGCCTGCAGCCGGGCGCCGACGCCGACCTCGTGCTCGCCTCCCTGCGCGACCGCGAAGCTCCCGAGCTGCACGACCGCCACGGCCTGAGCCCGTTCGCCGGCCGCGCCCTGCGCGGGCGGGTCGTGCGAACGCTCGTCCGCGGCACGACGGTCTTCCACGAGGGCCGCATCGTCGCAGCGCCGCACGGGCGCCTCATCACCCCCACGAAAGGACCCGCATGAGCGACCTGCGCATCACCGCCGGACCCTTCACGTTCGGCGCCGACTGGGTCTCGGACGCACCGGAGACGTGCGAGGCGTTCGCCGCCCTGCTCCCGTTCCGCAACAAGGTCATCCACGTGCGCTGGAGCGGCGAGTCGGCGTGGATCCCGCTCGGCGACATGGAGACCAACGTCAGCTTCGAGAACCACACGAGCCACCCGGCTCCCGGCGAGATCCTGCTGTATCCGGGCGGCTACAGCGAGACGGAGATCCTCTTCCCCTACGGCGGCACGTGCTTCTCGAGCATCGTCGGCCAGCTGGCCGGGAACCATTTCCTGACGGTGACCGAGGGCGGCGAGCGACTGCGCGAGCTCGGCCGGCTCGTGCTCTGGGAGGGCGTGCAGGACATCGAGTTCGCGCGCGCCTGAACGGCACGGCCGCGTTACCTGCTCACCGCCGGGTGCGCACCCCGGTCCCGGCGTCCCGCCGAGCGGCTACGCTGCGCCGCAACTTCTAGGGGAGGTCCAATCGATGAGACGTGTTGCACTCGCCCTGGCGGCTGCGTTCGCCTTGGCGATCGCCGGCTGTGGAGGCGACGACTCCAGCGACGAGCAGAGCGCCGGCCAGGAGAGCGCGCCCTCGCAGCAGGCGAAGAAGGGCGGCGACCTGACGGTGCTCTACGCCGCCGACGTCGACAAGATCGATCCGGGCGTGACGTACTACCAGTACGGCTTCCTCGTCGCCTACGCGACGCAGCGCCCGCTGTACTCGTTCAAGCCCGACGATGCCACCAACCCGGAGCCGGATCTCGCCGAGGGCCCACCGGATATCTCCGAAGACGGCAAGACGGTGACCGTGAAGATCCGGCCGGGGGTGAAGTTCAGCCCGCCCGTGGACCGCGAGGTCACGTCCGACGACGTCGCCTATGCGATCGAGCGCGGCTTCACCAAGGAGGTCGCGAACCCGTACGTCGGCGCGTACATGGCCGATCTGGCCGGCGTCAAGGAGTTCCAGAGCGGCAAGGCCGACAGCATCTCGGGCATCACCACGCCGGACGATCAGACGATCGTCTTCAAGCTCACCAAGGGCCGCGGAGCCCTGCTGGCCGGCACCCTGGCACTGCCCGTCTCGGCCCCCGTGCCGCGCGAGTACGCGAAGAAGTTCGACGCCAGGCTCCCGACGACCTACGGGCAGAACCAGGTGGCCACGGGCCCGTACATGATCGAGAACGACGCCCAGGGCAAGGCGACCGGCTACAAGCCGGGCGTCGAGATCAAGCTCGTGCGCAACCCGAACTGGGACGCGTCGACCGACTACAAGCCGGCCTACCTCGACTCGATCACGATCAAGCAGGGCTCCAAGCCGGAGGTCGCATCGCGGCAGATCCTGGACGGCTCCAAGATGCTGTCGGGCGACTTCCAGCTCCCGGCGACGATCCTCCGCGAGGTCTCGCAGGGCGACAACAAGGACCAGATGGTCACCACGCCGCCGACGGGGCGCTACCGCTACATCGCGCTCAACACCCGCGTCGAGCCGTTCGACAACCCCGACGTCCGGCGGGCGATCGTCGCGGCCTTCGACCGCAACGCGCTGCGCCAGGCGTTCGGTGGCCCGCTGGTGGGCGACATCCCGACGCACTTCATCCCACCCGGGCAGCCGGGCTTCGAGGAGGCCGGTGGCGCGCAGGGGCCGGGCGTGGACTTCCTGGCCAAGCCGGAGGGCGACCTCAACCTGGCGATGGAGTACATGAAGAAGGCCGGCTTTGACTCGGGCAAGTACGACGGTGGCAAGACGTTCAGCGGCGTCTCCGACAACGCCACCGTGCAGGCACAGGTCGGCGAGGTCGCCGTCGCGCAGTTCGCCAAGCTCGGCTTCACGGTCGACATGAAGTACGTGACGCGCGACTCCATGTACACGAAGTTCTGCCAGGTGCCGGGCAACCAGCCCGATGTCTGCCCGAGCGTGGGTTGGCTGAAGGACTTCGCGGACGCGGAGACGCTGCTCGGGCCGGTGTTCAACGGCAAGAACATCCTCGACGAGGGGAACTCGAACTTCTCGCTCCTCGACGAGCCCGAGCTGAACAAGATGATGGACGAAGCCGAGACGATCACCGAGCCCGAGGAGCGCAGCAAGGCCTGGGGCGAGATCGACAAGGCGATCACCGAGGCGGCGCCGGGCGTCCCCTTCCTGTGGGACAAGCAGCCGATGCTGCGCTCGAAGGACGTCAACGCCGTGGTCAGCCAGTCGAACGCGGCCTTCGACCTGACGTTCACCTCGGTGCAGTAGCCGATTCCGGTCGTCGTGCGGGCAATTCGGCCCGCACGACGGTCCCGCCGCCCGGCGGGCTCTCCACCAGGAGGCGCCCGCCGAGCGCGGCGACGCGGTCCGCGAGGCCGGCCAGCCCGCTGCCGGCCTCCGGGTCCGCTCCCCCCACGCCGTCGTCGTGCACGTCGACGGTCACGTGGCCGTTCTGGTGCTCCACCGTGACCTGGGCGGCGCTCGCTCGCGAGTACTTGGCGACGTTGGTAAGCGCCTCCATGACGACGAAGTAGGCGGCCGCCTCGACGGCGGGCGGCAGCCGGCCGTCGAGCGACGCCGACACGCTGACCGGCAGCGGCGCGCGGGCGGCGAGGCTCTCGAGAGCCGGGTCGAGCCCGCGCTCGGTGAGGACGGCCGGGTGGATCCCACGCGCCAGCTCGCGGAGCTCGGCCAGGCCCGCGGCCAGCTCGGCCGCCGCCGCGTCGAGCAGCTCCGCGGTGTGGGAGCCCGGGACTGCCGACTTGCGGGCCAGGTTGAGCGTCACCGAGAGCGAGACGAGCCGCTGCTGGGCGCCGTCGTGGAGGTCGCGTTCGATGCGCCGGCGGGCGGCGTCGCCGGCCGCCACCAGCCGGGCGCTGGCCGCCCGCAGGTCGGTGTAGCGGGCGTGCAGCTCGGCCGCAAGCCGCTCGTTCTGGAGCGCGAGCGCGGCGGCGGCGCCGGCGGTGCGAACGAGCTCGCGGTCCTCGAGCAGGCCGGGGTCGTGCACGATCGCGGCCACCGGGCGGCCGTCGCGCTCGATCTCGGTCACCGAGCGGCCGGGCGCCGCCAGCACGACGTCACGGCCGTCGGCATCGACGTAGCGCCCGCGGTCGGGCACCCAGTAGGCCAGCGTGAGTGAGTCGTCGCCCAGGGCCTCGGCCAGGGCGCCGCGGGCGTCGATCCCGCCCAGGCGCTCGAACAGGGCGTTGACCGCGCCGGCACGCGACAGGCTCGAGCGCAGCAGGCCGGCAAGGAACGCGAACGGCACGGCGGCGATGAGCACGAGCAGCGCGTAGTTGAGCGGGTCCGCCACGTCGTCGGCGCCGAAGGCGGCGGGCACGACGCCGAGCACGCCGACCACGGCGATCGCGGCGGCGGTCGCCACGACCGGGGCGAGCGCACGCCGCTGTACCGGCCCGTAGTCCCGCCACCGACGCAGCAGCAGCACGCCGAGCCCGACGAGCAGCACGACGGTGAGCAGGCTGCTCGCCACGAGCAAGACGATCGGCTCCATCGCTTCGATGACGGCGACGTTGAGCACGTTCCCGGGGCACTCGGCACACTCGGGATCCAGTCGCTCGGTCGTGAGCACGAACAGGACCGACACGCCGCAGACCGTGCTCCAGCCGAGGATCACGATGCGGCGCGCGAGCCCTGGCTCGACGCGTCCCGTCGGGAACGCCACGAGCATGTGGACCAGTGCGCCGACCCACAGCGCCCCGACCAGCTGGCCGAGGGAATAGAGCCAGGCCTCGCCGGCGGAGCGCAGGACGGCGGCGAACCACGTGAAGCCGACGAGCGTCATCAGCGCGCCCGTACGGTTGTCCGGACGCCGCCACCAGGCGTACAGCCCGGCGCCGATGAAGCCCGTCCCCATCGTGTGGGCCAGCACGATCACCGCGATCGGCTCGTGCGGTTGCTCGGTCGAGGTCGCGAGCGCAAGCGCCCCCAGCCCGACCGCGAAGCCCGCGACGGCGAGCGCGACGAGGAGGCGGCGGTCGCCGCTCATGGTCCAACTCAACACGAGCCGACGGCTCGTGTCGAGCCGCCTACGGAATCTCGCGGACCATGATCAGGTTGGTGGCGCCGGGCGTTCCCGTCCGGCGCCCGGCCGTCAGGACGACGCCCGCGCCGGTGGGCAGACCCGCGAAATCGCGCGCGGTCTCGAGCGCCATGTCGATCATGTCGTCGACCGTCTTGGCGATTCCCATGGTGGTCGGGTAGACGCCCCACTCGAGCGTGAGCTGGTTGGCCACGCGCGGCTCGTGCGCGGGGGCGATGATCGGCCGCTGCTGGCGGTACTTCGAGCACGCGCGCGGGGCGCCGCCGGTCGACGTCGGGACGACGAGCGCGGTGGCGTCGATCTCCCCCGCGAGCTGGACCGCAGCGTGCATGACGGCACCGGCCGCGGTCTCGAAGCCGGGTTCGATCGCGCGCCCGTGGATGACGGGCGACTCCTCGGCCGCCTCGGCGATCTCGGCCATCGTGCTGACCGCCTCGACCGGGTAGCTGCCGACGCTCGTCTCCGCGGAGAGCATGACCGCGGAGGTGCCGTCGATCACCGCGTTGGCGACATCGGTCGCCTCGGCGCGGGTCGGCTCGGGCGCTTGGATCATCGACTCGAGCATCTGGGTGGCGGTGATGACGAGCTTGCCGGCCCGCGTGGCGCGCAGGATCGTGTCCTTCTGCATGAGCGGGACCCGCGCGACGCCGGCCTCCACGCCGTAGTCGCCGCGGGCGACCATCACGCCGTTGGCGATCTCGATGATCTCGTCGAGGTGCTCGTAGGCCTCGACCTTCTCGATCTTGGCGATCGTGCGCGCGGGGGAGCCGAGGTCGTGCAGGCGGGTGGCGAGCTCCTCGATGTCGGCCGCCGAGCGCACGAACGAGAGCGCGACGAAGTCGGCCCCGAGCGCGACGGCGGTCTCGAGGTCCTCGGCATCCTTCTCCGTGATGGCGGGCAGCTCGGGGCGCGCGTGGGTTACGTTGATGCCCTTGCGGGGCGCGAGCCGGCCGGGGGAGACCGTGCGGCAGTCGACCTCGCCGGGGCGGATGTCGGTGACCGCGAAGCGGGGGACGCCGTCGCCGATGACGATCTCGCTGCGCTCGGTGACGAGGCGCGAGAAGCCGGCGAAGTCGACGAGGACGCGGCCGGGGCCGGGCTCGCTCTCCGCGAACGTGACCTCGTCGCCCGGCTGCATCACCTGCTCGTCGGTGTCGCCGGAGAGGCGGAGCTTGGGGCCCTGGAGGTCGAACAGCAGGCCGAGCGGGCGGCCGGACCGCTCGGCCGCGGCGCGCACGTCGGTCGCCCGGCGCTTGAGCGCGTCGGCGTCGCCGTGGGAGCAGTTCAGCCGCGCGCAGTCCATGCCGGCCGCGACGAGGCGGTCGAGGACGCCCGGCGCGTCCGTGGCGGGTCCCAGCGTTGCGACGATCTTCGTGCGCCGTTCGAGCATGCGCGGCAGTGTCGCAATTCGGCGCCCGTGGTGGTGGCGGCGTTGCGCCGGATCTCCGGCTACCGCTCGGCGGCCGGCCGTCGGCGTGCGTCAACCGCCGCGGCGGTGGCTCTGCGGCCTACCGAGGTGGACTGCGGGGTGTCTTGAACGGCGGACGGCACTGGGTAGGGGGTGGCTGCCGTAGGCGCTGGTTAGGGCGCGAGAGGGGACATGCCCGGGTTGGTTCGGAGGCGCGTGTCCCTTGTTGTGCCGTAGCGGCACACGAGGGGACAACCGTCGGTCCGCAGATCGGGCGCGCTAGGTGCCATCGCGGCACACAAACGGCCACGCCCCCTCGCGAGCCGTCGCGCGTGTCCCGTGCCGCACGGCCTAGCGAGCCGTCGCGCGTGTCCCCTGCTGCGCGGCCTAGCGAGCCGTGGCCCGTGTCCCGTGCTGCACGGCCTGGCGAGCCGTCGCGCGTGTCCCTGCACGGCCTAGCGAGCCGTCGCGCGTGTCCCTGCACGGCCTAGCGCGCCGTCGCGCGTGTCCCCTGCTGCACGGCCGAGCGAGCCCTCGGGCGCCCCCACGCCGGCCACGCTCCCGACCCAGCGCAGTTTGCCGTCGACAACAAGCCGCACCACGCCACGGCCGGCCACAGAGCCGCCGCACCGGCAGTCGGACGTTCGCCGGAGCAAACGCCGGGCCGCCCGCGCTGTCCATGCGCGGATTCGGAAGTCATTTGTCACAGCCTGCGGCACCCGTGTAACGGAATCCCTGGCACGGTGTTGGCATGCCGATCAGCGAACGTCATCGAGAGGTCGAGTCGCGCTTTCGCGCGCTCGTCAGCGACCACGAGCTGCCGGAGCCCGACGACGTGCGATACGAGGCCGAGGCGGTGGTGTTCATGTGGCGCGAGCCGAAGCTCGCCGTGTGTGTCGACTTCGATCAGCTCGAGTGAGCGAGGTCTGACCGATCGGGGGGTGCGCCGCCGTGAGGGCCCTGGCAGGCTGGGCCTGCGTGGGCGCTCTGCGCGACCCCGGCGCTTGACATGGAGAACGGTCGCCCAGGAGCGGCCCGAGCCCGGAGCCGCGCAGAGCGCCCGCGTCGACGCTGTGCGCTTACCCGAGCTGCTTCGGCAGCCGCTCGAGTCGCCTCAAGCGGCGATGTCACGATATTGACCGACCCGTGGGCGCGCGGGGCGCTGCGGGGCGCCGGGCCGGCGGTCCGAGTGGGACGCGGCGCGGCTGCTGAGCCGCTCCAGCAGCAGGACGTCGCGGGCGCCGAGCCCGCGCTCCCGGCTGGTGGCGACCGCGACCGTCCCGGCGGCGCCGTCTTCGGTCGGGATCGGCACGGACACGACGCTCCAGGCCGGCGCGTCGAACCGGTCCTCGATCAGGAAGCTCGACTCGGGACCCGTTCCCCAGCCGAAGCCGCCGGTGACGGGCACCCTCGTGCCGACGAGCTCGAGGCGCCCGCAGCAGGCCTCGACCACACCAGTGCCCGGGCGCGCCGGGTCGTGCAGCACGACAGCCACCCGCTCGACCTGCAGCACCCCGAGCACGTCCTCGGCGAGTCGGCACACGGCCTCGCTCGTGCCGCTCACCTCAGGCTGCGCCGTCTCGTTCCGCCCCGTCACCCGTGCGAGCAGCGCGAGCACCGCGACGTTGCAGAGCGCCCACGCGGCCCCGCCGAGGAGGATCCAGCCGAGTGAGGTCATGGCCGCCGCCCATCGGGACGGGTGGGCGCGATGCAGGCTCGCGGACTCATGGTGGACAACGGCGCAGCCTCTCGAATGCGGACGCTCCTGGTCGCTCGCGACGTTGCCATACCCGCTTCTCCACGGCGGGCCTGCTCTACGTTCGTCCCGGCTGGATACACCTCCAACTGGAAGAACAACGAGCATTGTATGCACCACTTACATTCGGTGGCAACTCGGCTGGCACATCGGCCGCCGACCGGCGTCCCTCAGGCGGCACCTGACCGCAATTCGCGTGCCGTCCACGAGCAGCGGCTCGGCCAGGTGGCGCGGCGCCGTGCCGCGCTCGTCGAGGATCGGCTCGGCCGAGTACTGGACGACGTAGACACGCCGCATGCGGTCGGTGGTGTTCGGGCCACTCCGGTGGAAGAGCGTGCTCGAGAAGCAGGCGATGCTCCCCGCGGGAGCGGTCACCGGGTCGCCCGGGTCGGCGCCGAAGTAGCCGACCATGTCGCCGGTCCGCTCGTCCTTGACGTGCTCGACCACGTCACGCGTGCCGGCCCGCTCGTACGGCACCAGCGAGACGGTGCCGTTGGCCTCGGAGACGTCGTCGAGCGTGATCCAGCACGTCAGGTACGGCCGGTGCGGGTAGCCGACGAAGCCGGAGTCCTGGTGCCAGCTGAACTTCATGCCCCGCTCGGCGGCCTTGATGACGTACTGCTCGTTGAACAGGTAGACGGTCTCACATCGTCGCGGTCGTCACGCTCACCGGGCTCGGGCTGAACCTCTCGTCGATCATCGTCGACATCGCCGGCGGCTCGCTCTTCGTGTGCGCGCTGATGGCCGCGCTCGCCGTGCTGCTGCTGGGCCTGGCGGTGCCCGTCACGGCGTCGTTCATCATCGCCGCGGTGATCGTGGCGCCCGCGCTCACCGAGCTCGGCGTCGAACGCCTGGCCGCCTACATGTTCATCTTCTACTACGCGGTCCTGTCCGAGGTCAGCCCGCCCACCGCGCTGTCGGCATTCGCGGCCGCGGCGATCACGAAGGGCAACGCGTTCCGCACGATGATGCTGACCTGGAAGTACACGCTGCCCGCGTTCCTGGTCCCGTTCGCGTTCGTGCTCACGGAGAATGGCGAAGGGCTGCTGCTGCAGGGCTCGGTCGGGACGGTGCTGCTCGCGTTCGCGGTGTCGGCGCTGGCGGTGGCGGGGCTGGCAGTCGCCACGGGCGCGTGGCTCGTCGGCCCGGCGCGGATCCCGGAGCGGGTGCTGTGCGGCATCGCCGGCCTGATCCTCCTCTACCTCGAGCCGCTCTGGATCGGGATCGGGCTCGCCGTGCTCGTGCTCGGCGTCGCCGTGCACGTCATCGGACGCCGTCAGGCGCCGAGCGGGCTGCGCAGCGCGGCGCCGTAACGCGCGCCGCGCTCGCGCATCACCTCGGCGACTGCCGTCTTGAGTCGGACGAGCGGCGGGCCTTGCCGCACCTCGCGCTCGAGCTCGGCGACCTCCGCCTGGAGGCGCTCGGCATCGGCCTGGCGGTCGTCAGCGAATGCGCGGGCGAGCGCGACGACGAGGTCGGGCCGCAGGTTGGCGAGCGCCGCCACGCACCCGCGAGAGCCCCCACGCAGCGAGCCGAGCAGGAGCGACGGGGAGCCGGCGAAGATCTCGGCGTTCGGCGCCGCCGCCAGGTACTCCCGGTGCCGCTCCGGGTCGCCCGTCGAGTCCTTCAGTCCCGCCAGTCCATCTTCGGCGAGCGTGGCGAGCGCGCCGGCGCTGAGGTCGTTCCCCGTGCGTGCGGGGAACGTATAGGCGAACAGCGGCGTCTCTCCCGCCGTCTCGAGGAGCGCGCGGTAGTGCGCGACGAGCTGGCCGTCGTCGAAGGCGTAGTAGTACGGCACGACCGCGGCGACGGCATCGATCCCGACGTCCTTCGCCCGCTCGATCAGCCGTTGCGTGGCGCGCGTGCTCGGCCGCCCGACGTGCGCGAGGACCTTCACCCGCCCCGCCGCCGCTTCGACCACCGCGGCCACCACGTCGAGCACCTCATCCGCCTCGAGCAGCGCGGTCTCCCCGGTCGTCCCGCACGGCATCACCCCGTCCACCCCGCCCTCGATCACGAACTCCACGTGCTCACGGAGAGCGGCACGGTCGACCCCACCCGCCCCGTCGAACGGGGTCAGCAGTGCCGGGAGGACGGCGGGAGCATCGAACAGCACGCCATGCAGCGTACGGATCGATGCTCCCGTCTTTTCGTCAGCAGATCGGTGAGCGCGTGTACTCGTACCCGACGCCGTAGATGAAGTGGCGGTAGTAGTCCATGTACCAGATCCACTGTCGGCTCGACCAGTCCCACCAGTAGACCCAGTAGTAGTCGTCGTAGAGGTTGCAGATCAGCGACGTGTAGCGCCACTGCGCGTAAATCCAGTAGTAGCCGTTGTACGGGAAGTACGGGGTCCAGCCGATCCAGGTGTAGTAGTGCGTCTGCGCGGCACGCGCCTTCGGGGTGGTTAGCGCGGCCTGCGCCTGCGAGGCCTGCTTCGCGGCGGCGGCCTGGAGCGGCGGCAGCGGCGGCGGGCCGGTCGGCGGCCCCACCGGGCCGGTGCCGGGCGGCGGGCTCGGCGGCGCCGAATCCGTCGGCGGTGCGGCCGGGGGGGTGGCCGCGGGCGGCTTCGGGGTCGGCACCGAGGGCGGCGCGGGCGCCAGCGGCGAGGTCAGGTCGACGCAGGTATAGCCCTTGAACGTCTGCTTCGCGCGCCACCGATGGGCGCCGCGCCTGACCTTGACCGACTTGTCGGTGCAGCGCTTCGCGGAGCCGTCGGCGTAGACGAGCCGCACGGTGGCCCGGCACAGGAACGCGTGCCGGTGCGCGGCCGAGCTGCGCTTCACGTTGCAGCCCGTGACACGGACCTTGCCGGTACGGACGTCCGCGCTGTCGGCACCGCGGAGCGTCTTGGCGAGATGCTTGCGCGCCTTCTCCGCGGTCGCCTTATGGGCGCTCGCGGGCGCGGCGAGCAGCAGCAGTCCCATGACGACAACCACCCCGTACAGGTATCTCCTCAACGCGAGCCCCCAACCAGTGGAACGACTGAAAGGAGCGACGATAAACCGCATGTCGGAGCATCCGTACTGGCCCGAGGGCTAGTCGCGGCGGGGGTCACGCGAGCGAGCGCCCTCATGCTCGCACGTCGGCCACCGCTCGTCGGTTCGCCAGACGCTCCTGGACAACACGACCGGACTTGACTCAAGGAGCGAGCCTCCTTGCTCCGTCCAAGCCGAGGACACCAGGATGGTGTAATGGAGTGATGGCTAGACGCGTGTTGGCAGTCTTGGTGCTCGTGCTCGTCGCGCTCGTGGCGATCAGGCTCGTCGTCGGGCTCGTCGTCGGCCTTGTTTCAGCCGTTTTGTGGATC
Organism: Solirubrobacteraceae bacterium; assembly: GCA_036257565.1. Classification (GTDB taxonomy): domain Bacteria; phylum Actinomycetota; class Thermoleophilia; order Solirubrobacterales; family Solirubrobacteraceae; genus DASSUW01. Next base: position 2,384 of record DATAFH010000061.1, on the reverse strand, counting down.
GTCGTCGTCGCGGCGCTGGTGGCGGCGGGGCTGTGGGCACGGTCGACTCTGAAGTCCGCCAAGCGCCGTCGCGGCGTGAAGCCGCCGTCGTCGTCGGCCGCGGAGCTGGCGGCTGCGCCGGGCGAGGACCCGGTGGCCGTTGAGATGCGCCGCCTCACCGAGCAGCTGCGCGAGCAGGGCCGCCGCTGACCGCGCCGCGAGTTCCCAGCCTCGACGCGGCCGCCTCAAGCGAGCGCCGCGAAGCTGCTTGGCGAGCCCGGCGCGCAGCGCCGGCCCGCTGCGCGCCGGCTCGTGCCCAGATTTGGGCGTAGCATGACGCTAGGCGCCGGGCGCGAAGCTCGGCGGAAGCAGTGCGAGCGGTTCGCAGTCGTTGCCCAGCATCCTCCGCGTTTCGCAGCACCATCAACCGGAGGTCCATCGATGGCCACGGGAACCGTGAAGTGGTTCAGTGACGACAAGGGCTACGGCTTCATCACGCCCGACGACGGAGAGAAGGACCTGTTCGTCCACCACACCGCGATCGCCGGTAGCGGCTTCAAGTCGCTGGCCGAGGGCGCGAAGGTCGAATACGAGGAGGAGCAGGGCCCCAAAGGCCCGAACGCCGCCAACGTGCGTCCCATCTGATCCTTCACGTGGTGGACCGCCGGCGGGTCTCGACCCTCCTGAGCACACGGCTGTTCAATCCGTTGGTCAAGGCCGCCACGAACGCTGGGTTGGCAGTGCCTGGGATTGCAATCCTCGAGACGACGGGGCGTAAGAGTGGCCGGCCGCGGCGTACGCCCGTCGGACGTTCGCTCGACGGTGACACCTGCTGGATCGTCGCCGAGCACGGCCGCAAAGCCGGCTACGTGCGCAACATCCATGCCGATCCAAGCGTGCGGATCAAGATCGGCCGCCGGTGGCGCACCGGAACCGCTCACGTCGTGCCCGACGACGACCCACGGGCGCGTCAGCGCGCGATGCCGGTGGTGAACGCGGCCGCCGTCCGCCTCATGGGCACTGACCTGCTCACCGTGCGAGTCGACCTCGACCGCGAGAGCGGCGCCTAGCAGGCGAGACCGCAGCTCCGGCGACCGGCCGCGCCGAGCCTTCGGCCAGGCGACGATCCGCCACGCAGTGTTCGGCATTGTCCTCGGGCTCCTCGAGGACGCGCTGAACGACCGCAGCGCAGAGCTCGCGTTGTAGCTCGGTGAGCTCCTGCCTCGTTGCGACAGCGACGGTGCTTGAGCTCCCACCGATGGCGAGCTCGCAGACCGCGACGTCGTGCCTATGCACCGGGTGCCACGCGTCGGGCCGGAGTGGCGCTTCCGTTCGTCCATGGCGGGAGCGCCCGAGCTGACCGGCATGCGCCCGGTCGCCTCGGACAGCGAGCGTCGTCGGTGTCCGTTTGACGATCGGCCAGCGGCACGTCATCGGCAAGCGCCGGGCGATACGGGCCGCGCCGGGCGGTCGAGACTAGCCGCAGGCCCTATTGCGTCGCGAGCGCACCAGATTGCAGCGGCTCGCAGAGGATGAAGATGAGATCAAGTTCGGCGATGTTGCGAGCCGATTGCCCTAGGCGTCGCCCGCCAGCTTCGTCAGGAAGGACGGCATGCGGCCAGCACCGAAGTCGAAGAACCGCGCCCATACCGGCTCGATGGAGATACGTGCCATCTGGTCGTACATCGATCTGACCTGGCTCTCGAACTCCGTCACCTGGTCTGCGCCCAATACCTTCGTCGATGCCGCGAAGTACTCGTCGGGAACGCCGTTGACGATGTCCACGCTTGCGAGCCCACGTACCAGGAGCGCCTTTGCCTCCGTAGGCGCGTCGCCGACATCGATCGTCATCGCGACGTTAGGACGCGACGACAGCGCCTTCACCTTGGGCGCGGTCGCCGCCGTGCAGACGACGATCTGGTTCCCGTTCCAGTAGAAGCCGATCGGGATTACTCGCGGGAAGCCGTCTGATCCGTTGTAGGCGAGCCGGAGCAGCGTCGCGGAGGCGAGCAGGTTCCGCGCACCGGGATGCTCGAGCTCTTCGGTGATCTCTTGCGGGTCCACGACCTTCCTTCGTTGGAGTCGGTGAGCTACGGGTGGTGGGTCCTGGCGTGCCGCCGTCCGGGCGGAGGACGCTCCGTGAGACGACCTTCCTTACAGCTCGGCGGCCCGAGCGCGGGCGGCCTGACGGACCAGGTGGTCGCGCTCGGCGACGTTCGTTGCGCGCCGGGCGGCCTCGACGTACGCCGTGGCGGCAGCGGGCGGGTCGCCGTCGAGCTCGTGCAGGTGGCCGCGGACGGCATGCCACCGGTGGCGGTCGCCGAGCACCTCGCGCAGCCGATCGGTCTCGAGCAGCCCCGCGGCGGGACCGAGCACGTGGCCGACCGCGACCGCGCGGCCGAGCA
>DATAFH010000060.1:0-21024 GCA_036257565.1 Solirubrobacteraceae bacterium | reverse complement strand
AACGACGCCAGCGACGCGGTCACGGCCACGTAGCCGCGCGCCTCGATCACCGCCGGCAGCGCGGCGCGGACGGTGCGGAACACGCCGAGCAGGTTGACCTCGATCGTGCGCTCCCACGCTTCCGGGTCGGTCAGCGCCAGTGGCCCGAACGACGCGATGCCGGCGTTCGCCCACACCGCGTCGAGCCGCCCGTGTCGCTCCAGCACGGTCGCCACCGCCTGCTCGCACGCCGCCGCGTCGAGCACGTCCATCGCGATCACGTCGTCCGACGCCTCGATGTCGGCGAGCACCGGCGTCCAGCCGCGCCGCGCGAGCTCGGCGCCCGTCGCGCGCCCGATCCCGCCGGCGCCGCCTGTGATGAGAACGGTCTTCATGCCAGTGCGTTGATCCCCGTTTCCGCCCGCCCGATGATCAGCTTCTGGATCTGCGACGTGCCCTCGTACAGCGTGGTCACTCTCACGTCGCGGAAGTAGCGCTCGACAGGATGGTCGTCGACGTAGCCCGAGCCGCCGTGCACCTGGATCGCCAGGTGCGCGCAGTTCTGCGCCGCCTCGGTGGCGTAGAGCTTGGCGATCGAGGTCTCGGTCGTGCTCGGCCGCCCGATGTCCTTGAGGAACCCGGCGCGGAATACGAGCAGGCGCGCCGCGTCCGTCTGCACGCGCATGTCGGCGATCATCGCCTGCACGAGCTGAAAGGAGCCGATCGGGCGCCCGAACTGCTGGCGCTCCTTGGCGTAGGCGACCGAGTGGTCGAGTGAGCCCTGGCAGACGCCGACGCAGCCGGCGGCGACCGAGTAGCGCCCGGAGTCGAGCGCGCTCATGGCGATCTTGAAGCCCTGGCCGACCTCGCCCATGAGCGCGTCGTCTCCGACCTCGACCTCGTCCAGCGCGAGCGACGCGGTGTCGGACCCGTGCAGGCCCATCTTCCCGTGGATCTCCTGGCTCGAGAAGCCGGGCGCGTCGGTGGGGACGAGGAAGCAGGCGAGGCCGCGGTGCTGCTTCCCGGGATCGGTCTGGGCGAAGATGAGCGCGACCTTGGCGTGGTTGCCGAGCGAGATCCACATCTTGTTGCCGTTCAGCACCCAGCCGCCGTCGGTCTTGCGCGCCCGGGTTTTCTGGTTCGCGGCGTCCGACCCCGTGTCGGGCTCGGTGAGGCCGAAGCAGCCGAGCCACTCGCCCGAGCACAGCTTCGGCAGGTACCGCTGCTTCTGCTTCTCGGTGCCCCAGCGCAGGATCGACGAGCAGACCAGCGACGTCTGGACCGAGATGACCGTGCGCATCGCCGAGTCGTGACGGCCGATCTCCTCGACGACGATCGCGTAGGTCACATAGTCGAGGCCGGCGCCGCCGTACTCCTGCGGCACGATCGCCCCGAGGTACCCCTGGTCGGCGATCTTGGCGACGAGCTCGGTGTCGAAGTGGTGGTTGCGGTCGTTCTCCCGGGCGCGCTCCGCGAGCTCACGGTCGGCGAACTGCCGCGCGGTCTCGCGGATGAGCTCCTGCTCCTCGGTCAGGTCGAAATCCATGGGCGACGACGCTACTACGATGCCGTGCGGTGGACGCGTTCACGGTCGTCTTCGGCGGTACGCTGGTCTTCTTCGTCGTCGCGGTCCTCCTGCTCGGCGTCTACTCCAAGCGCTCCGCGCGGGAGTACCTGGACTGGAAGCCGACCCGCTCGCCCGAGGCCGAGGCTCAGAACGAGCTCGACGACGTCGCGCAGATGATCGCCGCGCAGAATGAGCTCAAGCGCCGCCGCGGGGCGCCCGAGATCAGCGAGGAGGAGATCGAGCGCCGGGTGCGGCAGGACGAGGCGGAGAGGCGCCGGTGGCGCGGGTCCTGATCGTCGGCTGCGGCTGCCGCGGCCGCGAGCTGGCGGCGGCGCTGATGGCCGACGGGCACGCCGTGCGGGGCACGACGCGCGACCCGGCCTCGGCGGCGGCGATCGCCGCCGCGGGCGCCGAGCCGTACGTCGGCGACCCCGACCGCATCGGCACGCTGATGGGCGCGCTGGCCGGAGTGACGATCGTCTGCTGGCTGCTGGGCACCGTGCCGGCGCCCGCGCTTCACGACGGCCGCCTGCGGATGCTGTTCGAGAAGCTCGTCGACACGCCGGTGCGCGGGGTCGTCTACGAGCGGGGCTCGGACGCGGGCGAGGCGATTGCCCGCGATGCGGCGGAACGCTGGCGCATCCCGGTCTCGCTGCTCGAGCCGGGCGGCGACGCGCGGGCTGCGGTGCACCGGCTCTTGGGACTATGATGATCTAAACCCGTCAAACCCGGTAGGAATTAGGAGGAGCAGCACCGTGGCCGACTACGTCAAGGACGTCCTCGTCGACACCCAGTGGGTCGAGGACCATCTCGACGACCCGAACGTGCGCATCGTCGAGGTCGACGAGAACCCGGCGCTGTACGCCGAGGCCCACATCCCCGGCGCGATCGGGTTCGACTGGAAGACGGACCTGCAGGACCAGGTCAAGCGCGACTTCCTCGGGCCGGAGGCGTTCGGCGAGCTGTTCGGCTCGCGCGGCATCTCCAACGACCACACGATCGTGCTCTACGGCGACCGCAACAACTGGTTCGCCGCGTACACGTACTGGTACCTCAAGTACTACGGCCACGACGACGTACGGCTCGTGAACGGCCCACGCGAGAAGTGGCTGTCCGAGAACCGCCCGACGAGCACCGACGTCCCGAGCCACGAGCCCGCGACGTTCACCGCCCAGCCCGGCGACGACGCCATCCGCGCCCGTCGCGACGAGGTGCTCGGGGCGCTCGACTCGTCGACGCGGCTCGTCGACGTGCGCTCGCCGCAGGAGTTCTCGGGCGAGGTCATCGCCATGCCCGGCTACGAGCAGGAAGGCGCCCAGCGCGCCGGCCACATCCCGGGCGCGGCGTCGATCCCGTGGGCCCAGGCCGTCCGTGAGGACGGCACCTTCAAGTCCGCCGACGAGCTGGCCGAGCTCTACGGGTCCAAGGGCGTCACCAACGGCGAGCCGATCATCGCCTACTGCCGCATCGGCGAGCGCTCAGCGCACACGTGGTTCGTCCTGCACGAGCTGCTCGGCAAGGACGACGTCAAGAACTACGACGGCTCCTGGACCGAGTGGGGGAACCTCGTCGACGTGCCTATCGAGAAGGGCTGAGGCGCTCCAGCAGGGTTTGGAGCACTCGGGCGGTCGCTCCCCAGATGAGGTGGCCGCCCGCTTCGTAGGTCGGGGTGCGGAACGCGATGCCTCGCCGGATGAGCCGGCGTTCGCCGTAGCCGGCCCGTAGCTCGTCGAGCGGCAGCTCGAGCACCTCGTCGACCTCGGCCTGCTGGGCCACCCAGGCGAACCCGGCGGCGATCGAGCCGACGAACGGATAGATCGCGTAGTTGGTCACGAACGTCGGGGTCGGCGGGAGGGCGCCGAGCACGCTGACGCTCGACGGCGGCAGGCCGATCTCCTCGTGCGCCTCGCGCAGCGCGGTCTCGAGCAGCGTCTCGCCCTCGTCCTGCCGCCCGCCCGGGAACGAGATCTCGCCGGCGTGGCGGCGCAGGTCGTGCCGGCGGCGAGTGAAGACGGCGTGCAGCCCGCCGCCGTCCTGGAACAGCGGAACGAGCACCGCCGCGTCCTTGCCGCCGTGCACGTCCATCGCCTGCGCCTCCTCCGGCGAGAGGAGGGCACCGGCGACATCAGCCCAGCTCGACGCGCTCGTCGAACGCCACCTCTCCCTCGAGGGTCCGGTGCACCGGGCACTTGGCCGCGATCACGCGCAGCTTCTCGATCTGATCCTCCTCGAGGTGGGGCGGCATCTTCAGCACGAGGTCGAACCGGGTCGGACAGCCCTTCTCGGCCGGCGTGTACCGCACGTCGACGGCGAGCCCGCTCGCGTCCCAGCCCTTGCGCTTGGCGTACATCTCCATCGTCACCGCCGTGCACGAGGCGAGTGAAGCAGCCAGCAGCTCCTGCGGGCTGGGACCGAGGTCGTCACCGCCTGAGGAGACCGGCTCGTCGACCGTGAGCTGGTGCTCGCCGGCCTTGACGTCGTGGGTGAGGTTCTTGCGCTGGCGCGCGGTGGCGCGCATCGCGTGGGTGTCGCTGGATGTGCGGTTGAGGAGAGCCATCAGTCCAATGGATTGAACACCATGCCGGTCAGAACCTTCGGGAAGAAGTACGTGCTCTTGGGGGGCATGCTCTCGCCGGCCGCCGCCACGTCGCGGACGCGGTCCACCGGCGTCGCCCCCATGAAGAACGCGGCCTCGGCCTGCCCGCCGGTCACGCGCTCGCGCGCCTGCGCCGTGTCGCGCGCGTAGTCGAGGCCGTTCAGGTGCGAGATGTCGTCCTCGGTCATCCCCAGCGCCCGCTTGAGCAGGAGCGCCTCGAGCACCGCGGTGTCGAGCTCCCGGTACGGCGCGGGCTTGTCGTGCAGCGCCGAGGCGACGCTGCCGGGGTCGCGGAGGGTGAGCATCAGCGGGCGTCGGTGCTGGGCATCGAGGTAGCCCATCCGCACCGTGGCGCCGTCGGGGACGGGCTCGAGGTCCTCGGGCGCGACCTCCGTGACCTCGAAGTCGCGCTGCACGGCGTCGCGGAGCGCGGCGCGGCGGCCGTCGTCGAGCCGCGTGATGAGCCGGTGCGTGGGGAAGACCGTGAGGCCTGGGTCCTGGAGCGCGACGAGGCACATGAGCACGTGCCCGGCACCGCCTTCCTCGTGGTGCACGCGCGCGGTCTCGTAGCGATGGTGGCCGTCCGCGATCAGCAGCTCCTTGCCGGCCAGCGCATCGTGGACCGCCCGGGCCGCGCCGGGATCGGCGCTGCGCCACAGGCGGTGCACGGTCCCGTCCTCGTCGGTGACCTCGGCCCACGGCTCGCCCTTGGCGGCCTCGAGCGCGCCGTAGGCCGCGCCCTCCGGGTCGTCGTAGAGCGAGAAGATGGGGGAGAGGTTCGCGTGCGTGGCGCGCGTGAGCCGCAGCCGGTCCTCCTTCGGGCCGGGGTGCGTGCGCTCGTGCGGCCGGATGCGGCCCGGGCCGTAGTCCTCGATGCCCACCCGTGCGAGGAAGCCGCGCCGCGTCCGGACGCGGCCGTCGGGCCCGGTGTACTCCTGCTCGAGCGCCCACAGCGCAGGCTCGGGGTCGCGGGTGAGGATGCCCTCCTCCTGCCAGCGGGCGAACACCTCCGCCGCGTGGCCGTACGGGTCCCCGTTGGCCTGCGGGAGGTCGATCTCGACGACGTTGTGCGGCGAGCGCGCGATCAGCGCCGCGCGCTGGTCGGCGTCGATGACGTCATAGGGCGGGGCGACGACGGGCTGCAGCCCGCCGACGCGGTCGCGGTCGTAATAAAGGGCGCGGAACGCTTGGACGTCGGCCATGTGTGGGCCAGGCTAGCGGGGCCTGGGGGAGCTACTTCCGAACGCCGAAGTCGACCGTGTACGTCGCACCCGCGGCATCCGACACCGGCACTCGCGCCACGACACCGACGCCCAACTCGCGGTAGCCGCGCTTCAACACGTTGGCGCGATGCCCCGGCGAGTCCATCCACGCCTCCAGGGCGCCGCGCGGCGTGCCGAGTGAGCCGGTGCCCCATGCCAGGTTCTCGCCGAGCATCCAGCCCTCGTCGACGCGTACGTAGCGCGCGCGGACGATGCGGTCGACCATCGTCGCCCCGCCGGGCGCGGTGTGCTCGAAGTAGCGGCCCGCGACCATGTCGCGGGTGTGGCGGTGCGCCGCGCGCTGCAGCCGGAGGTTCTCGCTCAGCGGCGGTAGGCCGTTCCGGGCGCGGACCTTGTTGTGCAGGCAGAGGATCGCTCGTCGGATGCGGCGCAGGTTGTCGCGGGCGGGCTCGAGGTCCGCGTCGGCGCACTCCTGGGCCGCGATCGCGCGCAGCTTGGCAGCGGAGGGACGGCGCTTGGCGTCGGCGACCGTGGTTGCCGTGGTGACGACGGTCAGCAGCGCGAGAACGGTGAGGATGCGGACCCGAGACGACAACGCCTTCACGTCATCGGCTTGGGGCGACCTCCTCTTGAGCGGGTCCGGCCGCCCAGGCGGGGACCGCCTCGACCTCCTGGGCCGGCGGATGCAGCTGCACCCAGGCGACGGCCGCGACGACCAGCAACCCGCCCGTGATCTGGACGGCGGCCAGCGACTCGCCGTGGATGACCCACGCCATCACGGTGGCCGGCACCGGCGCGAGCGTCGCCCGCAGTTGGCTCAGGTGCGCGGCCGAGACGCCGTCGTCGAGCAGGTAGCGCGCGAGCGTCCCGTTGAGCGCGAACATCCCCGCCGCCACGGCGGCGAGCGCATAACCCAGGCGCGGTCGGCGGGCGGCGTACGGCATGGACGGGCCATTGTGGTGCCATACTCGCGACGCCGGGGCGTAGCTCAGTCTGGTAGAGCGCCGCGTTTGGGTCGCGGAGGTCCGCCGGTTCGAATCCGGCCGCCCCGACTTTGGGCCGGGAGCAAGTGTGAGGCAGCGCGCATAGGCAAGTGTCGGGAACCGAAAACCCCGCTACAGCGCCGTAGCCGAATTGCTCCTGGCCTTGATCGTCGGTTAGGCACGTGTGGCTCGCCAACTTCGCCGAGGCGGCACATGCCTACGGTAGGCGCGCGACCGGACCGGGCGTCCGCGCTCGTCGCGGGCCACGCATAGCGCGCCGCAGACCGAGGCCATCGCCATAGAAGGCGACGGCCGCGTCCGAACGCTCCGCGTGTCGCGCGGCGCGCAGCGCCATCGCGCCTACGGCCAGAAGTCGTCCACCTTCTCGAACGGCGGGTCGGCGAGCCTTGTCGAGAAGACCAGCAGCTCGGCTTCGGCCTCGGTGTCGTTGTGGATCGAGTAGCCCTCCTCGCCCGTCATCCGCACCGCCGTCTGCGGCCCGGCCTGGAAGACGTCGTCGCCGACCTTGAACGTGACCGTGCCCGAGATCACGAAGTAGACCTCCTCCTGGCCTGGGTGGCGGTGGCCGTAGCCGCCGCGGCCGCCCGTCCCGGGCAGCATGCGCCGCCAGCTGAACGACACCTGCTCGGTCCCGAGCGCGTCGCTGTACCAGCGCTGCTCGCCGTAACCGGGCCACTGGGCCATGAAGTCGAGCGCGTCCTCACGGCCGGCGATCGAGTAACCGCTGGTCGGGTCGGTGCTCATCTGATACCTCCTCTTCGTCCGTCGGTTCGCGCACGACGCGCCGCCGACGGCCGAAGTCTCGGTCGCCGACGGCAGGCAGGTCAACCTGGCTGCATGTCGCGTCGGTGGGCGTCCGGCTCCGCGCTATGCCGCGCCGGCGGTCGGTGCCCGCTCGTTCCGTAACGATCAGCGCCGTCGCGCGACTGCACCGCCATGCCCTCGCCCGACGGACTCCTCACCGTCGCCTTCGCGGCGCCGTTCCTGCTCGGCCGCTCGACCGCCGCGAGGGGCTCGTGGCCGGGCTGATGCAGGCGACGTCGCTGCCGTTCCTGGTCGCGGCCATGGCGATCGGCCGCGAGCTGCAGCTGATCGGGCGGGGGAGGGCGCTGCGCTCGTCGGCGCCGGCCTGATCTCCGTCCTGCTGTTCCCCGCGACGGGCCTCGCCATGCTGCGGCGCCACCCCCAACCGAAGGGATCCGACATGCAGACCACGTGCTCCTCCTACGCCACCGACACCGAGGCCGCCGCCGCCGTCAAGCAGCTGCTCGCGGACGGCATGCCCGGCACGCGCATCAGCGTCATCAGCGGCCGGATGACGCAGGACCATCGCGTCGATCGCGTCGGCGCGTACGCCGGCGAGGCCGTCACGATCGGTGGCTACGCTGGCATGACCGGCTCGACCGCCGACGCCATGGGCAGCTTTACGACCGGCGCCGGCGAGCAGCGGCGCGGCAGCTTCGGCGACATCGACCGCGACGAGATCACCACCTACGAGAACGGCGTCCGGCGCGTCCACATCGCCTCCCACCACGGGCTCTCCAAGCGGCTGTCCGAGGCCGGGCTCGACGCCGACGCGGTCGCGGCCGATGTCGCCGCAGTGCACGACGGCCGTGTGCTCGTGCTCGTCACCGCTGCGTAAACAGGTGGACTGCGGCCATGGCCCGCCGGTAGGTTCGGCGGGACATGGCCGGGGTCGCCCTCGAAAGCCCGGACCCCGCCGCCGCCGAGGCAGCGCTGCTTGAGCGCCTGCGTGCCGGGGACGAGGCCGCGTTCGAGGGGATCGTGGCCGGCCTGTACGGCACCATGCTGACGGTGGCCCGCACCTACGTGAAGGACCGCGCCGTGGCGGAGGAGGTTGTGGCTCGGGGTCATCAACGGCCTCGACCGGTTCGAGGCTCGGGGTCGGTGATGACCTCGACCATCGACGGGCCGTCCTACGCGACGGCGTCGGCGAGAGCCCGGTCGAGCTGCGCGCGGTCGGTGACCCGGACCCGAACGCCGCAGCCGCGTGGTCCAGCAGGACACGGCCGCCGAGCTGGCGGCCACGCAGGCCTCGGCCTTCGTCGCCGACTTCACCGGCGCCGCAGCCGTCGGTGGCCGAGCTGAGCGACGCCTCCGTGTACCAGCTCGGCATCCACCCCGGCGGCCCTCGGCGGTCGCCACCTGGAAGGCGTCCGCGACCCGACTCCTTCGGCTCTAACGCCCAACCTCGTTCCAACGACGGCGTTATAGGAACAGGACGCCACGCCGACCGGAGGAGGGACGCGCAATGCGACGACGCATCTTGGCGACTGGAGGAGTCTTGGCTGCGGCTGTCCTCGGAACTGCGGGCGCAGCCTCGGCGGCCGTGGGACCGCCCGTTCAGGCCTCCAGCCTCAGCCCGTTCGCGCCCAACTGCCACGGCGCGCCGCAGAACGGCACGCTGTACGTCAACTCCGAGGTCGAGCCGTGGATCGACGTCAACCCGGCGTCCACCAGCAACCTCATCGGCGTGTTCCAGCAGGACCGCTTCTCCAGCGGCGGCGCGAGCGGCCTCGGGACGAGCGTGTCCCGCGACGGCGGCGCGAGCTGGACGCGGCTCCCGCTCGCCGCCGAGCCGAAGTTCTCCCGCTGCATGGGCGCGGCGCCGGGGAGCGTGGGCGACTACGAGCGGGCGACCGACCCGTGGGTGAGCTTCGGCCCCGACGGCGACGCGTACCAGATCTCGCTGTCCTTCAACGACACGCGCAACCTCGCCAACGCGATCCTCGTCAGCGAGTCCAAGGACGGCGGCAGCACGTGGGGCCCGGTCACCGAGATCCGGCGGGACACCGCGCCGACGGTGTTCAACGACAAGGAGTCGATCACCGCCGATTACACGAACGCCAACCTCGTGTACGCGATCTGGGACCGGCTCGTATTCCCGAACGAGCGCTCGCAGGGCGTCTCCTTCCTGACCGCGGCGGCGTTCCGCGGGCCGACCTGGTTCGCGCGCACGACGAACGGCGGCGCGAGCTGGGAACCGGCACGGCCGATCTTCGACCCCGGGCAGAACGACCAGACGATCGGCAACCAGATCGTCGTGATGCCGGACGGCGACCTCGTCAACGGCATGACCGTCTTCCGCAACGACAACGGCGTCGGCCGCCAGGGCGGCACGGTGTCCGTGCTGCGCTCGACGGACAAGGGCGTGACGTGGTCGGGCGAGATCCCGATCGCTCGCCTGGGCACGGTTGAGGTGCGCGACCCGGACACGGGCGACCCCGTCCGGACGGGTGACATCATCCCCGAGTTCGCCTCGGACGAGCGGGCGGGCACCGACACGGTCTACGCCGTCTGGCAGGACGCGCGCTTCACCGGCTTCCAGCGGGACCAGATCGCCTTCTCGAAGTCCACGAACGGAGGCCTCACCTGGTCGGCGCCCGTGCGCATCAACAACCGGGACTTCGCCACCCAGGCGTTCACGCCGGCGATCCGCGTCGACGACGCCGGCAACGTCGCGGTCATCTACTACGACTTCCGGAACAACGACCCCGCGACGACGCGGCTCGAGACCGACGTATGGATGGTCCGCTCGACCGACGGTGGGGCGACCTGGGGCGAGGAGCGGGTGACGCCGTCGTCATTCGACATGCGTGCGGCGCCCGTGGCGCGCGGCTACTTCACCGGCGACTACATCGGGCTGGCCGCCGAAGGGCTGCGCTTCAACCCGTTCTGGTCGGCGTCCGAGAACGACGCCGACGGCACCGACGCCTTCGGCGCCGTGGCCGCTCCGCCGTTCGGCGGGGAGCTGATCGTGCCGGACGCCGGTCCGGCGGGGCTGCGCGCGCAGGACTTCCCGGCGCAGCGCGGCAAGCCGACGCCGCGCTAGGCGGAGTTGCGGCGGGAGCTCCGGCTCCCGCCGCGCTCCTCGAGCGGCCGGTGCTCGAGCCGGTGCACGGCGGGACCCTGCAGCACCGAGCCGTCCACCGCGAAGCGCGAGCCGTGGCACGGGCAGTCCCAGCTGCGCTCGGCGTGATTGAAGGCCACCTGGCACCCGCGGTGGGTGCAGACGGGCGACACCGCGGTGACCGTGCCGTCCTCGTCGCGGAAGGCGGCGAGCCTCTCGCCCTCGTGGCGCACGATGTCTCCCTCGCCCGCCCGCAAGTCGTCGAGCGAGCGGCGGCCCGGCTTCGTGAGCCTGTCGCCGACGAAGCGCAGCCCCACCTCGGCGTTCTCCTTGACGAGCCGCGGGGAGGCGAGCTGGCTCAGGCGGCTCGGATCGAACAGGTCGGCCCACGGGTTCTCGTGGCCGAGGACGCGGTCGGCGAGGATCAGCGCCGCCGCCGTGCCGCCCGTCAGACCCCACTTGCCGAACCCTGTGGCCATCAGCACGCGGTCGTCCCAGGGCGTGACCGGCCCGACGTACGGCACGCCGTCGAGCGTGACGTTGTCCTGGGCGGACCAGCGGAAGTCGACCGACCGCACGTCCCAGTGCCGGCGCGCGAAGTCTTCGAGCCGCTGGTATCGGACGCGCGTGTCGCCGCCCGTGCCGGTTTTGTGACCCTCGCCGCCCACGAGCAGCCGCTCCTCGCCGTCGAGCGGCACGGCGCGGACCGAGCGGGTGGGCGAGTCGCCGCTGATGAACATCCCCTCGGGGAGCGCTCCGGCGACGCGGCAGAGGATCGCGTAGGAGCGCTGCGGGGTGAGGCGTGCGAAGGCGAGGGAGCGGTCGAGGAACGGGTAGTGGGTGGCGACGATCACGTGACCGGCGGTCACCCGGCCGCCCGGCGTCTTGACGGTGCGGTCGCCGTTCGAGCTCACCTCGACGGCGTGGGAGCGCTCGAAGATCCGCGCGCCGGCAAGGCTGTCGGCCAGGGCGGCGAGATACCGGCCGGCGTGGAACTCGGCCTGGTTGTCGAAGCGCACGGCCGCCTCGACATCGAACGGCAGGGGCGTCGTCTCGGCGAGCCACGCGGGGAGGCCGGCCTGCTCGGCGGCCTGCGCCTCGCGGTCCGCCTTGTGGCGCCGGGCGGCCGAGGTGACGTATGCGTAGGCAGGCCGGCGGCGGAAGTCGCACTCGATGCCGTCGGCGGCCACCCGGTCGGCGATCCACTCGAGCCCGGCCTGGTTGGCGGCCGCGTAGGTGCGGGCGCCGTCGGCCCCGAAGCGGGCGCGCAGCCGCGCGTAGATCAGCCCGTGCTGGGACGTGACCTTGGCGGTCGTGTGGCCGCTCACCCCGTGGCCGAGCCGGTTCGCCTCGAGCAACACGACGCGCAGCCCGGCCTCCTGCAGGAGCACCGCCGACGTGAGCCCGACGATGCCGCCGCCGATCACGGCGACGTCGGCACGGACGTCTTCGTCGAGCTCCGGGAACTCGCGCTGCGGCGGGCGAGTGGCGAGCCAGACCGACGTCACGGTGCCCTCCGAAGGGCCAGCTCCTCGAGGCGCATCAGCGACTCGGCGTTGCGCGCCTTCGTGATCACGCGGAAGAGCGGGTTGAGGGCCAGCGCGCGGGCCGCGCCGTCCGGTGTCTCGGTCATGCGCACGAGCGTTCCGCCGTCCCGGGGGACGAGCTCCATCGTCACGGTCGCGGTGCCGAGCGGCCTGCCCTTGGCCCGCATCCGCAGCAGCTCGGGCGCTCGTGCCTCGATCGACTCGGTGTGGTCGGAGAGCTCGAGCGGCCCGAAGCCGACCGTGTGATGGAACTTCGAGCCGGGCGCCGGCCACTCGGGGTCGGCGCCACGGATCGTCTTCGATCCGACGACCCAGTAGCCGTAGCCGCCGGGGTCGACGAGCGCGTCCCAGACCCCCGGGGGCGGGACGAGCATGAACCGCTCGTTTGTGGGCACGCGCTTCGACCTACCCGAGCCAGGCGCGCGCTAACGGTTCGGACGCGCCAGGTGGTGGTATGACGCTGGGATGACGGCGGACTTCGACGCGGTGGTGATCGGCGCGGGTCACAACGGCCTGGTGGCCGCGAACCGGCTCGCGGAGCACGGATGGAGCGTGCATGTGCTCGAGGCCGCGGAGGAGCCGGGCGGCGCCGTGCGCAGCGGCGAGATCACCGAGCCGGGGTTCACGAGCGACATGTTCAGCGCGTTCCACCCGCTGGCGGCAGCGTCGCCGGTCATGCAGTCGCTCGAGCTCGAGCGCTATGGGCTGCGCTGGGCGCGGGCGCCGGTGGCCGTCGCCCATCCGCAGGAGGACGGCCGGTGCGCCGTGATCGCCACGGAGATCGACGAGACCGCGGCGTCGCTCGAGGCCTTCGCGCCGGAGGACGGGCGCGCGTGGCGGGAGCTGTACGTGTACTGGCAGCGGGCGGGCGCGCCGTTCATCGACGCGCTGCTCAGCCCGTTCCCGCCCGTGCGCGGCGCGGCGCGGCTGGCCGGCGCGCTCGGGCCGCGTGGCCTGCTCGAGTTCGGGCGGTTCTCGATCCTGCCGGTGCGGCGCCTGGCCGAGGAGCGCTTCCGCGGCGAGGGCGGTGGCTGGCTGCTGGCGGGCAACGCGCTGCACGCCGACGTCACCCCCGACTCGGCGGGCGGCGGGCTGTTCGGGTGGGTGCTGTGCGGGCTGGCGCAGCAGTACGGGTTCCCGACGCCCGAGGGCGGGGTGGGGCGGCTGACCGCCGCTCTGGTCGGGCGCCTGCATGCGTATGGCGGGCGGCTCGAGTGCGGCGCGTCCGTGGACCGGGTGCTGGTGCGGGGCGGACGGGCGGTCGGCGTGCGGACGGTGGACGGGCGGGAGATCACGTCCGGCCGCGCGGTCCTGGCCAGCGTCGCGGCTCCGCGGCTCTACCTCTCGCTCGTGGGGGAGGAGCATCTGCCTTCCGGGCTCGTCGACGACCTCCGGGCATTCCAGTGGGACAACTCGACGATCAAGGTCGACTGGTCGCTCGACGGGCCGATCCCATGGACGGCCGAGCCGGCGCGGCGGACGGGCACGATCCACGTCGCCGACGGCATGGACGCCTTGACGCGGACGGCTGCGCAGCTCTCGCGCGGGTTGATCCCGGATCGGCCCTTCCTCGTGATGGGGCAGTACGCCGGGTTCGATCCGTCGCGGCAGCCGCCGGGGCGGGAGACCGCCTGGGCGTACACGCACGTGCCGCAGCAGGTGAAGGGCGACGCCGGCGGCTCGCTGACCGGCCGCTGGGACGAGGCGGAGGTCGAGGAGTTCGTGGGGCGGGTGGAGGCGGAGATCGAGCGGCGGGCGCCGGGGTTCCACGGGCTCGTCCGCGCGCGCCACGTCTTCACGCCGGCGACGCTCGAGGCGGCCAACGCGAACCTCGTGGGCGGCGCGATCAACCAGGGAACCGCGCAGATCCACCAGCAGGTGATCTTCCGGCCGACCCCCGGTCTTGCGCGGGCGGAGACGCCGATCGAGGGCCTGTTCCTGGCCGGAGCCTCCGCGCACCCGGGCGGCGGTGTCCACGGGGCCGTGGGGGCGAACGCGGCGCGCGCGGCGCTGCGCCCGGACCGGCGCGTGCGGCATGCGCTGGGGCGGCGGCTCGCTAGCGGCGGGTGAGGAGCCGCTGGGCCGCCGCGAGCGCGCTCGGCCGACCGCCGAGCCCGCCGTGGACGGTCCCGTCGCCGGAGGGTTCCCAAAGCCCGCGCGGGGTCGACCCGGGCTCGGCGGTCGCGCGTCCGAGACGGGCGGTGAGCGCGAACGCCCGCTCCACCACGGGCCGCGCGACGAGGCTCGCGACCTGGAGCGCGATCGTCGTCCCTCCGACCGTGATGCCGGGGCGTGGAGTGAGGGCGAGGTCGACTGCGGCGGCAGCGACGGACTCGGGGCTGTAGGCCGTCAGCGGCGGCAGCTGCGGCGGCTCGAGGCCCGCGTGGTGGGTGAGGTGGCGCCAGAAGGGCGTGTCCACGGCGCCGGGACGCGCGACGGAGACGGAGGCGTTCGAGCCCGAGGCGCGCAGCTCAGCTCTGAGGGAGTGCAGGAAGGCGTCGAGCGCCGCCTTGGCGGCAACGTACGGAGACAGGAGGCTCAGCGGGATCGTGTCGACCGCCGAGCCGATGACCACGAGCCGCCCGTGTGAGCGCTCGAGGTGCGGCAGTACGGCGCGAATCGTGTTCACGGCGCCGCCGAAGCTCACCGCCACGCAGCGATCGAAGTCCTCGGGAGGAATCTCGTCGAAGCGCCCGAACGCCCCCGCCGCAGCGGCGACGATCGCCACGTCCAGCCCGCCGGGGTCTGCCTCCGCGCGCTCGGCTCCGGCCGGATCGGCGACCGCGCGCTCCACGGCGCGCTCGAGCGCCTCGCGGTCCGTGACGTCGACCGGGACAGGAAGGGCGTCGCGCCCTTCCTTGCGGACCCGGCGCGCGACCTCGCTCAGGCCCTTCTCGCTGCGGGCAAGTAGCGCCACGTCGGCGCCCTCGCGGGCGAGCAGCTGCGCGGCCGCGGCCCCGATCCCGCTGCTGGCGCCGGTCACGAGCGCCCGCCGGTTCTCGAGGCGTCCCATGGCCCGGCCCTACCCGCGCGCCGGCTTGCCCAAGGCTTCCACCGGACTTTGCTGGCGCTTTCCCGTCCGGTGCCGACCATGCCCGGCGTGCATCAGAACGTCCTCATCGTCGGCGGCGGGCTCGCCGCCCAGCGCGCGGCAGAGACGCTGCGCGCTCGTGGCCACCACGGTCCCGTGCGGGTCGTGTGCGCGGAGCCGGTCGCACCGTACGACCGCCCGCCCCTGTCGAAGGAGCTGCTCGCCACCGGCGATGGCGATCCGAGCTTCCGGCCGGCGTCCTGGTACGCCGAGCACGACGTCGAGCTGCTGCTCGGCCGCCGTGCGGCGAGGCTCGACGTGGCGCGGCGGCTCGTGCGGCTCGAGCACGGCGACGAGCTCGCCTACGACGAACTGATCGTCGCCACCGGCAGCCGGGCACGCCGCCTCCCCGGCCTCTTCGGGCGGCCGAACGTGCACACGCTGCGCACCTTGCCCGACGCCCGCGCCTTGCGGGCCGGGCTCCTGCCCGGCGCACGCCTGGCGATCGTCGGCGCCGGTTTCATCGGCCAGGAGGTCGCCGCCACGGCCCGACATCTCGGTGTGGGTGTCACGCTCGTCGAGGCAGCGCCGGTCCCACTCGCCCACGTCCTCGGCGACCGCCTGGGACGCTGGTTCGCCGACCTGCACCGCGAGGAGGGAGTCCGCGTCGAGCTCGGCGCGGCGGTTGCCGAAGCGCTGCCCGCAGTCGCCGGCGCCCCGGTTCAGTCCATCGTTCTCGCGGACGGGCGCGTGATCGCGACCAACGTGGTCCTGCTCGGCGTCGGCGTGGCGCCCGAGACGAGGTGGCTCGCCGACTCGCCGCTGGCGGGCGACGGCGTGCCCGTCGACGAGGGCGCACGCACGGTCGTCCCGCACGTCTACGCGGCGGGCGACGTGGCCCGTCCGATCGGCCGCGGCCGGTGCGAGCACTGGGAGCCCGCCGCCCGCATGGGCGCCGCCGCGGCCCGCTCGATCCTCGGCCTCCCGGCCGCCGCAGCGCCGCCCGAGAGCTTCTGGAGCGACCAGTACGGCGTCCGGATCCACCTCGTCGGCGAGGCGGCCGGGGCCGACGCCGTCGAGATCGACGGCGACCTCGCCGCCCGCGACTTCACCGCGGTCCTCAGCCGCCGCGGGGCGCTCCTCGGCGCCCTGCTCGTCGGCCGGCCGCGCGAGCTGCCCAACTGGCGCCGCCGCCTGGCGGAGCCCTCCACCGAAAGGATCGCCGCGTGACCCTCCTGCCCCGAGTCGACGAGTTCTCCTGCTGCGGTCATGGCGACTGCGCCGCGATCGCGCCGGACGTGTTCCGGGTCGACGAGGTTGCCGTCGTCACCGGCAGCGGCCCTGACGAGCTGATCCTCGAAGCCGCTCGAGCCTGCCCCGCGATGGCGATCGAGGTCGCCGACGCCGACACCGGTGAGCCGGTCGAGATGTAGGCCAGGGGTGCACGACCGCGCCTCCGGCGATCCCGGCGCCGTTGGCGCGTGCACAACTGCGCGCGTCCGGCAATAGTGAAGATGTGGACCGCATCGACGCGCGCAACTCGGCCGGCTACGAGGCGCCGATCGGCCTGACGGCCGATCCGGTCGTCTTCACGCTCGCCGACGGCCGTCTCAGCGTCCTCCTCGCGCGCCGTCTCGAGGAGCCCCAACGAGGAATGTTCGCCCTGCCGGGCGGCTTCGTCGGCCACGACGAGTCGCCCGAGCAGACGGCCGAGCGCAAGCTGCGCGAGAAGACCGGCGTCGGACCCGTGCACCTCGAGCAGCTCCGCACCTACGCGGGGCCGGACCGGGACCCGCGCGGCTGGCTGCCTTCGATCGCCTACATGGCGCTCGTCGCGCCCGAGGCGTTGCCCGAGGACCGCCCCGCCGACCGCGACGCCGGCTGGCACCGGGTCGACGCCCTCCCGGAGCTCGCGCTCGACCACGCCCGCATCGTCGACGACGGCCTCTGGCGTCTCCACGCGCGCGTCGCCGACAAGCACTGGTTCGTCCGCGTCGGCGGCGGCCTGCTCCCGGAGCGCTTCACGCTCGCCCAGGCCCAGCGGCTCTACGTCGCCCTCAGCGGCGACACCGTCGACCCCGCCAACTTCCGCCGCGACGTCCGCGCCACGGGCCTGCTCGAGGCCACGGACGAGCAACGCTCCGAAGGCCCAGGCCGCCCGGGACGCGTCTACACCAGGGTCGCCGCGGTCTAAGCGCGGTCCCCCGATTCTCGTGGCGAATCACCACCTACGGACGCTGATTCATCCACGATGATCGGCGGTCCCGGGCTAAGCTCCGCCTCGCCGGCCCTCGTAGCTCAGCTGGATAGAGCAGCGGACTTCTAATCCGCAGGTCCCAGGTTCGAGTCCTGGCGAGGGCGCTCCACCAAACCGCTGCTATCAGTGGCATTTCCGTGGCCGGAGGTCTCGACGAAGCGGCACGTCGCCGAACGCGCGCGTGGCCCTCATCGGGGTGACGACCCAGGTCTACCGGCCCACCGGGCGCCCGCGGTACGGAACGGCCACGGTCGACATGAAGCACGTGACATAGGCGTCGCATCACGACGGCCAGACCAGGGCAGCCGAGCCCACGGACCCTGTCCAGCGGGGCCGCCGTCTCGACTCAAGCACCGATCCCTACCGGGACACCGCACCCGCTCTCCGACCGGATGCACGCGTCACGAAAAAACGCTCCCCACAGGCTGTCGCTCCGGACAAAGGGCGGGCGTCCGCGGCAAGGACGCCCCGCTAGCGTCGCTCCCAGGCGAAGGCGGAAGGGAGCGATCTGCCTGCGGAGGGCTCCGGACTCCTGCTCGCGAACGAGTCCGCCGAGGTCGGCACGCACATCCTGGCGACGCGGACCCGCCCGCGGCTGACCGCTGTAGCGCGGCGACTGCCGCTGCGTGCTGGCCCTGCGGTCGGGCTGTGATTCGCTTCGCCGGTGCGCGCGCTCGTGGTGACCTGGGGTCTGGGCGGCAACCTGCCTCCGCTGTTGGGCGCGGCGTCCGTGCTCGCCCGGCGCGGTCATGAGCTGACGTTCCTGGCCTCGGAGCGGACGCGCGGGGCGGTCGAGCGGCTCGGGTTCCCGGCGACGGCGTACCGGCGCACCGCCGAGCCGGACACGCGCATCCCGTTCGAGCAGCAGGCGGAGCAGATCATGGCGACGGCGGCGGGAGTCGACGTCGCGCTCGACGCGCGCGACGTGCTCGAGGACGTGCGCCCCGACCTGGCGATCGTGGACTGCATGCTGCCGGCCGCGCTCGCGGCGGCTCGCGCCATGGGCACGCCGGCGGTGTCGCTCGTGCACTTCTTCTACGGGCTCGCCAGAACGACGATGCTGCGCGACGGAGGCGGCTTCACGACGGATCTCCGCACGCTCGCGACGACTCACGAGGCACTGGGGCTAGACCCCATCTGCGACGGCCTCGCCGCGTGGGAGGCAGTTGAGCTCCTGCTCGTAACTGCGCCACGCTGGCTCGACCTGGACGCCGACGCGCCGGAGCACGTCGTGCATGCGGGCCCGTTGGATGTCCGCACGCACGTGGGCGCGCCGCCGCGCGCCCCCGGCTCGCGTCAGCGCGTGCTGCTGACGTTCAGCACCACGGTCATGGAGGATCAGCCGGCGCTGGTCGACCGCGTCTGCGCGGCCGTGGCGGGTCTGGACGTGCACGCAGTCCTCACGCTCGGGCCTGCGCTGGATCGCGACGCGCTCGACGTGCCCGACCGGATCGAGGTGCTCGAATTCGGCGACCACGACCGCCTCATGCCGGCGTGCGCGGCGGTCGTCGGGCACGGCGGCCTGGGCACCATGCTGCGGGCGCTCGCGCACGGCCTGCCGCAGCTGCTGCTGCCGCTCGGACGCGATCAGGTGTTCAACGCGAGCCGCACCGAGCAGCTCGACGCAGGCATTGCGCTCCCGCCGGACGCGCCGGCGGAGCGGATCCGCACCGCGCTGCGCACCCTCCTGGCCGAGCCGCGCTTCGCCAGCGCCGCGCGACGCGCCGCCGCCCGCATCGCCGCCGACGAGCCCGACCAGACCGCCGCCGAAGCGCTCGAACGCACCGCACCCTGAGCGGTGGTCGGGCGGAGCCGACGCCACCTGGCCTAGGCGACTGCCGCTGGCTCGGCGGCAGCGCCCTCACGGTCAGCGAGCGTTTGTGTCGGTAGTCGTCGCGTGAGCCATAGCGATAGCAGCGCCGCGAGCGCGACCGCGCCGAACGAGAGCCGCAGCGCGTCGAGTTGCGCCTCGCCGTAGTCGTCGGCGACCGCGCGGGCCTGGCCCGGCGTGAGCCCACCGTCCACGCCGGCCTGCTCGACCGCCGCCACCGGCACAATGTCGATCCCCTCTTGGGTGTTGGCGACGATCGTCTCGTGCGGCCGGCGGGACGTCGGGGTTGTTGGTGATGCGTTCGCTGAAGCCGGTCGCAAGCGAGGCGAGCAGCACCGCGCCGATGATCGCCGTGCCGAGCGATGCCCCGAGGTTCTGGGCCGTGCCCTGAAAGCCCGCCCGCCTCGCTGGTCTGCGTGGGCGCGACGGAGGACATGATCACGTTCCCGAGCTGGGAGGCGAGCAGCCCGGCACCCGCGCCGACGAGGCCGAGCGCCACCGTAAAGCCGGTGTCGTTCAGCGTCACGTCGAGCGTCGCGAGCATCACGAGCGCGCCGATGCTGACCGCCACCAGCCCGATCTGCGCGACGGTGCGCGGCGAGCGCCGGGCGGCGATGCGTGGCCCAAGCAGCGCGAACACGAGCATCGCCACCGACAGCGGAAGCAGGCGCTTGCCGGTGTCAAACGCGTCCAGCCCCAGCACCACCTGCAGATACACGGGGATGACGAAGAACGTGCCCACCAGGACGAGCTGCTGCCCGACCAGCGTCGAGAGCCCCCCGCACCTGCGAGATGCCCAGCAGCGCCGTGTCGAGCGACCGCGATCGCGGCGATCCCCCCGAGCAGCGCATACGCCAGCGCGATCCTTGCCTTCATAGGTCGCGGCGGTGAGCGCGGCGATCGCCGGCACCACAAGCACGGCGCCGAACCCCTCGATCCCGGACCAGCCGACCAGCAGGACGGCGAGGTTCGGGCTCAGCGCCGGGACAGGACCGGCTGGCGGCGCTGCTGCTCCTCGTCCAGGCGAAGCGCGGAGCCGACCGGCGACGCACCCCGACCGCTGATGCGCGCGTCCTGCCGTGTCCCGGTTGTCGCCTTGCCCGGGCCGTTCATCGGGCGGGTCTTACGGGGGACGCGACAACGAGCGGCCGTCAAGAGGGACGATCTTCAGGCTCGACGCCTGCAAGGGGTTCCCGCTACGCGACGATCTCTGATGGGTGATTCCATGTCGAGAAGCTCTGACCGGCTCCGCTCACCAGGTGAAGGGCCTCGACAGGCGCGGCCCACGAGACTAGGAGACCCCGATGCCGAAGTACCTGCTGCTCAAGCACTACCGCGGCGGCCCGGAGCCGCACCGTCCCGTGCCCCCGATCGACCAGTGGGCCCCCGAGGACGTGGAGGCGCATGTGGCCTTCCAGCATCACGTCAGCGAGCTGCTCGAGGAGAATGGCGAGTACGTCGACGCGCAGGCACTCGCGCCGGCTCGCACCTGGGTGCGCTACGGCGGCCCAGACGCCGCCCCCGTCACCACCGACGGCCCGCACCCCGAAACCAGCGACCTGGTCGCCGGCTGGTGGATCATCGACGTCGATTCGCACGAGCGTGCGGTCGAGCTCGCGGCCTACGTCTCCTCCGAGCCCGGCGCGGGCGGGGAGCCGCTGTACGAGTGGATCGACGTCCGGGAGGTCATGTGGGAGCGTCCTCGGACGACTGACGCGGCGTGATCGGCGAGCCGACGCGACGGCTGGACGAGGGCGCGCTGCGCGGGGTCGGGCGGGACCTCATCCCCCGGGTGCTCGCGGGCCTGGTCCGGCGGGGCGAGGACTTCGATGCCGCTGAGGACGCGCTGCAGGAGGCGCTGCTAGAGGCGTTGCGGGTGTGGCCCGAGCACCCGCCGCGCGACCCGCGCGCGTGGCTGACCACTGTCGCCACGCGGCGGCTCGTCGACGCCCGCCGCAGCGAGGCCGCCCGCCACCGCCGCGAGGAGGCGACACACGCCGAGCCGCAGCCCGCCGCCACCGAGGAGGGCGACGACACGCTCTTCCTGCTCTTCTGCTGCTGTCACCCCGACCTCGCGCCCGCCTCCCAGGTGGCGCTGACCCTGCGCGCCGTCGGCGG
>DATAFH010000059.1:0-4828 GCA_036257565.1 Solirubrobacteraceae bacterium | reverse complement strand
GCTCGTGACCGCCGACGTGAACGACTGGCAGCCGGACGCGCGGTTCGACCGGATCCTCTCCGTGGAGATGCTCGAGCACGTGCGCAACTACGAGCGCCTGTTCGGCCGGATCGCCACCTGGCTCGACCCTGCTGGGCTCTTCTTCGTGCACGTCTTCAGCCACCGCCTCCACGCCTATCCCTACGACGAGGGCTGGATGGCGCGGACGTTCTTCACCGCCGGGAACATGCCCTCGGACGACCTGCTCCTCCACTTCCAGCGCGACCTGTCGCTGCGCGACCACTGGCGCGTGGGGGGCGAGCACTACGCGCGGACGGCAGAGGCCTGGCTCGGCCGGCTGGACGCGAACCGCGAGCAGGCGCGTGCGGTGCTCGCCGCCGCCCATGGCGCGGCGCGCGCGGACGCGTGGTTCGCGAACTGGCGCGTCTTCTTCCTGGCGTGCGCCGAGCTGTGGGGCTACCGGGGCGGGCGGGAGTGGCTCGTCTCCCACTACCTCTTCTCGAAGCGGTAGCCCGCCGCGACGTCGCCCGCGGCCGCGACGAGGTCTCCGTCCAGCCGCGACACGCCGACCTGCTCGCACACGGCGTCCGAGGCCCCCGGCCCGGCGAGGACGAGCGGGACCAGGTCGGCGAGTCCGCGGAGCGCCGGCGCCTCGGCCTCGAGCCGCGCCGGCTCGACGCTCGTGACGACCGTGAGCGCCGGCCGTGTCTCCTCCACCGCGCGCGCGAGCGTCACCACGGGCGTGTCCGCTCCGAGGAGCAGGATGCGCCAGCCGTACGAGCGCAGGACGAGACCGAACGCGATCAGGCCGAGATCGTGCTCCTCCCCCGGCGCACACGCGAGGAGCGCGAGCGGGCCGCCGCCGCGACCCCAGAGGCGCCCGAGCGCGAGCAGCCTCCCACGGAGCACGTGACTCGCGAAGTGCTCGTGGCTGACGTCGAGGGTCCCCTGCTGCCACTCGAGGCCCACCTGCCGTAGGGTCGGCAGGACGAGGTCGCGCAGGACGACGTCGACCCCGAACGCCGCCAGCCCTTCGTCGAGCACGGCGTGCACGCCCGGCTCGTCGTACGCGCGGATCGACGCGAGCATCCGGGCGACGGCGTTCGGCGCGGGACCCTGCCGCGACGCGCGCGGATCGTCTGCGAGCGCGATGCCCGCCGCCTCGGCGGCCGAGAGGCCGTCTCCGAGGGCCTGCCGCATCCGCGACACGCGTGCGGCGTCCTCGGCGGTGTAGAGCCGGAAGCCGCCGGGCGAGCGAACCGGCCGCAGCAGGCCGTACCGGCGTTCCCAGGCACGGAGGAGGTCGGGGCTGACGCCGACGCGACGGCCGAACTCGCCGATGCGCAGCGGACCGGGGTCGTGGGACATTCCTGGACTATACAGACATTGAACAGAAACTTGACAAGACGTCCAGGCTCCCGTACGCTTGTCTAGCTTTGGTCCAAGTTACGTCGAGAAGCAAGCGACCTCAAGGAGGTGTGCCATGGAGAAGGTCAACGCGCTGGCGGCGAGCGACCGCCGGGAGAGCACGGCCCGGACGCTGATCCTGCTCGGCGCGTTCGTGTCCTTCGTCCTCTCGGTCACGCTCTACTTCGGGGGCGACGAGCAGCAGGGCATCTTCGTCGGCCTCTGGGTGCCCTCGATCCTGTCGCTCGGCGCGCTCGTCCTCCGGCACGGCGACCGATGAGCACCGTCGGCCTCTTCGCGCTGGGGGTGGTCGTGACGCTGATCGTCGGCGCCGGCCTCGCTCTCCTCGTCCTCGGCGCCGTCCTCGACGGCCGCGACGAGGCGCAGCGCAAGTCCGCGGAGACCGCCGGAATGCCGGCTCTCCATCCCTCCACATCCCTCGCCCCCGCCACCGTGGCGACGGGCGTCCCGGCCGCTCAGACCGGGGTCAACGACCCGAACAGGAGAACCACATGAGAAGGATCCGCACGTTCCTCGTCGCCACCGCCGTCGCCGCGCTCGCGGTCGCGGCGGTCGGCTCCACCGCGTCGGCGCGGCCCGCCGCGTCCGCCGGCACCGCCGTGGACGGCACCATCGTCCAGACGGCCGTCGCCGCCGGGCAGTTCACGACCCTCGCCGCGCTGCTCCAGCAGACGGGCCTCGCCGAGACGCTCTCGGGCCCCGGGCCGTTCACCGTCTTCGCCCCGACCGACGCCGCCTTCGCGAAGGTGCCGCCGGAGACCCTCCGGGCGCTCGCGGCGGATCCCGCGAAGCTGCGCCAGGTGCTGCTCTACCACGTCGTCTCCGGCGCGGTGCCGGCGGCCGAGGTCGTCAAGCTGACCGGTGCCAAGACCCTCAACGGCGCCAGCGTGACGATCAAGGTCGCGGACGGAACGGTGAAGGTCGACGGGGCCACGGTCACGGCGACCGACGTGATGGCCTCGAACGGGATCGTCCACGTGATCGACACGGTCCTGATCCCGAAGGCGGCTCCGGCGGCCACGCCGAAGAACATCGTGCAGACGGCTGTGGCGGCCGGTCAGTTCAAGACGCTCGCCTCGCTGCTGAAGAAGGCCGGCCTGGCCGGCACGCTGCAGGGCCGCGGGCCGTTCACGGTCTTCGCGCCGACGGACGCCGCGTTCGCGAAGGTTCCGAAGGCGACGCTCGCCGCGCTCGGCAAGGACCGGGCGAAGCTCCGCGCCGTCCTGCTGTACCACGTCGTCAAGGGCAAGGTGACGGCGAAGCAGGTCGTGAAGCTCCGCTCGGCGAAGACCCTCAACGGGCAGTCGGTTCAGATCCGCGTCCGCGGCGGCAAGGTCGCCGTGGGTGGCGCGACGGTCACGTCCGCCGACGTCGCCGCCTCCAACGGCGTCGTCCACGTGATCAACAAGGTTCTGATCCCGCGCTAGCCGCGCAACCCCTCCCGGTGCCCGCGGAGTGCGGGCACCGGGAGGATCGCGTTTGCCGGTCAGCGGATGGCGGGCTCCGCCTCGACCGCCTGAGGCCGCGCCGCGGCCTCGCCGTCGTGCGGCGACTCGATCGTGATGTTCGGCAGGAGCCGGTCGAGCCAGCGCGGGATGTACCAGGACTTCTCGCCCATGAGCGTGAGGAACGCCGGCACGAGCGTCATCTTGACCACCAGCGCGTCGGTCAGGATCGCGAACGCGAGCAAGAGCCCGAACTCCTTCGAAACCCGGTCGGAGGTCAGGATGAACGCCGCGAACACGGTGCCCATGATCAGCGCCGCGGCGACGACCACCCGGCCGATCGCGGCGATCCCGTGCTCCACCGCCTCGCGCGTGCGGAGGCCGTGGACGTGCTCCTCGCGGATCCGGCTCATCAGGAAGACCATGTAGTCCATCGACAGCCCGAAGAGGATCGCGAACGCGATCGGCGGCACGAACGTCTCGATCGGCCCGGTACGGTCGAGCCCGACTGCTCCGAGCAGGTAGCCCTCCTGCACGACCAGGGTAAGGACGCCGAAGCCGATGAACGCGGACAGGATCGTCGTGAACGCCGCCGCGAGCGAGATGACGATCGACCGGAACGCCATCGCCAGCACGATGAACGTGACGCCGATGATGTAGAGCAGGAACAGCGGCAGCCGCTCCATGATCCGGTCTCCGATGTCGGCGAAGGCGGCGGTCAGGCCGGAGACGTACGCGACCGAGTCGCCGGACTCCGTCGCCGCGGGGATGACGTCCGAGCGGAGGCGGTCGACGAGCTGCTCCGTCTCCTGCGCCTGCGGCGCGTACTCCGGCGTCACGAACACGAGCGCGACCGTCTTGGGGTCGTTGAACTGCGGCTCGCCGGCCGACGCGACGCCCTCGAGGTCCCGGACGCTCTCGTAAATCCGCTGCGGTGCCTCCTCGTCGCCGTTCACGTCCACGACGATCGGGATCGGGCCGTTGAACCCGGGGCCGAAGCCCTCCGCGAGCAGGTCGTACGCCCGGCGGGCCGTCTGCTCCTCCGGCTGCGTGCCCTGGTCGGCGGCGCCCAGCCGGACGAGCGCCGAGGTGCCGGCAAGGGCGAGCCCGGCCAGCAGCAGGACGACGAAGACGGGGCGGGCGTTCCGGGTCGTGAAGCGGCCCCAGCGCGCGATCAGCGTCTTCTCGCGGGCCGCCTCGGAGTCGTCGATCCGCCGCAGGAACGGCACCTTCAGCCGGTCGACCTTGTGGCCGAGCTTCGCCAGCACCGCCAGGAGCAGCGAGTTCGCGATCAGCACGGTCGTGAGCACGCCGAGCGCCGAGCCGATGCCGAGCTTCGTGACGAAGTCGAGGCCGAAGAACGCCAGGCCGGTGACGGAGATCGCCACCGTCAGCCCGGCGAAGAGCACGGCTCGCCCGGCCGACGAGCCCGCCTCCGCGGCGGCGTCCGTCGGCGTCAGCCCCTCGTGGAGCAGCTGCCGGAACCGCGTGACGATGAAGAGCGAGTAGTCGATGCCGACGCCGATCCCGATCATCGACACGAGCAGCGGCGTGATCGTGTTGATGTCGGTCAGGCCGGCGAGCACGAAGAGGAGGAGGAACGCGCTGGCGACGGCGGTCAGCGCGAGCGCGATCGGCATCGCCGCCGCGACGAAGGTGCGGAAGACGACGAGGAGGACGATCAGCGCGGCCAGCAGGCCGAGGAGCTCCTGCGTGCCCTGCTCGATCGGCGGAAACTCGGCGTCGCCGTTGAACTCGGCGGCGATCCCGGCGGGCTCGACCGTCTCGCGGACCGCCTCCTGCACCGCGACGACCGACTCGCGGTCCTCCTCGTAGATGACGCGGTCGAACTGCGCCTCGGCGTAGGCGATGCGGCCGTTGTCGGCGAACGTGTCGTCGCTGAAGGGGTTGCCGACGCTCTCGAGCCCGGCGGTGCCCTCAGGCTCGGTTCCGGT
>DATAFH010000058.1:0-51270 GCA_036257565.1 Solirubrobacteraceae bacterium | reverse complement strand
CTCCGGACGAAGACGACGGGCACCTACACGTCCAAGGTCTTCGACGCGGGCGACGCCCGGGTCACCGGCATCACGTTCACGCCGCAGGCCCAGCCGCCCGGCACCGTCACCTACGAGACCCGTTCGAGCAGCAACGGGACGACATGGAGCGCCTGGGGCGCCCCGAACGCGACGCCGCCTGCACGCTACTTCCAGTACAGGGCGGCGCTGACGACGACCGACGTGAACACCACCCCGCGGCTCACCGGCGCGACGGTGAACTTCGCGCTCGACACGACCGCCCCGACGACGTCGATCGGCGCGATCACGGTGAACGGCAGCACGGCGAAGGTGCCGTTCTCCTCGAACGACGCCTCGGCGAGGTTCGAGTGCAGCCTCGACGGTGGCGCCTACAAGTCGTGCTCCAGCCCGGCCGAGTACCGCAGCCTCAAGGCCGGCTCGCACAGCGTGTCGGTTCGGGCTAAGGATGCCTATGGCAACCTCGGCGCCGCGGCGTCCAAGCAGTTCTCCGTCGCCGCCCCGCAGGGTGGTGGCGGCGCGGCCGACATCACCAAGCCGAAGATCGCGCTCCCGCGTGAGGCCGACGTCACGAGCAAGGGCAAGATTCGGATGCTCCTCCAGTGCCCCGACACCGAGCAGCTCTGCACCGTCGGGCTGAGGGTGATGTGGAAGGGCAAGAAGGTCGCGAGCAAGGGCAAGACCATCGACGGCGGCGACAGCGCCTACGTCACGCCCAAGCTCTCCAGGGCGGCCAAGAAGAAGCTGGCGAAGGCCGGCAAGCTGAAGGTCGTCGTGAAGCTCACGGTGACGGACGCCGCCGGCAACGTGAAGAAGTCCAGCAAGAGCGTCTGGCTCTACCCGGTCTGATTCATCCATTGCGAATGGGAGCCCCGGTCCGCCGGGGCTCCCATTCACGCCGCGGGCATGCGGCCGGCACGACCGTCGTCCCCGCCGAGCCCTCGTCCACGTCACGGACGCGCTTGAATCACGGTCCCAGGAGCGCGAGAGGGACGACGGCGATGCCGTCCTCACGCCTGTGTGCGCTTGGGCCAGTGCTGAGCATGACACGGTCGAGCACACCGTCCCCGAGCCGCTGTTTGAGCCACCGTAGGTGCCTGCCAGCGTCCCGAGACACGGTGCGGGCCAGCTTGATCTCGATGGCCACCACCCTCCCGTCGGCGCGTTCGACGATGAGATCGACCTCAATGCCGGCCGCGCGGCGTGCGGAAGTGTTTGACCCTCGCCTCGCTATGGGTGGCGAGAATCCTCACGGAGTGCGTTGCAAGGCTCTCGAAGAGCCCGCCGAGCAGCGTGCCGTCGCGAGCGACGGTGGGCCCGGACTTTCCTGCCGTTAGGAGCGTCGAAGCGTCAACGCCGACTAGTTGCGCGGCAAGGGCGGGATCAGCGAACTGATGCTTAGGCGACAGTCTGAAAGATTCGTTCACGGCTGAATGAAAAGGTCTTTCGCGGCAGCTTCTAGACACCCATCGCGGCAGGTGCTGTCAAGTGGCAAGCGCCCGAGCGGATGCGCGCGCGGAAGAATGGCGTGGCGCGCTCGGTGCCGTACCACCAGCTGACCCTCATCCGCGTGGGGACGGTGAAGGCACCGAGGGGCCACTCCTCGTCGAGGTCCGCGCCGCAGGGGTAGGCGTGCTCGCTGCCGTTCCAGCGCGCGGCGCTGACGGCGCCCACGGCACCCTCGCCGTAAGTACCGGCGGGCCGGCTCGTCGAGCCCGCCGACGAGCTCGCGGCTGAAGTGTGAGGGGGCGGCCACGCTGACGGGACGGAATATCACGACGCCGGGGCCGTCCTCTTCATCGTGCGTGTCCTCTTCGCCACCACCCGCGGCGCCGGTCACCTCGGGCCGCTCGTGCCGCTCGCCGAGGCGTGCGTCCGCCGCGGGCACGAGGTGCTGGTGGTCGGCCCCGTGTCGGCGGCAGCCCTGGCCACGCGCTCGCGGCTGCCGTACCGGTCGGTGCCCGAGCCGCCCGCGCGGCAGCTCGCCGAGGCCTACGCGCCGGTGTGGTCACGAGCCTCCTCCCCGGGCGCCGAGTACGTGATCCGCGAGCTGTTCGTCGGCCTCCAGGCCCGCACTTCCCTGTTCGGCATGATGGCGACGGTGGCGGAGTGGCGCCCCGACGTGATCGTTCGCGAGAGCTGCGAGTTCGCCTCCATGGTCGCGGCCGAGCGGTTCGGGGTCCCGCAAGTGCAGTTCGGCATCCACCTCTCCGCGCAGATCGACGCGGACGAGCTGTTCCTCACGGCGGCGTCGACCGCGGTCGATGAGCTGCGCGCCCTGGTCGGCGTCGCGCCCGACCCCGGCGCCGAGCGCGCCCGGCGCGTGCCGATCTTCACGCACGCACCCCGCTCGCTCGACGATCCGGCGGCGCCCGCGCCCGTCCGCGTCCGCCGCTTCCGCCACCCGGGCCAGCCGGCGCCGGCGCGCGAGCGCGTCCAGCGGCCGCCGCTCGTCTACGTCTCCTTCGGCTCCGAGGCGCCGGCCTCCGAGCACTTCCCCGGCGTCTACCGCGAGACCGTGCACGCGCTCGCCGAGCTCCCCGTGCGCGTGCTCGTCACGATCGGCGACCGCCGCCAACCGGCCGAGCTCGGCCCACTGCCGCCGATGGTCCGGATCGAGCGCTGGGCCTCGCAGGCGGCGGTCATGCGGCAGGCCGCAGCGATGGTCGGGCACGGCGGCTCGGGCTCGACGCTGATCGCGCTCACCGCGGGCGTGCCGCAAGCGCTGATCCCCCTGTTCGTCGACGGGCCGCTCAATGCCCGGCGCGTGCACGAGATCGGCGCCGGGTTCGCGCTCGCAGACCCGAGCGGGGTGACCGACGCCGTGCGCGCGCTGCTGGAGTACCCCCGCTACCGCCGGGCGGCCGAGCGGGTGGCCGCCGAGATCCGCGCGCTGCCGCCGCTCGACGACGCGGTCGGCGCGCTCGGCGCGCTGGCCGCCGAGCAGCGCCTGGCCGCCTAGGGCACGAGCGTCGCGGTGCTCGAGCTCTCCGGCACGCAGAGCGGATGCCGGCGGGGCCGCGCGGGCCGGGTCCGGCCTAGGACGCACGCAGGGCGGGCACCGGTTGCAGCGGGAGGGCGGCGCGGACGACGGTGCGACCGGGCGCCGAGTCGAGCTCGAGCCTCCCGTGAGCGAGCGCGACCCGCTCGCGCATGCCGATGACGCCGAACCCCTCCGCCCGCGCCTCGGGGTCGAAGCCGCGGCCGTCGTCGACGACCTCGACCGCCACGACGTCGTCGCCACGCGTGACGCGAACGCGGACCGACTCGGCGTTCGCGTGCTTGGCGATGTTGGTGAGCGCCTCCTGGACGAGCCGGTAGACCGTGGTCTCGAGCTCGGCGTCGAGCCGCCGGTCGAGCTCGACCGCGACGTCGACCTCCAGCCCTTCAACGGCGGCGAGCCGCTCGCCGAGGCTCTCGATCGCGGGCGCGAGCCCGATCTCGTCGAGCGCTGCGGGTCGCAGCTCAGTGATCAACGTGCGCAGGCTCTCGATCTCCGTGCCGATGTGCTCGAGCGACTCGCGGACGGCCTGCTCGAGCGCCTCGGGCGACCCGCGGCGCAGGGCCGAGGACAGCAGCACCTGGAGGGCGCCGAGCGCCTGCAGCGTCTCGTCGTGCAGCTCGCGCGCCCAGTGCCGGCGCTCCTGCTCGGCCGCCAGCAGCGAGTGGCGCAGCCGGTCCTCGGCGACCGAGCGCGCGGTCGCCACGGCGGTCGCGGCGCTGGCGGCGAAGCCGAGGAACAGCCGCTCCTCCTCGTCGCCGAACCCGCCCGCGCCGTCCAGCCGGTCGAACGCGGCCAGCAGCCCAAGCGGCGTGTTGCGGTACACGAGTGGCACGAGCAGCGCGGTGGTGGCGCCCCTCACGCCGAGGTCGCGGTCGGAGATCCGCAGCCGCGACGCGACGTCCTCGATCCGCTCGGGCCGGCCCGAGAAGAGCACGTCGCCGGGAGCCGAGTCCGGGATCGGGAACCGACCGCCGAGCGCCGACGCGGCGACCTGGCCGGCGCCCGCCGCCAGGTGGAACTCGTCCCCCTCCACGAGTAGAAGGACGACGGAGCGCGCGTCGAGCAGCGCGCGGCCGCGCTTGACGACCAGCTCGAGCACGCGGTCGAGGTCGGTCTCGCTGCCGACCGCCCTGGCGATCGCGGCGGTCGCCTCCAGGCGGCGCGCGGCGCGCTCGGCCTCGGCACGGCGGCGCCCGGCGTCCTCGTACAGCCGCGCGTTGTCGACTGCCAGCGCGGCCCAGTCGGCGAGCACCACGGTGGCCGCCTCGTCGGCCTCGTCGAACGGCCCGCCCTCCTTCTCGGCCAGGTAGAGGTTGCCCCACGGCTCGCCGCGAATCACCACCGGCACGCCGAGGAAGCTGCGCATCGGTGGATGGTGCGCCGGGAACCCGTACGACCGCGGGTGGTCACCCACGTCAGCGAGCCGCAAGGGCACCGGGTCGCGGATCAGCTCGCCGATGACGCCGTGGCCGCGCGGCAGGTCGCCGATCGCCTCGCGCGTGGCGCGATCGAGGCCGCGGGTGACGAAGCGCTCGAGCTCGCGGCGGTCCTCGTCGAGGACCCCGAGGGCGGCGTAGCGCGCGCCGGTCAGCTCGCACGCCACGCGCAGCAGCTCCTCGAGCACCGCGTCGACCTCGAGCTGCGCCACGAGGCCGCGCCCCGCGTCGAGGAGCGCCGCCAACCGCGTCTCGTCGAGCGTCTCGAGCTGCACGCGCGTAGATTCAAGCATCGTGCAAGCGATCGATTCGGAGCGGCGGATGCGTGTCGTCGTGACGGCGGCGAGCCGCCATGGCGCGACCCACGAGATCGCCGAGGACCTGCCGGGCCGCTAGTGATGCGGCCCCTGTGGCGCTGTTCGACGTGCGGTCAGACGTTCGTGAGTCCCAACATGCCGCACTCCTGCGCCGTGCGCTCGCTCGACGACCACTTCGCAGGGCGACCTGAGCTGCTCGCCATCTACGAGCGGCTGCGCGACGCGGTCGGTCCGGCGACCGAGAACATCACCAAGTCCCGCATCACGTTCCAGACGCGCATGCGCTTCGCCGGCATCGACCGCCCGCGCCGCGACCACCTGCTCGCCAACTTCGTGCTCACCCGGCCGGTCGACTCGCCTCGACTCGCGCGCGTCGAGTACCTCGCGCCGTACTACCACGTCCACCGGATCCGCCTCAACAGCGAGCAGGACGTCGACGACGAGCTGGTCGGGTGGCTCCAAGAGGCCCGCGAGGTGGGCGACCAGCGCCACGTGACGGACCCGGACTGGCCGAAGGTGCGGCATGCTTGAGCTATGAGCACGGAAGACGTCACGGTCGTGATCGCCGACGACCACGCGGTGGTTCGTAAGGGGCTGCGGATGCTGGTCGACTCCGAGCCCGACCTCCGAGTGGTGGCCGAGGCGGGGACCGTCCCCGACGCACTCCGCATGGCGCGAGCACACCGACCGGCGGTCCTCGTCCTCGACCTCAACATGCCCGGCGGCTCAAGCCTGCAGGAGATCCCCACGATCCGCGAGCAGGCGCCGGACACAGCGATCGTCGTGCTGACGATGCAGAGCGATCCCTCGTTCGCCCGCCAGGCGCTGCAGAGCGGCGCGCTTGGGTTCGTGCTCAAGGAGGCGGCGGACGACGAGCTGCTCGAGGCGGTCCGGCTCGCCGCCGCCGGGGAGACCTACCTCAATCCGCGTCTCGGCGCTCGGCTGGCGGCACAGCCGCCCGAGCCCGCCGGCCCGCCCGACGACCTCTCAGCGCGCGAGCTCGAGGTCCTGCGGCTGATCGCGCTCGGCCACACGAACGCCGAGATCGCGAGCCAGCTCTACCTCAGCGTCCGCACCGTCGAGTCACACCGCTCGCACATCCAGCAGAAGACCCGCCGGTCCTCGCGGGCCGAGCTGGTGCGCTACGCGCTGCAGCACGGCCTCGTCGAGGTGTGAGCGCGGCTACGGCCGGCGCGGGAGCCAGGCGTAGCCGCGGCGGACGAGCTGCCGCGTACGGGTGTACCGGTCGTGGATGATGATGCGCTCGACGCGATCGGCCTCGGCCTGACCGCGGGCGGCGGACTCTGCGTCGGTCGCCGTCGGGTGCTCGGACCGCGGCTCGGCGTGCTCGCCGTCCAGGACGCGCCACGTCGCGGTGCGCTCGTCGGGCACGACGTGCAGTTCGGGCATTGCGCTCACCTCGCCAGGTCGTCTCACGTCCCCCCCTCCCGACCTATGGTAGACGCGACGAGCACCGGCCGATCCGCGTGGTGGAGCACGCCGAGGGCGGTGCTGCCGAGCAGCGCCGCCGCGATGCCGGAGCGGCCGCGACTGCCGGTGACGATCACCGAGGCGTCGACGCTGTCGGCGAAGCGCACGATCGCGTGCCACGCCGGGCCGCCGCCCTCGACCGCCCGCGCCTCGGCGTCGAGGCCGGCGGCGCGCGCGAGGTCCGCCCCCTCGCTGGCGATCTGCTCCGCGCGCTCGCGGGCCTGGGCGTCGAGCCCCTCGGCGCCCGCGAGGGCGACGGCCGGCGACACGCCGAGCGTCGCTGCGGGAGCGGCGAGGGCGAGGGGGAGCCAGGCGCAGACGACGACCGCCGGCCCGGGCCGCAGCAGGGGGCCGGCCCGCTCGACGGCCCGGCGGGCGTGATCTGAGCCGTCGTAGGCGATGACGACGGTCATCGGGGGACGAGCGGCTCGAGGTCGCGCTCCACCGGCTGTGCGTGGGCGGGACGTGCGGCCAGGCGCTTGGCTTCGTCGCGGCCCATGA
Organism: Solirubrobacteraceae bacterium; assembly: GCA_036257565.1. Classification (GTDB taxonomy): domain Bacteria; phylum Actinomycetota; class Thermoleophilia; order Solirubrobacterales; family Solirubrobacteraceae; genus DASSUW01. The sequence continues at coordinate 44,503 of DATAFH010000058.1, read as the reverse complement.
GGTAGGGCCCAAGAAACGGGGTCGCGATCTTCGTGGGCGGCCACCACAGCGCGCGCTCGGACGCCTTGGAGGCCGTCGCCGTGTCGGGTGCCGGGCCGCGCAGCCAGCGATTGTTGCCGCCGGTCAGGAGCATGCCGCGCAGCACGGGGCGGAACGGCTCGGGCTCGAGGTCGGCGATCAGCGAGTCGTAGGGCAGCGTGTCGCCGTAGCCGGTCGTCACCGCGCCCGGCGCGACCTCGGCGACGGAGTCGCGGATCAGCTCGGCGCCGAAGTCCGCGGCGATGGCCGCGAGCCGGTGGTGCGCCGCGTGGCCGAGGCAGAACGGCTCCGCCACGGCGAGCGGCCGGTACACGAAATCGGGCTCGGGCGCGAGCAGCGTCAGGTGGAGCCGGTCGCCCGCCAGTTCCCGGAGGGCGATGAGGCCTTCGAGCGCGGCGACGCCGCCGCCCGCGATGAGAACGCGATCGGTCATGGCCACAAGCGTGGAGCCCGACCCGCCGCCCTGCATCCGCGCCTCTCCGCCGACCGCCCCGGGAAACTACGGAGCCAGGGAAGTCCGTAGAAACCCGCAACCGGTTCGCGGTGAGCGGCGGTGGGTGAGGCGCTCGGCTCGGGCATGCTGACGGTATGACGCTCCCCTTCGCCCATGAGACGTGGTTCGACCGCGACAGCTATCCCACCGACTGGGGCTTCGGGCGAGACCCTGACGCTCGCCCTGCTCGCCGGCGCGGTCGTGCTCACCGTGCTCGTGCGGCTGCTCGCGCGCATCTGGCCCGGCGTCGACGTGCCCGCCCTCGCGCGGCTCGTGCCGTACATGCCGTTCGCGATCCGCATCCATCTCGCCGTCTCGATGGTCGGCCTGCTGTCGCTCGGCTACTACCTCTCGCCGGCCATGGACCTCGAGGCGGACGTCGCGGGGATCCTGCTCGGCGCGAACATGGCGGTCGTCGCGATCACGATGGCGACGGGCTGGAAGGCCCGCTGGGGAGCGGCGCTGCTGGTCGCTGCCGGCCCGATCGGGATGCTCGAGTTCGGCGTCTGGCCCGTGCTGCAGCGGATCGACCTGCTCGGCCTCGCGATCTACGTGCTGATCGCCGGGCCCGGCCGCTGGGCGGCCGACCACGAGAGCGGCGCCGCCGCCGAGCCGGCGCTGCTCGACCACGCCCGCGCGATCTGGGCGCTGAAGGTCGCCGCCGGCCTCGCGCTCATCATCGTCGCGTTCGCCGAGAAGCTCGCGACACCCGACCTGGCGGTGCAGTTCCTCGCCGACCACCCGGAGCTCAACGTCGTCCAGCAGCTCGGCATCGACATGAGCGACCTCGAGTTCGCGCGCTTCGCGGGGGCCGTCGAGGTGCTGTTCGGGCTGCTGCTCATCTCCGGCGCCCTCCCGCAGGCGATCATCCTCATCGCGGGCATCCCGTTCAACGCGACGCTGTGGTTCTTCGGTACCAACGAGCTGATGGGCCACCTGCCGATCTACGGCGCGATGCTCGCCGTCCTCGTCTACGGCTCCGACGCGCGGCTCCGTCCCGCCGTCGCCGCCATGCTCCCGGCAGGCCTCGGGGAGACGCTCAGCGCGCGACGCCGCGACCCGCGGCCCGAAGCTCGTCGAGCCGGACCAGCTTGACGCGTGGGCGGCCCTGGAGCTCGCCGGCACGCCGCTCCTGCTCGTCGATCGCCCGCCAGCCCTCCCAGACGACCGCGTCGGGGGCGCAGCGCAGGAGCCACTCGGCGCACTCGTCGGCGTCCGGCGAGGCCGGAGCGCCGAGCGCGCCGGCCTCGGCGTCGGCGACGATCTTGGCCACAGTGTCGGCGGCGTCCTTCTTGTTGGTCCCGATCACGCCGCTCGGCCCGCGCTTGATCCAGCCGACGACGTACTCGCCGCGGTGGGACCGGCCCTCCTCGTCGCAGACGCGCCCGCCCTCGTTGCGGATCAGGCCGCGCCGCTCGTCGAACGGGACGTCGTCGACCGGTCGCCCGCGGTAGCCGATCGAGCGCAGCACGAGCCCGCAGCCGATGACCTCCTCATCGTCCGTGGGCACCGCGCGCCCGTTCTCGAGCCGGTTGCGCACGACGCGGATGCCGGTCACCGGGCCGCCGGAGCCCTCGCCGAGGATCTCCACCGGCGAGCGCAGGAACTTGAGCGAGATGCGCCGCCCCGCGCTGCCCGCCGGACGCTGCGCGTAGCCCTGCAGGATCTCGACGTTGCGTCGCACGGTCGGTGTCGCGTCCTCGGGGACCTCGACGTCGACCTCCAACGGGTCGACCTGCACGTCGACGCCGGTCATCTCCCCCAGCTCGCGCAGCTCGGGGTTCGTGAACGACGCCTGGGCCGGACCGCGCCGCCCGAGCACGACGACCTCCCGGACGTGCCCCGCGCCCAGCGGCCCGAGCGCGTGGTCGGCTGTGTCGGTGACCGCCAGCTCGTCGGGGTCCAGCAGCAGCATCCGCGCGAGGTCGGCGGCCACGTTCCCGTTGCCGATCACCACCGCGCGCTGCGCGGTCAGGTCGAACTCCTCGTCGACGGCGTCCGGGTGGCCGTTGTACCAGGCCACGAACCGCGTCGCGGCGTAGGAGCCGGGCCGGTCCTCGCCGGGGATCCCGAGCCGGTTGTCGTCCGCCGTGCCGAACGCGTACACCACCGCGTGGTAGCGCTCGAGCAGCTCCGCGCGGGTCACGTGCTCGCCCAGGGTGACGCCGCCGAAGAAGCGGAACCCGGGCTTGCGCGCGGTCTTCTCGTACGCGCGCGTGACCGACTTGATCTTCGGATGGTCGGGCGCCACGCCCGAGCGCACGAGGCCGAACGGCGTCGGCAGCGCGTCGAGCAGGTCGACCTCGAAGCCGGCGCTCAGCAGCTGGTCAGCCGTGTAGAAGCCCGCCGGGCCGGCGCCGATGACCGCGATCCTCATCGGAATGAGGGTATTAGCCAGGCGCCGGCCCGCGCGTGAGTGCTAGTGAGGGCGAGGTCCCCAATCAGGCTTGTTGTCACCCGTTGGCGAGTCCAGCAGCTGGTGCGGGTTGCGACCGCCTGCGCGGGCCGTCCAGATCCGCGGAGCCGGCTCCGGGTCGGCGGCCCCCCAGCGAGCGAACGAGACCTTGCGCCCGTTGGGCGAGAACGACGGGTTGTTGAAGAAGTCGTCGTCGTCGCCGTGCACGATCACGCGCTTCTTCGACCCGTTGGGACGCATGACCATGATGTGGCCGGAATTCGGCGCGACGTCGTTGTCGTGCGTGTCGAACGCGATCCTGCGCCCGCTCGGGTGGTAGTCGGGCGCCGACGCATTGAGCTCCGCGCGCGTGAGCTGCTGGAGCTTGCTGCCGTCCGTGCGCACGCGGAACAGCCGGGTGGTGCACTGCTCGAACGTGTCGTCGGAGGTGCACTCGACGCTGAAGCGGGTGAAGACGATCCACCGGCCGTTCGGGGAGACCTGGGGCTCGGAGTCGAAGCCGCCGCCGGTCACGCGCGTCACGCGCTTCGCCTGGTCGGCGGTCACGAACTCGCCGTGCCCCTTTCGGGCCGGGATGAGGAAGATCCCCGTCCCGTCACCGAAGTCGGCCTCGATCGCCAGCTTCCGACCGTCCGGGGTCCACGCCGGGTCGAACGCGCCCTCGGCGGCGTCGGTGAGCCGCATCGCCGACGCTAACCGACGGCGCCCGCCGACGGAATGGTCAGGGAACCAGTCGACTGGCTTCGTCGCGCCCGCGCCGGATCGGGCCCGACGCACTGCGCAGCGAGCCGCCCTCGCGGCCGGCCCGGTGGCCGATGATCTCGGCCAGCACGGCGATCGCGGTCTCCTCGACGGTCGAGGCCCCGACGTCGAGCCCGCACGGCGCGAACACCCGGGCGATGTCGTCCTCCTCGGCACCGGCCCCCCGCAGGCGCTCGTTGCGGTCCACGGTCGTCTTGCGGCTGCCTAGCGCGCCGATGTACCCGGCCTCGGTGGCGAGCGCCGCCTGCACGGCGGGCACGTCGAGCTTGGGGTCGTGCGTGAAGACGAGCACCGCGTCGCGGGGGCCGAGCGTCGTGTCGGCGAGCACGGCGTCCGGCCAGCCGGCGACGACGTCGGCGGCGGCGCTGAAGCGCGGCGAGGACAGGAACGCGCGCCGTGGGTCGGCGATCGTGACGCGGTAGCCGAGCCCGCGCGCCATCGGCGCCAGCGCGGCCGAGAAGTCGATCGCCCCGAAGATGACCATCCGGGGCGGCTCCGCGAACGCGGCGACGTGCACCCGCAGGCCGGTGCCGAGCGTCGCCCCGTCCTCGCCGTAGGACCGCACCGTCGACTGGCCCTGCACCACGAGCCCGCGCGCCTCGCGCTCGACGTTGGCGTCGAGCAGCTGCGGCCCGCCGAGCGAGCCGAGCCGCGAGTCGGCGTCCACATAGACCTTCGCTCCCGCCTGCGGCCCGTCGAGAAGCGTCGCCAGCGCCGCCGGGCGCTCCTCCTGGATCGCCTCGAGCACGCGCAGCGTCGCCTCGCGCGCGTCGCCCGCGATCTCGTGGATGAAGATGTGCACGGTCCCGCCGCACATGAGGCCGACGGTCCCGGCCAGCTCGTCGGAGATCCCGTAGGTCTCGACCCGCGGCGCGCCACCGGTCGCCAGGATCTCGAGCGCCGCCTCCGCGACGGCGCCCTCGACGCAGCCGCCCGTCACCGAGCCCTCGAGCGTCCCGGCCTCCTCGACGTAGACGCTGGCGCCGACGTCGAGCGGCGCCGAGCCGTCGACGGCCACCAGCGTGCCCGCCACAACGCGGCGCCCGTCCCGCAGCCACTCGGCGACGACCCCCGCGGTGTGGTGCACCGGCCGCTTCATGGACCGGACGATACCTGCCCCCGCGCGTCACCCCGGGGCGGGCTCGGGCACCGGGCGCGACCCGAGGCCCTCAACGGCGCGCATGCCGGGCAGGAGCAGCGCTCCGAAGGTGACGATCGCGCCCAGTGTCCCGGCAGCGATCAACGTCGCCTGAACGCCGATCACCGCGCTCACCGGTCCCGTGAGGGCGAACGACAGCGGCAGGAGACCGATCGAGATCAGCCAGTCGAGGCTCGAGACGCGGCCGAGCAGCTCGACGGGCACATGACGCTGCTTGGCGGTCGCCCAGACGATCGTGCCGGCGGTCTCGAGCGCGTTGAACGCCAGGCTGACGAGCATCAGCTGCCACACGGCGCCCGCCAGTCCGTAGCCGGCCACCGCGATGGTGGCCGCCGTCCAGGTGATGTACATGAACGTGATATCGCGACGCGGAAGGCCGCGCTGGCCCAGCACCACAGCGCACAGGACGGAGCCGATCCCGCCTGCCGCGAACACCAGGCCGAGATCCGATGCGCTCCCGTGCAGGTCGTTCTTGATGAGGAACGGAAGCAGGACCTCGACCGGTCCCATGAACAGCAGGTACGCGATGGCCGCACTCGCGAACGTCGCCCACAGCCACACGTGCCCGCGGATGTACGCGAAGCCGGCGCGGATGTCGCCGGCAACCGTGCTCTGCTCCGTGCTCGCGGTGCGGGGACGCCGCGTCATCGCCAGCACCGCCGCCGCGGACACCGCAAAGGACACGGCGTCGAGCGCGAATGCGGCGCCCACGCCCACCGCGTCGATGAGCAGCCCGCCCACCGCCGGACCCGCGAGGCGCAGCGCAGCCGGTCGCACGAGCTGGTCCAGGGCATTCGCCTGCGCGAGCTCGTCCTCGGGCAGGACCTCCGGCGTGATCGCATCGAACGCCGGTCCGAAGAACGCCGCGGCGGCGCCGTAGCCGGCAACCAGCAGGGCCATGTGCCAGAGCTCCAGCGCACCCACGAGCGAGAGCACGGCGAGCACGCCGACGAGCAGCCCGCGTCCGGCATCGGCCGCCAGCATGACCTTGCGACGATCCAGCCGGTCGCTGACCGCGCCGCCGATGAGGAGGAAGACGATGGTCGGGACCGTCATCGCGATGCCGACCAGCGAGAGCGCAGTCGGGGCGTTCGACAGCTCGTAGGCCTGCCAGGCGATCGCCACCAGGAAGACGCCGTCGCCGAGGAGCGAGACGCACATGCCGCTCCACAGCAGCCGGAAGTCGCGGTGGCGGAAGGGCGCGAGCAGCCGTACGCGGCTCACGCCGCCCGGGCGATCGAGCCCTTCGTAGCTATGGTGCATCGGCCGCGGCGAGCTCGCCCGCGCCGGACCGCAGGTACTCGAGCGTCGCATCGGCGTCCATCGGCCGCGCGAAGTGGTATCCCTGACCGAGGTCGCAGCCGAGGTCGCGCAGTGTCTCCCATTGTTCGGGAAACTCGATGCCCTCCGCGACGATGTCGAGCTCGAGCGTCTTGCCGAGCGCCACGACCGCTGTCGCGAGGTCGGAGGCCTCCGGCGTCGCGCCCGCCCGCAGGAACGAGCGGTCCATCTTGAGGATGTCGACCGGCAGGCGGCTGAGGTAGCTGAGCGACGAGTAGCCCGTGCCGAAGTCGTCCATGGCGAGCCGGACCCCGAGCGCCTTGAGCTCCTCGAGCCGCTCGATGGCGAGCTCGGTGTCAGTCATCATCACCGACTCGGTGATCTCGAGCGTGAGGGTCTGCGGCTCGAGGCGCGACTCGGCGAGCGCATCGCGGACGTCGCCCACGATGTCGCTGTGCTGCAGCTGCTTGACCGATAGGTTGATGGCCATCGAGAGCGGGGCGTTTGACGGCGCCTGGAACGCCTTCGCCCGCCGGCAGCCCTCGCGCAGCACCCACCGCCCGAGCGGGACGATCAGGCCCATCTCCTCGGCCAGCGGGATGAACTGGTCAGGCCCAATAAGCCCGCGCTCGGGGTGCCGCCAGCGCACCAGCGCCTCGACGCCGGCGACCGAGCCGTCGCCGAGACGGACGACCGGCTGGTAGTGCAGCTCGAGCTGATCGGAGGTGATCGCGCGCTGGAGGTCGGCGCGCAGCTCCAGGCGCTCGAGGACGCCTTCGTGCATCGCCGGCTCGAAGAGCCGGTAGGTGCCCTTGCCGTCGCGCTTGGCGATGTACATCGCCGCATCCGCGTTGCGGATCAGCTCGTCGGCGTCCGCCGCCGCGCCGCCCTCGATCACGGAGATGCCCAGGCTGGCACGCACGACGAGCTGCTTGTGCTCGACCGACAGCGGCGCGGCGAACGACTCGAGGATGCGCTCGGCCGTGTCGGCCGCGGTCTGCGGACTGTCGGTGTCCTCGAGAAGGACGGCGAACTCGTCGCCGCCGAAGCGCGCCGCAGTGTCGCTCGCTCGGATGCTCGCCGTCAGCCGCTGAGCGACCTCGTTGAGCACCTGGTCGCCTGCGGCGTGGCCGAGGCTGTCATTGATGGTCTTGAAGTCGTCGAGGTCCACGAACAGGATCGCGAGTCCGGAGCCTTCTCGGCGTGAGCGAGCCACGGCATGCCGAACGCGCTCGCCGAACAGCGCGCGGTTGGCCAGGTTGGTCACCGGGTCGTGGAACGCCTGGTGGGCGAGCTGCTCCTCGAACGCTTTGCGCTCGCTGACATCGCGGCCGTTGAGGACCACACCGCGCACGTGCTCGTCGTCGAGCAGGTTCGTGTGGAGGATCTCGAACTGGCGGACGCTGCCGTCACGGTGGCGGAGCGAGCACTCCACGACCTGCGGCTCCGAGCTCGGGTAGGCGGCCCCGTCGGCGAGCAGATGCATCAGTCGGCCCTGCTCGGGCGAGTCGACAAGGCGATCGAAGCGCATGCCGACCACCTCGTCCGGGCCATAGCCGAGCACACGCTCGATCGATGGACTCTGATAGACGATCGTCGCCGTCGAGTCGAGCACCGTGATGAGGTCGCTCGAGTGCTGGACGAGCGAGCCGAAGCGCGCCTCGCTCGTACGGCGGTGGACCGCCTCGGTCAGGGCCGCGCTCTCGAGCGCGAGCGACACCTGCGTCGCGAGCGCCTGCAGCGTGCCCCGGACGGTCCGCGACGGCGCCTCGTCGCAGGCGACGACCAGCAGGCCGCGCAGCTCGCCGCGAACCGACAGCCCAAGCACGCACGCGGCCGACGAGTCGTCCGTGAGTCGCAGGTCGGATCGTGCCCCCGCGTCGAGATGCACCAGCGCGGTGCCGGAGGCGTTCTCGGCGGGCGACAGCAGCGTCCGGCCGGTCCTGGCGGACAGCGTCCACGACGATCGCTCTCGCACCGTCCCTCGCTCCATCGCCACGACGCCGAGCTCACCGTCCTCGATGAGGCAGAGCAGCGCGGCGGCCTCGCGATCGACCAGGGCGCGCGCGGCGTCGAGCGCGGCATGGTGAATGTCCGCCCGGTGCGTCGCCGCGACCAGCGTGTCCCCGGCCGCGCGCAGCACGCGTTCGCGGTTGACGGACCACTCCTGCTGCCGGACGAGCTCGGTCATGCGGACGACCACGAGGCCGAAGAGCAGGATCGAGGCGACGTTCACGACGAGCAGCTCGTCCGTGTGCTTGATCTCCTGCGCCATCTCGATCACCGGCGCGATCACCGCTGCGCACAGCAACAGCGCGAGGCGCACCGCCCTCAGCCGCGTGTCGCGCTCGGGCGATGCATGCTCGAGCTCACGCATTGAGGGATGGAGCGCGGCCGCGCCCCATAGGAGGTAGAAGGCGATCCAGCCGGCGTCGAGCGTGAGCTGGCCGGTATAGGCGCCGTTGAGCGTGACCAGCCCGTAGACGAAGTCCGTCAGCAGGAGCGTGACGATGCTCGCAGCGAGCAGGTAGAAGGCGGGCGCGCGCTTGCCGGCGTCGACGGCGAGGCGGATGGCGGCCGCCAGCAGCAGGATGTCGCCGAGCGGATAGGCGATCGACACGAGCTTGGGGATGAGCGGTAGCGCGTCGTCGCGCAGATACGGCGCGATCAGCGCGACCCACGAGATCAGCGCGAGCCCGAGCGTCATGATCAGCGAGTCGACGACGCCGGCGCGGTCGCCCTCCGGGTTGCGGCGCCGGACAAGCAGGATCAGGCCCACCATCAGCACCGGGTACACGAGCAGGTACGCCCCGTCGCCGAGCGACGGGAACGGCACCTCGCTCTCGAGCAGAAGCTCGTAGCTGTAGGTGTAGACGTCGCCGAGCCAGAACAGGAAGAGACCGACGGCGAAGCACCACCACGGGGCGGCGGACGCCGGCCGGTAGCGGCGGAGGCCGACCACGATCGCGACCACGGGCGACAGCCCGAGGACGTTCATGACGATCGGGTTGCCGGCGAACGGCGGCACGAGCACGTACAGCCCGCACAGCAGCGCTCCCAACCCGAGGTGCGCCTGCCACAGTGCCGGGGACCGCGCGGCGCGGAGGTTCGACATCAGGCGACCTGCCATGGCGGATCGGCGTCAGCCGGCTTGAGCTCGTCCTGGGCGGCGAGCTCCTCGAGTGCCTGGATCAGGCTGTCGACCTCGGCGTCCGTGTTGGCCGCCGTCAGCTGGATGCGGAAGCCGACCTCGGCCTTGGGCACGAGCGGGAACGCGGCGAGCGTCACGTACACGCCACGGTCGAAGAGCAGCTGGCCCACGTCGGCGATCCGCCGGTAGTCCCGGAGCGGGATCTCGATGATCGGGAAGCCGGAGCGATTCGGGGTCGTGACGCCCAGGCGCTCAAGGCAGTCGAGGACGCGGCGCGTGTGCTCGCACAGCACCCGCCGGAGCTCGTCACCGCGGCGCTCGTTGACGTCGAGGCCGGCGAGCACGGTGGCCAGCGACGCGACCGGCGACGGCCCCGAGTACAGGTAGGGCGGCGCGGCCACCTTGAGCAGGTCCTTGACATCCGAGGGGCAGGCGATGAACGCCAGCAGCGACGAGTAGGCCTTCGAGAAGCCGCCGACGAGCACGACGTTCTCGTAGGTCTCGTCGAAGTGGCGCACGACGCTGTTGCCGCGCTGGCCATAGGGAGACGTCTCGCCCGGCCCGCGCTCCCCGATGACGCCGAACCCGTGCGCGTCGTCGACATAGAGCAGGGCGCCGTACTCGCGAGCGACTGCGGCGAACGCCGGCAGATCCGGGGCGTTGCCGGTCATGCTGTTGACGCCGTCCATGCAGATGAGGCGGGTGGGATCGCGCTCGGCCTGCAGCAGCTCTGCGAGGTGGTCGGGGTCCTCGAAGCGGAAGCGCTTGACCGCCGCGCCCCGCGACCGGGCGACCTGGCAGCCGTCGTAGATCGTCTTGTGCGCCCGGGCGTCCATGAAGATCGTCCCCGATGCCGCGAGCAGCGGGATCACCGACATGTGGATGTGGGTGATCGTCGGCAGGACGAGCGAGTCCTCGGACCCCAGCAGCTCGGTCAGCCGCTCCTCGATCTGCTCGTACAGCACCGGGCTGCCGAGCAGGCGCGACCAGCTCGGATGGGTTCCCCAGGCATCGAGGTAGGCCGGCACCGCGTCGATGACCTCGCGGTCGAGGTCGAGCCCCAGGTAGTTGCAGGACGCGAAGTCGGCGAGCCACCGCTCGCCGACGCGGATCATGCGGCCGTCGATCTCGTCGATGACCGCGTCCATCATCGGATGCGAGGCCTTGAGCGCGGACAGGTCCCGGACCGTCTCGAGCCAGTGGTCGATCCACGGGCGCCGGCCCGCCGCGGTAGGGGTTCCTCCACCGATTGTCGAGAAAGCCGCGCGAGCGCTCATACGCCAAGCTAGATCGGCTTCGTTCGGGGCCGACTTGAGGCGACGGCTCAGCCGACGGCGGCGAGGAGCGGCGGCGCGACCTGCTTCTTGCGGCTCATGACGCCCGGCAGGTCGACGACGCCGTCGTCGGCGTCGCGGCCGAAGGCGCGCTCGATCGCGAAGCGGTCAGCGCCAGAGAGGTAGAGGCGAGTGCCCTTGGCGATGATGTCGGTGACCATCAGCGCGGCGATCGCAAGGTTCTCGCGCTCACGCACGACGTCGAGGGCTTCGAGCAGGTCGTCCTCGCGGTCGCTCAGGTCCTCGCCGACCGTCTCGACCTGGGCGATCCGCAGCCGGTGGGCGCCGGCGTCGTACTCCTTGACGTCGCGCGCGACGATCTCCTCGACCGGGACGCGCGAGAGGTTCGAAGTGCGCTCGAACATCTCGCGGCCGAACGCCTCGGCGTCCTCGGCGAGCACCTGCTCAAGGTAGTCGATCACGGCGCGGTCGCGGTCGGTCGTCGTCGGCGAGTTGAGGATCACCGTGTCGGAGAGCACGGCGCCGAGCAGCAGCGTGGCGACCCTGCGGGTCGGTTCCATCCCGCTCTGGCGGAAGCGTTCGATCACGAGCGTGGCGGTCGAGCCCACCGGGTCGAAGGTCGCGAGCACCGGCACGCGCGTCTCGATCGAGCCGACGTGGTGGTGGTCGAGGATCTCGACGATCTCCGCCTGCTCGACGCCGGGCACGCTCTGCGCCTCCTCGGCGTGGTCGACGAGCAGCACCCGGCGGGGCTGGGGGTTGATCAGGTCGCCGCGGGTCACGAGGCCGACGGGTCGGTTGCCGGCGTCGACGACCACCGCGGCGCGGTAGTCCACCTCCTGGATCGTCTCGGCGATGTCGACGACGAGGTCGTCGGGCCGCACGGCGAGCGGCTCGGTGTCCATCAGCGCCCGGCACGGCGCCGACAGCGTGATCATGCGGCTGGTCACGTAGGAGTCCAGCGGCGAGACGATGACCGCCGTGGCGCGCTCGCGCGCGAGGTCGAGCACCTTGTCCGACGGTTTCGTCCCGTTGCTCAGCACGAGCAGCGCGACGCCGACCTCGATCGCGATCCGCTGCGCGTCCGGGCGGTCGCCGACCACGACGACGTCGCCGGCGCTGAAGCCCAGCGGGAGCGACTCGGTGGCCATGGCCAGCACCCACACGCGGCCGGCCACCTCGAGCGAGCCTTCGCCCGCGAGCTGCGCGCCCTCGAGTACGCCGGCGATCGCCGACACGGCGGTCGGCGCGTCCAGCCGCGACGCCTCGCGCGATTCGCGTACGTAGCGCCGGGCCAGCGCACGCTCGGTCATCACGCCCGCCAGCTCGCCGTCGTCGGTGACGACGGGCACGAGGTCGACCTCGTCGTGGGCCATGATCAGGCCGACCTCGCGCACGGGCACGGTGTGCTTCGCGAGTGGGAAGCGCTCGCGCATGACGTCCTGCACGCGCAGCATCACGTGCGGGAGGAACGCCGGCTCGTCCGCCCCGGCGCGCTCGAGCACCCAGCGGGTCTGCTCGTTGAGGTCGCCGAGGCGGACGGGCACGTAGTCGCTGCGCGGGTCGAGCCGCTGCTTGAGCTCGGCGTAGCCGATGGCAGCGGCGATCGAGTCCGTGTCCGGGTTGCGGTGGCCGGTCACGTAGATGACGGACACGCCGCAGATATTGGACGAGGACTCGCCCCGGTGCTACGCGACCTCGACCGGCGTCCTCACCTCGCGGGTCAGATCGCCGAGCACGTCGGCCAGGCGTGCGGTCAGTTCGGGGTCGAGGAGCGACCCGTCTTCGCCGAACGCGGTGTCGGCCATCCCGACCGGGAGCTCGTGCTCGATCACGTCGGCGCCGCTGGCCGTGAGCACCTTGCGGACCTCCGCCTGCGCCCACACGGCGCCGAAGAGGCCGGTGCTCGAGCCGATCACGGCGCTCGGCTTCTGTCGCAGCACGTTGTCCGGGAACGGACGCGACGCCCAGTCGAGCGCGTTCTTGAGGCCGCCCGGGAGCGACGAGTTGTACTCCGGCGTGGCGATCAACAGCGCGTCGGCCTCGTCGATCGCGTCGAGCAGCTCGCGCACGCTCGCAGGCGGGTCGTTCTCGAAGTCCTGGTCGAAGATCGGGAGCGAGGCGAGGCCGTCCCACTCCACGAGCTCGGCTCCGAGCGGCAGGACGTCGCCTGCCGCCCGCAGCAGCTTGCGGTTGTGGGAGCCCCGGCGGACGCTGCCCGCGATGCCGAGGATCCGCATCGGAGCTAGTCCTGCTCGACGAGCGAGAGCTCGACGGTCAGCGTGACCTCGTTGGCGAGCGCCTTGCCGCCCGACGGCAGCGGGGCGTTCCAGTTCATGTCGAACTCGGTGCGGTCGACCTGCGCCTCGAGGTTCAGGTGCCCGCGCGTGCGGCCGAAGGCGTCGGCCTCAGGCGCGATCCACGTGCCGGTGGCGGTGACCGGGCGGGTGATGCCCTTGATCGTCAGCTCGCCGTCGACGGCCACGGTGCCGTCCTCGCGGACCTCGACGTCATTGGACGAGTAGATGACCTCGGGGTGGTTCTCGGCGTCGAAGAACTCGGCGGACAGGACGTGCGCGCGGAACTGCTCGGGGGTGCGGATCGAGATCGACACGACCTTGGCACGACCCTCGAGGCGGCCGTTGGTCAGCGTGGCCTGCACGTCGTCGAGCGTGCCGCGGAACAGGGACACGCCCTGGTAACGGACGGAGAAGCCGAAGCTCGAGTGGACGGGATCGGCGGCGTAGGTGCCCCGCAGGGCGGTGGCGGTGCTCATTCGGAAGTTCCCCTCTATCTCTGTGAGTTGTAAACGTACCGCAGTCCGGTTACGTTGTCAGCAGGATAGCGCGATCCCGTTGCGAGCGCAACTACCTCCCAAATGTACGCTCCTGGGGGTGGCGAAGAGCGAGTACACGACCCTCGAGGTCGCCGGGCGCGAGGTGCGCCTCTCCAACCCCGGCAAGGTCTACTTCCCCAAGCCCGGCTGGACGAAGCTCGACATCGCGCACTACTACGTCGACTGCGCGGACCCGGTCCTGGCGGGAGTCCGCGAGCGGCCGACGGTGATGAAGCGCTTCGTCAACGGGATCCAGCAGGAGCCGATTTGGCAGAAGCGCGTGCCCCAGAACGTGCCCGACTGGCTGCAGACGGCGACCGTCTCGTTCCCGTCCGGCCGCACCGCCGAGGAGCTCGTGGCCAACGACGCCGCCCATCTCGTGTGGGCGGTCAACCTCGGCGTGATCGACTTCAACCCGTGGCCGGCGCGGCGCAGCGACCTCGACCACCCCGACGAGCTGCGCGTCGACCTCGACCCCACGCCCGGCGTCGGCTGGGACGACGTCCGCCGCTCCACGATGGTCGTGCGCGACGTGCTCGTCGAACATGGCCTTCGCGGCTACCCGAAGACCTCGGGGTCCAAGGGCATGCACGTCAACGTCCGCATCGAGCCGCGCTGGAGCTTCCTCGAGGTGCGGCGCGCCGCGCTCGCGCTGGCGCGCGAGGTCGAGCGGCGGGCGCCCGGCCTGGCGACGAGCAAGTGGTGGAAGGAGGAGCGCCACGGGGTGTTCGTCGACTACAACCAGAACGCCCGCGATCGCACGGTGGCGTCCGCCTACTCGGTCCGCCCCACGCCCGACGCACGCGTCTCGACGCCGCTCGAGTGGGACGAGGTGCCGGATGTCGAGCCCGCCGACCTGCGCCTCGACACGCTGCGCGAGCGGCTGCGCACGATCGGCGACCCGGCGGCCGACATCGACGAGAACGCCGGCGCGCTCGACGCGCTGCTGGAGCTCGCGCGGCGCGACGAGGAGGAGGGGCTCGGCGACGCGCCGTGGCCCCCGCACTTCCCCAAGCAGAAGGACGAGCCGAAGCGCGTCCAACCCAGCCGCGACCGCGACCGGCCGACCCACCGCGGCCGCGCCGGCGACCCGCAGCCCGGCGGCCCGCCGCCCGGCGTGCGCACCGGCGGGCTGCAGCGTGGGTTCGGGTCCAAGCCCCGGACCGGCCAGGGACACGAAGACGAGTTCGACGACTAGGTCGGCGTCGGCTTCGCGATCCCGAGCGACACCGCTCGGTCGGTCGCCCAGCAGCTGATCGCCCACGGCAGCGCACAGCACGCGTGGCTCGGCGTCCGCGTGCAGGCCGGGCACAACGGCGTGCGCGTGGCGAAGGTGGTCAGCAACGGCCCGGCCGCCAAGGCCGGGCTGCACTCGGGCAGCATGATCGTGGCGGTCGGCGGCACGCAGACCCGCTCGCCGTCCGAGCTGGCCAGCGCCGTCGCCGCGCACAAGCCGGGCGATCGCGTGAGCGTCGAGACGACGAGCGGCGCCGTGCAGGTGACGCTCGGCAACGCGCCGCAGACCTGAGTGCTACGCGGCTCAGCGGGCCCTGACGGCTTCGCGCACGCGCGCGTAGATGGCGTCGGGGTCGCCGGTGCCGTCGACGTGGGCGAGCAGCCCGCGGCCGTCGTAGAAGCTGGCGAGCGGCTCGGTCGCCTCGTGGTAGACACGCAGCCGCTCGCGGACGACGTCCGGCGCATCGTCCTCCCGCCCGCGGCTTGCCAGTCGCTGCACCACCTCCTCGTCGGGCACGTCCAGCAGCACCGCGGCGTCGAGCTTGCGGCCGCGCTCGGTCAGCCCCTGCTCGAGCGCCTCGGCCTGGGCCACGGTCCGGGGGAAGCCGTCGAGCAGGAAGCCGTCGACGCGCTCGGCGTCCAGCCGGCCGAGCAGCATGGCGACGACGATCTCGTCCGGCACCAGCTCGCCGAGCTCGATGAAGGCGCCCGCGCGGCGGCCGAGCTCGGTGTCGGCGTCCCGCTCCTCGCGCAGCTGGTCGCCCGTCGAGAGGTGGAAGAGCCCGAGGTCGCCGCTGAGCCGCTCGGCTTGGGTGCCCTTGCCGGCGCCGGGCGGCCCAAGCAGCACGAGTTTCTCCGCGACGGCCATGCAGCGCCGACGATACAACTCAGAGGATGGACAGCGGCCTCTCCCGATCCGACGCCAAGTCCGCGTTCTCCCGCCAGCGCCGCCGGCTGGCGCTCGCGCAGATCGCCTCGCGGCTGCGGCACGAGCCCGACGACGTGTCGGCGATGCTGCCGTTCGAGGAGGTCGTCGCCGCGCTCGGGCGCACGAGCCAGGTCGACGCGGGCGTGCGGACGATCCCGCTCGACGCGATCGTCGGCACGGTCGACCGCCGTCGCGGCGAATTCGACCGCGAGTTCCGCCCCGCGTCGGGCGACGTGCGGGGGCGATCGGGCGCTCACCCTCCGCGACCTCCCGCTCAAGACGCACGAGCGCATGTTCCACGAGCGGATCCCGCTCGCCGCGGCCGCGCGGGCGCAGATCAAGCTGTCCGACGAGTGGCGCTACGTCCAGCTCGCGACGCTGATCGAGGCCTGGGGCTCTCGCGCGAGCCACGCGCGCGGGCGGCTGCTCTCCCGCGAGGAGATGGCGGAGGCGTGGTTCCGTGCGGAGTACGAGCCGGTCGTCGCGGTGCTGCGGGGGACCGATCTCGGCGGGCCTGGCAGGGAGACCGAGCGCTACCTGCGGATCGCCATTCTGCGCTACATGCTGCTCCAGACGCACGACTGGAGCGACGAGATCATCGAGCGGCTGTTCGGCGAGGTGCGCAGCCCGGCGGGTGCCGCGGCCGACGACACGATGGTCCACCAGATCCTCAAGGAGATGGAGTGAGGCTCTGAGGGACCTCTCGGGAGCGGCTTAGGTTCCTCACAGAGTCGTGCGCTGAACT
Source organism: Solirubrobacteraceae bacterium (assembly GCA_036257565.1). Taxonomy (GTDB): domain Bacteria; phylum Actinomycetota; class Thermoleophilia; order Solirubrobacterales; family Solirubrobacteraceae; genus DASSUW01. Next base: position 28,162 of record DATAFH010000058.1, on the reverse strand, counting down.
GTCTCGGATGATTCGAGTGGCAGTGATCGACGGTCATCCCGCGATGCGCGCCGGGATCGAGGCGCTGCTCTCCCCCGCTCGGGACATCCAGGTGGTGGCGGGCGCCTCGGGCGACCTGAACGAAGTCGCGCACATGCTGTACTCGACGACGCCCGACGTGGTGATCGTCGAGGACGCGCCGGGGCGCGCCGACGGCATCGAGCTCACCCGGCGCATCAAGGGCCACGTTCCCGCCCCGCAGGTCGTCCTCTACACCGACGGCGTCGACCCGGGCTCGGTGGCGTCGGCGATGCTGGCCGGCGCCGACGCGCTGGTCGACTCGCGCGGCGACGAGCGCAATCTGGGCGCTGCCGTCCGCTCGGCCGCGCGCGGCGCGCCGGTCTTCCCCGAGCTCGATCCGCAGGCCACGGCGGCGCTCGAGCAGCGGCTGCCGACCGAGGATCAGGACATCCTGCGGATGCGGCTCGCGACGCTGTCGCTCCGCGAGATCGCCGGACTGTTGCGGATCGACGCCGGCACGCTTCGTGAGCGCCTGCGGACGATGATCGCCGCGCTCAGGGTGCCGGCGCCCGGCGTGAGCTAGGGGCCAGTCCAAGAACCCCGCCACGCCCATATCTGCAGTGTGGTGGCCCGTACCCGGTCAGGCGTTCTGCGCGACCTGCTCCTCTTCGCGCGTGAACCGGCGGGCGGGCTCGTGCTCGGTGCTCTCCTCGGGCGCGAGCGTCTGCTGCGCGGCCTCGGAGGTCGCCAGCCACGAGGCGGCGGCGGCGGCCGCGAGCGCTAGTACGGCGAGCCCCGAGCCCTTGAGGCTCGGGAACAGCGCCCCGTCCACGGACGGCTTCCCGGGCCCGACCTCGGTGAGCGCCAGTGTCGCGCCGATCAGCGCGACGTTGTACTCGTAGCCGCCGCTCGTGTTCCAGGGGCCGTTCTTGAGGTGCACCGTGCGTACCGCGGTCAGCATCACGCCCGAGATCAGCGCGGACGCGACAGGTGTGAGCGCGCCGACCGTGAACAGCGCGCCGCCGGCGGTCTCCGCCCAGCCGGCCGCCCGGGCGTGGCGCTTGCCGGGGCGCAAGCCCATGCCCTCGAAGGCGCCGCCGGTGCCCTCGGGGCCGTGTCCGCCGAACCAGCCGAAGAGCTTCTGCGTGCCGTGTCCGATCATCAGCGGTCCGACGGTGGCGCGGAGTGCGAGTCTCCCCAGATCCATGTTCGTCCCCTGCTCTCTCGATCGCGAAGGTCTCGTTCTAGGTCTGCTCGCCGGCGGAGGATCTGAAACGGTACGGGCATGCTGATCGAGCGGCTGATGGGGATCGAGGTGTCCGCGTTGTGCGACGCCGACAAGGAGCTGCCCGTGGTGGATCCGGCGATCCGAGCGATGGTTGCGGACGTTCGCGTCGCGGGGCCGGCGTTGACGGTCGTGGCCGAGGACGACCATCTGCCCGTGTTCAGCGCTCTGGCGTCGGCCGAGGCCGGCGACGTGCTGGTCGTGGTGACCGGCGGGCGCCGGCTGGCGGTGGTCGGCGAGCTGTTCGCCACCGAGGCGCGGCGGCGGGGCGTGGCCGGGATCGTGGTCGACGGGTATTGCCGCGACGTGCAGGGGTTGCGGCGGCTGGGGCTACCGGTGTTCGCGCGCGGGACGATCCCGATGTCGGGCTCGACGGTGGCCCGCACGGCGCTACGGTCGCCGGTCGTATGCGGCGGCGTGCCGGTGGCGGCGGGCGACGTGGTGTTCGCGGACGATGACGGGATCGTGATCGCGCCGACCGCCCGGCTGTCGGCCGCGCTCGAGGGCGGGGAGGCGATCGGCCGCGCCGAACGGGCGATCCTGAAGGCGATGGGTCGCGGGGAGCGGCTGCACGATTTGACGACGTTCGACGAACACGTCGGACGGCTCGACCGCGGCGAGCCGAGCGCGCTGGCCTTCCGGGTCGATGACTGAGTCGGCCGTGGGCGTCGAGTTCGCACGGCGGGCCCGCAACCGAGGCGACGCCGAGCTCAACGCGATCCTGGCCGGCGCGCCGCCGGGCGTCCTGTCCTTGATGGGCGGCTTCCCGAATCCCGCGACGTTCCCGGCCGACGCGCTCGACGAGCTGGTCGCGGGGCTGCTCCGCGACGATCCGGCAGGAGCGCTGCAATACACGCCGGTTGAGGGCATCCCGAGCGTGCGCGAGTTCCTGCTCGACCGCCAGGAGCAGCTCCAGGGCGGGCGACCTGATCCTGGCGAGCTGATCGTGACCAGCGGCGGCATGGAGTGCATCACGCTGGCCTGCCAGGCGCTCGTTGATCCCGGTGACGCGGTGGTCGTCGAGGCGCCGACCTACCTGGGCGCCCTGATGGCGTTCGCCGGGGTCGAGGCGGAGGTGGTCGGCATCCCGATGGACGAGGACGGGATGCTGGTCGACGCGCTCGAGGAGCGGCTGGCGGTGGGGTTTCGGCCGAAGCTCGTGTACGTGATTCCCGACTTTCAGAACCCGAGCGGGCGGACGCTGTCGCTGGAGCGCCGCCGGGCGCTGGTCGCTGTGTGCCGGCGGTTCGGCGTCGTGGTGCTGGAGGACGTCGCCTACCGCGAGATCGCGTTCTCCGACGACGGCGCGCCGCCCACGCTCTGGTCGCTGGCGCCGGACGTGGTCGTCCAGGCGGGAACGTTCTCGAAGATCTTCTGTCCGGGAGTGCGGCTCGGCTGGGCGGCGGGCCCCCGCGAGGTCATCGCGCAGATGGCCGCGGCCAAGCAGACCACGGACCAGTGCGCGGGCGGCCTCGGGCAGCGGATCGTCGAGGCCTACGGCCGCGCGGGGCACTTCGAGCGCCGGATTCCGGAGGCGCGGGCCCTCTACGCGTCGCACTGGCAGGCGGTGCGGGTCGCGCTGGAATCGCACATGCCCGCGGGCTGCCGGTGGAGCGAGCCGGAGGGCGGGTTCTTCACCTGGCTCGAGCTCCCGGGGATCGACACCACGGCGATGCGAGTGGCCGCGCTGAAGGCGGGCGTCGCCTACGTGCCGGGCACGCCGTTCTACCCGGGCGAGGGCGGGGCGAACGAGCTGCGGGTGTCGTTCAGCTATCTCGACGAGGAGGAGCTCGAAGCGGCGGTGTCGCGGCTGGCGGGTGTGGTTCGGACGGCCGTGGCGGGGTCGGGAACGTCAACTGCGGCGGGGTAGGGAGGCGGGGGGCGTCAACGCAGCGAGGCAGCATTTCGTCGACTTCGCGATGCCCCCGGACCGCGACGTCGACGTTAGTCCCCTATAGCGAGCATTTCGTCGACCTCACGAAACGGAGCGCACCGAGGTCGACAAAATGCTGTCTGTTCGCGAACCGCACCTCACCTCCCTACCCAGCCGCCGTTGACGTTTGCCGGCACCCACCCTTAGGGCTCGATCTCCACACCATCGGTTGCCCACTCGCCCCCGCCGCGGTTACAACTCAGCCGTGCCCGACCCGCGAATCGGCTCCGAGCTCGCCGGCCACCGCATCGAGCGGGTGCTGGGGCGTGGCGGGATGGGGGTGGTCTATGAGGCGGTCGATCTGTCGCTCGAGCGGACCGTCGCGCTCAAGCTGATCGCGCCCGAGCTCGCCGAGAGCCCGGGGTTCCGGCGGCGGTTCATCGCCGAGTCCCGGATCGCGGCGTCGCTCGACCATCCCAACGTGGTGCCGATCTTCCGCGCCGGCGAGGAGGACGGGGCGCTGTTCCTCGCCATGCGCTTCGTGGCCGGCGACAATCTGGGCACGATAATCACCCGCAAGGGCGCGCTCGCCCCGCGGCGTGCGGCGGGGCTGCTCGCGCAGGTGACCTCTGCGCTCGAGGCGGCGCATCACCGCGGCCTCGTCCATCGCGACGTCAAGCCCGCGAACGTGCTGGTCACGCCCGAGGACCACTGCTACCTCACCGACTTCGGCCTCGTCGAGGACCTCGGCGCCACGACGGGCGCGACGCGCAGCGCCGAGGTGCTGGGGACGCTCGACTACCTCGCGCCGGAGCGCATCCGCGGCGGTGCGACCGGCCCGTGGACCGACGTCTACGCGCTCGGGTGCGTGCTGTTCTTCGCGCTGACCGGGCGAGTGCCGTTCCCGCTCGAGGCGCCGGAGAGCAAGCTCTGGGCGCACGTCTCCGAGCCGCCGCCGCGGGCCTCGGACGCCGGCGCGCCGGAGGCGTTCGACGCGGTCATCGCGACCGCGCTCGCCAAGGAGCCGCGCGACCGCCACGAGAGCGCCGCCGCGTTCGCCGCCGCGATGCTTGCGGCCGCGGGGGCCGACACCCGAGGGGCCGCCGCGGACAGCGCGCGCGGCCTCGCGGCCGAGGCCCGCGGGACGCTCCGCGGCTCCGACGCGGAGGCGCTCCTCGACCGCCTCGCCCGCGTCGCCGACCGCGTCAAGGCACTCCATGACGCGGTCGCCGACGACCCGCCCGAGCGCATCCTGCATCGCATCGCCGAGGTCCGGGCCGGCCACGAGCCGGCCAAGGCCGAGCGCGTCGACGCCCTCGCACAGCGCCTCGCCGCCCAGCGGCGCGCGCAGGCGCAGCTCGAGACCCTCTCCGCGCAGCTCGACCGCGCACTCGCCGAGCTCGATACCGCGTGCCGCCGAGCCCGAGCGGGGAGCGAGCCCGACCTTGCACCGCTCGCCACCGCCCTCGACCAGCTCGAACCCGCCGCCAGCGCATGACCGCGCATCGGTCCACGCCCGCGGAGCTTCAGGCGCGGCTGGAGGCTGAGCGGCGTGGGGCGCCGTTCCTCGTCTTCCACGACGGCGCCGGGAGGCAGGTGATCCGGGAGCTCTCGCCCGGGACGCTGACCGTCGGACGCGGGGCGGACTGTGATGTGGCGCTCGGCTGGGACCGGGAGGTGTCCCGGCTGCATGCCCAGCTGGAGGCGGTCGGGGGGCGGTGGGTGCTGGTGGACGACGGGCTGTCGCGCAACGGGTCGTTCGTCAACGGCGCGCGGGTGGTCGGACGGCGGGTGCTGAACGACGGCGACCGGCTGGTGTTCGGCGAGACGCCGGTGATCCTCCGGGCGCCGGCCGCCGGGGACAGCTCGACGGTGGTGGTGAGCACCGGGCCCGCGGCCGTGATGCTGACCCCGACCCAGCGCCGGATCCTCGTGGCGCTCTGCCGCCCGGTGCGGGAGTCGGCGTTCGCGACCCCCGCCACGAACCGCGAGATCGCGGCCGAGCTGTTCCTCAGCGTCGACGCCGTGAAGGCGCACCTGCGCGCGCTGTTCGAGCGCTTCGGGCTCGAGGACCTGCCGCAGAACCAGAAGCGTGCGCGACTCGCGGCCGTGGCGCTGCTACAGGGGATCGTCACCGCCCGGGACTGAGGTGCGCAGGTCGCCACCCAGGGTGGCTATCCGGGCGGCCGCGCGGCACGGACCATGGCGGCATGCTCACCCTCCCCTTCCAGACCGGTCGCCGCCGGGCGTACATCGAGCACTACGCCTTCCCGATCGCCCTGCGCGCGAAGCTGCGTGAGAAGTTCGACGACGGCCGCCAGGTCCAGATCGCCCTCGAAGGGCTGCGCGAGTGGTACCTGGCCTGCCTCGCCGCCCGCGGCGAGATGCTCGGGATGCCCTCGCGGGCGGTGGACATCGCCTGGCACGAGATGATCCTCATGACCCGCGAGTACCACCATTTCTGCCATCGCGCATTCGGGCGCTACCTGCACCACACGCCCGATTCGGCGATGGACGAGCCGATGAGCTCGAGCCTCGCGCGCACCCTCGCGATCGCTGAGAGCCAGTCGCTCACCGTGGCGGGGGTGCCGCTGCTGTTCGCCGTGGACAAGGAGCTCGAGCTGGAGGACGGCTTGCTCTGGCAGGCCGACGACATCGAACGCATCCGCTCTCGCCAGGATGCCCCCCAGAACCTCCTCGGCGGAGCGGCTTGGCACTCGACCGTCTGGGGCGGCTGCGCGGGCGGCGGTGGCGGTGGCGGCGGCTGCGGCGGTGGCGGCTGCGGAGGCGGCGGCTAGAGGCTTAGGCCTCGAGCCCGACGACGTCGTAGGCGTCGGTGGGGCGGGCGAAGCCCGGGAGGTCGAGCTCGCCGAGCGGCTGGGCGATGGCGAGGCCTTCCGTGGCGGCGTGGACGCGGCGGCTGACCACGATCTGGCCGGGCTCGGCCGCCTCGGACAGGCGCTCGGCGAGCAGCGTGACGCTTCCGATCGCGCCGTACTCCCAGCGGCCCTCGAACCCGATCCGGCCGAGCGTCGCGTGTCCCTGGGCGATCCCGATCGCGAGGTGCAGGTCGTAGCCCTGACGGCCCCAGTCCTCGGCCAGCCCCCACACGCGATTCCGCACGGCGAGCGCCATCCGCACCGCCCGCACGGGCGCGTCGTCGCACGGCAGCGGATCGTTCAGGAACGCCATCACGCGGCCGCCGCTGAAGCGGTCGAGCGTCGCCTGGAAGCGGTGGACCTCCTCCCCCACGCCCACGTGGTACTCGCCCAGCACGGACATCACCTCCTCCGGCTCCACGGTCTGGGCGAACGCGATGAATCCGCGCAGGTCGCAGACGAGCGCCGTGATCTCCCGCCGGTGGCTCTTGAGGAACGACTCGTCGCCCGAGGAGACGACCAGGTCCGCGACCTGCGGCGCCAGGAATCGCCGTAGCCGCCGCTCGCGCTCGAGCTCCACCACCTGCTCCTGGACCCGCTGCTCGAGCCGCCGGCTGAACGCCTCGAGCTCCGCGGTCTGGGCCTCGATCGTGTCGTGGTACTGCTTGATCCGCAGCAGCGAGCGCACGCGGGCGAGCAGCTCCGCCTGGTCGAACGGCTTGGTGATGAAGTCGTCGGCGCCCGCCTCGAGGGCGCGGCGCTTCTCCTGCTCGCCGCTGGCCGTGATGGTCACCACCGGCAGGAAGCGGGTCCGCCCGTCGGCCCGCAACCGCCGGCAGACCTCGAGGCCGTCCAGCCCCGGCATCACGATGTCGAGCAGCACGAGGTCGATGCCACCCGCGGCGATCCGCTCCAGCGCCTCCTCGCCCGAGCTCGCGACCTCGACGTGGTAGCCGCGGGGGGCGAGCACGGCCTCGAGCAGCCGGCGGTTCTCCGGCACGTCGTCGACGACGAGGATCACCGGATCAGCATCCCGACCCGGCCGGGGAGCGCGCGCACGTCGACCGGCTTCTCGAGGTAGTCGTCGAACCCCGCGGCGAGGAAGCGCTCGCGATCCTCCTTCATGGCCAGCGCGGTGACGGCCGCCACGGGGATCGAAGCCGTCGCGGCGTCGGCCCGCAGCTCGCGCAGCGCCGCCTCACCGCCCATGCCCGGCAGCTGCACGTCCATGAGGATGAGGTTCGGCCGCTCGGCCCGGGCGAGCGTCAATCCCTGCTCGGCGTTGCCCGCCTCGAGCACCCGGTAGCCCGCGTGGCCGAGCACGTCGCGCAGGAGCTTGCGGTTGAGCGGGTTGTCCTCGACGACGAGCACGGTCGCGGTCATGCCTGCTCCAGCGCCTCGAGCATCTCCTCGCGACCGACGGGCTTGACGAGGTAGCCGGCCGCGCCCAGCGCCAGCCCCTTGGAGCGCTCGTCGAGCATCGACACGACGACCACCGGCACCTCGGCGGTGGCCGCGTCGCCCTTGAGGCGCGTGAGCAGCTCCCAGCCGTCGATGTCCGGGAGCAGGATGTCGAGGATCACGGTCCGTGGGTGCAGCCGCCGCGCCAGCTCGAGCCCCGCGGAGCCGTCGCGCGCGACCACCACGCGGTAGCCGGCGCCCTCGAGGTACACGGCCAGCAGCTCGGCCGAGGGCGGGTCGTCCTCGATCACCAGCACCGTCCCCGCGCCGGCGCCGTCGCCGACCGCGTCGCCCTCGGCCGGTACCGCCAGCACGTCCGCGGGGCGCCGTACCGGGACCGCGAACCCGAACGTGCTCCCGACGCCCGGCCGGCTCGTCATCCACATCCGGCCGCCGTGGAGCTCGACGATCCGCCGCGAGAGCGTGAGCCCCAGCCCGGTGCCTTCGGTGCGCGCCTCGCGACCCCCGCGCTGGAACGCCTCGAAGATCCGCTCCTGCTCGGCCTTGCGGATCCCGATACCGGTGTCCCGCACCTCGACCCGCGCCTCTTCGTCCGCGATCCCGGCGCTCACGTCGACCGAACCGCCGTCAGGCGTGAACTTGACCGCATTCGTGAGCAGGTTGAGCACGACCTGCTTGAGCTTGAGCTCGTCGGCCCACACGGTGCCGGCGCCCGGCGCGACGTCGAGCGACATCGCGATGCCGTGGCGCGTGGCCCGCTCGCGCACCATGCCCATGCCGTGCGTCACGAGGTCGGGGAGCGAGAGCGGCGCGACCTCGAGCTCCATCCGGCCGGCCTCGACCTTCGACAGGTCGAGGATCTCGTTGATGAGCTCGAGCAGGTGCCGCCCCGAGTCGCGGATGTCGCGCACGTACTCCTCCTGCCGCGGAGACAGGTCGCCGAACATGCGCTCGAGCAGCACGTCCGAGAACCCGATGACGGCGTTCAGCGGCGTGCGCAGCTCGTGCGACATGCTCGCCAGGAACTCGGACTTGTGGCGGCTCGCCACCTCGAGCTCCTGCTCCCGGCGCTGGAGGGCGTGGACGAGCTGGGCGTTCTGGATCGCGATCGCTCCCTGCGCCGCGAACGTCGTCACCAGCGCGACGGTTCGATCGTCGAACGCCTCGACCGTCTCGCGCCACAGCACGATCACGCCGACCACCTTGCCGCCGGTGAGCATCGGCACGCCGCACATCGTCCGGAAGCCGCCCAGCTCGCGCGCGCGGTGCAGCTCGTAGTCCGGGTCGGCGAGCACGTCGAGGATCTGCACCGTCCGCTGCTCGAGTCCCACGCGGCCGACCAGCGTGCCCGCCCCGCGGCTCAGCGGGATGCCGGCCACGTAGTCGCGGTACGCCTGCGAGCCGCCGATGGCGAAGGCGACCCGGTACCGCTCGCCGTCGAGCACGTAGATCAGCCCGGCGTCGGCGCGGCAGAGCCTGACCGCCTGCTGGAGCACGGTCTCGAAGACCGGCTCGAGCGCGGCGGTCGAGCGCCCGATGACCTCGAGCACCGCTCGGGCCGCCGTCTGCTGCTCGACCGCCTCGGCGAGGTCGCGCTCGAGCTGCTCGCTGCGGCCGCCCTCGGGCATTCCGGCCGAGCATAACCCCCGCGCGCCGCGCCGGCGCGCGGGGGGTCGGCTGGCGCTCAGCAGGCGACGAGCAGGTGGAACGGCGCGTCCGCCGCAGCGGCGGCCGCGTCGTAGGTGTTCACCGTGATCTTCGTCGCCTCGGCGGCGGGCTCGGCCGTGACGTGGCCGGGGATGGCCGGCTCGATCGTCGTGCCGGTCTTGGTGCCCGCCAGCGTGGCGGAGTACTGGCAGGCGCCGACGTCGCGTGCCAGCTCGACCGTGTAGACGCCCGCGGCGCCCTTGGCGATCGCCTTGGCGTTGCCGGCCGTCTGCGCGCCGGCTGCGCTCACCGCCGTGCGGAACGTGACAGCGTTGGCGTCGGTCAGCGCGGTGCGCGTGGCGTCGGAGAGGTCGGCGGCGTCGATCCCGCCATCGGTCAGCTCGGTACTGTCGATCGCCCCCTTCTTGACCTCGGAGGGGCCGACCGAGTTCGTCCGCAGCTTCCACGAGCCGATGCTGTTCTTCTGCAGCTCGCTCTTGCCGACCGCGCTCGAGCGGATCTCGCTCTTGCCCACCGCGTCGGCGCGGATGTCGCTCTTGCCGACGCTGTTGACGGCGGCGTAGCTCGTGCCGCCGAGCGCGACGAACAGCGCAAGCATCGAAGTGACGTTCGCGAACTTCACAGGTACCCCCTGGTCGTTTGCCCGTACTGCAGTCCCCATCAGGGCACTCGCACGGAAGTGCGCTCTCAGGGCTCTCTCAGCGCGCTCCCACCGAGTCCCGACAGAGCGACCCGAAGCTGAAGCCATGTCCCCTCACATCCGCAGCGTCGCCGCGACGGCGCCGGAGCGCGCTCGGGCGCAGGTGGAGATCGTCGTGCCGGTGTTCAACGAGGAGGCGGCGCTGGCGCTCAGCGTTCGCCGTCTCCACCGCTTCCTGACCGCCGAGTTCCCCTTCACGTGGCAGATCGTGATCGCCGACAACGCGAGCACCGACGGGACGCCGGCGGTCGCCCGCGAGCTCGCCGCGGCGCTCCCCGGCGTGCGCAGCGTGCGGCTCGAGCGCAAGGGCCGCGGCCGCGCCCTGCGCGCCGCCTGGGCCGCGAGCGAGGCGCGCGTGGTCTGCTACATGGACGTCGACCTCTCGACCGACCTGCGCGCGCTGCTGCCGCTCGTCGCCCCGCTGCTCTCCGGCCACAGCGACGTCGCCATCGGCACCCGGCTGGCGCGCAGCGCCCGCGTCGTGCGCGGCCCGAAGCGCGAGCTGATCTCCCGCTCGTACAACGGCCTTCTGCACATGACGCTGCGCGCCCGCTTCAGCGACGCGCAGTGCGGCTTCAAGGCCGTGCGCGCCGACCTCCTCCCCACGCTGCTGCCCGAGGTCAAGGACGAGAGCTGGTTCTTCGACACCGAGCTGCTCGTGCGCGCGCAGCGCCGCGGGCTGCGGATCCACGAGGTGCCGGTCGACTGGATCGACGACCCCGACTCGCGCGTGCGCATCCTGCGCACGGCCGTCGAGGACCTGCGCGGCGTCGCCCGCCTGATGGCCGACACCGCGCCCGCGCGCTTCCTCGGCGTCGGCGTGCTGAGCACGCTCGCGTACGCGCTGCTCTTCGTCGTCCTGCGCGGGTCGCTCGGGGCCGCCGGCGCCAACGCGCTCGCGCTGGCGCTGACCGCGGTCGGCAACACGGCCGCCAACCGGCGGCTGACCTTCGGCATCCGCGGCCGCGGGGATGCCGTCAGGCACCACGTGCGCGGCGCGCTCGTCTTTGTCCTCACGCTCGCGCTCACGAACGGAACGCTGCTCGTGCTGCACGACGTCGACGCGACGCCCGCGCGCGCGCTCGAGCTCGGCGTGCTCGTGGTCGCCGGCCTGGCGGCCACCGTCACCCGCTACGTCGCGCTTCGCACGTGGGTGTTCGCCCACCGGCGCCAACGGCGGATCGCCGATGCGCAGCCGGTCGGCGTCGAGCGCGGCTAGTCGGCGACCTGCTCGCGCAGGGCGCCGATGAACTCGCGCCAGCCCGGCCGGACGACCCGATAGAAGCTCTGGATCGAACCGCGCCGGCGGCGCGTGTCGGCAAGCTCGATGAGCCCGGCGCTATGGAGCACGCGGAAGTGATAGGCCACGACGCCGAGCGGCTCGCCGAGCGTGACGGCGAGCTCGCTGGGGCTCACCGGCTCGTCGTTCGCCGCCTCGAGAATCTGGATGCGGATCGGGTGCCCAAGGGCCGCGAGCCGCTTGGAATCCATCTCAAAGTCCTCCACGCGGCGAAAAGATAGCGCGAGATGACGCCATACTCGAATTATGTTCGTCGGTGAGGCGCTTTCGATCCTGCTGGCGCTCATGGCAACGACGCTCCCCCCTGCCACGGCACCCACCGGTCGATCGGTCGAAGGCCGGCAGCTCGAGGCGGTGCGCGTCGGGGACCCGCTGGCCCCGCGCCGCGTGCTGGTCGTGGGCGCCGTGCACGGCGACGAGCCCGGCGGGCGCCGCGTCACCCGCGCGCTCCTTCGCCGCCGGCCGCCCGCCGGCGTGCAGTGGTGGATCGTGCGCGACCTCAACCCGGACGGCTCGAGCCGGGGCACGCGGACGAACGCGCACGGCGTCGACCTCAACCGCAACTTCCCGCATCGCTGGCGCTCCGGGCCGCGCGGGCGCTACTGGCCAGGCCGCCGCGCGGCCTCGGAGCCCGAGACGCGGTGGGCCATGCGCCTCGTCCGCCGCATCCGCCCGCATGCCGCGGTGTGGCTGCACCAGCCGTACGGCATAACGGTCCCGTCGGCCGGCTCCGACCGCCGGCTCGTGCGCCGCTACGCCCGCGTGTCCGGCCTGCCGGTGCGGCGTCTCCCGCGCTACCGCGGCACCGCCGCCGGGTGGGAGAACAAGGTCATCCCGGGCGGCGGCGCGTTCGTCGTCGAGCTGCACGCCGGGCGGCCGTCGCCGGACACCGTGCGGCGCCACGTGCGCGCGGTACGCGGCATCAGTCAGGACTAGCCATTAGTCGCGCACCTCGACGTAGGTTGCCACCGGCTGGGCCACCGCGGACGGCCCCGCGGCGAGCCGGAAGCTCCCCGGCTCGACGGTCCAGCGCCCGTCCCAGTGCTCGAGCGCCCGTGCGCGCACGCGCAGGCGCACGCTGAGCTCGTCGCCGGGATCGCCGTCGACCGTGGCGAACCCCGCGAGCCAGCGCACGGGGCGCTCGACGGAGCCCTCGGGTCGCGACGCGTAGACCTGGACCACCTCGCGACCGCGGCGGTCGCCCGTGTTCCGGATCGTGACCGCGACCGCGACGTCCTCGCCGGGGACGACATGCTCGGGGGCGTCGACCGCCGCGTACTCCCAGGTCGTGTATCCAAGCCCGTGCCCGAATGGGTAGCGCGGCTCCCGGCCGTCGCGGTCGTACATGCGGTAGCCCACGAACATGCCCTCGTCGTAGGTCAGCACACCGTCCACCGGCTGCGTCGTCGGCTGGGCCTCCTCGGAGGCCGGCCACGTCGTGGGCAGGCGGCCGCCCGGCTCGGCCTCCCCCAGCAGCACGTCGGCGAGCGCGTTGCCGAACTCCTGCCCGGGGAACCAGGCGAGCAGCACGGCGGCGACATCGTCGGCCCACGGCAGCAGCACCGGCGCGCCGGCGTTGACGACCACCACCGTCCGCGGGTTCGCGGCGGCGACGCGCTGAACGAGCTCGTCCTGGCGGCCCGGCAGGGCGAGCGACGTGCGGTCGAACCCCTCGCTCTCCACCTCCTCTGTGGTTCCCACCACGACGACCGCGACATCGGCGTCGCGGGCGAGCGCCACCGCGCGCTCGATCTCCTCGTCGTCGGTGCCGTGCGGCGGCTGCAGGTTGAGCTGGAACACGACGATGTCGAAGTCGCCGGTGTCGCCGACCTCGTAGCCGAGCACGACGTCGACCTCCTCGTCCCCGTCCAGCTCGACCTCGTGCGCCCGCTGGGGTGGGCTCATGATTCCCTCGACCACGTCGGCGCCCGGAGGCAGGGCGAGCCGCTCGTCGAAGACCTGCTCCCCGCGGACGGAGAGCCAGAGCCGGCCGACACCCGAGCCGCCCACCGCGTACCGGCCGGCGTCAGTGGCGCGCAGCGTCGTGTGGACCTCGACCCGCGCGACCCGCTCGGCCGGCACGTCGGGGCCGAAGCCGCCCATCCAGTTGAACGCCGCGCCGGGTCGCCGCTCGGTGCCCAGCACGGTCCCGTCCTCGGCCAGGAAGCGCACCTCCACGCCCTCGCTCCCGTCCGGCAGCCGCAGATACGGCGGGCGCGCCACCGGCGTGCGCGTCCCGGGGACCACGCCGATCGCGTGGTCGACGCGCGCCTCGAGCGCCGCGCGCAGGGCGTCGAGCGGCGAGACCGTGTAGGGCGGGAACACCGTCGCACTGCCGCCACCGAGCGTGCGGGCGGCCGCGGCGTTGGGCCCGAGCACGGCGACATGGCCGAGCGTCCTGCGGTCGAGCGGCAGCGTCTCAGCCTGGTTGCGCACGAGGACGAAGCCGGCGGCCGCCATGCGCCGCAGGTCGGCGGGCACGTCGGCGCCGTCGTAGAACGGGGCGGGGTCGGGCTCGACGCCCTCGAGCGCGCCCACTCGCGCGGCCAGCCGCAGGATCCGCATGACCTTGTCGTCGATCGTCGCCTCGTCGAGCTCGCCGGCGCGCACGGCCTGCACCAGCGCGTCGCCCCACGGGCTGCTGGGCCCGGGCATCGCGAGGTCGAGCGCCGCGCGTGCCGACTCGACCGTGGAGCGGGTCGCCGTCCAGTCGGACATCACGAGCCCGTCCCAGCCCCACTCCTCGTGCAGGATCTCCCGCAGCAGCGGGCTCTCGGTCATCGGGTGCCCGTTGACGCCGTTGTAGGCGGCCATCACCGACCACACGCCGCCCTCGCGCACGATTGCCTCGAACGGCGCCAGGTAGAGCTCGCGCAGCGCCCGCTCGTCGACGTGCACGTCGACCGTCATGCGCTCGGTCTCGCTGTCGTTGCCCACGAAGTGCTTGACCGTCGCGCCCACGCCTCCGCGCTGGACGCCGCGCGTGTACGCGAGGCCGATGCGAGCGCTGAGCAGCGGGTCCTCGCTGAAGCACTCGAAGTGGCGGCCGCCGTACGGCGTCCGGTGCAGGTTCACGGTCGGCGCGAGCAGCACGTCGACGTGCTTCTCGCGCGCCTCATGCGCGAGCAGCCGCCCGAGCCGGTGGACGAGCGCCTCGTCCCACGTCGCGGCCAGGGCGGTCGGCGACGGCACGTTGGCGGACGTGTCGCGCTCGTCCCACGTCTCGCCGCGCACGCCGGCGGGCCCGTCGGAGACCACGAGCCGGCGCAGGCCGACCTCGGGCTCCTCGTACAGGGACCAGAAATCGGCGCCGGTCAGCAGCCGCACCTTCTGCTCGAGCGTGAGCCGCGCCACGCGGGCGGCCAGATCGTGGTCGTCGACGGTCATCCCGGGATCATGGCGCCCCGCGAGGTCGGGCTGCTCATCGCCGACACCACGGTTGCCGAGACGTTGACCTGGGCGTCCCTGCTCATCCTCGTGGAGCTGTTGGGCCCGTGGATCGCCGAGACGCGAAAGGGCGGCACGCCGTGGCACGCGTACCACATCGTCGAGCGCTACGGCCTGCTCGTGACCATCGCGCGCGGCGAGGGCGTGATCGGGACGATCGCGTCGCTCTCGGCGGTGGTCGGGCGCGAAGGCCCGGGGTGGTCGGTCGACGCGGCCGTCGTCGTCGCGATCGCCGGCATTGCGCTGACGTTCGGCATGTGGTGGGTGTACTTCGTGGTGCCGGCCGCCCAGATCCTGCACATGCGGCGCCGGCGGTCGTTCGGGTGCGGCTACGGGCACATCCCGATCATCGGCGCGGTCGTGGCCACGGGTGCCGGCTTGCACGTGGCGGCGCACTACCTCGACGAGGAGTCGGTCCTCGACGCACCGTCGACGGTGCTCAGCGTCGTGATCCCGGTGGCCGACTTCATCCTCGGGATCTTCGTGCTCTACACGTGGCTGACGCGGTCCTTCGACGGCTTCCACCTCACCCTGCTCACCGGCAGCGCGGCGCTCCTCGTCGCGCCGCTGGTGTGAGCTTCCGCCGGCGTGTCCATGGCCTGGTGCCTGCTTGTCCTCAGCCTCAGCCCGTGGGTGACGGTCGTGGGCTACGAGCTCCGCGGCCACCAGCACAACGCCCGCGTCCTCCACCGCCTCACCGAGCCCGACCAGGCGATGCCGGCAAGCCGGTAACGCGATCCCTCATCCGCCTACGGGACCACTAGGTCGGCTCGGCGCTCGGCGGTGCCGAGGGTCGCCGCAGCCGCAGCGCGCGGCGCACCGGCTCGGGGAGATACCAGTTCCACTCCCCGAGCAGCTTCATCGTCGCCGGCACGAGGATCGCGCGGACGACCGTGGCGTCGAGCAGGATCGCGGCCGCCAGCCCGAGCCCGAACTCCTGCAGGCCGACGAAGCTGCCGGCCAGGAAGCCGGAGAACGCCGCGATCATGATGATCGCCGCGGCAGTGATGATCCGGCCCGTGTGCTCCAGGCCGTAGGCGATCGCGTGCTCGTTGTCGTGGCGGTGCTCCCACTCCTCGCGGATGCGTGAGAGTAGGAACACCTCGTAGTCCATCGAGAGACCGAACAGCACGGCAAACAGGAAGATCGGGATCCAGCCGTCGATCTGCGGAGTCTGCTGCAGGCCGAACGGCTCGCCCCAGCCGTGCTGGAAGGCGAGCACGAGCACGCCGTACGCCGCGCTGACCGAGAGCAGGTTCATGACCACCGCCTTGGCCGGCAGCACGACCGACCGGAACGCTCGCAGGAGCAGCAGGTAGGAGACCACCAGCACCGCGAGCACCAGCCACGGGAAGGCGCCGTAGGCGCGGTCGAGGAAGTCGACGCCGAAGGCGGGCGCGCCGCTGACCATCACCTCGGCGCTGCGCGGGAAGTGCGCCGCCGGGACATCGCGGTCCCGGATGCGCTCCACGAGCTCCATCGACTCCTCGGCGCCCGAGTCGTGGCGGCCGGCGGCGCGGATCTGGAAGACGCGGCCGTCGGGGTCGACCAGGTTCGCCCTCCGTGCCCGGGCGGGCGACAGGTTCGCGGGCACCAGGATCGTCTCCGGGACGATCTCGGGGTCGCGCCTCAGCTCGGCGGCGAAGCGTTCCTGGGCGGCGACCATCGCGGGATCCTGAGCGCCACCCGGCCGGTGCGTATCGACCACCAGCTGATGCGGCGCGAGCGCGCCCGGCCCGAGCGTCGTCTCGAGCACGTGCAGTCCGCGCGTCGACTCCGTCGTGAGCGGTACGCCGCGATTGTCGCCGCCGGTCAGCGAGAGCCCCAGGGCGGGCAGCGCGAGCACGAGCATCAGCCCGCCCGCGGCGCAGAACCACAGGACCGGGCGGCGCATGATCGAGGTCGCGAGCCCGTGCCAGAGGCCGGTCACGTCCTTCGCCGAACGGCGATCGAGCACGCGCCGCGGGATGATCCGCCAGCGGTTGACGCCGCGGCCCATCACGGCGAGCAGCGCGGGCAGCAGCGTCGCCGACGCGGTGATCGAGACCAGCGGCACGAGCAGGCCGCCGATGCCCATCGAGCGCATGAACGGCAGCGGCATGAAGACGAGCAGCGCGAGGCCGATCGCGACGACCCCGCCCGAGAAGAGCGTCGCGCGGCCCGCCGTCGCCATCGTGGTGCGCAGCGCCGCGTGGACGTCGTCGCTGTGGGCGAGCTCCTCGCGGAACCGGAAGACCACGAGCATCGAGTAGTCGACCGCGATCGCCAGCCCGATCAGGGCGACGATGTTCGTGACGTAGATCGCCATCTCGATCAGGTGGGCGAAGACCCACACGAAGCCGAGCGTCACCGGGATGGTCATGGCGGCGAACGCGACCGGCACGGCGATCCCGCCCAGCGTGCCGAACATGAACGCCATCACGAGCAGAGCGATGGGAACGGCGATCGACTCGCCGCGCGCGAGGTCCTCGTTGAAGATGTCCTCGGTGTCGTGGTTGATCGCCGGGTAGCCCGACAGGTACGTCGTCACGCCCTCGACCTCGCCGATCGCGGCCCGCAGCTCCGGCGTGACGCGCGACGCATCCTGGTTCTCCAGCGGCGTGAAGACCTGGACGTAGATGACGCCCGAGCCGGCGTCGAGGATCGTCCCCGCCTTCCCCCCGTCGACCACCCGCGCCGCGCGGGTGGCGGCGGCCGCGACGGCCCGGCGGTCGGCGCGGCCGTCGACGTCGGTGGCCACGAGCGTGAACGCACCGTCGGAGCGGTCGCCCATCCGGTCCTTGAGAAGCTCCAGCCCGCGCTCGGACTCGGAGCCCGGCACGCTGAACCGGTTCGTGAGGAGGCCGCCGAGGTTCGCGGCCGCGAAGCCTCCGAGCACGAACAGCACGACCCAGAGAGCGAGGATGCGTCCGCGGTGCGCGATCACGAAGTCGGTCCAGCGGGTCATGTGAGGTGACTGTTACGCGACTGAAGGCGCGGTGCAAGCGCGCGCTGGGAACGTGGCGATCACCGACCGTCGGTCCTCGTTCACCCCCCATCCCCAGGAGCACCCACGCATGACCATCATCCGCACGCTGGCCGCCGCGCTGGCCATCGCGGCGCTCGCGGTTCCGGCCGCGCAGGCGGCGCCGATCGACCTCAACGCCCCGGTCACCGAAGCCCCGGCCGCGCCCTCCGAGGACGGCCCGAAGGACTACAGCAAGAACTCGGCGACCGGCGACTACATCCCGCCGTCGCCGGCGTACCCGACCCCCGCCGCCAAGAGCGACGACGCGGCCACCGCGGCCGCGGCCCGCATGCGGGACCTCCGGATGCCGGACACGTACGACGCGGCGCACGGTCGCGGCACGTTCAACGCGCCCGACGTGACCGTCGTGCGGGTGCCCTCACCGGCGCCGGCGAGCTCGCCCTCGAGCGGCGGCGTCGACTGGGAGGACGTCGGCATCGGCGCGGGCGGCATGCTCGCCATGATCGCCGTGGCCGGCATCGGCACGGCCGCAGCCCTGCACCGCAGGCCGCGCACCCCGGCCGCCGTCTAGATCCACACGCACCGAGAGGGCCCCGCTGCGGCGGGGCCCTTCGTGCGCACCCGCGGGTATGACGTCGCGCCGTACGGTGGACGCGCGAGCGCACTCGCGAGAGGGTGTGGGATGTGTTGCCCACGCCAACCGGAGGTCCTCGATGAGGCTGCTCCCCGCTCTGCTGGCTACTGCCGTGCTGACGGCCGTCGCGGCGGTTTCCGCCGTCCCCGCCTCGGCCGCCGCGCCGGTCGCCTGCCCGGCCACGTTCACCGTGCTGCACGACGATCGCATCGGCGCCCTGTCGGTGCCGGCCGGCCCGTACACGCTGACCGTGCTCGACGCCTCGCGCCTGAGCTGCGCCGAGGCCGCCGATCGCTTCCGGCAGTCGCTCGAGGACTGGGACGGGAATCTGCCGGCCCCGTGGAGGCTCGATGCCGCGACGGCTACGTTCACCGCCGGACCGGGCGTCGGCTTCCGGATCGCGAAGGCCGCGACGCACAGTGGTGGTGGCGGTGGCCAGTACCCGGCGACGGGCGCACACTGCCCCGGCGTGTTCTCGGTGCTCCACAATGACCGCATCGGGACGTTCCGGATCCCGAAAGGCGACTACACCGTGACCCTGCTCTCGATCGGCCGGCTCAGCTGCGCCAAGGCGAGCGACCGGCTCGCCGCGTTCCTGCAGGACTTCGACGGCCGCCTGCCCGGACGCTGGCAGCTCGACGCCGAGACGGCGACGTTCTCGCGCGGCGGGAGCCCGAACTACGGCTTCCGCATCAAGCCGGCGGTGAACCCGCAGCCGGGCGCCGGGGGCGGCACGGTGTTCCCCGCCGGCCGACGGTGCCCCGGGACCTTCCGGGTTCTCCACGACGACCACATCGGCGCGCTCGAGCTCCCCGCCGGTCGCTACCGCGTCACCCTGCGCCCGTCGAAGCGCCCCAAGTGCGCTCGGGCGTCGCGCCTACTCACCCGGTTCCTGGAGGACCCGAGCGGCAGCCTGCCGCAGCCGTGGCGGGTGCGCGCGTCCACCGGGACGTTCCTCGGCGGCAACGGCGCCGGCTTCCGCGTCAAGCCGGTGGGCGCGATCGCGTGACGCCCGTCGACCCGTTCGGCGACCGCCTGCACCCGGGCTCGGGTGCGGGGGTTGTCGTGCTCGTCGCCTTCCTCGTGTCGTTCCTCGCGATCCGCACGAGCGCGCGGCTGACCCGCAGCGTGTCCTGGTGGCCCGGCGGCGTGCAGTCCGGCGGCGTACACATCCACCACTTGGTCTGGGGCATCTCGCTGATGATGCTGTGCGGGTTCCTGGCCTTTGCGGCGCCGCTCCAGGCGCCGTGGTGGCACCTGGTGGCCATCGGCTTCGGCATCGGCGCGGGCTTCACGCTCGACGAGTTCGCGCTCTGGGTCCGCCTCGAGGACGTCTACTGGCGCGAGGAGGGCCGGGCGTCGTTCGACGCGGTGATCTGCTCGTGCGCGTTCGCCGCGCTCGTCGTCATCGGGACGCGGCCGTTCGGGCTCGACGATCCGGCGTCCGTCTGGGTTACCGCCGTCACCGTGGCCGTCGTGCTCGCACTCGCCATCGTCGCCTTCATGAAGGGACGCATCTTCCTTGGCGTGATCGGGCTGTTCATACCGGTGGTGGGCCTCGTGACCGCGCTGCGGCTCGCGCACCCGTGGTCACCGTGGGCGAAGTGGCGCTATGCAGGCGTCAAGCTGGACCGGGCCCGGCGGCGCTTCGCCGCCGACCGCCCGCTGGCCCGCGCCCGTCGCCGCTTCGGCGACGTCGTCGCGGGCGCTCCCTCCGAGCCGCCGCCCGGCGACCGCTGATCACAGCCGCGACGATCGCGATCGCGCCAGTCGGGACAGGGGCCCAGCTCGTCGCGATCGTCGACCGCCCGCAGCCTGCGCCGCGACCCACCACCGACCGCTACCGCGCCACCCGCGGCGGCTGGTACGCGATGGCCGCCGTGGAGAACACGGGCCACTCTTCCTGCCGCACCTGACCGGCGAGCGGACGCCGCTGCTCGATCCCGACGCCCGGGGGCCTGGACGGGCCTCGCGCTCGAGCACGGCGGCGCGGCCTCGCCGCGCCGGAGCTGGAAGGGACGGTCGAGCCGGACTCCAAGGGCGTTGCCCGGGCGGCCGGGCGGCACGAGCGCTGGTTGGACGCGCTGAGGGGCCAGAGGGAGCCCCGTCCGGCGGGTTAGGCTGGCGTCATGGCCGGTCGTTCGTCAGCCGTGGGCTTGCTGGTGGCGGCCGCCTCGCTTGCGCTAACGACGCTCCTCCTTTACCCGCTGGGCGAGGTCGCCCCGCCGGTGTCACTCGGAGTGCTGTACCTGCTGGCCGTCCTCCTCGTCTCCAGTGTCTGGGGCCTGGCGCTCGGCGTGGCGACGGGCGTGGCCGCGGCGGCGGCCTTCAACTTCTTCCACATCCCGCCCACCGGCCGATTCTCGATCGCCGAGGGCGAGAACTGGGTGGCGCTCCTCGTCTTCCTGATCGCGGCCATCGTCGCTTCAAGCCTCGCGGAGCGCGCGCGGGCACGCGCGACCGAAGCCGAGGACCGGCGCCGTGAGGCGGACCTGGCGGCCGAGCTGGCGCGGCTGCTCCTCGGTGCGCCGGAGCCCCAGGCGGCGCTGGCGCCGGCCGCCAAGCGGATCGCCGACGCGCTGCGGATCGACTCGGCCGCGGTCCTGCTCGAACGCGTCGAGGGCGACGATCGGCACGCCGCGGTTCCGCTGGACAACATCGGGACGCTGATCGTCCCGGTCACGGCCGAGGACGTCGCCCGCGAGCGAGTCGCGCCGGCCCTCGGCACCCTTCTCCGGTCGGCGCTCGAGCGCGAGGCGCTGACGAGGGAGGTCGTTGAGACGAACGCGCTGCGGCGAAGCGACGAGATCAAGACGGCCGTTCTGCGATCCGTCTCGCACGACCTGCGCTCGCCGCTGACGGGAATCGTGGCTGCCGCAGAGGCCCTGTCGTCGCCGGCTCTCGAGCCGGAGGACCGCACCGAGCTGGCCGCCGGCATCGTGCTGGAGAGCCGGCGGCTGTCACGGCTGGTCGACCAACTGCTCGACCTGTCGCGGCTGCAGGGCGGCGCGGCCGAACCGCGCGAAGACTGGTGCTCGCTGGAGGAGGTGATCCGCGCCGCCGTGGAGGACACCGGCACGCCGGAACGGGTCAAGCTCGCGATCGCCTCCGACCTGCCGCTGGTACGCGCCGACGCCACGCAGCTGCGGCGGGCGCTGGGGAACCTGATCGACAACGCGCTGCGCTACGGCGATGGTCTGCCGGTCTCCGTGCGCGCCCGCCTGAGCGGCGGCCGGATCCTGCTGCGCGTGGTCGACCAGGGCCCCGGCATCCCGCTCACCGAGCAGGAGCGGATCTTCGCGCCGTTCTATCGCGGCCCGGGGGCCGCCGGGCACGGCTCCGGGCTCGGCCTGGCGATCGTGCGCGGGCTGCTGGAGGCCAACGGAGGGCGCGTGCGGGTCGAGTCGCTCCCCGGCCAGGGCACCTCGTTCGTGGTCGAGCTGCCGCTGCCCGCCGCCGTCGAGGCGCCCGCGTGACCCGCGTCCTGGTCGTCGACGACGAGCCGCAGATCCTGCGGGCGCTGCGGGTCGTGCTGCGCGAGGCGGGCTACGAGGCGATCCCTGCCGAGACCGCTGAGGAGGCGCTCGACCGGGCGGCGGTGCGGCCGCCGGACGCCGCCATCGTCGACCTCGTGCTGCCGGACGGCGACGGCATCGAAGTGACGCGCAGCCTGCGCCAGTGGAGCGACATGCCGATCATCGTGCTCTCCGCGGTGGGGGAGGAGGCCGAGAAGGTGCGGGCGCTGGAAGCGGGCGCCGACGACTACGTGACCAAGCCGTTCGGGCCGCGCGAGCTCGTCGCCCGGCTCGGCGCCGCGCTGCGCCGCGCCGGCCGCCCGGCGGACGAGCCGACCGTCCGGGCCGGCGGCCTCGAGGTCGACCTCGCGGCGCGCGTCGTACGGGTCGACGGGGAGGAGGTCCACCTCACGCCGATCGAGTTCGACCTGCTGCGCACGCTCGCCCGCAACCGCGGACGGCTGATCACACATCGCGCGCTGCTGGTCGAGGTGTGGGGACCGGAGTACGCGAACGACACAGCGGTCCTGCGCACCCACGTCGCCAACCTGCGCCGCAAGATCGGGTCCGAGCACATCCGCACGGACCCGGGCGTGGGCTACCGCTTCGCGGGCTGACGCACGGCCCGGCGCTCACACCGGATCCGGTCGCAGAGGCCGAGCACGCCGGCGGCGATGAACAGGGCGAAGATCTCCATGCCCGGAGTGTCGTCACCTGGCCGTCAAGCCCGTGTGGGGATTCAGGGCCGCCGCGTAGAGATCTTGTGTGCGAACGCGGTGCCTTCACGAGATCTTGATGCCGTGGGGAAGCATCTGCATGGGTGCTTGACGGCGTCGCGCCTAGCGTCGTCGCCATGGTGTTCGCCTCGATACTCGACTCGCTGCAGGACGTGTCATCCATCGTCATCGCGGCGGCGGCATTCCTGGCCCTTTTCCTGCTCCTCGAGGGCTTCGACCGCGTATGAGCGGAGCCGAAGCCGTCGGTCTGGTCATCGCGCTCGCGCTGCTCGCCTATCTGCTGATCGCGCTGCTGCGCCCGGAGCGGTTCTGAGATGACCGCGGCCGGCTGGATCGAGATTGCGCTCTACATCGCCGTCCTCACGGCGATCACCCCGCTGCTTGGCGCCTACATGACGCGTGTCTACCGCGGCGAGCTGACCATCGGCATCGTCGAGCGGTCGATCGACCTGCTCGACGGGCGCCGCGCGCAGGACTGGAAGGCCTACGCGAAGTCGGTGCTGATCTCGAGCGCCGTCTTCTTCGGCGTCCTCTACCTGATCCTGCGCACGCAGGGGATCCACCCGTGGAACCCCAAGGACCTCGACTCGGCTCCATGGGACGTCGCGTTCAACACGACGGCGTCGTTCGTGACCAACACGAACTGGCAGTTCTACGCCGGCGAGACGACGATGTCGAACTTCTCGCAGATGACCGGTCTGGCGGTGCAGAACTTCGCCTCGGCCGCCGTCGGCATCGCGGTCGCGGTCGCCTTCATCCGCGCGCTGGCGGCCCGCTCGGGCCGGAACATCGGCAACTTCTACGGCGACCTGGTCAAGACGCTGGTCTACGTCCTGCTGCCGATCTCGGTTGTCGTCGGGCTGTTCCTCGTCTCGCAGGGGGTGATCCAGTCGCTGACTTCCGGCCCGGTCGCTTCGCAGGAGGTCATCAAGGAGCTCGGCACAAACGGGGGCGGCTTCTTCAACGTCAACTCTGCGCATCCGTTCGAGAACCCCACGTGGCTCTCGAACTTCGTCGAGCTGGTGCTGATCCTCGCCATCCCGGCCGCGCTGACGTCCGTCTACGGCCGCATGGTCGGCAACCGCCGCCAGGGCTGGGCGATCTACTCCGCGATGCTGTCGCTGCTGATCGTCGCCGTCGTGGTCGTCGCGATCGCCGAGAACGGCTCGACCCCCGCCATGGATGCGGCCGGCGTGACCGGCATGAACATGGAGGGCAAGGAGCAGCGCTTCGGCGTCGCGTCGACGGCGCTGTGGGTCGTGGTCACGACGGCCGCCTCGTGCGGGGCCGTCAACGGCGCCATGGAGTCGCTCAGCGGCATCGGCGGCCTGGTTCCGATGGCCAACATGCAGACCGGCGAGGTGGTCTTCGGCGGGGTCGGCTCGGGCCTCTACGGCATGCTGATGTTCGCGATCCTCGGCGTCTTCCTGTCCGGCCTGATGGTCGGCCGTACGCCCGAGTTCCTCGGCAAGAAGATCGAGGCGCGCGAGATCAAACTGACGGTGTTCGGCACGATCGGCGTGCCGATGCTCGTGCTGGTCACGAGCGCGCTGGCGATCGCCTCCGACGACGGCAGGGAGTCGATCTACAACTCCGGCCCACAGGGCTGGTCAGAGACGCTCTACGCCTACACGTCGCAGGGCAACAACAACGGCTCGGCGTTCGCCGGCTACACGGGCTTCGTGCAGCCTGCCGACGCCGAGCAGTTCGGCATCACCTTCGCCAACGTGCTCGGGGGCCTGGCCATGATCGGCGGCCGCTTCCTGCCGCTGCTGGCCGTGCTGGCGATCGCCGGCTCGCTGGCCGGCAAGCGCGTCGCGCCGGCCGGCGCGGGCACCTTCCGCACCGACTCGCCGACCTTCGTCGTCGTGCTCATCGCGATCGTCCTGATCGTCGCGCTGTTGACCTTCGTCCCCGCCTTGCTTCTCGGACCCGTGGTCCAGGGCATGACCGACCAACTCTTCTGAGATGCGTGAACTGAGAACCGCCGTGATCGCCGCCGTAGCGCTGACCATCGTCCTCGGCCTGGTCTATCCGCTGGCCATGACCGGCATCGCCCAGGTCGTGTGGCCCGACAAGGCCGACGGCGACCCGACGCTGGTCGCCCGGGACTACTCCGAGGACGCGAGCCTGTTCCAGAGCCGCCCATCGGTCACCGAGTACGCGGCCGACGCCACGTTCTTCAACAACCAGGGCCCAAACCAGGAGGAGCTCAGCGACCAGCTGGCGGGCTACATGCACGACTACCTCGAGCGCGAGCAGCCGTTCACGCCCGACCTCGTCGCCGCCGACGTCCCGCCCGACGCCGTCACGACCTCCGCGTCGGGCATCGACCCGCACATCTCGTTCGAGAACGCGGAGATCCAGGCCAACCGGGTTGCCGAGGAACACGGCCTTCCGCTCGAGCAGGTACTCGCGCTGGTCGACGACGCCACCAGCCGGCCGCTGCTCGGGCTCGGCGGGCCGAAGTCCGTCAACGTCGTGAAGCTCAACGATGCGCTCGAGGCGCAGCGATGACCGACCGTCCCGAGCGCTCTCTGTTTGAGCGCGACATCGTGCGGGCGGCCATCGCCGCCTCCTTCGCCAAGCTCGACCCGCGGCGGATGGCGCGCAACCCGGTCATGTTCGTGGTCGAGGTCGGCGCCGTCCTCACCACTCTGATCTGGATCGTGCAGGCGTTCGGCGGCGACGCCCCGGGCGGTGGTGGGGATCCCGCCTGGTTCACCTTCGTCGTCGCGTTCTGGCTGTGGCTGACCGTGCTGTTCGGCAACTTCGCCGAGGCGATCGCCGAGGGCCGCGGCAAGGCGCAGGCCGACACCCTGCGGGCGATGCGCACGCAGACCGTCGCGCGACTCCGCGACGGCGGCACGAAGCCCGCCAATGAGCTGCGCCGCGGCGACGTCGTGGTCGTCGAGGCCGGCGAGGCGATCCCCGGCGACGGCACCGTGATCGAGGGCATCGCGTCGGTCGACGAGTCGGCGATCACCGGCGAGTCGGCCCCGGTCATACGGGAGGCCGGCGGCGATCGCAGCGCTGTCACCGGCGGCACGCGGGTCCTGTCCGACCGCATCGTGGTGGAGATCACGCAGGAGCCGGGCCAGTCGTTCCTGGACCGGATGATCGCCCTCGTCGAGGGCGCCGCGCGGCGCAAGACGCCGAACGAGATCGCCCTGTCGATCCTGCTGGCCGGCCTCACCATCGTCTTCCTGGCCGTCGTCGTGACGCTCAGGCCATTCGCCGAGTATGCCGGCACCGACATCTCGATCACGGTGCTCGTCGCACTGCTCGTGGCGCTCATCCCGACCACGATCGGCGCGCTGCTGAGCGCGATCGGGATCGCCGGAATGGACCGGCTCGTGCGCCGCAACGTACTCGCGCTGAGCGGTCGCGCTGTCGAAGCGTCAGGGGATGTCGACGTCCTCCTCCTCGACAAGACCGGGACGATCACGTTCGGCAACCGCCAGGCTGCCGCCTTCGTGCCGATGCCCGGCGTCGACGAGGCCGAGCTGGCCGCGGCGGCCCAGTACGCGTCGCTGGCCGACGAGACGCCGGAGGGTCGCTCGATCGTCGTGCTCGCGAAGCGCTACGGCCTGCGCGAGCACGAGCTCAAGCAGGAGCACGCGCGGTTCGTCCCCTTCACGGCGCAGACCCGCATGAGTGGCGTCGACTTCAACGGGACGCGCCTGCGCAAGGGCGCAGGCGACGCGATCGTCCGCTGGGTGGTCGACGAGGGAGGCCAGGCCCCGGCGGCGCTACAGGTCGAGCTCGATCGCGTCGCGCGACTCGGCTCCACGCCGCTCGCTGTCGCACGTGACGCGCAGGTGCTCGGCGTCGTCGAGCTCAAGGACGTCGTCAAGGAAGGGATCAGCGAGCGGTTCGCGCGGCTGCGTCGGATGGGGATCCGCACCGTGATGGTGACGGGAGACAACCGCCTGACCGCGGCCAAGATCGCCGAGGAGTCCGGCGTCGACGACTTCCTCGCCGAGGCGACGCCCGAGGCCAAGCTCGAGCTCATCCGCTCTCAGCAGGCCGACGGCCGGCTCGTGGCGATGACCGGCGACGGCACGAACGACGCCCCCGCGCTCGCCCAGGCCGACGTCGGCGTGGCGATGAACACCGGGACCCAGGCCGCCCGCGAGGCGGGCAACATGGTCGATCTCGACTCGAATCCCACGAAGCTGATCGAAATCGTGGAGGTTGGCAAGCAGCTGCTGATCACCCGTGGGGCGCTGACGACGTTCTCGATCGCGAACGACGTCGCCAAGTACTTCGCGATCCTGCCGGCCGTGTTCGCGACCACCTATGCGACTCGCGGCGGGCGCGGGCCGCTGGACGCGCTCAACGTCATGGCCCTCGGCACGCCACGATCGGCCATCATCTCGGCGATTGTCTTCAACGCGCTGATCATCCCGCTGCTGGTCCCGCTCGCCCTGCGCGGCGTACGCTATCGGGCCATCGGCGCCACGGCGCTCCTGCGGCGCAACCTCTTGATCTACGGCCTCGGCGGCCTCGTTGCGCCTTTCGTCGGCATCAAGGCCATCGATCTCATCGTCCACAATGTGCTCGGGGCGTGACCGGACACCACAAGGTCTTCCTGGGAATGGCCGCCGGCGTCGGCAAGACCTACCGCATGCTCCAGGAGGGCCGAGCCGAGGTCGAGGCGGGACGTGACGTGGTGATCGGCTACCTCGAGCCGCACGATCGCGCCGCAACGTCCGCCCAGGCCCAAGGGCTGCCGACCGTGCCGCGTCGCCACGTCAGCTACAGGGAGCTGGCGTTCGAGGAGATGGACCTTCCCGGCCTCCTGACCCGCCACCCGGAGCTCGCGCTCATCGACGAGCTGGCGCACACCAACGCCCCAGGACTGGAGCACGCCAAGCGCTATGAGGACGTCGCGGACGTCCTCGCCGCGGGCATCGACGTGTTCTCGACCGTGAACGTGCAGCACCTGGAATCGCTCAACGACCAGGTCGCGGAGCTCACGGGCGTGCGGGTTCGCGAGACGTTCCCTGACTCCGTGCTCGCCGCCGCCGACGAGGTCGTGCTCGTCGACCTCACGCCACCGGCGCTACTGGAGCGTCTGAGAGCGGGCAAGGTCTACCCGGCCGCTCGGGTGCCGACGGCGCTCGGCGGATTCTTCCGCGTCGAGAACCTCGAGGCGCTGCGCGAAGTCGCCCTGCGCCAGGTCGCCGAGGATGTCGGGTCGAAACGGCTCAAGGGCAACGGCGCCGTCCCCCGCGAGGACAGCATGGTCGACAACGCCGTCCCCATGGCCGTGGGCGAGCGTCTGCTGGCCCTCGTCTCACCGCACCCTGAGTCCCAGCGGATCCTGCGCCGCGCCTGGCGCTCGGCGCAGCGGCTCGGGGCCGATCTCGACGTGCTCATCGTGCTGGCGCGCGAGGCATCGGCCACCGAGCGCGAGCAGATCGACGCGTTCCGCCGGCTCGGGTCCATGCTCGGTGCCGCGGTCCTGGTCGAGGAGGGCGACGACCTCGCGGAGGTCGCGGCGCGCGTCGCGCGCGAGCGCCGTTCGACCTACGTGCTGATCGGCCCGCCGTCTCCGCGACGCGGCCTGCGCCGGCTTTCGCCGTCACTCACCGAGCGGCTCCTACAGGCGCTGCCCGGCGTCGACGTCCGGATCGTGGCCGACCGTTCCAAGCGGGGATGGACTGCCCGATGATGGAGGTGCTCCTGCTGCTGACCGGCGTCGTCGCGGGCGCGGCGGTCGCGCTGC
>DATAFH010000057.1:0-3955 GCA_036257565.1 Solirubrobacteraceae bacterium | reverse complement strand
CTTCCACGGCCCCGCCTACCAGGTGCTCGACCGCGCCTGGCGCGACGACGGGCACACCGTCGGCATGCTCGCGCCCGACCTCCCGGCCGACCATGACCCGGGCGAGCGCGACACCGAGTTCGTCCCGCGGCTGATCGAGCTGTGCTTCCAGACCGCCGGCGTGCTCGAGCTCGGCACAACCGGCCGCCTGGCCCTGCCCGCCCATGTCGACCGCGTGATCCGCTACGCGGGCGCCGACGAGCCCGGCCGGCTGTTCGCGATGGTCAGCGACCGCGAGGACGGCGACGGCGTCGACGCCGAGGTCGTCGACGACACCGGCCGCGTGCGCGTGCGGCTCGAGGGATATCGCACGATCGAGCTGCCCGGGGGCGTCGACGAGGACGCGCTGGCGCCGATCCGCGCGGCCATGGAAGCGAGCTGAGGAGCGTGCAGCGACCGTTCACCCGCCTCGCCATCGTCAATCGGGGCGAGCCCGCGATGCGGCTGATCCACGCCGTCCGCGAGCTCAACGCCACCCGCGCGGAGCCGATCCACGTGATCGCCCTCTCCTCGCCGGCCGAGCCCCAGGCGATGTTCCTGCGCCGCGCCGACGAGGTCGTCACGCTCGAGACCGACGCCCGCATCGGCTATCTCGACCACGAGGCGCTCGAGCGGGCGCTCATCGCGTCCCGCGCCGACGCCGTCTGGGTCGGCTGGGGCTTCGTGGCCGAGGATCCGCGGTTCGTCGAGCTGTGCGAGCGGCTCGGCATCGTGTTCGTCGGGCCGAGCTCCGAGGTGATGCGGAAGGTCGGCGACAAGATCGAGGCCAAGCGGCTCGCCGAGGCAGCCGGCGTGCCGGTCGCGCCCTGGAGCGGCGGGCCGGTCAATACGGTCGAGGACGCCGCGCGCCACGCCGAGGCGATCGGCTACCCGCTGATGATCAAGGCCGCGGCGGGAGGCGGCGGGCGCGGCATCCGGCGCGTCGACGACCCGGCAGCGCTGGAGGCCGCGGTCGCCAGCGCCCGCGCGGAGGCCGCCCAGGCGTTCGGCGACGACACGGTGCTGATGGAGCGACTGATCGGCGCGGCCCGCCACATCGAGGTCCAGGCGATCGGGGACAGCCATGGCGCCACATGGGCCGTCGGGCTGCGCGACTGCTCCTACCAGCGCCGCAACCAGAAGGTCATCGAGGAGTCGTCAAGCCCTGCGTTGAGCGCCGAGCAGGGGCGCGAGATCATGGACGCCGCCCGCCGGCTCGTGCAGGGCGCGGGCTACTGCGGCGCGGCCACCGTCGAGTTCCTGTACGAGCCAGCCGAGCGGCGCTTCTCGTTCATGGAGGTCAACGCGCGGCTCCAGGTGGAGCACCCCGTGACCGAGATGGTCACCGGCCTCGATCTCGTCAAGCTCCAGCTCCACGTGGCCGCCGGCGGCCGGCTCGAAGGCGAGCCTCCGCCGGCCACCGGGCACGCCGTCGAGGCGCGCCTGAACGCCGAGGACCCGGCGCTCGGCTTCGCGCCCGCGCCGGGCCGGATCGCGCTGCTGCGGCTGCCGACGGGGCCGGGCGTGCGCGTCGACACGGGCGTCGCCGAGGGCGACGTGATCCCCGCCGAGTTCGACTCCATGGTCGCCAAGCTGATCGCCTGGGGACGCGACCGCGACGAGGCGCTGGCGCGCCTGCGCCGGGCGCTCGGCGAGACGATGGTCGTCGTCGAGGGCGGTACGACCAACCAGGGGTTCCTGCTCGCGCTGCTCGATCGACCCGAGGTGCAGGAAGGCACGGTCGACACCGGTTGGCTCGACCGTTTGCAGCTGCGCGGCGAGATCGTGCCGGTGCGCCACGCCGACGTGGCGCTGCTGCAGGCCGCGATCGAGCTCAGCGACGCCGAAACGGCCACCGACCGCGCGCGCTTCTACGCCTACGCGCGGCGCGGGCGGCCCCCGACCGGCTCCGCTTCCCGGCGCGTCGTGCACCTGCGCTACCGCGGCCAGTCCTACCGGCTCGCGGTCTCGCAGATCGCGCCGGACCGCTACCGGATCCTGGTCGACGGCGCCACCGTGGAGGTCGAGACGCAGCAGGTCGGGCGCCATGAGCGCCGGCTCGTCCTCGCCGGCGCCCAGCACCGGACCATCACCTCGGTGCAGGGCCCCGAGCTGCTCGTCGAGGTCGACGGCGTCCCGCACCGGGTCGCCCGCGACGACGGCGGCATGGTGCGCAGCCTGTCGCCCGCGGTCGTCGTGTCGATCCCGGTCGCCGAGGGTGACGAGGTCCAGGCCGGCGACGTCGTCGCCGTGCTCGAGAGCATGAAGATGGAGACATCGCTGATCGCGTCGTTCCACGGCCGGGTCCGGCACGTGCTGTCGGGCCCCAATGTCCAGGTCGCCGCCCAGGCTCCGCTGCTCCAGCTAGAGGAGCTCGACGGCGACGAGGGCCGGCCCACCGTGGCCGCCGGCGAGCGGATCGCGTTCGCGGCACTCGCCGGGGGTCCGGAGCTCGACTCGTTCCGCCGCCTCGAGTGGCTGATGCTGGGCTTCGACGGCGACGCCCCCGGTCCAGAGGCGGTCGGTGACGACGCGGCCGAGCATGAGCGCCTGCTGTCGGTGTTCGCCGACCTCTGCGCGCTGGCGCGGCCGAGCCACGACGACGAGGGCGATCCCACCGTGCGCAGCGCGCTCGAGCACCTCCATGCCTACCTCGGATCGCTGGACGCCGAGGCCGAGGGGCTGCCGCGCGCCTTCATCGAGCGCCTCGAGGCGGTGCTCGCGCGCTACGGCGTCGCGAGCCTGGACCGCACTGGAGCCCTGGAGGCGGCGTGCTACCGCATCTTCCTCGCCACGCAGCGCACGGGAGCGGTGCGTCCCTCCGTCCTCGCGCTGCTCGACCGCCTGCTCGAGCGCCCGCCCGCGGCGGGCGACGCCCTCCGCGGCGCGCTCGACCAGATCGTCGTCGCCACCACCGGCTTCGATCAGATCGTGTGTGACCTCGCTCGCCAGGTGCGCTTCCGCTGCTTCGACGAGCCCGTCATCGTCGCGGCGCGCGAGCGCGCCTACGCCGAGATGGAGGCGCACGTCAAGGCGCTCGCCGCCGGGCCCGAGGGCCCGGGTCGGGAGGAGCGGGTAAGCGCGCTCGTCGCCTGCACGCGGCCGCTGGCGCCGATGCTGCTGCGGCGGATGGCGACCGCCGATCCCGCGCTGCGGCGCGTGCTGCTCGAGGTCGTGGCCCGCCGCTTCTACCGGGTCCGGATGCTCGAGGGCTTCGCCGAGCTCGAGACGGCCGGGGCCCCGCTGCTGTGCGCGGCCTACCGGCACGAAGGGACGCGGCGGCGCCTCGCCACGGCGTTCGTGGACCTCGCCGACCTCGCCGCCGCAACGAGCGCCTTCGCCGCCTGGGCCGCCGCCGTCCCCGCCGGCGACCTCGCCGTCGCCGACTTCTACGTGCGCGACGCCGAGGGAATGACCGCCGAGCGGCTGCACGGGATCCTCTCCACGGTCGCGCTGCCGGCCAGCGTGCACCGGATCGTGGTGGGCATCGCGCCGGCCGACGAGGGCCTGGGCATGTCCGCGATCGGCGCCTTCACCTTCCGGCCCGGCCCCGACGGGCTGGTCGAGGACGAGGTGCTCCGCGGCCTGCATCCGATGATGGCCCATCGCCTGCACCTGTGGCGGCTGAGCGAGTTCGCGATCGAGCGCCTGCCGTCGGCCGAGGACGTTTACCTCTTCCACGGCACGGGCCGCTCCAACCCGAAGGACGAGCGGCTGTTCGCGCTCGCCGAGGTCCGCGACCTCACGGCGGTCCGCGACGAGAGCGGCCGGATCACTGCGCTTCCCGAGTTCGAGCTCATGCTCGTGGAGGCGCTCGAGGGCATCCGCCGCTTCCAGGCGCGCCGCAAGCCGAGCCGGCGGCTGGTCTGGAACCGGATCCTCCTGCACGTGTGGCCCGTGATCGACCTGCGGCCGGCCGACATCCGCGCGCTCGTCG
>DATAFH010000056.1:0-67534 GCA_036257565.1 Solirubrobacteraceae bacterium | reverse complement strand
CGCCCGATCATCTCGTGCACGGTCGGGGCTGAGAGCTGCATCGCGCGCGCGACGTTCGCGCCCGTCATCGGCAGACCGGCCTCCTGGAGCCAGAAGATGGTCTGCAGGTACTCCTCTTCGGCGACGGTGGCTTGGTCGTGGGACATACCTCTGAGCTTAGGGCCTGTCCAACAACCCCGCCACGCCCAGGACCGCCGTAGACACTTCGCCGGATCACTCCCCGAAACCGCGGAAGTACTGGCGTACTCCCTTCGGATTTCGTGCGGTGCCCGGCTCGGTCTGGGGCGGCCCCGTCGGGTCGGATCTTGTTGGACAGACCTATCCCCGAGCCTGCTCGGGCGAGGGCATACGGCGCTCCAGCCCTTGCACGCGCTTCTCGGCGAGCGCGATGAACTCGCGGGTGGCGGGCGTCAGCTGGGCGTTGCGGCGCGTGATGAAGGCGAACATGTCGTAGAGCGGCGGGGAGAACGACACGCCGGCGAGCTTGCGGGTGTAGCCGCGGCTGCCGATGAGCACCTGGCTCGAGACCGTGTCGCCGAGCCCTCGCGCGCACAGCTCAAGCGCCGCGGTGACGTACTCGACCTCGATCTGCGGCTCGAGCTTCACCCCCGCCTGCTGGGCGCGCTCGCGCAGCTGGCGGCGCGTCGGGTCGTCCTCCCCCCAGCGCGCGTCGTAGAGAATCAGCGGCGCGGCCGCGAGCCGCTCGATCGTCATCGGCGAGGCCACGCGCTCGGGGTCGGCGCTCACGTAGAGCAGCTCCTCCCGCAGCGCCCGACGGACGTCGAGCCCGCGGTCGTCCACCGGCAGCGCGACCAGCCCGGCCTCCAGCCGGCCCTCGCGCACGGCATCCGCCACCTCGGCCGAGTTCTGGCCCACCGCCCGCACCCGCACGTTCGGATGCCGCGTGCGGAAGTCCTCGACCAGGCCGGCCAGCAGATAGTGGTGCGCGCTGCCGAACGTGCCGAACTCGACGGTCCCGCCCTCGAGCTCGCGCACCTCCCGCACCGACTCCGCGGTCTCGCGCGCCGCCGCCAGCGTCCGCTCGGCGTGGGGCTGCAGCAGCCGTCCCGCCTCCGTCAGCTCCAGCCCCCGGCCGATCCGCGCGAACAGCGTCACGCCCAGCTCGGCCTCGAGGCGGCGGATCTGCTCGGAGAGGCTCGGCTGGGCCATGAACAGGCTCTGGGCGGCGGCCGAGAACGATCCATGCTCGGCGGCGGCCAGGAAGTAGGTGAGTTGCTGCAGCGTCATAAAGGAAAAACCTTCTGATGCTCAAGTCAGTCAAGTATACAGCGATGAGTCACATGCTCCGATACTGGTCTCATGTTCATCCTCACCGCCATAGCGCTCTCGCTCGCAGTCCTCGGCTCGAAGTTCGGTCCGGAGGACCGGCCGGGCTTCGACGAGCGCCGCCCGCTGAACTAGCGCCACACCATCCCGAGCCCCCGCCCCGCGGGGGCTCTCTGCTTTGCTGAGGGCATGACGCTTCCGCTCTCGCCGCCCGTCCTCCCGCAGCTCGCGCGGTCGGCCAAGACGCTGCCCGCAGGCGAAGGCTGGAGCTACGAGCCCAAGTGGGACGGGTTCCGGACGATCGCGTTCGTGGACGGCGACGACGTCTACCTGCAGTCGCGTAGCGGCAAGCCGATGCGACGCTACTTCCCGGAGCTCGAGTTCCCGGCGGGCCGCTACGTGCTCGACGGCGAGGTCGTGCGCTTCGACGAGGACGGCCGCCAGGACTTCGACGCGCTCGGGCAGCGGATCCACCCGGCCGAGTCGCGCATCCGCATGCTCGCCGAGCAGACGCCCACGCGCTACATCGCGTTCGACGTGCTCGCCGACGGCGACGAGCTGCTGCTCGAGCGCCCCCAGCACGAGCGCCGCGCCCGCCTCGAGCGGCTCGTCGACGCGCCCGTCGACATCACGCCTGTCGTGTTCGAGCCCCATGCCGCGCAGGAGTGGCTCGAGGGCGCCGAGGGCGTGATCGCCAAGCAGCTCGACGCCCGCTACTGCCCGGGCGAGCGCACCGGGATGGTGAAGATCAAGCGCGTCCGCACGATCGACGCGGTCGTGATGGGCTGGCGGCCCGGTAAGGAGGAAGGCACCGTCGGCTCCTTCATCCTCGGCCTTCACGACGACCAGGGCCGGCTGCGCCCGGTCGGCCATACGTCCGGCTTCAGCGCCAAGGAGAAGCGCGAGCTGCCCGCCAAGCTCAAGCCGTACGAGACCGGCAACCGCGGGATGGGCGACCCGAGCCGCTGGGCCAGCGACCGCGAGCTCGAGTGGATCGAGCTGCGCCCCGAGATCGTCGTCGAGGTCACGTTCGACCACACGAGCAACGACCGCATCCGCCACGGCGCGAAGATCGCCCGCTGGCGCGACGACAAGCCGCCGGCCGAGTGCCGGATGGACCAGCTCAGCCAATAGGTCCCCCGGGCTGGGGACCCCTCGATCAGACTGCGGACCGGAGGTCCGCAGGGGCATCTCAGACGATGCGCGGCGTGCTCTGCGAGCGGGCGGTGATCTCCTCGCCCTGGGTGCGCCAGCTCTGCAGCCGGTCGAAGTGCTCGCGCGCGCCGATCAGCTCGTCGTGGTGCTCGAGCCCCCAGCCAGCGAGCGGGACGAGCGCGACGAGCAGGTGCTCCCCGGCCGACGACAGCTCGTACTCCACTCGCGCCGGAACCCGCGGGTAGACCCGCCGCTCGACCAGCCCGTCGCGCTCGAGCTGGCGCAGCGTGGCGCTGAGCATCCGCCTGGACACGCCGTCGATACCGCGCAAGAGCTCGTTGAACCGGTGGGTGCCCTGCGAGAGCCGGGCGAGCACGACGACGCTCCACTTGGCGGCGAGGACGCCGACCGCCGACTGGAGGGCCGCGAGCGCCTCGTCGTCGGCCGTGGGGAAGGAGGTGTCGCTCATCGTGCCCCGGAGCATACGCCGCGTGGCAGGATGCGCCGCCATGGTCGTGCCCGAGCGCCCCGTCCTCGTCGCCCCCGACTCGTTCAAGGGCACGTTCCGCGCGCCCGAGGTGGCCGCCGCGATCGGCCGCGGGCTCGAGCGCGCCGGCCTGATGCCACCCGACCTGTGCCCCGTCGCCGACGGCGGCGAGGGGACGCTCGAGGCGCTGCTCCCCCAGCTCGGCGGCGAGGTCGTCGGCGCCGACGCCCACGACCCGCTCGGGCGCGAGCTGCGCGTCTCGTTCGGGCTCGTCGAGGACGGCGGGACGGCGATCGTGGAGACCGCGACGGCCAGCGGCCTCTCGCTCGTCGCCGAGCCCGAGCGCGACGCCTGGGCGGCGTCGACCTACGGCACCGGCGAGCTGATCGCCGCCGCCGCGCAGGCGGGCGCCGCCGCGATACTCGTCGCCGTCGGCGGCAGCGCCACCAGCGACGGCGGCGCGGGCGCGCTCGAGGCGATCGAGGACGCCGGCGGCCTCGGCGGCGCGAAGCTCGTCGTCCTGTGCGACGTGCGCACCCCGTTCGAGCACGCGCCGAAGGTGTTCGGGCCCCAGAAGGGCGCCGACCCGGCCATGGTCGCCCGCCTCGAGCAGCGCCTGGCCGCGCTCGCCGCCCGCTGGCCCCGCGACCCGCGCGGGGTGCCGATGACCGGGTGCGCCGGCGGGCTTTCCGGCGGCCTCTGGGCCGTGCACGGCGCCACGCTCGAGCCGGGCGCGCCGTGGGTGCTCGACGCCCTCGGCTTCGAGGCCCGCATGCGCGCGTCGCGCGCGGTCGTCACCGGCGAGGGCGCGCTCGACCAGCAGACGCTGCACGGCAAGCTCGTGGGCGAGATCGGCACGCGAGCGCGCCAGGCCGGGGTGCCGCTCCACGCCGTCGTGGGGACCGACCGCCTCGACGCGTTCGGCAAGCGCATGATCGACCTCATGCGCGTGATCGAGGCCACGGACCTCGAGGAGATGGAGGCGGCCGGGGAGACGCTCGGCCGCGAGCTCACCGAGGGCCGGGCCTAGCCCACGCGCTCGGCGGCGCCGGACGCGGCCGAGCGCTGCGCCGCGTCCCACAGCTCGTGGCTGGCAAGCGCCTCCTCGGGCGTGGCGCAGCCGAGCCGGTCGCCGAGCGCCCCGGCGCGCTCGGCCAGGAACGCAGCCCACATCTGCAGGATCGCGTCCGAGAACCCGAACTCGAAGATCGGCCCCGTGACGGTCGCGAACGCCGACTGGCTGCCGGTCTCCAGCCGCTCCCAGACCTGCCGTCCGTCGCGCATGGCGAATCGCCACACGGCCTTCG
Source organism: Solirubrobacteraceae bacterium (assembly GCA_036257565.1). Taxonomy (GTDB): domain Bacteria; phylum Actinomycetota; class Thermoleophilia; order Solirubrobacterales; family Solirubrobacteraceae; genus DASSUW01. The sequence continues at coordinate 63,298 of DATAFH010000056.1, read as the reverse complement.
GGCTCGCGGTGGAGAACTCCACGCCGCCGTCCATCCCGACGGCCCGGATCCGCCACGTGTTCGTGTGACCGGGAGCGATGCGCTTGGTCTCGAGCGTGAGCGGGAAGCCGCCCGCGCCGGCGTGCAGCGTCGCGTTGTCCCAGGTGTCGCACGGCACGAGCTCGCCGGCCGGACCGGGCCGCTCGGTGACGACGCTCTGTAGCGTCGCGTACACCGTCTCCGGCCGCCAGCCGAGGCGCAGCGGGAGGTGGGCGACGTGCATCCCGAGGTCGCCCATCACGCCGATAGGGCCGCAGAACTGCGCCTGCCGCTTCCAGTTGATCGGCTTGCGTCGGTCGAGGTCGCTCGAGTGCAGGAACGCGCACTCGGCCTCGATCACCTGACCGAGCGCGCCGGAGCGGATGTGCTCGAAGGCGAACTGGGCGCCGGGGAAGTACGGCATCTCGCTCGAGCAGCGGGCGAACACGTCCGGGCGGGCGCGCAGCGCGTCGACGATCCGGCGCGCCGCCGCGAGGTCGATCCCGAACGGCTTCTCGCCGAGGAAGTCCTTGCCCGCCTCGATCGTGTCGAGGTAGAGCACCTCGTGCAGGTGGTGGGGGACGGCGAGGTAGAGGACGTCGAGGTCGGGGTCCTCGAGCAGCCGCCGGCGGTCGTCGGTCAGCGTGCGCACGGTGTCGATGCGCTCGAACCACGAGAGGGCCTCGAGCGTGGTGTCGCAGACCGCCTCGAGCCGGGGGAGGACCGGGTGGTCGGCGAGCGCCGCCCAGCGCCCGATGGCGGCGGCCAGCTCGCGGCCCATGAGGCCGCCGCCCACGATCCCGATGCGGACGACTGTCACAGCTGCGCGAGCGCCTGCTCGGGCGTCGCACCCTCGTGCACGACGTCCATCAGCGCGCGCGTCATCGCGGCAGGCTTCTCGTGCTGGATCACGTTGCGCCCGTACACGATGCCGGCGGCGCCCTGCTCGAGCACCGCGTGCGTGCGCTCGAGTATCTCACGGTCGCTCACGCGCCCGCCGCCGCGCACGAGCAGCGGCACGCGCGCAACGGTCACGACGCGGCGGTACTCGGCGAGGTCGTCGGTCGGGTCGGCCTTGATGACGTCGGCGCCGAGCTCGACCGCCTGGCGGACAAGGCCGCAGATGCGGTCCACGTCGCCGCTCGAGTCGTAGCCCGCCTGGCCGGGGTCGAACGCCAGCGGCTCGACCATCAGCGGCATCGCCGCGCGGTCGCACTCGGCGCGCAGCAGCGTGATCGCCGCTACGCAGTCGCCCCGCAGCTGCGGGTGGCCCGCCACGTCGAGCAGGTTGGCGACCACGCACGCCGCGTCGAGCCGCACCGCCTGCCCGACCGGGTCGTCGATCATCACGGTCCACGCCTCGTCCGGAGGCTGGGGGCCGTAGATGTTCGGCACGTCGGTGCGCAGGACGAGCGCCGGCTTGTCGCGCCCCGGCCGGCGCTGCAGCAGCTCGGCCTGCCCGACCGAGAGCTGGATCGCGTCGGGTGCGGCGTCGACGAGCGTGTCGATCGCCGCCTCCATGTCCTCGATGCCGGCCAGCAGGCTGGGCTCCCCCGGAATGCCGTGGTCCACGGCCACGTCGAAGCAGCGGCCGGAGGTGGGATGGAACAGGCGGTTGAGTCGGAACTGCTTCACGAGGCTCCTTCGGGGACGGGTGATAGTAAGGGCGCGTGCTGATCGCCGGGCCGAACCTCACGATCGACCGGACGGCGACGCTCCCGGAGCTGCGGCCGGGCGAGGTGCTGCGCTTCGAGCGCGTGGTCGTAACGCCCGGCGGCAAGGGCCTCAACGTCGCGCGGGCGGCCCGTGCGCTCGGCGCGCCTGCGCTGCTCGTCAGCTTCGTCGCCGGGGAGACCGGCCGCGCCGGCGCGCAGATGATCGAGCGCGAGGGCGTGCCGCTGCTCGCGATCCCGTGCGCCGGGGAGATGCGCTCGACCGCGATCGTGATGGAGCGCGGCGGGCGTACGACCGTGCTCAACGAGCCCGGTCCCGAGATCACCGCGGCGGAGTGGGCGGCGCTCGAGGCGGCGATCGCCGAGGAGCTGGCGCGGCATGGCGTGCTGGTCTGCTGCGGGAGCGTGCCGCCGGGCGCGCCGCCTGACGCCTACGCCCGGCTGGCGGGCCTCGCCGCGGACGCCGGCCGCCCGAGCGTCGTCGACGCGGCGGGCAAGACGCTGGGCCGCGCCCTGGACGCCCGCCCCGACGTCGTGACCCCGAACGTGTCCGAGGCCGAGGAGGTCATGAGCGGCGTGCCGGGAACGACCGAGGTGGCCTCGCCGTCCGACTCGCGCCCGCGCGCGCTGGCCGCCGCCACCGGGCTCGTGGTACGCGGCGCCCGCGCCGCGCTCGTCACCGCCGACGCGGCCGGCGCGGCCCTCGCCACCGCCGGCGGCACGGAGTGGCTGCCGGCCCCGCGGATCGCTCACGTGCGCAATCCGATCGGGGCCGGCGACGTGCTGACGAGCGGCCTCGCCGCCGCGCTCGAGCGCGGAGAGCCGCTGCTCGAGGCTGCGCGTCACGGGATCGCCGCGGCGGCGGCCAGCGTCGAGTCGCCGACCGCCGGCGAGCTGGATCCCGCCCGCGCGCGCGAGCTGCTCGCGACCCTGGGGCACTAACCCACGATCTCGAGCATCTCCTCGAGCCGGCGCCGCGCGACGCCGTCGAGGAACTCCCGCCGCTCGGGCGACGGGAGGCCGACCGCCTCCTTCCACAGCGACCGGCCGGCGATGAAGCCCTCGGCGCCGCCGTCCATCGAGTCCTGCAGCTGGCGGCAGAACGCGTCGTGGTCGACGCCGGCGGACAGGACCGCCCACGGGACCTCGATGGCATCGGTCACGCGCCGGCACGCCGCGGCGCTCCCGGGGTACTCGAGCTTGAGCACCTTCGAGCCGCACTCCTGCAGGAGGACGGCGCCGTCCACGATCAGGTCCTCCTTCCGAGCCGCGAAGTCCTCCGGCGGCTCGTCGTCGAGGCGGTAGGTCATGAGCTCGATCACGCACAGCAGGTCGGCGCGGCGGCAGTCCTCGAGCGCGGCCCGCACGAGGCGCGCGGTGTGCCCGTCGAGGTCCTCGCGGTCCGCGCGCAGGAAGACCATCACCTTGGCGGCGGTGGCGCCCCGCGCCCGCGCGCCCTGCGCCCCGAGGTCGGCAATCAGCTGCGACTCGCGCAGGCCGTCGCGGACCTCGGCGCCGTCGGCCTCGATCCGCACCAGCAGACCGACGTCGCGGCCGATGGCGTCGCGGTCGACGAGGTCGGGAAGCGACACGTCGGGGTCGAGCAGCACGGCGCTCGCGTCGCGGCCGACCGTCTCGACGAGATCGGCCTTGAACGCCCGCTGGTGCTCGGGCCCGCTCGGCAGGCCGAGACCATCGAGCATGTCGACGAGCGGGTCACCGTGGTCGGCCGCGATGATCGCGAACCGGCCTCCGGAGGTCTTGATCTGCTGGATGGCACGGCGCTCGGCCGTGGTCACGGCGGTCGCGGTGTCGGGCATCGGCATGGTGGTTCCTCGGTTGGATCGTGGTTCAGGACAGAAGGTCGTCGCGGAGGGCGCCCGCCAGGCTGGCCGTGACCGGCACCCGCGGGAGGAGCGTGGCCTGCAGCGCGTGGTAGACGTCCGGCTTGCCGGTCCACGTGCGCTCTTGGGCCTGCAGCTGCTCGTCGAGCTCGTGACGCCAGCTGCCGCGCCGGCGGTCGCGGAGATGGGCGTCAGCGAAGTCCCAGCCGGTCCGGTACCAGCGCTCGAAGTCATCGCCGCCGGTCACCTCGTGGAGGGCGGCGGCGGCGCCGATCTCCTCGGCCACCACCCAGTGCAGCCGGTCGCTCACGACCGGCCGGCCGCCGAGGTCGGTCGTGTAGACGAAGCCGCCCGGCTCCTGCCAACCGTCGTCGACCGCGCGCGCGAACAGGCCGCGCGCGGCAGGGACGAGCCAGTCGGGGGGCGACGGAAGGGCCGCATGGAGGTGCAGCAGCAGCCGGGACCACTCGAGCCCGTGACCGGGCGTCACGCCGAAGGGGCGGAAGCGATCGCGCGGGCGTTCCCGGTTGTAGTCCGGGAGCGGCGTCCAGGCGGCGTCGAAGTGCTCGACGACGCGCCAGTCATGCGCGCCCGCCACGTCGCGGATGAGCCGCTCGGCCACCCGGAGCGCCCGATGGCCCCATGCCGGGTCGCCGGTGGCGTCGGCGGCCGCGAGGAACGCCTCGACCATGTGCATGTTGGCGTTGGCTCCCCGGTAGGCCTCGGACTCGCGCCAGTCGCGGTCCCGGGCCTCGGCGCAGGCGCCTTCCGCCTCCGACCAGAAGCGCCGCTCCACCACGTCGGCGGCGCGGTCGAGGAGCTGCTGCGCCCCTGGGCGCGCTGCGATCGTGGCGCTCGCCGTTGCGAGCAGCACGAAGGCGTGCGAGTACGCCTCCTTGCGCGTATGGAGCGGGCCGTCGCCCGAGACCTCGGCGAACCACCCGCCGTGCTCGCGGTCCTCGAACGTCTCCTCGACGGCGCGGAGCCCGTGATCGGCGAGCGGGCCGCAGCCCGGGATCCCGAGCAGGTGGCCGAGGGCGAAGACGTAGGTCATGCGCGTCGTGATCCACAGCTGCAGCGGCTGCCGCGGATCGAGCGTGCCGGCGGCGTCGAGCCAGCCGAAGCCCTGCTCGACGCGAGCGCCTCGCCCGAACTCGAGCAGCCGCCCGGTTTCCGCGCCGAGCCACGCCCGGTGCGAGGGCAGGCGGCGCCACGTGAGGCTGCTCGAGAGGCTCATGAAAGAAGAGCGCGGGGCGCCGGTCTCGGTGGCCGGCGCCCGTGCCCACTGACTCAGCAGGTGGACTTGTAGACCGCGTCCTGGTTCTGCTTGAGGTTGTCCTTGGTCAGGATCGTCGAGCCGGTGCCGATCTTCTCCTTGGTCGGCTCCTCCTTGAGGGCGGCGACGGCCTGCTGGACGCCCTGGGCGCCGATGTCGGCGGGCTTCTGGGCGACGAGCGCCTGGAGCAGGCCCTCCTCGAGGTCCTTGACCTGCTTGGGACCGGCGTCGAAGCCGACGATCTTGACGTCCGTGTTGCCGGACTCGCGCAGGCCGGCAGCAGAGCCCTCGGCCCCGAACAGGTTCGTGCCGAAGATGCCCTTCAGGTCCGGGTGCTTGGCGATGATCCCCTTGGTGATCGCCGCGGCCTTGTCCGGCTGATCCTGGTTGTACTCCATGCCGACGTACTCGAGACCGAGGTTCTTGGCCTCCTCCTGGAAGCCCTGGGCGCGCTGGTCGGTGGTGGAAATGCCCGGCTTGACGTTGTTGACGAACACCTTGCCGCTCCCCCCGATCTCCTCGGCGAGCGCCTTGGCGGCGGCGCGGCCGCCACCGACGTTGTCGGACGCGATCTGCGAGACCGCCATGTCGGCCTGCTCGAGGGTCGTGTCCACGAGCACGATCTTGATGCCGGCGTCGGCCGCCTGCTTGATCGGCGAGTACATCGCCTTGGCGTCCGTCGGCGCGATCAGGATCGCATCGGGCTTCTTGGCGATGACGGCGTTGACGATCGGGGTCTGCAGCGAGGCGTCGAACTGGTCGGGGCCCTGGAAGTCGAGCGTCACACCCTGCTTCTTGGCCTCCTCCTGCGCGCCGCAGTTCATCGTGATGTAGAACTCGTCGCCCTTCACGCCGGCGATCAGCGTCACCTTGTAGCTGTCGCCGCCGGCGGCTCCACCGCCGCCGCCGTCGTCGTCATCGCCGCCGCAGGCGACGAGGCCCATGCTCACGACAAGCAGGCTCGCGGCCAGCGCCCAGACGGCGCGCCGGCCTGAACCAAATGAACGTTGCATCGATCTCCTCCAGGAGAGTGGTTGTGGGCTGACTACCGCGCGTACCGTGCGCGACGCAGCTGGTCGAGGTAGACGGCGACGATCAGCACGGCACCGACGGCGACCTGCTGCCAGAACGGCTGCACGCCGACGATCACGAAGCCGTTGCGGAGCACGGCGGGGATGAAGACGCCAACGACGGTTCCGATCATCGTGCCGACGCCGCCGAACAGGCTCGTGCCGCCGATCACGATGGCCGCGATCGCGTCCAGGTTCAGCGTCGTGTTGCCGGCGATCGACGTGGTGCCGAAGCGGGCGAGTGCGAGCGTGCCGGCGAGGCCGGACAGGGCGCCGGCGAGCCCGTAGATCTTGATCAGGTGCAGGTCGACGTTGACGCCCGCGCGGCGGACGCCCTCCTCGTTGGACCCGATCGCGTACGTGTAGCGGCCGAAGCGCGTCTGGTGGAGGATGATCCCGAACACGAGCGCGACCGCCGCGGCGATGAGCACCAGGTAGGGGATCTGGTCGAACAGCCGGCCGGTACCGATCGTCTCGACGAGCTTGAACGGCACGTTGCGCTCGTCGACGCCACCGGTGATCAGCAGCGCGGCGCCGAGCGCCATGCCCAGCGTGCCGAGCGTGACGATGAACGACGGGATCTTCGCCTTCGACACGAGGAAGCCGTTCAGCACTCCCCAGCCGATGCCGGCCGCCAAGCCCGTCAGGATCCCGACGACGATGACACCCCAGCCGTCACCGCCGACGGCGTTCATCATGCGGGCCGAGACGACACTCGAGAACACCAGCACGGAGCCGACCGACAGGTCGATCCCCGCCGTGATGATCACGTAGGTGAGGCCGGTCGCGACCACGAGGAGCACGGCGGCGTCGGTCGCGATGTTGCGGGCGTTGGAGACCGTGAAGAACTCCTCGAAGCTCAGGAACGAGAAGACCGCGATCATCGCTACGAGAACCAGCGCGATCGAGGTGTTCGACCCCGTCAGCAGCTGCTTCCACAACGGTTGCCCGGCAGGCTCGGGCGCCTCGTCGAGGACTTCCTCGTCGGGCACGGGGGCCGTCGGCGTGGTCATGACTTCTCCTCCTCGTGGAACGTCAGCGCGCCGGTCATGGCGGCCACGACGTCCTCCATCGACACCTCGCTGGGCTTGAGCCGCGCGACGCGGGTGCCGAGCCGCAAGACCTCGATCCGGTCGGCGACCTCGAACACCTCGGGCATGTTGTGGCTGATGAGCACCACCGACAGGCCTTGCTCGCGCACGCGCCGGACCTGCTCGAGCACGTTGCGCGTCTGGACAACGCCGAGCGCGGCGGTCGGCTCGTCCATGAACACCACGCGCTTCGCCCACGTCACCGCACGGCAGATCGCGATGCCCTGGCGCTGACCACCTGACATGTTCGCCACCCGCGCGCTCGTGTCCTGGATCCTCACGCCGAGGCTCTTGAACGCCTCGTCGCTGCGGCGGCGCATCGTGGCCTTGTCGAGGAACCCGAGCTTGCCGAGCAGCCCCGGCCGCAGCACCTCGCGGCCGAGGAACATGTTCGCGGCGGGGTCGATCTCCGCTGCCAGCGCCAGGTCCTGGAACACGGTCTCGATGCCCAGGTCGCGGGCGTCGTGCGGCGTGTGGATTTCGACCGGCTTGCCCTCGAACAAGATCTGGCCCCTGTCGGGCGGGTGGACGCCCACGAGCGTCTTCACCAGGGTGCTCTTGCCGGCGCCGTTGTCGCCGACGAGCGCGACGACCTCCTGCGGATAGACCGTGAAGCTCGCGCCGCGCAGCGCCTGCACGCGCCCGAACGTCTTCACGACATCCCGCGCCTCCAGAACCGGCTCAGGCATGGATGACCCCTCGCATTGCACCTCTCCTCACAGCCGGCGCAGATTCCGCCCGGCTCTCCCTCTCTTGACACTTCCTCCGACCCGGGAACCTATTTACCGCCGGGTCGCGGCGATAGTAGACGCGCTTCTGCTCAAAGTCAAGCCTGATCGAAAGTGATCGGAACAAACCGTGTTAGCGGTCGGCGGTCAGCAGCTCGATGTCGTAGGCGGCGCACAGCTCCTCGACGGCCGGCGTCGCTTCGTCCATGACAACGATGTCAATCGTGTCAAGCCCGGCAATCCGCGCGAAGTCGGTCGTGCCCACCTTCGAGTGGTCGATCGCGAGCACGACGCGGCGGGCGCGCTCGATCGCGTCGGCCTTGACCGCGGCCTCCGCGAGGCTGCCGACGCTGATGCCCATCTCCGAGAACCCGCTCACGCCGATGAACGCCAACGTGAACGTGAACCGCTGCAGGTTCTCAAGCGCAAGGGCTCCGACCAGCGCCCCGTCGACGCGCCGGAGCTGGCCGCCGAGGAGCACGCAGTCGACTCCGGGAACGTCCGCCAGCGTCGTGGCCACGCCTACGCTGGTGGTGAGCGCCGACAGCATGAGGCGGTTGCCGTTGCCGGCGATCGCACTGGCGATCGCCTGCACCGTCGTGCCGCTGTCGAGGAAGACCGAGTCGCCGTCCTGGATCAGGCCGACGCAGCGGCGGGCGATCGCCTCCTTCGCCGCGATGTTGGACGCCTGACGGCCCGCGAACTCCCGCTCGACGACCCGCTGCGTGGCGAGCGCCCCGCCGTGCGTGCGCTTGAGCAGGCCGCGGGCGTGGAGCACCTTGAGATCCTTGCGGATGGTCGGCTCGGTGACCCCGAACAGCTTCGACAGCTCGCCGATGCGAGCGCGACCGCGAACGGAGACCAGCTCGGCGATCCGCGCCTGCCGCTCGTCCGCGAACACATGGCTGTCGCTACCCGGCTCTCGCTCCATTTTCGGCTGACCCTACCAGCGGTCGCTACTTGGCGTGCGTTGTGTTTCGGTCGCGCGCAGTTTGTGCGGTTCTCGAGTCCAGGCCGAAAGTGCGAGCGCCGCCGCACCGACGAGTCCGGCGGTGTTGCCCAGCGCCGCGGCTCGGAGCGGCGCGGGCGCCCGCAGCCTCGCTCTCGCCCCGTAGGCATCGCGCGCAGGCCCGATGATCAGCTCGCCGGCGGCGCCTGCCAGGCCGCCGCCCACGATCACGATGCTTGGGTCGAGGATCGTGGCGACCTGGGCGAGGCCCACGCCGAGCCAGATGCCGAGCTCGGCCAGCGCGCCGCGCGCGGCCGGGTCGCCGTCGATCGCGAGCGCCGTGATCAGCGGGCCGTCGATCCCCTCGGGATCGCCTCCGGCCAGAGCCAGCAGCCGCGAGGCGCCGGCGGGATCGGCCGCCGCCGCGGCGCGGACCGAGCGGGTGAGCGCCGTCCCGCTCGCGTACTCCTCGAGGCAGCCGGCCGCGCCGCAGCCGCACGGGCGCCCGTCCGGGACGACCTGCACGTGCCCGAGCTCTGCCGCGACGCCGGAGCCGCCGGCCACGAGACGGCCGTCGATCACGATCCCACCCCCGATCCCGGTGCCGACCGTGGCCATCACGACGCACGGCTCGCCGGCCGCGGCACCGTGTCCGTACTCGCCCCATGCGGCTGCGTTGCCGTCGTTCTCGACCACCACCGGGAGCCCGAGCCGCGCGCTGATGTCGGCGCGGAAGGGGCGGCCGCTCCAGCCCAGCAGGTTCGTCGCGTCCCGCACGTGCTCGCGGTCGGCGTCGAGGAACGCCGCGGCGGCGACGCCGACCGCCACGACGGTCTCGTCGCGCTCGTTCGCCTCCCCCTCAAGGCGCTCCACGAGCGACGCGATCGCGGCCAGAGCGCGGTCGTACTGCCGGACCCGACCGGGCCATCGCAGCAGCGACGACACGGCGCCCGCCTCGTCGACGACGGCGCCCAGCAGTTTCGTGCCGCCGAGGTCGACGCCGACGGTCACGCGCTTACCTCGCATCCCGGAACCGTATCACCGTTTACTTACGGTTGCGCACGATTACTTCTTGACCCGTTCGATCCGGCGCGATATAACGTTGACCGTGACCATCGGCATCCTCACCAGCGGCGGCGACTCCCCCGGCATGAACGCCGTGATCGCGGGCGCGTGCGAGCGGCTCGAGCAGCTCGAGGAGCATCGGCTGGCCGACCTCGAACGCGGCCCGCTGGGCGCTCAGATCGGAGCGCGGGCGCTGGGCGTGTTCGGGGGCTTCGCGGGGCTGGCGGCCCGGCGCACCGAGCCGATCACCGCCCTGCAGGCGCGCACCCACATGCACGAGCCCGGCACCTGGCTCGGCACGAGCCGCTGGCCGAAGCTGCGCGAGCCGGGCGGGCTCGCCGAGTGCGGTGCCGCCGTGGAGGCGCTCTCGCTCCGCGGCCTCGTGGTGATCGGCGGCCACGGCTCGACGCGCGGCGCGCGCGCCCTCGCTCATACGGTGCCGGTGGCGGTCGTCCCCGCGACGATCGACCGCGACCTCGAGGGCACCGATCTCACGATCGGCATGGACTCGGCGATCGGGTACGCGATGGACGCCATCGACCGCCTGCGCATCACCGGGCGGTCGCTGCCGGGCCGCGCCTTCCTCGTGCAGACGCTCGGCGCGCCCAACGGCTACCTCGCCGAGGCGGTCGCGGTCGCGGCCGGGATCGACGACGTGCTCGTGCCCGAACGCCCCTACGACCTCGACGTGCTCGCCGCCCGCCTGCGCGAGCTGTCGGTGAGCGGCTCGGCGATCGCCGTCATGTCGGAGGCCGTCGGCGACGCGGTCCGCATCGCCGAGGCGCTCGCGGAGCGCAGCGGCGTGCGCGTGCATCCCACGATCCTCGGCCACACGCAGCGCGCGGCGACGCCTTCGGCCCTCGACCGCGCGCTCGGCCAGGCCGCCGGCCGCGTCGCCGTGGACCGGCTGATCGAAGGCGAGTCGGCGTTCGTCGGGCTCACGTCCGACGGCACTGTCGCACCCGTCCCGCTCCTCCCGGCGGCCACCGCCACCCATCGTTAGACATCCAAGGAGCCAACCCGTGAACCCCGGCTACGACAAGCCCCTGTACATTCTCGCGTTCGATCACCGGACGTCGTTCCAGACGAAGCTGTTCGGCATCGAGGGCACGCCGACGCCCGCCGAGAGCGAGCGCATCCGCGAGGCCAAGCGCATCATCCTCGACGGCCTGCTGGTCGCCGCCGAGTCGGCCCCCGCAGGCACCGTCGGCGCCCTCATCGACGAGGAGAACGGCGCGGCCGTGGCCCGCGAGGCCAAGCGGCTCGGGCTGCCGTTCGCGATCTCGGCCGAGACGAGCTCGGTGCCGGAGTTCGACTTCGTGTACGGCGAGGACTTCGCGACCCACATCGAGGCGTTCGAGCCCGACTTCGTGAAGATCCTCGCCCGCTACAACCCCGAGGGCGACCGCGAGCTCAACCGCCGTCAGGCCGAGCGGCTAGCGCGACTCTCGGACTATCTCGCTCCCCGCACAACCAAGTACCTGTTCGAGCTCCTCGTGCCGCCGGAGCCCCACCAGCTCGCGTCGCTGGAGTCCGACTCCGAGCGGTACGCGATCGAGCTGCGGCCGCAGCTCGCCGCCGCCGCGATCGCCGAGCTGCAGGAGGCCGGCGTCGAGCCCGACATCTGGAAGGTCGAGGGCCTGGACAGCGCCGAGGACTGCCGGCTGGTGGCGGACGCCGCCCGCGCCGGGGGCCGCGACGACGTCGCCTGCGTCGTGCTGGGCGCCGGCGCCGACGGGGCCACGGTCGCGCACTGGCTGCGACAGGCGGCGACCGTCGACGGCTTCGTTGGCTTCGCGATCGGGCGCACGATCTTCTGGGACGCGCTCAAGGGCTGGCTCGCCGGAGACACCGACCGCGAGACGGCCGTCGAGACGATCGCGGAGAACTACCGGAGCACGATCGACCTCTACGAGAGCGCCACGGCGACCGCCTAGGTCAGGAGACCTCCGCGGCCACGTGGTCCCGGTGGCGCCGGTAGAGCGCCTCGTCGAAGCCGCCGGCCAGCGGCGCGCCGACCGCGGCGGCGGACAGCGCCACCGCGTCGGCGATGCGGTCCGGCCAGGGGCGACGCTCGACGAGGCCGATGGTCAGTGCGGCCACCGCGGCGTCGCCGGCCCCGGTCGGGTTGCCGGCGACGGACTCGCCGGGGGCGGCGCTCCAGCGGCCCTCGGCGGTCACGGCCAGCAGGCCCTCCGCTCCGCGCGAGACCACCACAGCGTCCGCGCCCGCGGTGCGCAGCTGCTCGGCGGCGGCGATCGGGTCACCGCCGCCCACCGCACGGGCCAGCTCGTCGCGGTTGGGCTTGACCAGCGCCGGCCGCCCGGCCAGGCCGGCGCGCAGCGCGTCGCCGTCCGCGTCGAGCACCGCGGCGACCCCGGCCTCTCGAGCGCGGCGGCAGAGCTCGGCGTACGCGTCGACGGCGATCCCCGCCGGCAGGCTCCCGGCCAGCACGACCGCGGCGGCGTCTGCGATCACGTTGTCGTACGAGCGCAGGAAGGCGTGCCACTCGTCCGGCTCGATCGTGGGCCCGGGCTCCCAGAAGCCGGTCGCGTCGCCCGCGGCGCCGTCGACCACCGCCACGGTCCGGCGGCTGTGACCGCCGATCGGGGTGAGGACGGCCTCCAGCCCCGCCTCCGCGAGGTCGGCCGCGATCGCCTCGCCGGTCGGCCCGCCCGAGAAGCCGCACACGATCGTCTCGTGGCCGAGGGCATGCAGGACGCTGGAGACGTTGACGCCCTTGCCGCCGGCGCGCTCGTGCACGCTCGTCACCCGATTCGCGGCGTGCCAGACGACCTCGGGGATCGTGTACGTCAGGTCGAGCGCGAGGTTGAGCGTGACCGTCGCGATCATCGCGCGCCACGATAAGGCCATACAGTCGCGCGCATGATCCTCGCCGTCGGAGAAGCCCTGGTGGAGTTCCGTCGCGAGCCGTCGGACGGCCGCCTCGCCGAGCCGGGAACCTGGGCCGGGCCGTTCCCGAGCGGCGCGCCGGCGATCTTCGCGTCGGTCGCCGCGCGGCTGGGGGCGCCGACCGCGCTCGTCGGGTGCGTCGGCGACGACGCCTTCGGCGACGCGTTCCGCGAGCGCATGCGCCGCGACGGCGTCAGCGGGGAAGGCATCCGGGTCGACCCACGGCGCGCCACTGCGACCGCCTTCGTGAGCTACCACGACGACGCCACGCGGAGCTTCTGGTTCTCCGTCCCGGACTCCGCGGCCGTCGAGCTGGACCCCACGCGCGCGCAGCGGCTGGCGGAGCGCGCCGACTGGCTGCATGTCTCCGGCTCCACCATCGGGTTCGGCGGCACGCCGGCCGGGGTCGTCGAGGCGGCCGCCGCGACGGTGCTCGAGCGCGGCGGCAGGATCTCGCTCGATCCCAACGTGCGCGCGGACGCCGACCGCGCGACGCGCGAGCGGGTGGCGCGGCTGGCGCGCGTGGCCCACGTGCTGCTGCCGTCGGAGGGCGAGCTCAGTGCCCTCGGGCTCGACGCGGACGACCTCGCCCGCGACGGCCGGATCATCTGCGAGACGCGCGGGGGCGCGGGCGCGCGCGTGTTCGGCGGGCCGGTCGGCCTCGATCCGGTCCCGGTCCCGGTCGCCGAGCAGGAGGAGGTCGACCCCACGGGCGCCGGCGACACGTTCGCGGCTGCGCTCGTCACGGCGCTCCGCGACGGCCTCGACGAGATCGCGGCCACGAGCTTCGCCTGCGAGACGGCCGCACGCTCGGTCGGCGTGATGGGCGCCATGGAGGCGCCGGTCGCACCGCGATCGCGGACAATGCCGTGATGCGGCCCCAGGCCCCCATGCGTCCGACGATGCGCGACGTCGCAGCGCGCGCGGGCGTCAGCCTCAAGACGGTCTCGCGGGCCATCAACGCGGAGGCGGGCGTCTCCGCGGCGACGGCGGACCGCGTGGCGAAGGCGATCGAGGAGCTGGGCTTCCGGCGCAACGACCTCGCCCGCTCGCTCCGCCAGGGCCGCACGTCGTCCACGCTCGGGCTCGTCATCGAGGACGCGGCGAACCCGTTCTACTCCGCCATCGCCCAGGCGGTCGAGCGGGCCGCATGGGAGCGTGGGTATCTGCTCATCACCGCGTCGTGCGAGGAGGATCCCGCCCGCGAGCAGGAGCTCGTGCACTCGCTGCTGCGGCGGCGCGTCGACGCACTGCTGCTGGTACCCGCCTCGCGCGATCACTCCTACCTCGCCCGCGAGACCGCGGACGGCACGCCGGTCGTGTTCCTCGACCGGCCGCCGAGCGGCATCGGCGCCGACCAGGTCCTGCTCGACAACGTCGGCGGGGCTCGTACGGCGACCGCGCACCTGCTGGCGCACGGGCACGAGCGCATCGCGTTCATCGGCGACTACGAGCACCTGTACACGGCCGCCGAGCGCCGTACGGGCTTCCGGGAGGCGATGGCGGCGGCCGGCGTGGCGGTCCGCGACGAGCTCGTGCGGACCGGCTCCCATGACACCGGCCGCGCCGAGGCCGTGGTGTCCGAGTTGCTGGCGCTGCCCGCCGACCGGCAGCCGACCGCGCTGTTCGCCGCCAACAACCGCAACACGGTCGGCGCGCTGCGGGCCCTGCGGGGAACGCACCGGCGGCTCGCGCTGGTGGGGTTCGACGACTTCGAGCTGGCGGACCTCCTCGCCCCGCCCGTCACCGTCGTGCGGCACGACAGCTCGCGCATGGGCGCCCACGCCGCGGAGCTCGCCTTCGAGCGCCTCGAAACCCCCGACGGCCCGCCGAAGCGGGTCGTGGTGCCGACCGAGTTGGTCATGCGCGGATCGGGAGAGGTCCCTCCGGCATGAGGCCGCACGTGCTTCCGCCGAACCTGCTGCACCACTTCTATGCCGGGGGCGCTCGCATCGCCCGGCTCCGCGGCGTGGAGGTCGACTCGGATCACATGCCGGAGGAGTGGCTTGGCGCGGTCAACACCGCGTTCGGCTCGGACTCGCGTGGGCTGAGCCGGCTCGAGGACGGGACGCTGGTCCGCGACGCCATGGTCGCCGATCCGGAGCCCTGGCTCGGGGCCGAGCACCTCCGGCGCTTCGGCGCCACCCCTGGGCTGCTCGTGAAGCTGCTCGACGCCGGCCAGCGCCTGCCCGTGCACTTCCACCCCGGCCGCGCCTTCGCCCGCGACGCGCTCGGCCTCTCATGCGGCAAGACCGAGGCGTGGATCATCCTCGAGGCCGAGCCGGGCGCGAGCGTCCACGTCGGCTTCACGCGCGACGTCGAGCTGTCCGAGGTACGCGACTGGATGCGCGCGCAGGACGCCGTGGCGATGCTCGGCGCGATGCACGAGCTGCCGGTCGCCGCCGGTGACGCGATCTTCGTCCCGGCCGGCACCCCGCACGCGATCGGAGCCGGGATCCTGCTGCTCGAGCTGCAGGAGCCCACCGACCTCTCGGTGGTCCTCGAGTGGGAGGGCTTCGAGCTCAGCGAGGACGATGGGCACCTCGACCTCGGCTGGGACCGCGTGCTCGAGGCGCTCGACCGAGCGGCCTGGGACACCGACCGCGTCGCGCAGCTGTGTGGGCCCGTCGGCGCGCGGCTGCTCCCGGTCGCCGCCGACCCGTACTTCCGCGCCGAGCGCCTGGTGGGCGGCGACGCGCTCGACCCCGGGTTCTCGGTGCTCGTCGGCCTCGAGGGGAGCGGCATCCTGGCCACCGACGCCGGGGAGACGCCGTTCGCGCGCGGCTCCGCCGTGCTCGTCCCGCACGCGAGCGGCGCCGGCGAGCTGCGGGGGGACGTGGTCGCGCTCCGCGCCCGACCCGCCGATCCGGATGCCGGCGAGGGAGCGTGGTGAGCGGCGCGGTGCTCCTCGGGCTCGACGTGGGCACGACGGCGGTCAAGGCCGCCGTGCTGGACCAGCACCTCCGCGAGGTCGGCCACGGACGCGCGCCGACGCCCTGGCGCCGCGTGCCCACCGGCGCGGAGCTTTCCGCTGACGAGCTGCTCGCGGCGGCGATCGCTGCGGCGCGCGAGGCGCTGGCCGCCGTCGGCGGCCGCCCGGTCGCCGGCATCGGGGTCGCCAGCATGGCGGAGACCGGCGTGCTCCTCGACGGGTCGGGGCGGCCGGCGGTGCCGTCGATCGCCTGGCACGACAGCCGTGGGGAGGCCGAGGCGGCGAGGCTGGCGGCCGACCTCGGGGATGGCTTCGGCGCTCGGGTCGGGCTCCCGCCGAGCTCGGTCTGCACGCTCGCCAAGTACCGCTGGATGCGCGACCACTGGCCCGAGGCGCGGCGGGGCGAGCGCTGGCTCAACGTCGCCGAGTGGATCGTCCTCGGCCTCGGCGGCGACCCGGCGGCCGAGCTCTCGCTCGCGTCGCGCACGGGGTTCTACGACCTGCACGCGCGACGGCCCTGGAACGACGCGCTCGCCTGGGCCGACGCCCCGCCCGGTCTCATGCCGGACGCGGTGGCGGCCGGCACGGCGATGGGACGCTGCGACGGCGGCCTCGAGGGAGCCCGTGACGCGGTGCTGACCGTCGGCGGCCACGACCACCTGGCCGCGGCCGTCGGCGCGGGCGCGGCGTCGGAGGGCGACGTGCTGGACTCGTGCGGCACCGCGGAGGCCTACGTGCAGGCGAGCGCGCCGCTGGCCGAGGACGCGGTGGGCAACGCTGTCGCGAACGGGCTCAACGTCGGGTGGCACGCCGTCGAGGGTCGCCAGGCCATCGTGGGCGCGGTGTCGTCCGGGGCCGCCTTCGAGCACACCCTCGCGCTGCTCGGCGTCCGGCCGGAGGATCGCGGGCCGCTCGAGACCGCGGCGCTGGAGATCGAGCTCGGCGGCGGCCCGCCGCGGCTCTCGGTCACCGGACTCGACCAGAAGAGCCAGTCGATCGCCGGCATCGACCGCGACGCGTCGCCCGCCGCCGCCTACCACGCGGCGCTCGACGCCGCGGGGGCGGCCGGCGCTGAGATCGTCGCCCGGATGGCTGCCATCGGCGGCCCGGCGCGGCGGGTCGTCGTCGTCGGCGGATGGGCCGCGGGCGACGCCGCGCGCGCCGTCAAGCGGCGCCACCTCGGGGAGCTCAGCTACCTCCCGGCCACGTTTACCGGCGCCCACGGCGCCGCGCTCAACGCAGGGCGGGCCGCCGGCGCGTTGCCGCCGGAGCACGCGGCCGTCGGTCAGGGCGCCTGAGCGCCGAACGCGTCGATCGCGGCAGCGACCTCCCGCTCGTGCCGTGGCTCGTCGACGGTCTTGGACGGCACCTGCTGGAGCGCCGCGGCGGGGAGTGCGCCGGCCCACGCCTCGGCGATCCCGAGCGGACGGGCCGGGTCGCGGTCGGTGGCGAGGATCAGCGTCGGCATCGACAGCTGCGGGCACGGGCCCTCGTCCGGGAGCGGCCGGTCGGCCGGCAGGCGCTCGAGCACCGGCGCACGCGCGACGGCGTCCTCGCGCTCGAACTGGGCGAGCACCGACTCGGCGGTGACCGGCGAGTCGGCGCGGATCCGGCGGTACACCGCGCTCGCCTCGAACGCCGTACGAGAACGCGATCCCGTCCTGCGAGTACGTCACGCGCGCGCGCCCAGGCCGAGCCGCTCGCGGACGAAGCGCGCCGACCGATCGACCTCGTCCTCGTCCAGCCCGTGCAACACGAGCGGCCCGTCGTAGCCGGACTCGCGCAGCAGCTGCACGTACAGCGCGTAGTCCAAGCCGCCACGGCCGGCCGCCACCACCGTGCCGTTGTCCAGCACGTCCTTCGCGTGCGCGAGCACAGGTGCGTCGCCGAGGAGCGCGAACGCCTCCCGCAGCGTCTCGGCCTGGCGGTCGAGCTCGCCGGGGCGGACGAGGTTCGCGGCGTCGACGACGACCTGCAGGTGCGCGGACCGCAGCTCGTCGAGCAGCCGCCGGCCGGCGGCCGCGTCCACGACGACGTTGTTGTGCTCCGGCTCGAACGCGAGCACGACGCCGTGCCGCTCCGCGACGGCGAGCGCGCCCGCGATCTGCTCGACGCTGTCCCGCCAGGCCTCCGGCGTCGCGTTGCCGGGATGCGCGCGCCACATGTCGTCGGGGTCGCGCGTGCCGGTGCAGAGCGTGACCACGCGCGTGCCGAGATGGGGCGCGGCGGCGATGAGCTTGGCGAGCCAACCGGCTCCCGCGTCCCGGATCGCGCGATCGGGATGCGCCATGTTGTAGGTCCCGGACACCGCGGCCATCTCCAGGCCGCGCCCGGCGACCGCCGCGCGGGTCTCCTCGAAGCCCGCGGTGGTGAGCGCCATGTTGAACTGGATCGTCTCGATGCCGTGCTCGACGACGGCATCCAATGTCGCGTCGAGCGACGGGCGGCTGAACGTCTTCGCGAAGATCCCGAGCCGCATCACGCGGCCACGGGCGTCGCGTCCACGCCCACCCGCTCGCCGGTCTCGACCGACCGCTCGATCGCGTCGATCACGACCATCGCGGCGAGCCCGTCATCCACGGTAGCCCCGAGCTGCGGGGCGCCGGTGAGGACCGTGTCCGCGAACCCCTCGGCCTGCCGCCGCCAGAAGTGCGCGTCCTCGCCGAGCGGCCGGTGGTACTGGCGGTCGCGCGCGGAGAAGCACTCGACCTCGCTCGCCCGCAGGTACCACGGCAGGAACGTGCGGCCCACCACGCTGCCGCGCGCACCGTAGATCCGGAAGCCCTCGTGCCAGTCCATCTGGACCGACATCGTGAGGTCGAGGTGCCCGAGCGAGCCGCCGGCGAAGCCCACGCTCACGAACCAGCAGTACGCGCCGCCGCGCTCGGCCAGCTCCGCCTTGACGCTCGCGATCTCGTCGCCCGCGAGGAAGCGCGCGGTGTCGATCAGATGGCTGCCGTGGCCGATCATGTAGTACCGCCGCCGGTCCCCCTTGGGCTCGCCGGGCGGCCTGCGCGCCTCGGAGCTGGAGCGGGGGAGCGGCTGCAGCACGTCGGTCATCTCGTAGCGGTAGGCGGAGTCGCAGTACCACGCCTTCAGCGCGATCAGCTCGCCGAGCTCGTCGCGGACGAAGTCGCGAGCGAACGCGATGCCGGGGTCGAAGCGCCGCATCGTGCCGACCTGGAGCACCAGCTCGCTCGCGTGGACCTCGTCGCGGAGCGGCAGGCACTCGGCGGTGGTGGCGCCGAGCGGCTTCTCCACCAGCACGTGCTTGCGCGCCCGGATCGCCTCGCGGGCGGCGGCGACGTGGTACTGGTCGGCGGTAGCGATGACGACGGCGTCGACCTCGGGATCGGCGAGCATCCCCGCGTAGTCGGTGAACGTGCGCCGCGGCCGGTGCACGGCGCTCATCTGGGCGAGCAGGTCTTCAGCGACGTCGCAGATCGCGTACAGCTCCGCGTTGCGCGCCTTGTTGAGCGCCTCGAAGTGCGCGAACTGGGCGATCGGGCCGGCGCCGAGGACGCCGACCCGCAGCCGCTGAGTCGTCATCACCCCCCAGTTTGCAGCTCGAGGCGCAGCCGTGCCAGCCAGCCGCCCCACCCGTCCGCCGGGAAGCTGTCGCCGATCCGCAGGTACAGCGTCTGGCCCGCAGCCGCGAGCGCCGCCACGTCGAGCTCGCGCCAGGCGTTCTCGTCGCGGTTCGACAGGTCGCGGATCTCCTGCTCCTCTCGCAGCACGGTCGTCCAGGTCGTGCCGTCGGTCGAGGCCTGCACGAGGAACTCGTTGCCGATGTCGAGGCTCAGCGTCCCGCCGGTGACGTTCTCGCCGATCGGGAACCGGTAGACGAAGAAGCGCTCATTGTCGGCGAACCGCGCGCGGCCGTCGTACGCGGTGCCGTTCAGCTGCGAGGCGCCGTCCTCGAACAGCCACGGCTCCTCGGCCGAGGTGCCGGGCGTGAACTCGACGACGTTGCCGACCACATGCACCGTGCCCGCGGCCCGCGCCGTCGCGCCGCCCGCCGTGGCCGTGACCGAGACCGGATACGCGCCGGGCTCGACGCCGTCCGGCACCGTGACGTTGAGCGTGACCGTCTGCGACTGGCCGCCCTCGATCGGCCCGAACACCACCGGCTCCACCGTCCAGCCGTCGGGCGCCGTCGCCGTCACCTCGCCGCTCAGCGGCGAGGTGCCGTCGTTGGTCAGGGTCACCGGCACCTCGGCGGTGCCGCCGGCCTGCGTGACGCCGCTCGCCACCTCGGCGAACAGCGGCGCCGGGATGGCGGGCTCGTGCGTGAGGAGCTCGACCTCGGCGAGCCTGACCGCCCCGCCGAACTCGATCCGCAGCTGCGAGAACTTGCCGTTGCGGTCGAGTTCGAACGGCCGGGTCTGCGAGCGCCACATGAACGTCTCGTCGCTTCGGCGGTCGAGCACCGTCCAGCGGCTGCCGTCATTGGAGCCCTTGACGACCCAGCTGCTCGGGTCGGCGCCCTCGGTGTCGCCCGACGTGAGCGTGTAGAAGCGCACGTCGTGCCGCTCGCCTGAAGCGAACCGGTACTCGACGTTCTCGGCCGTCGCCCGGGTGCCCGACGTGTCGTCGAACAGCGCGGCGTCGCTCGCGACGTCGTCGTCGCCACCGGTCGCGTCACGGAGCGGCTGCGGAACCTCGTCGCCTTCGGTGATCGACGGCGGGGCCGCCTGCTTGCCGGTCGCCCAGCGCGACGGCTGCGAGCCCATGTCGAAGGTCAGCGTCGCGCCGTCGGCGAGCTGCTCGTGCGACAAATACGTCTGGTCGTGACGCTTGCCGTCGATGGTCAGCCCCTGGACGTAGACGTTGCGGGAGCTGTTGCGCGGCGCGTTGACCACGATGTCGCCCCCCGGCCGGCGGATCGTCGCCTTCTTGAACAGCGGCGAGCCGATCACGTAGTTCGGGCTTCCCACCTGCAGCGGGTAGATGCCCATGGCCGCGAACAGGTACCAGGCCGACGTCTCGCCGTTGTCCTCGTCGCCGGCGTAGCCCTGCCCGATCTCCGAGCCGATGTACATGCGGCGCAGGACCTCACGCACCTTCTCCTGCGTCTTGTAGGGCTGGCCGGCGTAGGTGTACATCCACGGGATGTGGTGGGAGACCTGGTTGCTGAAGCCCCACTGGCCCATGCGCACGTCGCGCGCCTCGACCATCTCGTGGATGATCCCGCCGTAGGAGCCGGGGAACTTCGCGGTCTCCGGCGTGGCGAAGAACTCGTCGAGCTTGTCGGCCAGGCCGTCACGGCCGCCGTACAGGTTCGCAAGGCCCTGGCCGTCGTGCGGGACGTGGAACGCGAAGTTCCAGCCGTTGGTCTCCGTGTAGTCGTGGTCGTGGCCCCAGACGAGCGGGTTGTACTCGCTGGGCGGCGACTTGAAGCGCCCGTCGGGCCGGCGGCCCTGGAAGAACTCGACCCGCGGGTCGAACATGTTCACGTAATTGCGGGCGCGGTTGATGAAGTACTCGTGCTCCTCCTCCAGCCGCTGGCGCTCGGCCGTTGAGGCGCCGCGCCGGTCGGCCATCGCCTTCGCCATGTTGGCGATGCCGAAGTCGTTGACGTAGCCCTCGAGCGCCCACGAGACGCCCTCAGACACGTCGGTGGTCGTGTAGCCGCGGAAGATCGACTCGATCAGCCCCTTGCGGCCGACGCTCGTGTCGTTCGGGTCCGATCCGGGCGGCGCCACGGTCGCGTTCTTGACCGCGGCGTCGTAGGTGTCGCGGGCGTCGATGCCGTGGATCCCCTTCACGAACGCATCCGCAAACGAGACGTCCGAGCTCGTGCCGGTCATCAGGTTCGCGTAGCCCGGCGACGACCAGCGGGACACCCAGCCGCCGTCGCGGTACTGCTGGACGAAGCCGTCGACGAGCTCGCCGGCGCTCCGCGGCGCGAACAGCGAGTAGGCCGACCACGCGGTCCGGTACGTGTCCCAGAACCCGTTGTTGACGTAGACCTTGCCGTCCACGACCGGCGCGCCTGTTCGCGTCGGGGTGCTGGCCGGCGTGCTGGTCGACGACTGCACGGCGTGCCGGTAGACCGGGCTCTGCGCCGTGCCGGTGTTCTCGAACGCCGAGTTGGGATACAGGAACAGCCGGTAGAGGTTCGAGTAGAGCGTCGTGAGCTGGTCCTCGGTGGCGCCCTCGACCTCGATCACGCCGAGCTTGTCGTCCCACTGCGCCTGAGCGCGCCGCCGGATGTCGGCGAACGTGTCGGCCGGCGCGATCTCGAGCGCCAGGTTCTCGCGCGCCTGGTCGAGGCTGATCAGCGAGGAGGCGATCCGCATCGTGACCGTGTTGCCGGCGCCGGCGTCGAACTTCGCGTAGCCGGTCCTCCCGCTCGCCGAGCTCGCCGTCATCGGACGGTCGAAGGTCGCGTAGAAGAACATCCGCGTGGCGCCGTTCGAGAGCCCGCTGCGGACGTCGGAGTAGCCGGTGACCACATCGCTCGCCTGGTCGATGGTCAGCGACGCGTCGTCGTTGACGTTGTCGAAGACCAGGTTCGCGTGGCCGGCCGGGAACGTGAAGCGGAACATCGCCGCGTGGTCGGTCGGCGCGATCTCGGTCTCGATGCCGTTCTCGAACTTGACCGCGTAGTGGTGCGGCGAGGTCACCTCGTTCGAGTGGCGGAACGCGAGCGCGCGGTCGCTGCGGCCGGTCGGCGGCGCGCCCTCGGCCCCGGACGGCATGACCTGGAACGTCTGGCGCTCACCCATCCACGGGCTCGGCTCGTGGCTCGCGGCGAAGGCCTGCACCTCCGGCAGGTTGTCCTCGTTGTTGCCGCGGTGGTAGTCGTAGAGCCAGCTCAGCGACGCGGCGTTGGTCACCGGGATCCAGAAGTTGAACCCGTGCGGGACCGCGGTCGCGGGGATGTTGTTGCCGCGCGAGAAGCTGCTCGTGGAGTTGGTGCCGCGATTCGTCACGACCCAGTCGGAGGGCCGCGAGCGCTGGCGCTGCGGCGGGTCGGCCTCGATCGTGATGTCGTCGATCCAGCCGCCGAACTCCGTCGGCCCGTCGGGGTTGTCGTAGGCGACGAGGATGCGGTCGATCGTCTTGCCGGCCGCGACCGCGCCGATGCGCGAGCGCTTGAAGTTCCACTGGTTCGTGTAGAGCGTCTTCGACGCCTGCTGCCCGCGCGGGCTGACCGTCGCACCGTGCTGGTCGGAAGCGTTGAGGTCGCTGAGCGACGTGCCGTCGGTGAACACGAGGTCGACGGACGTGTACGTGCTCGGGTAGCTGAGGTCCTCGTCGACGAAGTCGGGATAGATCAGGTACGAGAGCTCGGTGGTGGGCCCCACCGGCACGTCGACGTCGAAGATCTTGTTGTAGGAGTAGCCCCGGCCCTCGGCCTCGTGCGTGCCGGCGTAGCGGAGCGCGTGCAGGCCGGTGAAGCCGACGCCGGACTTGGCCGTGTAGCCGCCGCGCGGGCCGTCGCCCACCCGGCTCTGGACGTCCGACGGCGGAGGCGGCGACGTGTCGCCGTTCGACAGCGCGATCTCCGCCAGCTGCACGATGTCGTCGCCGTGGTTCTCGGTGATGTCGAGCCGGTAGTGGGTGTAGGCGGTGGTGTTGGCGAAGCGGAACTCACGCTGCTGGAACCGCTCGCTGAATTCCTGGTCGGTCTGCGTGTCGAGGACGGTCCAGCTCTGGCCGTCGTTGGAGCCGGAGAGCGTCCAGTCTCGCGGGTCGCGGCCCTCGGCGTCGTTGGCCGACGTGAGCGCGTAGTGGACGACGGCGACGGGCTCCGAGAGCTCCATCTCGACCCAGCCGGTCGACTCGAACACAAGCCACTTGGTCTGCGCCGAGCCGTCGACGAGGTTCTCGGCGACCTCGCCCGCCCCTTCGTTCTCGCCGCTGGCCTCGACGCGGAACACCTTGTCGGTGACGTCGCCTGGTAGGCCGTCGCGCTTGGGACCGCTGACGCCCGATGCCCGCTCGGCGGTGTCCACCCACGTGGGGGCCGGCTCACCGTCCTCGAAGGACGAGTAGAAGTCGCCCGGACCGGCGAGCGCCGCCGGGCTTGCAGTGAGCGCCGCGACCATCCCGCACGCGATCGCCAAGAGCAGCCTGCCAAGCCGACGGTTCCTCATTCCCGCTGCCTCCTCCGCATGACAACGTTGTCAATCTGGGCTGGGCGGAAACGTACCACCACGCCCTGGTTCTGCGTCGGTACCCGCTGGGGCCCGGCGTCGAAACGCCGGGCCCGCGAGCGACGACTGAACTGCTCCTGGGTCTGAGCGTTCAGGGTGTCGCAGTTGAACTTCTTCGCGCCGTTGATCCGCTTGTGGCTGATCTCGAACACGTCGAAGACCCGTAGGCCTTCCCAGTTGGTGGGCTGGCCGTACTCGGGGCTCGTGGTCGGCACCGACACGTTGCCCTCGCACTCGGCCTTGTTGCGGACCGAGTCGGTCGAGGTGACGAGGATGCCGTCGTTGACGGTGACGTCGTTCTGCGAGCCCGGGCAGTGAATGGATGACGCCAGGCGCGGCGTCTCGTTGTCGCGCACGTCCCAGATCTGGACGCCGTCGTAGTTGCCACCGTAGGCGTAGCGGTTCTCGAACGCGAGGTCTGAGTTGAAGTCGCCCGTCGCTTCGAAGGGCGGCGGCTTCGGCGTACTCGAGGTCAGCGTGAGGTTGTCGGTGCCCTCGGACTCGCCGCGCGCGAGCTGCGCGTCCGAATCGTCGAGGTTGCGCACCGCGGCGGCACTCATGCGCCCCTCGTTGTCGGCCGTCCAGCTGGCGAACCAGTCGGCGAGCCGCTGAACGCTCCGCCCGTGTTCGCGCACTCCTCAGGATGCGCGAAGGCGACGCTCGGCACGAGCCCGATCACCACCAGGGTCGCGGCCGCGGCGAAGACGTGCAAGACCCGTCTCTGGGTCATGAGATCCCTCCCCTACCTGTGGATAGGCGCCCTCCCGAGGCGCCGATTGGGCACGATAACAATCCGTCCGGGTACGATCCGCGGCGATGACGTGCCCCTCGTGCGGCGGTGAGTTGGTCGATCTCGAGCGCAGCGGCGTGCGCGTGGACGCCTGCCGCAATTGCCGAGGCGTCTGGCTCGACCGCGGCGAGCTTGACCGCATCCTCGAGAACGAGCGCCGGGTCGTCGGCGCCGTCGACGACGACGAAGAGGACTTCGTCCGCGAGATGACCGGTCACGGCAAGCGGAAGCCCGAGAAGGGCTACGGCTTCGACACCCACACGGCAGAGCGGATCTACAAGGACTACCGCTCGCACCGCAAGCACAAGAAGCGCAAGAGCTTCCTCGACGAGCTCTTCGACTAGGCCCTTTATCCAGATCTCACAGGGCGCCGGTGGAATAAGCGCCATGAGCCGGCTGCTCTTCTTCATCGCCGGCGCGGTCGCCGTGGGGGCCGTCGTGGGGGTGCTCGCGATCGCGGGCGCCTTCGACGACGGCTCCTCGCAGACCGCCGCCACGTCCACCCCGCCAGCCGCGGCGAGCCCAGCCGCCCCGCGCCGCGCGCCGGCCAGCGTCGCCGGCATCTACGAGCGCGTGTCGCCGGGTGTGGTCTTCGTACAGGCCAACTCCGGGCGCGGCGAGCTGCCGTTCCCGGGCGGGGGCCAGGCGGCCTCCGGCTCAGGCTTCGTGATCGACCGCGAGGGGCGCATCATCACCAACGAGCACGTCGTCGACGGCGCCGACCAGTTCGTCGTGCGCTTCGGCGAGGACGGCCCCCCGATCGACGCGCGGCTGCTCGGCGCCGACCCGTCCGCGGACCTCGCGCTGCTCAAGGTGAACCCGGACGACGTCGACGGCAACCTGCGGGCACTCGAGCTCGGCGCCTCCGAGGACCTGCGCCCCGGTGACCCGGCGATCGCCATCGGCAGCCCGTTCGGGCTCGAGGGCTCGGTCACGAGCGGCATCATCTCGGCGCTCGGCCGGACGATCACGGCGCCCAACGGCTTCTCGATCTCGAACGCGATCCAGACCGACGCGGCGATCAACCCCGGCAATTCGGGCGGCCCGCTGCTCGACGGCGACCGCCGCGTGATCGGCGTCAACTCCCAGATCCGCACCGGTGGCGGCAACGGCAACACCGGCGTCGGCTTTGCCGTGCCGGTCGACGAGATCAAGCGCTCGCTGCCGGCGCTCGAGGAGGGCCGGGACGTGCCGCGCGCGTTCCTCGGGGTCCGCAGCCGGGCGGGCACGGGCGACGGGGTGACCGTCTTCGCCGTCACCGGCGGCGGGCCCGCGGCCCGCGCCGGCGTGCGGCAGGGCGACGTGATCGTCGAGATCGCCGGCCAGCCGGTCCGCGAGGCGGACGACATCTCGTCGGCCGTGAACGCCCGGCGACCCGGCGACGAGGTGCAGATCGTGGTCGAGCGTGGCGGCGATCGGCGTACTCTCACCGTAAAGCTGGGCACCCAGCCCGACCAAGCGACCAACCCCTAGAACGGAGACGATGGCGTGACTGCCGAAGAGCGCCGCCTGAGGGCGCTGGAGCGCGAGGATGAGGACCCCCGGCCGGCCCGCGCGGCTCACGATGCCCTGGAGTCCGGGCTGTTCGAGATCAAGCGGGTCATCGTCGGGCAGGAGGCGATGCTCGAGCGCGTGCTCGTGGCGCTCCTGGCCGGCGGCCACGTGCTGCTCGAGGGCGTCCCCGGCCTCGCCAAGACGCTGACCGTCAAGACGGCGGCCGACGTGCTGGGCGGCTCGTTCAAGCGCCTCCAGTTCACGCCTGACCTCGTCCCCGCGGACCTCGTCGGCACTCGCGTCTACCGGCCGGACACCGGCGGCTTCGACACCGAGCTCGGCCCGGTCTTCTGCAACTTCCTGCTCGCGGACGAGATCAACCGCGCGCCGGCCAAGGTCCAATCAGCGCTGCTCGAGGTCATGCAGGAGCGCCAGGTCACGATCGGCCACGACACGCACCGCGTCCCCGACCCGTTCCTCGTGCTTGCCACCCAGAACCCGATCGAGTCCGAGGGCACGTACCCGCTGCCCGAGGCCCAGGTCGATCGCTTCATGTTCAAGCTCGTGGTCGACTACCCGGAGCCGCGGGACGAGGTGGCGGTGGTCGAGCGCTCGCTCGACGGGGGCGCGCACGCCCGCCAGGTACTGAGCCCGGACGCGCTGGCCGACCACCAGCAGGCGGCGACCCAGATCTACGTCGACCGGCGGGTGATGGAGTACGCGGTCGCGCTCACGACGGCCACCCGCGAGCGCGGCGAGGAGGGTTGGGTCGAGTTCGGCGCGAGCCCCCGCGGGTCGATCAACCTCATCCACGCGGGGCGCGCGCTGGCGCTGCTGCGCGGCCGCGACTACCTGCTCCCGATCGACGTGCGCGACCTCGCGCGCGACGTGCTTCGCCACCGCATCGTCCTCACCTACGAGGCGCTGGCCGCCGGCGTGGACGCCGACCGCGTCCTCGACGACGTGCTCGAGCGCGTGCCGATGCCGCGGATCGAGCTGGCCGAGGGGCACGCGATCCGGTGAGCTTCCGGGAGCCCGTCCTGCTGCTGGGGCTGGCGCTGGTCCCGCTCGCGGTGCTCGCGTACGTCGTGGCCCAGCGCCGCCGACGGCGCTTCGCGGTCCGCTACACGAACGTCGACGTGCTGGCGAGCGTGGCGGCGCGGGCCGGCTGGGCCCGCCACCTGCCGGCGCTCCTGGCTGTGCTCGCCTTGGCGGCGCTGCTGGTCGCCTTGGGGCGGCCCGAGCGCACGGTGGCGGCCGAGCAGGAGGAGGCGACGGTGGTGATGGTCACCGACCTCTCGGGCTCCATGTTCGCGACCGACGTCAAGCCGAGCCGCCTGGCCGCCGCCCAGGCCGCGGGCCGCGATCTCGTGGACGAGCTGCCGCGCGGCTTCCGGCTCGGCCTGGTGGGCTTCGGCACCCGCGCGTCGCAGTACGTCGAGCCGACGACCGACAAGGAGCGTGTGCGCGCGGGCCTGCAGAGCCTGCGGTTCTCCGGCAAGTCGGCGATGGGCGACGGGCTGGCGCTCGGCCTCGAGGCCGTGCGCACGCGGGTGAGCGACGGCACGGGGCCGCCGCGCCGCCTCCCGGGCGCGATCGTGCTGCTCTCGGACGGCGCCAGCACGGCCGGCTCGGACCCGATCACCGTCGCCGAGCGCGCGAAGCGCCTCCGGATCCCGGTCTACGCGGTGGCGCTGGGGACGGCCCGCGGCTACCTCGAGCCGAAGAACCCGGACGGCACGACGCGGCGCGTCCCGGTCCCGCCCGACACGGCGACGCTGCAGGAGATCGCGCGTGAGACGCGCGGGCGCTACTACGCGGCGACCGACTCGCAGCGGCTGACCGAGGTCTTCAAGGCGATCGGCACGCGGCTCTCCACCCGCCAGGAGAGGCAGGAGGTCACCGCCGCGTTCGCGGGCGGCGGCCTGGCACTGCTGCTCGTCGGCATGGTGGCCGCGATGGCGCGCGGAGGGCGGTTGCCGTGAGGCTCCCGCCCGCCGCCGTCGAGCGCACGCCGGATCGTCCCGGCCCCGGCCCAGTCCCGCCGGCGGTCCTGCGCTCGCTCGACCTCGCCGTGCTACGCCGCGTCGAGAGCATGATCCCGGGCGAGCACCTGACACCGCAGGTCGGTGCCGGGACCGAGCTGGCCACCATCCGGCCGTACCTGCCGGGCGACGACGTGCGCCACATCGACTGGAACGTGACCGCCCGCATGCAGGAGCCGCACGTGCGCGTGCACGTCGGCGAGCGGGCGCTGACCGCCTGGATCGTCCTGGATGCGTCGGCCTCGATGACGTTCGGCACCGCCGAGCGGCGAAAGGCCGACGTTGCTGAGGGCGTCGCGCTGGCGCTCGGCCACGTGGCCACCCGGCGCGGCAACCGGCTCGGCGTCGCCGCCTTCGGGGCCGGCGCCCCGCGCGTCCTGCGGCCTCGCCAGGGGCGCCTCGGGCTCCTCCAGCTGCTGGCCGAGCTGCGCCAGGGCCCGGCGGAGGACGGGCAGGGCGCGACGTCGCTGGGCGGGGCGGTGCAGGCGGTGGCGGCCGTCGCGCGCGCCCGGGGCCTCATCGCCGTCATCTCCGACTTCCGCGGCGAGCGCGACTGGGAGGGGCCGCTGCGCGCACTGCGCGGCCGGCACGGCGTGCTCGCCGTGGAGATCCGCGACCCGCGCGAGCTCGAGCTGACCCCGATGGGCGACCTCTGGCTCGTCGACCCCGAGACCGGCCGCCAGCTGCAGGTCAACACGAGCCGCCGGGGCGTGCGGAAGCGCTTCGCGCGCGCCGCGATGGAGGAGCGTGAGGAGGTCGCTGCCGCGCTGCGCCGTGCCGGCGCCGACCATCTCGTGCTCTCCACGGCCGGCGACTGGCTGCGCGACCTCGCGGGCCACTTGCGTCGTGGGCGGATCGCCATGCGTGCCGCGCCGTTGCGGCGGCCGGGGCCGGAGGTCGTCGCATGACATTCCGGGAGCCCCTGATGCTCGCGGGCCTGGTGCTCGTCCCGCTGGCCGCGATGATCTACGTGTCGATGCAGCGGCGCCGGCGGCGCGAGGCGGCGACGTTCGCCAACCCGGCGCTGCTCCCGAACCTCGTGACCGCGCGGCCGGGCTTCCGCCGCCACGTGCCGCCGCTGCTCGTGCTCGCGGCGCTGACCGTGCTGATCGTGGCGCTGGCGAGGCCGCAGCGGACCGTGGCCGCCCCGCAGCGGGCCGCAACGGTGATGATGGTGACCGACATCTCGGGCTCGATGAACGCCACTGACGTGGAGCCGGACCGCCTGAGCGCGGCCGTGCGCGCCGCGCGGCGGCTCACCGACGAGCTGCCGGAGACGTTCCGGCTCGGGCTGGTCACGTTCGCCGACGCGGCCGAGGTCCAGGCACCGCCGACCACCGATCGCTCGCCCGTGCGCGGGGCGCTCGACCGGCTGCGCGCCGAGGGCGGGACCGCGATGGCGACGGGGCTCCAGCGCGCGCTCGAGCTCGCGCGCCAGCCCGTGCCCGACGAGCGCGGCACCGGCACGCGACGGCTCCCGTCGGTGCTCGTCCTGCTCTCCGACGGCAAGGACACGCAGAGCAGCATCTCGCCGGTCGACGTGGCCCGGCAGGCCGCGCAGCTTCGGATCCCGGTCTTCACGATCGCACTGGGGACGCCCACGGGCGAGGTCGAGGTGCGCGACCAGTTCGGCTTCACCCAGCGCATCCAGGTGCCGCCGGACACCGAGACGCTGCGGGAGATCGCGCGCACAACCGGCGGCCGCTACTTTGCGGCGCCGGACGCCGCGCGACTCGAGTCGATCTACTCGAACCTCGGCACCCGCCTGTCGTCCAAGCAGGAGGAGCGCGAGGTGACCGCGGCCTTCGCCGGGGGCGCCGTGATGCTCCTGCTGGCGGGCGGGGCGCTGTCGCTCGTCTGGTTCGGCCGCCCGCTCTGACGGGTACGCGCTCCCTCGGGCTCGGAAACCGAGGGAGGTGCGGGTCGATGGACGCAGGGCGGACACAATCGGTGCGCAAGGTCGCGATGGCCAGCTTCATCGGGACCACGATCGAGTGGTACGACTTCTTCCTGTACGGCACGGCTGCGGCGCTGGTGTTCGACCAGCTGTTCTTCCCAGACGCCGAGCCGCTCGTGGGCACGCTGCTCGCGTTCAGCACCTACGCCGTGGGCTTCGCGGCGCGCCCGCTGGGCGGGATCGTGTTCGGGCACTTCGGCGACCGCATCGGCCGCAAGTCGATGCTCGTCATGTCGCTGCTCATCATGGGCGTGGCGACGTTCCTGATCGGCTGCCTGCCGACCCACTCGTCGATCGGCGTGCTGGCCCCGATCCTGCTCGTGGTGCTGCGCTTCGCCCAGGGCATCGGCGTCGGCGGCGAGTGGGGCGGCGCGGTGCTGATGTCGGTCGAGCACGCGCCGCCGGGGCGCCGCGGGTTCTTCGGGTCGTGGCCCCAGATGGGCGTGCCGGCCGGCCTGCTGCTCTCCACCAGCGCGTTCGCGATCGTGCAGGCCGTCACCAGCGAGGCCGCGTTCATGAGCTGGGGCTGGCGCGTCCCGTTCCTGGCCAGCGCCGCGCTCGTCGCGGTCGGGCTCTTCATCCGGCTGCGGATCATGGAGTCGCCCGCGTTCCAGCGCGTCAAGGAGACGAAGACCGAGGCGCGGAAGCCGATCGTCGACGTCGTGCGCAAGTACCCGCGCGAGGTGCTCGTGGCGATGGGCATGCGGGTCGCCGAGAACGGCGCCTTCTACATCCTCACGGTGTTCGTGCTCGCCTACGGCGAGGACGAGCTCGGGCTGAGCAAGAACACGATGCTCACCGGCGTGATCATCGCGGCGGCCATCGGCCTGTTCACGGTGCCGCTCTTCGGCGCGCTGTCAGACCGCGTGGGGCGGCGGCCGCTCTATCTGGCGGGCGCGGTGGTCACGACGCTGTGGGCGTTCCCCTTGTTCGGGCTGCTCAACACCGAGTCGCCGATCCTCATCTGGCTGGCGATCGTGGTCGGCGTCAACCTGGGCCATGACCTCATGTACGGGCCGCAGGCGGCGTTCTTCGCCGAGCTGTTCGGGACCCGGGTGCGGTACAGCGGCGCGTCGCTGGGCTACCAGCTGGCGTCGGTGTTCGCCGGCGGGTTCGCTCCGCTGATCGCCACCGCGCTGCTGGCGGCGGGTGACGGCAGCCCGACGCTGGTGGCGATCTATGTGAGCGCCATGGGCCTGATCTCGGTCGTCGCCACCCTGTTCGCCTCCGAGACGCTGCACAAGGACGTCGAGGAGGACGAGGAAGAGGAGCAGGAGCTGGTCCGCGAGCGCCGCTTCGACCGCTCGCGCGTCGAGGAGACCACCGGCGTCCGGTGAGCCGGGAGCAGGTCTTCACGCTCGAGGCCACCCCGCTGAAGTTCGGCCGCGGTGCGGCGGACGAGGCGGGGTGGGAGCTCGAGCGGCTCGGCGTGCGGCGGGCTCTGCTGGTCTCCGACCCGGGGGTGGTCCGGGCCGGCATCACGGCGCGCGTGCAGTCGGTGGTGGAGGCGGCGGGAATTGATGTCTCGGTATGGGATCAGGCGCGCGTGGAGCCGACCGACGAATCGTTCCGGGAGGCGGCCGAGTTCGCACGGGCGGGCGAGTTCGACGGGTTCGTCGGCGTGGGCGGCGGGTCGAGCATCGACACCGCGAAGGTCGCGGACCTGATCGCGACGCACGGCGGGGAGCTCATGGACTACGTCAACCCGCCGGTGGGCGCGGGGCGGGCCGTTCCTGGGCCGTTGCGGCCGCTGGTGGCCATCCCGACGACGTGCGGGTCGGGGGCGGAGGCGACGAGCGTGGCGGTCCTGGACGTGCCGGAGCTGCGGGTCAAGACCGGGATCTCGCATCGGGCGCTGCGGCCGGATCAGGCGCTGGTAGACCCGTCGTTGACGTCGACGCTGCCGGGGGAGGTTGTGGCCTCGTGCGGGCTCGACGTGGTGTGTCATGCGGCCGAGTCGTACGTGGCGCGGCCTTTCGCGGAGCGCGAGCGGCCGTCGTCGCCCGGCGAGCGGCCGCCCTACCAGGGGGCGACGCCGGTCTCGGAGGTGTGGTCGGCTCGCGCGCTGGAGTACGGGGGACGGTATCTGCGGGCGGCCGTG
The DNA here is from genome assembly GCA_036257565.1 of Solirubrobacteraceae bacterium. Taxonomy (GTDB): domain Bacteria; phylum Actinomycetota; class Thermoleophilia; order Solirubrobacterales; family Solirubrobacteraceae; genus DASSUW01. The sequence goes on along the minus strand of DATAFH010000056.1, from coordinate 31,187 downwards.
CGCGGAGACGCGGAGGCGCGCGGCTGGATGATGCTCGCGGCGTCTCTGGCCGGCATCGGGTTCGGCGCGGCGGGCGTCCACGTGCCGCACGCCTGTGCCTACCCGATCGCGGGGCTCCGGCACGGGATTCCGCACGGGCGGTCGGTCATCGTCACCGCCCCCGCGGCGTTCCGGTTCACGTACCCGGCCGACCCCGCGCGCCATCGGCGGGTCGCCGAGCTGCTGGCCGGCCGGGCGTTTCCTGACGCGGATTCGGAGACGCTGCCGTCGGTGCTGCTCGACCTGATGCGCGACGTCGGCGCGCCGCTGTCGCTGAGCGAGCTCGGCTACGGGGAGGGCGACATCGACGACCTGGTCTCGGGGGCGTTGAAGCAGCAGCGGCTGTTGTCTGTCGCGCCGCGAGACGTGGGTGCGGGGGATCTCGCCGCGGTGCTGCGGGCGTCGCTGTAGGGCACCGGCGAACGTCAACTGCGCTAGGTAGGGAGCGCGGAGAAGTTGGCCGGGGTGAGGGTTCGGGCGGGCGGTCTGGCGTACGAAAAGTGGCCAATCCCGACGTTGATCGGCACACGTGGCCACTTATGTGCCCTGGGCGGTGCATAAGTGGCCAAGCTCCCGCCAGGATGTCGCGATTGGCCAGTTTCTGCACGCCGCCGGCTCCCTCACCCGCCCTACCCAGCCGCCGTTGACGTCCGCCGGCGCAACCACGGCCTACAGATCAAGCAGCGAGCATCCGCCCCATCAGCTCCACGCAGCCCGCCTTCGACAGCGGCTCGTTCAGGTTGCCGCACTTGGGCGACTGCACACACGACGGGCAGCCGCTCTCGCACGGGCACTCGCCCACGAGCCGGTGGGCGTCGTCGACGAGCACCTCGAACGCCCGGTAGCCGCGCCGCGTGATCCCGATCCCGCCCGGATGGCCGTCGTAGATGAAGATCGTCGAGCGGCCGGTCTGCACGTGGAAGTTCGTGGACAGCCCGCCGATGTCCCAGCGGTCGCACATGGCCAGCAGCGGCAGCACCGCGATCTGCGAGTGCTCCGCGGCGTGCAGCGAGCCGAGCAGCTTTTCGAGCGGCAGCGAGCCTCCCAACATCTCGTCGGGGAGCTCGTACCACAGCGCCTGGGTGGCGAACGAGGTCTGCGGGAGGTCGAGCGCGATCAGGTCGATTGCCTCGTGGTCCGTGAGCCGCTTGCGCTGGTAGGCGTGCACCTGGTGCGTCACCACCACGGTCCCAAACGAGAGCGGCACCCCGAGCGCGGTCCGCCGCTCGATCAGGCCCTCGATGAACGTGTCGGTCTCGTACTTCGGCTGCGTGTACCAGCCGCCGTCGAACGGGTGCACGAGCGCGCGCCGCCCATCCAGATCGAGGCCCTCAACCTCGTACGACCGGCCGCCGTGCAGGTACACAGCGCCGTCGTGCACGGTCGAGTGGGCCCGCTGCATGTCGACCGTCCCCAGCAGCTCGCCCGAGCTCGAGTCGACGATCACCACCCCGTCGCGGCCGGCGGAGCGCAGCGAGACGGCGGCCGCCGGGAACTCCTCGGGCCGGCGCGGGACGAACGTGCCGCCGGGGCGCTCGCGCAGATCGCCGGCGGACACGAGCGCGTCGGCGAACTGCCGCCAGTCGGGTCCCAGGAACTCGGCGTCGGCGTCCTCGAGCGGTCCCTCGTGCGCCGCGCACAGCAGGTGCGCGGCGTGCAGCTGCTCGTTGAAGGGATCGAGGATCGCGGCCTCGACCGGCCGGTCGAGGAACTCGTCCGGGTGGCGGCAGAAGAACTGGTCGAGGCCGTCCTCCCCCGCCACGTACAGCGCAAGCCCGCGCCCGCGTCGTCCCGCGCGTCCCCACATCTGCCGCAGCGACGCCACCGTCCCCGGGAACGTGACGCAGACCGCGGCGTCGAGCGAGCCGATGTCGATCCCGAGCTCGAGCGCGTTCGTCGAGACGACGCCGAGGAGGTTTCCGTCGAGCAGCCGCTGCTCGAGCTCGCGCCGCTGCTGGGGGGTATAGCCCGCGCGGTAGGGCGCGATCCGCTCCACGAGGTCGGACCGCCCGCGGTTCTCGAGCGTCAGCTGCGCGAAGCGCGACATCAGCTCGACCGCCTTGCGCGACTTCATGAACACGATCGTGCGCGCGCCCTCGCTGACGAGGTCGGCCAGCAGGTCGGCCGCCTCGGCGAGCACCGAGCGCCGGAGGGCGAGCTTCTCGTCGGTGATCGGCGGGTTCCACATGGCGATCGTGCGCTTGGCCGCGGGGGCGCCGTCGCGGTCGATCACGGTGATGTCGTCAAGCCCGGTGAGCCAGCGGGCCATCTCACCCGGGTTGGCGATCGTCGCCGAGGCGAGGAGGACGCGCGGCGCGGTTCCGTACGCGTCGCACACCCGCCGCAGCCGGCGCAGCACGTTGGCGACGTGCGACCCGAAGACACCCCGGTACACGTGCGCCTCGTCGACCACGATCACCGCGAGGTTGGAGAGGAAGTCGCCCCAGGCGGGGTGGTTGGGCAGGATCGCCAGATGGAGCATGTCCGGATTGGTGAGCACCACGTTGGCGCGCCGGCGGATCGCCGCCCGCTGCTCGCGCGGCGTGTCGCCGTCGTAGATCGCCGGCCGCGCCCGCCCCACGCCGAGCGCGCTCAGCGCGCGCGCCTGGTCCTGCGCGAGCGCCTTCGTCGGGTACAGGTACAGCGCCCGGGCGCGGGAGTCGCGGCATAGGACGTCGAGCGTCGGCAGGTTGAAGCACAGCGACTTGCCGGACGCGGTGCCGGTGGTGACGATCGTCGGGCCGGCCCACGCGGCGTGCAGCGCCTCGGCCTGGTGGGACCACAGCCGGTCGATCCCCCGGGCCTCGAGCGCGGCGGTGACCTCGGGGTGCAGCGCGTCCGGGATCGCGACCTCGCGGGGCGGCCGCGGGTGCTGCGACGCCTGCATGACCAGCCGCTCGTCCTCACGCCCGGCCTCCAGCAGGGCGTCCCACGGCTCGATGTCGCGCACGATGGCCATCGCCACCTGACTCTACGGGCCGTCGCGACTGGCGAGGCTCCCATACTTGACCGGTGCCCGCTGCCCTCCGCTGCGTCTACGTCGACCTCGACGGCACCCTGCTCGGCCAGGGCGGCTCCTTCCTGCGCGACGGCGACGGGAGGTTCTCCCTGCTCGGCGCGCGGGCGCTCGAGGCGTGCGAGCGCGTGGGAGCGGAGGTCGTCATCTACTCCGGCCGGCGCCAGCAGACGCTGTTCCACGACGCCCGGATGCTCGGGGTGACGAGCTATGCGTTCGAGGCGGGCGCAGGGTTCGTGCTCGACGGCGAGCTCCACTGGCTCACCGGCGATCTCGTGCCGCGGGACGAGGTCACGATCTTCGACCAGATCGAGGCCTCCGGCGCGCCGGCGCTGCTGCTCGAGCGGTTCGCGGGGCGGCTCGAGTACCACGAGCCGTGGCACCGCAACCGCGACGTCTCGCATCTGTTCCGCGGGGACGTCGACGCGTTCGAGGCGGACGCGCTTCTCCGGGAGGCCGGGCTCGGCCACCTGCGGCTCGTGGACAACGGCGGGATCCACCCGCCGATCGAGGGCATGCGCGCGTACCACCTCGTCCCGCGCGCGGCGTCGAAGGTCGGGGCCGTCGCCTGGCACATGCGGGTCCGGGGTCTCGAGGCGGAGGAGTGCATCGCGGTCGGCGACTCACGCGAGGATCTCGGCGCCGCCGAGGCCGTTCGGACGTTCTGGCTGGTCTGCAACGGTGTGGAGCGCGATCCGTCGATCCGCGACGCGTTGACCGGTAACACCCGTGTGACCGCCGAGGGGTACGGCGCGGGGGTCTACGAGGCGGTGATGACCGAGCTCGCCGAGCGGCGCTGACACCGGGCCAGCGCCGCGGCCAGTGCGGCGATCACCGCCGCCGACTCATGCACGAGCTGCCGCCAGGTGATGCGCAGCACCGTGTAGCCCGCCGTCTGCAGCGCCCGATCGCGGACCCGGTCGCGCTCGAATGCCGCGCGGGTCGAGTGGAAGGCGAACCCGTCGACTTCGACGATTACGCGCTCAGGAAGTCGACCTCGAACGGCCCGATTCTCGCGTTGGTGTGGGGCGCCGGCAGATCCGCCGCGCGGACCAGTCTGAGAAGCCGGCGCTCGGCCTCCGAGCGAGTTAGCGATGGCTCGTGGCCTCGCGCCGCCGCTCCCGCGCGGCCGCGTAGTCGCTCGACTTCGCCGCGCGTGACGAGACGTCGCACCTGCGCCTCCTCGACGGCTCGTTCGATGTCGCTTCGGGTGGCGGTTACCGTGAGATCCTCGAGGGTTCGGAGCGGTGTGGTGACCCAAACACCGTCATGTAAGGAGTGTAAGAGCGAGCGGCTGCGGTGGATGCGGATGCCGCGGCGGTCGTGGGGATGGCCCTCGGTCACCGTCACGTCGATGGGGTGCTCCGACGGCGGCAGGAGCTCCCAGAGCTCGGCGGCCGAGCGGTGACTGATCGCGGCGTCCCGGCCAACCGCCAGAACCGCGGCCACCTCGAGCGTTCGCGCGCCGAGCAGCGGGCCGACGAGGAACACACCCCGATGCAGGCGACGGAGACGACCGTCACCAAGACGCCGCGCCACGGCCCGGCGCCCGATGCCCGCGCGGGCGAGCTCGCCGCCCGTCACGACGCCATGGCTCCCCGCTGCGAGCTCCATCACGATCCGCTCAGCGCCACTCACCGCGCACCAACTGGCCAATCGCGACCACATCCGCCGAGCGTGTCCAGTTCTGCGCCCCCCACGATGCATAACTGGCCAACCCCGAGTTGAGATGTCGCGGTTGGCCACTTTGTGGACGCCGCGACCCGCGGCAACCGCCCCGCATCCTCACCCTCCCTATCCAGCCGCAGTTCATCCGCCCAGCCAAGCGCACGAAAAGCCACCACGCACCGCGCTGCGCAGACTTGCAACGAAGGTGACGCAGACCATGGGCGATCGCGTGCAGCAATTGAGGCCGTCGACACCGGCGACGACTCTCCTCCCGTGCGCCGATCCCTCGCACTGGCCCTGGCCGCGCTGGCGGCTGCGCCCGCGACCGCCGATGCCCAGCAGACGGGCGGCACCGAGTACGTCCCCGGCCCGCTGCTCTCCACACCCGCGTTCAAGATCACGCCCGCACGGATCGCGCCCGGGGCCACGCTCACGCTCCGCTACCGGATCGCCGGGAAGGCCGGGAAGGCGTACGTGCGTGTGGACCTCCTCGCGAGCGACGGGACCCGGGCCGCGACGCGAAGCCTCGGCCGCCGCCGGATCGGCCGCCGGCTGACCGCCCGCTGGCGCCCCGAGCTCGAGCCCGGCAGCTACACCGCCCGCCTCCGCGCCACGGTGGCGTCAGGCGGCACGGCCCGGAGCTCGACCCGCCGGTTCGAAGTCACGGCCCCGGCCGTTGTCGCCGCCCCCGGCATCTTCCCGGTCCGCGGCCCGTACAGCCTCGGCGGCGACCAGGCTCGCTTCGGCGCCGGCCGCCCCGGCCACTCCCACCAGGGCCAGGACATCATGGCCGCGGCGGGCACGCCGGTCGTCTCGCCCCGCCCCGGCACGGTCACCTGGCGTGCCTTCCAGGCCGACGGCGCCGGTCACTACCTCGTGGTGCGCGTGGACGACGGCCGCGACATGGTCTTCATGCACTTCCAGGACGGCTCCGTGCTCGTCCGCAAGGGCCAGACCGTCGCGGCCGGGCAGCAGCTCGGCCGCGTGGGCAGCACTGGGCGCTCCGACGGCCCCCACCTGCACCTCGAGATCTGGCCTGACGGCTGGTATGCGGGCAACGGCTCGGCGCCGATCGACCCGCTCGCCGATCTCCTCGCGTGGGCCGGCTGAGCCTGATTTCGGGCTAGGAGGCGTAGCCCTGGACGACCCGGAAGGGGATCGGGTCGGGCGGCGGCGGCTCGGCCGCCTTGCGGCGCTCGGCCAGCAGGCGCGTCAAGGCGCCGGCCGGCAGTGGGCGGGAAATGTGGAAGCCCTGCGCGAGGTCGCAGCCCAGGGCCGCCAGCCGCTGCCACGCCTCGTGCGACTCCACGCCCTCGGCCACCACCTTCAGCCCGAGGTTGTGCGCGAGGTCAATGGTCGAGCGGACGATCGCGGCGTCCGACGGGTCGTGCGGCATGTCGATCACAAACGACTTGTCGATCTTGATGCCGTCCACCGGCAGCCGCTTGAGGTTCGCCAAGGACGAGTAGCCCGTCCCGAAGTCGTCCACCGACAGCCGCAGCCCGATGCTGCTCAGGCGGTCGAGGGTCGCCTTCGCGCGCGCCGGGTCGAGCATCAGCATGCTCTCGGTGATCTCGAGCTCGAGCCGCCGGGCGTCGACCCCCGTGCGTTCGAGCAGTCGCGGGATCTCGACCGCGAACTGCGCGTCGAGGAACGAGCGGGCGGACAGGTTCACGGCGACGCTCAGCTCCTCGCCCGCCTCCTGCCACGACCGCACCTGCGTGAGCGCCTGCTCGAGCACGTGCGTCGTCAGCGGCGAGATCAGGCCGGTCTGCTCGGCGATCGGCACGAACTCCGATGGGCCGATGAGCCCCAGCTGCGGGTGCTCCCAGCGCGCCAGGGCCTCGACGCCGACGATCCGGCCGGTCGCCAGCTCGGCCTTGGGCTGGAAGTAGAGGACGATCTCGCCGTCGGCGATCGCCGAGCGGAGCGCCCCCGCGAGCGACAGCCGGCGAGGGCTGTAGCGGTCGAGCTGCGGCTCGAAGCACAGGTACCCGCGGCCGCCCTCTTTGGCCGCGTACATGGCGATGTCGGCACGCTGGATCAGCTGCTCCACGGCCGAGCCGTGCTCGGGCGCGCACGCGATGCCGATGCTGCCGTCGACCTCGAGCGTGAGGCCGTCGATCGAGAAGGGCTCGCGGAGCTGGGCGAGCAGCCGCTGCGCGACCGCGTTGGCGGCTTCGCGGGTCGGGGGGTCGGACAGCAGCACGCCGAACTCGTCGCCGCCGAGGCGCGCCACCATGTCCTGCTCGTCGAGCGAGGCGCGCAGGCGCTCGGAGACCTCTTGGAGCAGGCGGTCGCCGGCATGGTGGCCGAGCGTGTCGTTGATCTCCTTGAAGTGATCGAGGTCGATCAGCATCACCGCGGCGAGCCGGCCCGCACGCGTGCCGGCGTTGAGCACCTGCTCGATCCGGTGGCGGAAGAGCACCCGGTTGGGCAGTCCGGTGAGCGCGTCGTGCAGCGCCTGATGCTCCTTGGCGATCGCCTGGCGGCCGCCGCGATGCACGGCGAGCAGCGGCAGGAAGAGCAGGGCGACCGACGGGAGCGCGAACTCGGCGGCGAGCGCGACCATCGGCGCGAGCCCGAGCATGAGGCCCGCCGTGGAGACCTGGAAGAACCAGTCCTGCACGAGATAGCGCCCGATCCGCAGGCCCTGGACGAGCGCGATGACGGTCGCCACGAGCGTCGAGTTGACGAGGAAGAAGACCGTCGCGGCGATGAGGATGGCGGGCAGATCGCCGGGCGCGAAGTGGAACAACCCGTCCATGCGCGGGACGTCGGTGAGCAGACCTAGGACCGACGCGCTGGCGGTAAGCGTGACCGCGTACTGGCAGCCGTTGAACAGCAGCTTGGTGAACGCCTTGCGGCGCAGGGCGTCGGCCGCGAACGAGGCGCCGACGAGGACGACGATGGCGCAGGCCGGGCCGCCGACGAGCATGGCCGCGAAGGCGAACGTCGTGGAGGTCGTGACCTCGCCCTCGACACCTCGCATGACCACCTTGATGGGGACGAGCTCGCCGACCAGGGCGCAGACGGCGAAGACGAGCATCTCCGCCGACACCAGGTGCTCGAGATTGTCGCCATCAAGCAGAAAGACCTCGGCGCAGCACAACGCGCCGAGGCCGATGACCGCGATGACATACGCCTGAAGCGGCGCAACTCTGAATGGGGAGAAGCGCATGGTCGGAGTTGAGGAGGGTGCCCTGCCCTGGTGAGCCGCCTGCGGCGGCTCACGGCACCCTCCCGCCTACCACTTACGGCCGTAGAGAACCTTCATGTGTGTCGTTTCCTCCATGGATCGAAGGGTCGGTGCGGAACAGAGCGGTCGGCAGGACGTGAGTCCTAGCCCCACTTGAACCCGGCGCCGAGGCCCTCGAGGAGGACGGCGACGATGCTCACGGTCAGAGCGGTGCGATAAAGGCGTGCCTTCATCTGGAGACCTCCTTGTCTGTGGCCTCCGGTCCTTCCGGAAGCCCTGAATCACGGCACTCATCGGCGCCCCCGAGGACAATGCTGAGCAATTGGACGCTTGTTGGAGTGAGCGCCCGACGCGCCGCGCCGATGCCGGTCGAGAGATGCTGCTCGGACTGGTCTTCATCGCCTGCCTGCTCACCGTCCCGCTCGCGCGCGGGAAACTGACGGCACTCGCCGACCTCCGGCTCCGGCGCCCGTGGCTCGCGCTGGCGGGGATCGGCGTCCAGGTCGTGGTGATCTCCGTGATCCCGGGCGGCGGCCCGGCGCACCTGCACGAGGTCGCGCACCTGCTCAGCTACGCTCTGCTCGGGGCCTTCGCATGGTCGAACCGCCGGGTGCCCGGCGTGCCGGTGATCCTCCTCGGCGGCCTCCTGAACTTCGCGGCCATCGCCGCCAACGGCGGTGTGATGCCGGCCGACCCCGAGCTGGCCGGCCACGTGGCGGGCGCCGAGGGGTTCGTCAACTCCGGCGCCGTCGAGGACCCGCGGTTGCTGTTCCTGGGCGACGTGTTCGCGACCCCGGACTGGTTCCCGCTCTACAACGTCTACAGCGTCGGGGACGCCCTGATCGTCGCCGGCGTGCTCGTGCTGCTGCACGGCGTCGGCGGATCGCGGCTCGTGCCGCGCCGCTGGCGGGTCACGGTGCCCGCGGGAGCCTGAGTGCTGCGGGCGGCGATCGTCGACGCCCCGAGCCGGCGCTTCTTCCTCGCCCACGCGCAGTCGTGCCTCGGGTCGGGGCTCGCCCACGTCGTGCTCCCGCTCCTCGCGTACGAGCACACACGCTCGGCCTGGGCGGTCACCGCCGTGCTCGTGCCCGACCTGCTGCCGGCGATCCTCATCGGGCCGCTGCTCGGCGCGCTGGTCGACCGGGTCGGATGGCGCACGTGCGCGATCGCCGCGGACCTCTTGCGACTGTTCGCCTTCGCGCTCGCCGCCGTCGGCGGCTCGCTGCCGCTGCTGATCCTCGCCGCAGCGCTGGCGGGCACGGGCGCCGCGCTGTTCACGCCGGCCGCGCTGACCGGCGTCGCGACCCTCGCGCCGCGCGAGCGCCGCCCGGCCGTCCTCGGCCTCTACGGCGCGCTCGACGACATCGGGCTCACGGCCGGCCCCGCGCTCGCCGCCGGGCTGCTGACCGTGGTCGGGCCGTCGGTGCTCCTCGGCGCCAACGCGATCTCGTTCGCGGTGTCCGCGTTCCTGCTCGCCGGCCTCGCGCAGGGTCGCCCGACAGGACCACGCGCCGAGTACCGCTCGCTGTGGACCGACCTGTCGGTCGGGGTGCGCGCGCTCAGCGGGCGCTCCGAGGTGCGGCTGCTGCTCGCCAGCTCGACCGCGGCGGTGGCGTTCGCCGGAGTGACCAACGTCGGCGAGGTGCTACTCGCGCGCGACGTGCTGGGCTCGGGCGCCTCCGGCCTCGCCGCGCTCGTCGCCGCCTACGGCGCCGGGACGGTGCTCGGCTCGCTGACGGCGCGCTTCACGCACGCCTTCCAGTGGCGGCGGGCGTACCTCGCGGGACTCGCGTGCATGGCCGCCGACCTCGTTCTTTGCGGGCTGGCGCCGACGCTCTGGCTCCTGCTGCCGGTGTTCGCGCTCGGCGGCTTCGGCAACGGGTTCGCGCTCGTGCACGACCGGCTGCTGCTCGGCCACGCGGTGCCCGACGCCCTGCACGGGCGCGTGTTCGCGCTGCAGAAGGCGCTCACGTCGCTGGCCTTCGCGGCGTCGTTCGTCGCAGCGAGCGTGCTGATCTCGTTCGGCGGCGTGCAGACGACGTTCGCGCTCGCAGGAGTTGGCATGCTGGGCGTCATCGCGATCTCGAGCCCTCGAATGCGCGCCGCCTGGCCCGCCCCTTCCGCCCCGCCCGCGGGTCTCGCCCATGTGGGATGACCCCGAGCTCTACGAGCTCGAGAACGCCGACGACCCGGCGTTCGACCTCGCGTTCTGGACGGCGGTGCTGCGCGAGCGCGCGCCGCGGCGGCTGCTCGAGCTCGCCTGCGGCACGGGCCGGCTCACGCTGCCACTCGCCGAGCTCGGGATCGCCGACGAGATCGTGGCGCTGGACAGCAGCGCGCCGTTCCTCGATCGGCTGCGGTCGCGGCTGCCATCGCCGGGGAGCGCGCTCCGCGTGGTCGAAGCCGACATGCGCGCGCCCGGGCTCGACGGCGAGGCGTTCGACCTCGTGATGGTCTCCTTCAACTCCCTCGCCTACCTGGCGGCGCGCGAGGACCGGATGGCGTGCCTGAGCGCGGTGCGGTCGCTGCTCGCCCCGGGCGGCACCCTCGCCTTCGACCTCGTCGCCCCCCACTACGACTTCCTCTCCGAGGCCATCGAGCCGTGTCCTCCGCTGCGAGCCGACGCCGACCACCCGGCACCCGACCACGGCGTCGCCCGCTTCCTGCGCAGCTACACGGACACGTACGATCCGGCGACCCAGACACTCCACTCGACGAACCGCTACGAGATCCACCGCGAGGACGGCCGCGTCGAGCACCGCATCGCCGACCTCGACTGGCACATCTACTTCCCGGAGGAACTCGAGTTGCTGCTCGACGCCGCCGGCCTGCGGGTCACCGAGCGCTTCGGCGACTACGACCGTGGCCCCTGGAACCCGCAGTCCCGCCGGTTCCTCTGGCTCGCAACGCCGCGCTAGGCTCTCTTGCCGCCACGGCGAGATAGCTCAGTTGGTAGAGCACACGACTGAAAATCGTGGTGTCCCCGGTTCGAGTCCGGGTCTCGCCATCGGAAACCCGCAGAGTTGCGCGATTTACTGCTTCTCGGACCGCGTCGGCGAGGCGATCAACGGGTACTCGATTGGGCACCTAGGCCCTGTGTAATTCGAGTTGGAGACCGAAAGCCCAGTGCTGATGGGCGTTCGCGGCTTGTTAGAGACGAAGTGACCACGATTTCCGTCGTCATCGGAAACGCCGGGCGCACATCGAGACAGGAGATCAACACGGGCCTCTCGACCCTCGAGCGCGATGCGCTCGACGGACGCCTTGAGATCCACGTCCAGGGCGACGCCTGAACTCGGCGACGCTCGCTTGCGTTCACGAAAGGAGGAACGCGCCGCGGGTGCGGGAGATGACCGCTGGCGCGTCCGAGTTGCATGGATACGAGCAATGAGGGTCTCGCTACTGCTCTCCACAAATGCAGGAGCGGGACGAGCGCCGATCGCGCGACGGCGGGCGCCTGCTCGTCGTCGAGGCTGTCGCATAAATCCGCGTCGGCGGCTGTTCGTTGTCGGTTCGTCCAACGAGTCCACTGAGCGGGCCGGGAGACGCGCCCTGAAACGGCATGGCGCCGTAGGCACAACGGCGCTGCACGAGCCCGCGGTTGTTGATTTCTCCAAGGCTCGGAGTTTGTGCGACAGCCTCCGTCCATTTCGGGCGTGTCAAACCAGCCTCGGATGCGCTCGCAACGAGGGCGAGCGGAAGCGCGGCTCGGCAAGACGGAACGCGGCCGCTGCTCGGGCCGGGAGTCGGTACCTGCACCGAGCGGTTGCCTGACGCTCCAGCGGGCGGCCGGCCCAGCGGCCCGGAAACCCCGCCGGGTAGAGTCGGGCCAGCCATCGGCCCGGGGTAACTGGGACTTCCAAGGAGAAGCACCATGTTTGGCGATGGCCAGGAGAACGCGATGAAGGCGATCGTCCAAGACAAGTACGGCTCCCCTGATGTCCTGGAGCTCCGAGCCATCGACAGGCCGGTCGTCAAGGACGACGAGGTGCTCGTGCGGGTGCGGGCGGCGGCTGTCAATATCGGCGACTGGCACCTCGTGAGGGGCGTGCCGTACGTCATGCGCGCGGTGTTCGGCCTGCGTAAGCCCAGGCGCCCGGTACCGGGACTCGATATCGCCGGTCAGGTTGAGGCGGTCGGCAGAAACGTCAAGCAGTTTCGAGCGGGCGATGAGGTGTTCGGCTGGTGCCGGGGCGCCTTCGCCGAGTATGCCCGCGCCGCGGAGAGCAGCCTGCTGCCGAAGCCGGCCAACCTCACGTTCGAGCAATCGGCGGCGGTCGGAGACTCCGCGTTCACCGCCCTCGCAGCCGTTCGCGATCAGGGGAAGGTGCAGGCGGGGCAGAGGGTGTTGATCAACGGTGCATCGGGCGGCGTCGGCACGTTCGCCGTGCAGATCGCGAAGTCGTTCGGAGCCGACGTGACCGGCGTGTGCAGCACGAGGAACGTGGACCTCGTCCGGTCGATCGGCGCCGACTACGTCATCGACTACACGAAGGAGGACTTCACCCAGGCCGAGCAGCGCTACGACGTAATGCTCGACCTGATTGGGAGCCGTTCGCTGTCGGACTGCCGGCGAGCGCTGACGCGGCGGGGCACGTACGTCCTGGTCGGCGTGCGCGACCTCGGTCGTTGGTTTGGGCTCGCTCGTCAGATCAAGGCGCTCCTGCTGTCGCCGTTCGTGCGCCAGCGGATGCGGGTGTTCGTCGTGAGGCACAACCGGGAGGACCTGGCTGTTCTCAAGGAGCTCGTCGAGGCCAAGAAGTTCGCGCCGGTGATCGATCGGCGCTACGAGTTGAGTGAGGTCCCGGAAGCCCTTCGGCACCAGGGAGAAGGACACACCCAAGGTAAGATCGTCATCACCGTGTGAGGGGCGAAACGCCGCTCAGGTCACGGGATCTTGCTGCCTGGCAGCTGGAGCGGGAGGCTCCACGTGACCGTCCCGGTAGGCGGGCGCCGAGGCCCGAGACGCTCCCGTCATTGGAGATTTCATTGCCGCGACGCGCCACACCAGAGTTACCCGGCAGTCTCAGGCAAGAGGAGCAGGGCACGCGCGCAGGGTTCAGCTTGCGCCGGCGGCTTCTGCACGCTCCTTGATGCCCTTCAGCATCCGCCGCATCATCGGGAAGTCGCCGAGCTCGATCAGGGCGACGCTGACGAGCGCGCCGCCGGGCGCGCTCCAGTCGTAGCGCTGCCGAAGACGTGTCACGAGCCGGGTGCGGCGCCGTGGCAGCGGCGCGAGCGTCCACGCCCAGGTGCTGTCAGGCTTGCTCCATACCAGACACTCCCGCGGCTTTAAGGAGTGCACCCTGAAGGCGGTGGTCGCGTCGACCTTGCTGAACATCGGAACCCAATCCCCGATGCGTACGCGCTGAAGCTGCGGATCGATGCGGTCGGCGCTCGGGTGCGCAACGTTGTCGAGCAGGTCGTTGGAGTAGAAGCCGGCTTTTCCGAACCCGACCTGGGCGAGCCACGGCCACACCGACTCGGGCGCGGCTTCGATCGTGATCGCCCGCGTCCAGTTGACCTGACAGCCGGGGACAAGTTCATCGCCTGGCATCGAGGCGGCGACCTCGTCGTCGGAAGCGCCCCAGCGTGCGTGCCAGGGTCTGATGAGGGGCGCCACCAGCGCAAGCGGTACGGCGACCGCCACGTCCCGCAATTCATGGAGCAACTGCCTTGACGTGGGCCGCGGTCCGCGTACGTGGACGGTCCGCGGCGAGGCTGGACCGGTGTCGACGATCCACTCCTTGATCGCATGCCGCTCGAGCAGCCGTTCGCGAAGGAAGGGGTCCCCCGCTACGAGTTCTTCGACGCGTTCGGGTGACTCGGTGGCGAAGGTGATCAGTCCGCCAGATCGGTCTGCGAACGGGCCGCCGCGGTAGTCGCGAAGCGCGAGCTGTTGCCAGTACGCGGCATGGTGCGGCGCGATCGCGCGTACTCGGTCTGGTTCGGGCTTCATGAAGTAGACGTACGCGAAGCGCATCACGCGCTCACCACGCGTTCGGTCGGGTGTGCCTGGCGGTCGGTCGGCGCATCGGCGACCAGCTGAGCTGCGAGCTCCCACGCCCGCTCCTGGTTTGCGCCGTCGAGCTCGCGGGGCGAGAGGCGCTTGGGCCTGGCGCCGCCCGTGAAGTACTCGCCCGTATACGAGCCCAGCTGTGGGGAGCAGGCGAGTGAGGCGACGCGCCTGCCGGCCCTGACGGGCGATCCGGCACGCTGGAGCAGCCGCAGAACCGGCCACAGCGGCTTGGGGAACCCCATCGTCTCCGGGGTCATCGATTGCGTCATCTGCGTCCAGGACAGGCCGGGATGCACGGCGTTCACCGTCACCCGCTCGGCTGTCAGCTGCTTCGCGAGTGCGAAGGTGAAGAGCATGTTCAGCAGCTTGGTATGCGCGTAGGCCTCGGCACCGGCGTAGCGCTCGCTCGACTGCACGTCCTCGAACGGGTCGCGTTTGCACATCCGGTATGCGGCCGAGACGACGTTGATGCAGCGCGCGGGCGCGTTCGCTTGCAGTAGGGGGACCAGTTCGGCGGTCAGCGCGAACGGCCCGACGACGTTGATCGCCAGCGTGGCCTCGTAGCCGTCGGCGGTCTCCCAACGGGTCGCGTAGGCGCCGCCGACGTTGTTTACGAGCACGTCGAGACTCGGGAACGCGGCTCGCACGCGGTCGGCGAGTGCTTGGTTGCCGCCCACGGTCGAGTGGTCGGCGCGCAGGAATCGCACCGTGCTGTGGCCGCGTTCGCTCCCGATCGCTGCGGCGGCCTGCTCACCACGGCCGGCATCACGGCCGGTGATGATCACCTGTGCCCCGCGCTGTGCGAGCGCGCGCGCCGTCTGGTAGCCGATGCCGGCGGTCGCACCGGTGATCAGAACCGTGTGCTCGTGCATGTCGGGCTGCTCGGATCTCGTCGTCATCTCACGCGACCTGTCTCGGTACGTGACGGTTGAGCGTGAAGACGAAGCGCATCGCCTTGTGGCCAACGTCGGCGGTGGGGTCGAACATGCACGGGCAGCCGCCGTCGATCACGGTGATGCCGCGCTCGCGGCCGTACTCAGTCGCCGTATCCGAGACGCTGCCGGCGCCGAAGGAGCGGTGCATCCACACGTGCTTGATCCCGAGGTCGGCGCATTCACGCATCGTCTCTTCGGCGGTCTCCGGCCTGGTCGCGATCACGACCGCGTCCACGCCACCGGGGATCGAGCGCACATCGTGGTAGGCGCGATCGCCCTCGACCCGGTCGGCGTTGGGGTTGACCGCGAAGACCTCGTACCCGCGCTCGCGCAGGCGCTTGTAGACCACATTGCTGCCGTGGTTTTCTGGCCTGCGTGAGACGCCGGTGACGGCGATCCGCCGCTTGGCCAGGAATTCATCTGCGGCGTGCTTGATCGATGGCATCGGACCCTCCGTTCCTCAATGCGACTCCAGTTCGAGCACCTCGCTCACCAGCTCTCGGCTCGCTGGAAGCCGTCGCGGGAGCGCGGCCGCAGGCCGATCGCGCGGTCAAATGCGACGTGGAAACCCCAGGCGATCGCGCCGGCGACGTAGCCGAGCGGCAGTCCCGCGGCAAGAGCCGCGATCGCGAGCGCGAGCGGCCCCCAGAACCGGTGCAGTGCGTTGTAGAGCGACACTGCGCGCGGGTGCAGCTGCCCGCGAGCGAGGCCCGGCGCGATTCCGTAAAGCACGGCGAGGTCAGGCCCGAGCGCAAACGCAACCGTCTGCCACCACGCGGCCTCCCAGACGACGATCAGCGCGACCGCGGACACGAGCAACACCGCGGCCAGGAATGCGTACGCCACGCGACCTGGTCGCCGAGCGGACTTGAGCCCGGCCGGTGACCGGGGCAGCGCCGCGCTCATCGCTTCCGCACCCGCGGGACGAACATGTACGTGTACGCGACGGCCAGCACGGCGATCAGGCTCAGGCGCACGGCCTCGTCCCATGACGCCTGCCAGATCGCAAGGCCGATGAGGAAGGGGAACCCGAGTAGCCAGACCACGCCTTCGACGATCAGCGGCAGGTCGCGGACCGATGTCCAGACGTCGTCGAGCGTCTGCTGGGAGGCGACCAGCGCGACCGCGAACGCCACCCAGCCGCCGACCATGATCGCGAAGCTCGCGTAGGCGAACAGCCCCGACGGCGTCCGCGCGGACGGGTGGCGCGCGGCGCTCGTGCTCATCCGTGGGCTCCCATCGCGTGCCCGGTGTAGAGGTCGAGCCGCAGCAGCATCGGCACGAGCATCGCCGGCATCATCAGGCCGTGGGCGAGCCACGGAAGCGTGTCCATGGCAACGATCCCAGTCCAGCCGGCGAGGAGGATCAGCAGGGCGAGGATGACCATGGCCGCCGCCATCTCCGCGGTTGGCCGCCAGGCCATGCCGCGGAAGCGCATCCAGACGACCATCGGCACGGTCATGTTGACGGTCACGACCGCCAGCGACAGCTGCGGCCAGTCGGTGAATGGATCCGATGACCCGAGCTGGTCGGCAAGCGCGAAGTAGAGGATGTCTCCGACCGCCCAGCCGATGCACATCGGCATGCACATCTCGAAGAAGTGAAGAACGAAGTGGCCGAAGCCCCCGACGCGCCCGTGGCGCGCGGGATGGGCTGTAGTGGTGCTCATGAGGTTCGACCTCCTCCGAAGGTCAGCGATGACCAGAACACGATGAACGCGAGCGCCACCAGCGCGACGGCGATGCGCCGCGCGCGCGGCGTACCCCAGCGGCTCTCCCAGACGGCCAGGCCGCTCAGCCACGGGAAGAACGCGACCCACACGACCGGCTTCGCGATCAATGGCAGCCCGCGAACGCGGGCCCACGCGCGGTCAAGCACGACCGGCCTGCTGGCGAGCGCCCAGCCGAACACGATCCAGACGCCCGTGCAGACGACGAAGAACAGATAGGCGCCCATGTCCGATCAACCTCCTTCGGCAAGGACCGGGGTTTCGTGAGCCACGGCCGTTCCCGCCGCGCCGATGAACTCGGCGACGGCGCGGCGAGCGCCGGCGTCGAGCTGGGTCAGCGCGTGTCCGCCACGGCTGACCGTGACGAACCGCGCGCCCGGGATCCGCTCGGCCATCGCCCGTGAGTCCGCGTACGGCGCGAGCGTGTCGTCCTCGGCGGCGACGACGAGCGTCGGCACCGTGATCGACTCGAACGGATAGGTCGCGATGTCGAGGTTGCCGATGTAGCCGTCGTAGATCGTCCCGCGCGCACGCGGGCCGACCGGGAACAGGCTGTCGACGGTCGCCCGCAGCGCCGCACCTTCGCGCGCGTCGGGCACGAAGCCCGCCGGCGTTCCCGACATGCCCTCCAGCCGCGAGCGCGCGAGCAGCCGCAGCGCCCAGAACACCGGCTGGCTGAAGAGGATCGGCGCCAGCAGCGCCGGCGGCTTGGGCAGCGGCTTGGGATGCGGCGAGTTCGGGGAGATCAAGACCAGCCGCGAGACGCGCTCCGGATGCCGGAGCGCGAGCTGCACCGCCGATGAGCTGCCAGCCGAGAACGCCACCACAGGCAGCTCGCCGATCTCGAGGTGATCGAGCAGCGTCGCGAACGCGTCGGCCTGCGCGGCGGGCGACGGATCCGGCGGCAGCGGCGATCCGAAGAACCCGAACCGCGACGGGGAGACGATCCGGTAACCGGCCGGCACGTTCGCCCGCCCGACACCGACCCCGAAGTCGAACCCGCCGAACACGCCGTGTACGACCAGCACGGGCGGTCCCTCGCCGACCTGCGCGTACTCCACGCGCCCGAACGGCGTCTCGATCACCGACGGCTCGAACCTGGCCAGCCGCTCGTAGTCGCACCGCAGATCGCGCCGGTAACGCGCCATCCCGAGCAGCGCGAGCCCCGCAGCCGCCACGGCGATGGGTCCACGACTGGGCATGCGCGAAGCATCCGCCTCCCGCTCGAGACCGGCATCCGGAACGGACACGCAAACCCCTGCGTAGAAACGCGCAGATCACGCTCCCAACAGCGTCAGACAGGAGCGGCGTACCTGGTCTCGCACCGCAGAGCGATGGCGATCGCGCGGACGGTCGTCAGCCGTCAAGACGACACAGCTTGGTCCGCGCGGCAATCGACGAGCCGGCCATCAAGCCGCACCGCCGCACAGCTCGCGGGGAATCCACACTCGCCATGCGGGCGAGTCCGGATGCCGCCTGGGACTCTGCTGGTGATGCTTCAAACGCTATGCAGCCATCGAGGACAGCCGCCGTGGATCTGTATTGGATCCCGCTCGGCGCGGGTGGTCACTGCGTGCGCTTCAACGGCCGCGTCTTCGAGGCCATCGAAGCCGCGCGCCAGCATCGGCAACGATGCGACCTCTATCACGCAGCGCTCGTCGTCGAGCTGGACGGCGATCGCTACACGATCGAAATCGCGCCTTCGCCGAACGCCGACGAGGCAAGCCGAGGCGTCGTCGCGACCGGCCCTGTCGGCAGCCGCTACGCCGGCTGGCTGCGCCTGTTTCGCTACGAGATCCGCTGCTGGCGCGGCGGATCAATCCCCGATCTCGACTGGGCAGTCGGCGGCCCCCGCCGACTCACCAGCGACCCCCCGGCCACCCGCCAGCTACTCGACCTCATCACGACCGTACCCACACCCGTCTGGGGACGCGACGAGCTCAAGGCCGGCGAGATGTGGAACTCGAACTCCATGATCGCCTGGCTGATCGCCACCGCAGGTCTACCCACAGACCTCCTGCGACCGCCACCGCGCGGTCGCGCTCCGGGCTGGGACGCCGGCCTGGAAGTGGCTCGACGCAGCGGCGCACACGAGCGCGACATGCCCACGCTTGGCAAGCCGCCGCTCGCCGCACAGGCCTGATCGAAAGATCGTCGGCGTGGCATGCGCGCGGGCGAGCACGCTCCCGTTGAATCGCAAGAGCCTCGGACCGACTGGTCCTTCCCGTGCAGCTCAGCAGCTGAGGCTGCTGCCTTGATACGTCGGAGAAGGCAATTCCCGGACGCGACCGGCGCTGCTGCTCCCGTGACCGAGCAGGCGTCTCGATCAACGCCACCGAGACGGTCGCTCGGGACGACCTCCGAGCGCGCCGATAGACCGCGCGTAGGCGCCTGCTTCGGCCTGGGCGGCAGGGGCGATCGGCCCGGCAGAAAGCTCATGGGCGACGTCGAGGGGCGGCTCGAGCGGCCGGCGCACGGCTGGCCGCCGGCGTGGCTGCGGATTCGACGAGCGCGGTAACGAGCTTGACGGCTTCCGGTCGCCGGACGTCGTTGGTCGAGAGCGAGCGCCAGGTCGAGAAGGCGACGGCATGGCGCAATGCTGCCGCGAGGAGCTCTCGTCTTCGGCCGCGGACTCGACGGCCGGCCGTGAGAACCTCGGCGGCTTGCTCGAGGTAGGCGTGCAGCGGGGCCACGGCGTCGCGGGCGAAGTCGACGAGCTCGGCGTCGCGGAGCACGTTGGCGAGCATCGGCTCGGTGCGCTCGTAGTAGGCGTAGAGCTCGTCGAGGGCTCGCTCGAGTCGCTGCCGGGGATCGCGAATCGCGCGCCAGTCGTCGAGGTCGGGCCACGGGTTGGCGGCGAAGAAGTGGGTTGAGCAGGCCTCGAACAGGTCGCTCTCGGTGGGGAAGTGGCGGTAGAGGGTGCGGCGCTCCACGCCTGCGCGCTTGGCGACGGCGCTCATCGTCGTGCGGGACGGCCCGAGCGTTCCGTGCAGCTCGATCCCCGCCTCGGTGATGCGCCGGTGGGTCGCGGCCATCTCCTCGGCGCGCTTCTTGAGCTCGTACTTGCGTTTGGGTGGGATTTCGCGACTCATAGCTGTGTCCTCAATCTTGACAGATCGCGTCGAGGGGTGTACCTTCGCATTCCACAACACATCGCTGTGTATCGAAAGGAGATTGTCATGCAGCTCTTCCTCATCCGTGGCCTCGTCGCGATCGCCTGGGCCGCGGTGTTCGCGGCCGCCTCGGACTCCGTGACGACCGGCGTGACGGTCGGCGCGGCGGTCCTGGTCGTCCTCTATCCGCTGATCGACACGGTCGCGTCGCTGATCGACGCGCACAGCAAGCCCGGATCGGCTCGGCGGCTGCTGCTCGCCAACGCCGCGGTCAGCGCGGTCGCGGCCATCGCGCTAGCCGTGGCCGCGACCGGGAGCGTCGCGGACGTCGTCGCGGTCTTCGGCGCCTGGGCCGCCATCACCGGTGCGGCGCAACTCGTCGTCGCCCTCCGCCGCCGTGCGCAGTTCGGCAGGCAGTGGCCGATGTTGCTCGCCGGCGGCGGGTCGATCATCGGCGGCGTCGCTTACCTCATCGCGGCGGCCGGCGGCCAGCCGAGGCTGGGAATGCTCGCCGTCTACGCGGCGACCGGCGGCGCGGACTTCGTCATCCAGGCCGGGCTGCTCGCGCGGCGCCGTCGCCGCCTCGCCACCGCGTCAGACCCCGTCCTGAGCGTCGGCTGACCATCGCCGAGACCGACAGCCCACCCTCCCAGCCGCAGCCAGCGACGCTCGCGCCGCCGAGCTCAACCAAGAAGCACCTGCGCCGGCCCGAACACGTCGGGCCGGCGCGCCGACCTGATGCTCGACGGCGCCCGCGACATCGGCCGATCCGGCCGCCTTCCGGTCGGCCGGGCAGTCACCGCCAGCCGGCCGCAATCCACCCTCACCGAATCCCCCGATCACAAAGGAGCACAAGATGACCACCACCACCACCCGCGTCGTCCTCGAACCCACCGCACAGGAGTTCGCCGAGGCGACCGCCAACCCACCGTTCCTGTTCGACCTCGGTCCCGTCGTCGGCCGCAAGACCGTCGATGAGGTGCAGTCGAGCGAGATCGCAACGCCCGACGTCGACATCGAGGACCTGTCGATCGCCGGTGGGCCCTCGGGCGCCGTCTCGATTCGCATCCTCCGGCCGCAAGGCGCCGGCGGCACGCTGCCCGTGATCCTCTACGTCCATGGCGCCGGCTGGGTGTTCGGCAACAGCCACACCCATGACCGGCTGATCCGCGAGCTCGCCGTCGGCACCGGCGCCGCGGTCGTGTTCCCGAACTACAGCCTCTCGCCCGAGGCCCGCTATCCGGTCGCGATCGAAGAGAGCTACGCCGTCCTTGACTGGGTCGCCGAGCACGGAACCGAGAAGGCGCTCGACGGGTCGCGGATCGTCGTCGCCGGCGACTCGGTCGGCGGCAACATGAGTGCCGCGCTGACGCTGATGGCCAACCAGCGCGGCGGCCCGCAGCTCGCGGCGCAGGTGCTCTTCTATCCCGTCACCGACGCGGCGTTCGATACGCCCTCCTATCACGAGTTCGCCGAGGGCTACTTCCTGCGCCGCGACGCGATGCAATGGTTCTGGGACCAGTACACCACCGACGAGTCCGCACGCGACGAGATCACGGCGTCGCCGCTGCGCGCGACGACCGAGCAGCTCGCCGGGCTGCCCCCGGCGCTCGTGATCACCGCCGAGGCCGACGTCCTTCGCGATGAGGGCGAGGCCTACGCCGCGAAGCTCCGCCAGGCCGGCGTCGACGTGACCGCGACGCGCTACGACGCCACCATCCACGATTTCGTGATGCTCAACGCGCTGCGCGGCACCAACGCCGCCGAGGCCGCGATCACCCAAGCGATCGCCTACATCACCGCGGCTCTCGGCCCGGACGCCTGACTGCCTCTCGCGCCTGGGGCGGGGCGGCCCCGGCCGCCCCGCCCCAGCACGCAGGAGGAGGCCTTGGAGATAGCGGGGCGCTACATGGAGGAGGCGGGCCTTGTTGTTCCCCGATGGCTTCGAGCGGATCGCAGCCCTGTCGGACCTCGCGAGCCGCTGGATGCACCGCAGCCGAGGGCGCAGCGGAGCCGCGATAGGCGGCACCACGCAGGCGGAGACCCCCGACCGGCCGTCGGGTCTCAGCTCGTCGTCTAGGCTTGCGCGACGGCCGCGCGGGAGGCGCGAACCCGAGGAGGATCGACCCCTGCGCCCCGACATCGCCGCCGGCGGCACGTTTCCCCGACCACGAGCTGCCCGACCCCGAGAGCGTCCCCCGGACGCTGAGCGAGATCCAGGGCGACGACCCGCTGATCCTGACGCTGGCGCGCGGCCACTGCCGCCCGAAGGAGCACCAGCAGCACCTAGAGCTCGCCGCGTTCTATCCGAAGATCGCCGTCGCCCACACGCAGATCGCCACGATCGCGACCGACGACGATTCGGCGGGAGTTCCACGAACGGAGGAAGCATGACCACCGCAACCACCGGCGCTGTCACGCAGCGCGAACCGGCCCTGCCCGGCCAGACCGTCGTTGTGATCGGCGGCAGCGCCGGCATCGGCCTCGAAACCGCCAGGGCTGCGCGTGCCGAGGGGGCCGACGTCATCCTCGCCGGCCGCAATCCCGAGCGCCTGAAGCGCGCCGCGAGTGAGCTCGGCGCCCTCGACAGCGCCGCCTTCGACGCCGCGGATCCCGAGCGCCTAGCGCAGTTCTTCCAGAACCTGCCAGCACCTGTCGACCACGTCATGGTCACCGCCGGCCGGCCCTACTACACGAGCCTGGCCGACATGGATTTCGCCCGGGCGCACCGCGAGGTCGACGAGCATCTCTGGCTCACGCTCCACGTCGCCCGCGAAGCGGCCGGCAAGGTACGGCCCGGCGGCACGCTGCTGTTCATGACCGGCACCGACGCCCGACGCCCCCACGTCGGCGGCCCGATCGTCTCGGCGCTCACCGCGGGACTGCCCGCACTCACGGCCAACCTGGCGATCGAGCTGGGACCGATACGGGTCAACCTAATCGCCGCCGGCTTCGTCGACACGCCGCTGTCGGCTGAGCTGCTCGGCGATCAGCTCGAGGAGCGGCGCAACCAGCTCCGCGCCACGCTTCCCATCGGCCGTGTCGTCGGACCCGCCGACGTTGCCGCGCTCGCCATCCACCTCATGACCAACAGCGCCCTCACCGGTGCGACCTACGACATCGACGGCGGGCAGCAACTCGTGTAGGTCGGCCAGGACAACCGTCTGCGGCGCGCGGGGTGAACACGTCGCGCCGGTCTAGCCGGCCACACGCGCCAGGACCAACCATTTTCACAACGTGCGGATCGCCGGCGCCTAGCGTGCAGGCCGATGCGAGTGGCGCGCGTGATCGCGGTGCTCGAGCCGGGCGGCGCGCAGCTCGGGGCGCTGCGCCTCTCGCTGGCGCTGCGCGGCCATGGCATCGAGTCGCGCTGGCTTGCCGGTCACGCGACGCGCGAGGGGCTCGCGCTGTTCCGCACCCACGGGGTAGACGTGAACGGGAGCGCGTGCCAGACGGCGCTTGCTCCTCCCTTGCGCCGGATGCGATCGCTACGCGCGCGCGTGCGACGCGCGCGATCGTCAGAGCGCACACCGACATCGTGATTGACCGGCGCACTGCACGATGCGGCGGGGACTCCGAGTCGCACACGCGGTCTGGCGTTCACGGGGCGACGTCGCGGCCATCGGCGTCGATTGGGTACCAAAACTGATCTGGGTACCCAACTGCAACGCAAAAGTTCGCAAATAGCCAACTTCTGCTTCCCTAGGGCTACCAACCAGAAGCCGCTCGATTGCAGGCCTTTTTGGCCCAGTTAGAGAGGTTTGGTCTCAGGACTGAAAATCGTGGTGTCCCCGGTTCGAGTCCGGGTCTCGCCATCGGAAACGGCCCTGGAAATCACTACCCTTTTTCGTCGCGGCGGCGCGGCGAGGCCGGAGGGCCGAGCGCATTTTTCGGCCGCCGTCTCCTTTTTGTCTCCTTTTTCTTGAGGCTACTTGAGGGTTGCGGGGCTCGGAGAAGCAGCCAGGACGCCGGCCGAGATGGCTGGCCGCACCGAAGGAGGGGCTAGACGCCCACCGGAGCGATCACTCGGCGGCCGTAAGTCCGCCGCCAGCGCTCCGTCCGCCGCTGCGGTGCTCAGTGCGCAGTTCGGAGAGCATGCGCTCGAGCCGTGGCTCGGTTTCGGCGTCGAGGTGGCGCATGGCGCCGGCTACCAACGGGTGAACCTCGCCAATCAGCCGGTGCATCTCGTGCGCAAATGCACGGTAGGTTGGATGGCCCTCTCGGCCGGAGCGGAGTTCGATGAGGTGCATCGCCTCTCGCGCATTTAGCTCGAGCACGTAGCGGATTCGGAAGGCAAGGCAGACGGCATACGACGCCGCCATGCCGTGGCCGTCCTCAGCCAGCGCGTCATAGGCAGCGGCCGAACGCTCGAGCGCGCGACGGTAGTCGTCGCCAGCGCCGGCGTCGTCCAACTCCGCGGGGACGTCGGCTCCGAGTCCGGGACCGGAGCACCTGCCATTGGACTGTCAGCATGCGGTGGCGCTGCAGGTCGCGGAATGCTCCGTAGTCGGAAACGATCTCGAAGCGGTAGTGGAGGGTCTCCAGCCCGCGCCCAGGGCGGTGTCGCCGGTTGGTCCTGTCACCCATCAGGCGGGCGAAGAGGACGGCGCGCTCGTGTTCCGCGAGGTCGTCAAGCCCGGCGAGGGTCTCCGCCTCACCCAACGCGCTCGCTTCGAATACCAACGCCGCGAGCGCATCGCGCTCGTCGCCCGCGACGCGCAGCAGCCGTACGCTTGGCGTGTCGCGGTCCTCAGCCGAGGCACGGAGCCCGAGGCGATCCGCGATGTCGCGCGTCGTGGCCTCCCGCCTCTGCAGGTACTCGACCCAGGCGCCGCCGCGGTCAGCACCATCTACCCGGGCGACGAACGACGGGATGACCGCCCGCACCGCCTCGAGCACCATGCGTCCGTACCGCTGCGCCTCGGGCAGAGGATGCGCGAGCAGGTGCAGGATCAGTTGCTCGTAGCTCTGACCCGTCGCGAAGATCCCGACATGCGACAGCGAGGCGGCCGGGAGGACCCCCCGGATCAGATCGAGCGTCTTGGCGCGCACGGCGCGAGCGTGCGCGGCGGGCGGGTCTTCAGCTCTGGCCTGGAACCGCTCGTGCGCCCACGCTTCCACACGCGGCAATATCGCGGCGTAAGTCTCGAAGAGGAACTCCATCGCCTCCTCGTAGCCGCGCCCGAGCTGCGGATCGCGGTAGTAGCGGTAGCCGAAGCCCCTGACCGGCGCGTCGTAGGCAATGTACCGGGTGCTCTGCTCGAGATAGGCGCCCAAGCGCGGCCGCTCGAGCACCTTGGTCATGATGTTGGACACGTACTCGCACGCGATATGCGCGCCGCCCAGCTGCGCGACCGAGTCGTCGCCGTCGCCGACGAACACCCGCTGGAACAGCGCACCCGCCCGGGCGCCCTCTCCGGTGCCAGCGCGGTTGCTGATAGGGGCCACGTCATCGGCGAACTCGTCGAGGAACAGTCGCCGCAGGGTGCCGGGGTAACGCGAGTAGCGCGCAAAGAGAGCCGCCTTCACCGTCTCCGGAAGGCCGACCAGCGCGAACACCGGCTCGTCGAGGTTGCTGAAGTGCGACCGCAGCCGCTCACGCTCCGCCGCGCTGAAGTCCTCGACAGGCGAGATCACCGGGGGCATGATTGCAGGGTCCGTCCCGTCCTCAGGACCGCTGCGCCAGCGCCCGGAACAGCCCGAGAAGCCCGTCATCGTCGGTGCCTTCGAGGTACCGCAGGACGCCGGAAGCCGGCAGTTTGCCCTCGGCGGCCGCGATCGCGAGTTCGGCCAACATCCCGGGAGGCCACTCCTTGCCCTGCATGGCAGCGGCCAAGTCGATCTCGCGGGTCGGGCCCGCACGTTGCGCGCGTCGAGCGTGCGCATCAGGCCGCCGAACATCGCCGCGTCGAAGACTGCGCTGAGCAGCAGCTCCACGTCAAAGTAGACCAACTCGGCAACCTGGCGGTGGCTGTTGAGCCAGTTCTTGATGTGCTGCCCCTGCGCGGCCATCGCGGCGAATGCAGCGCGCGGGCGCAAGTCGCCAACGATGGCCTCGATTGACGCCAGTTCGTCGGAGACGCCGCCGGGCGTGAGCGGCGGCATCAGCGGTGTAGAGCGCAATACAGTCTCGCGCTCTCGGGCACGGTCCAGGGCCAGACCCTCGAGCGCCTCGAACGTCCGCTGAAGCAGCACGTGCTCGCGGCACCACGGGCAGTGCCCCGTCCCCGGCGGCGGGAGCTCCAGTTCCTGGGCGCAGTGCAGCGAGTGCTCGAGCCCGTTGTCGCTCACGTACATGTAGCGCTGGCGTAGCCGCCTCCACTCCTGCAGCGACGGGGGCCGCGCGACCGGAACGAATCCCCAGACCCGGATGCCCCGACCGATCGCCTGGGACACGTCGTACACGCGCGCGCGCAGCCCGAAGAGTGTCTGCCCCGAAATAACGACATCGTCGACGATGAGCACGTGGTCGGCCGCAGCCACCACCTCGCGGACTAGCCCCGGCAAAGCCCCGAGCGGGATGGCATGGACCGGGACGTCGTCCCAAACGCCGCGGACCAGCGCCTCCAGAGCTGCGGTGGCGGCGTGGGCCGGGATGAGCACGGCCCCGGGACGGCGGTATCGCTCGAGCGTCTCGCGGGCACGCTGCGCAAACCCGTCGTCTCTCAGGAGCGCGGCAATATCGAGGCTCACCGAGAGATGACGCACGTCCTCGCGCGCGCCTGCGGAAAGCGCGTGGTCGACGTGGAGCGAGACGGCGTCAGTGCGGTCCGCGGCGGCCCAAAAGTCCTTCTCGGCCTCGATGCGGTCGTGCCGGAACCCCGTCGGCGTCCAGGTTAGGTCCGCCCTTCAAGAGCTGCCGGGCTCCACCTGAGCCACGGGGCTCGCCCGCGGCGCGTCAGACCGCCGGCGGCCGCGGGTGCGCGCGCCGGCGGCGGACGGGTGTCTCGGTGTCCGGCGCGTCGATCACGACGGTGCCGGCGAGGTAGTCGTGCAGGCCGCGGCGGCGATCGTCGAAGAGCACCATGAAGTAGCCCGCCAGCAGCGGGATCGCGGCGAGCACCATGCCGATCAGCCGGACGATCGCGCGCTTGGGGCCGATGCGTCCGCCGTCGGCGCCGGGCGCGAGCACGCGGAAGCGCATGACGCGCGCGCCGGGCGTCTGGCCAGTCGTGGACCAGAACGTCACGAAGTACGCCGCGCCCCACAGGACGAGCGCCACGGCCCCGATCGCGATCAGCGCCGAGTCGACCTTTTCCGGGACCTGGAAGAGGTTCAGCGCGAGCGCGACGATCGCGGCGACGCCCGCGGCAATGACATCGATGATCAGTGCGTCGACGCCGAACGCGATGGCGCGCGTCACCAAGCCCGTGTAGTCGGCTGCCCCGTGCTCGGTGGCGTGGGGCACGTACAGGCGCGCGGAGGCGGCTGCCTGCGCCTTCGTCTCAGCGATCGCGTGGGCCGCCGCCGCGCGCTCTCCCGCGCCGTTCCCCGTGTCCACGATGCGCGGCGGTGGCAGTTCGCCGCGGCGCGGCGCGCTGGGGCTCGGCTCGGTCATGGCGCGTGCACCGCCGACGGCGGTGGCGATGGCGGCGGCGGTTCGACGCGAGCGCGGCGATGCAGCAGCCGGCGCGCGATGCGCTCGGCGATCGCGTCGGCCCGTCGCGTGCGCACGTTGACCTCGTCGGCCACCTCGTCGGCGAAGCCAAGGCTCTGCTGTGTGATCGCGTCGGTCACCGCCGGACTCTGGGCGATCTCGTCGACGAGCAGCCACAACTCCTCGCTCTCGAGCAGACGCACGACCAGCTGGTCGAACAGCCGGCTCCCGATCACCTGCCCGACGGTGCGCTCCATCGCCGGGCTCTCCACGATCCGTGCGACCAATCGCTCCATCCCCGCGCTCGCGAGCGCGTCATCGAGGAGGCGCTCGACGCGCGGGCTGTCAAGCGCGCGCGCGACGAGCTGGTCGGCGCCCGGGCTGTCCAGGACTTGGGCGACGAACCGCTCGGTGCCGGGACTCTCGAGCAGCCGTGCGGCGATCTGCCCGATCTCGGGACGCTCGAGCATGCGCTCGGCCAGCTCCTCGGCGCTCCCGTCGGCGAGCACGCGATCCACGAGCTCCGCCATGTCGCGCGCGGTGGCGTCGACCAGTCGCCCGCTCAGCGCTCGCCCGACGGCGTGCTCGGCGAGCGGGCTGTCCAGCACGTGGTCGACGACCCGCTCGGCGTACGGGGACGCGACCACCCCATCAACGACAGCCACCGCGACCTGCCCGGCCATCTCCCCGGCCGCCGCCCGCGCGCGCCGCTCGACATGACCCACGACCACGACCGCCTCGGTGGCCGGTCGCAGCGCCAGCCTGACGGCGCCCGAAGCGAGCCGCGCGACGGCGCTGATCGCGGATTCAGAGCCGTCGTCGTCGCGGGGTGGGGGTGCGTTACGGGGTGTCGACACGGGAATGGCCCGCCGCCGGGCCGATCCATTCTCTCGTCACGACTCGCCTGTCGGCAAGCTTCAAAGCGACCTTCGACGATGAGAAGGCACCGGGCAGGGAGACGCAGTTCTACTCGATGCTCGGTACCCGCGGGATCTACCACGACGGCTACAAGGCCGCGTCGGTGACGCCCGCGATGCCGGATGCGTGGGCGGAGTTCGCGACGCAGCGGTGGGAGCTGTTCAACACCGAGACCGACCCGAGCGAGTGTCACGACCTGGCCGAGAAGGAGCCGGACAAGCTGGCCGAGCTAGTCGCGCTGTGGTGGTCGGAGGCGGGCAAGTACAACGCCCTGCCGCTGGAGTCTCGGAACGCGCTGGAGATGCTAGGGACGGCGCGACCGCAGGTCTCGAAGCCGCGCGACCAGTACACCTACTACCCGGGCTGCGCGGAGGTGCCGGAGTCGGTTGCGGTGAACGTCCGCAACCGCAACTACGGGATCTCGGCCGACGTCACGATCGACACGAAGGACGCCGGGGGCGTGCTGTTCGCGCACGGGTGCCGCTTCGGCGGCCACGCCCTGTACATCAAGGACGGCAAGCTCAAGTACGACTACAACTACGTCGGCATCGAGGACCAGTACGTCGAGTCCGAGAAGCCGATCCCGACCGGTGACGTTCGCCTCTCGGCCTCGTTCGAGAAGGAGGGCGACGGGATGCCGACCACGGGCACCCTAAGCCTCTACTTCAACAAGGAGAAGGTCGGCGAGGCGAAGATCAAGACCCAGCCCGGCAAGTTCGCGCTCGCCGGTGAGGGCCTCAACATCGGCCGCGATGGGGGCGAGCCGGTCACCGACGACTACCCCGGCGATGCGCCGTGGGCGTTCGTCGGCGGGACGATCCAGAAGGTGATCGTCAACGTCTCCGGCGAGTCGTTTGTCGACCGCGAGAAGGAGGTTGCGGCCGCGTTCGCGCGCGACTGACGATCAGGAATTCGGGGGCGCGGGCCAGAGCCCGCGCCCTCGGGAAAAGGAGACCGGATCATGAACGGCAAGGAGCTACTTCCCAGCTGGAACGAGGGCGCCGCAAAGGCGGCGATTCTCGAGTTCGTAGAACAGACGGTGACCAGCGCTGTGCCGGTCGAAGAGCGCATTGCCGTGTTCGATGCCGACGGCACGCTGTGGTGCGAGCAGCCCGTCCCGGTCGAGGCGGATTTCCTCGTCCGCCGGCTGGCGGAGATGGCCAAGGCTGATCCCAAGCTCCGGGACCAGCAGCCCTGGAAGGCGGCCCACGAGCACGACAACGGCTGGTTCGGCAAGGCGATCGCCGAGCACTACGCCGGTGATGAAACGAAGGCGAAGCTCCTCCTCGGCGGCATCTCCGGCGCGTATGCGGGGATCAGTGTCGAGGAGTTCGTGGCGAAGTCGGACGCGTTCCTGCGCAGCGCGCAACACCCGACCCTCGGCCGTGGGTATCTCGCTACGTCGTATGCACCGATGGTCGAGCTGCTCGGCTACCTGGAGGCGAACGGGTTCTCGAATCACATCGTCTCCGGGAGCGGCGCTGACTTCATGCGGCCGATCACCCAGGAGCTGTTCGGCATCCCGCCTGGGCGCGTGACCGGCAGTGCGACTGTGCTCGAGTACGCGAGCGACGACAAGGGCGGCACGATCACGCGCAAGGCAGAGCTCGGCTTCCTCGACGACGGGCCGCAGAAGCCGATCCAGATCTGGAGCCGCACGGGCCGTCGGCCGCTGCTTGCCGGCGGGAACTCGAACGGCGACATCCCGATGCTCGACTTCGCGCAGCATCAGGACAAGCCGTGCCTTCGCCTGCTCGTCCTCCACGATGATGCGGAGCGCGAGTTCGCCTACACCAGCGGCGCCGAGCAAGCGCTGAAGAAGGCCGGCACGAGCGGCTGGACCGTCGTCAGCATGAAGGACGACTTCGGGACTGTCTTCGACGCCGCGGACCGCGAGCACGCGACGGTGGTCGCGCACCGGTGAGCGCCGTGAGCGGCTGATGGCGGGTACGGCTCCGCGCCACTCGGCGTGTGGCAAAGAGACCGGCCCGATTGGGCACCGAACCGCATCTCGGTGCCCAAACTGGCGAGAAAAGAACGCAATTTGCGGACATCGAGCTCCCGACAGGCAACCGCGAGAACCAGAGAACCAGCGGATTTGCAGGGATTTCGCCGCTGTTAGAGAGATTCTGGTCCACGACTGAAAACCGTGGTGTCCCCGGTTCGAGTCTGGGTTTCGCCATCTTGCGAGCTACCTGCTGCCGGGGTTCGGCACCCGCGGCGAGGTGAACTTGGTTTGCGGGGTTCGCCGGCCGGGGTGGTGTCGGATCGGCGAGGATCGGTCGCGCCGCGCGCCGACGCCGCCTGCTTATTGGTGCTCGTGAGCCCGTACCGGCGTGCGCTCCCCAGAGTCCTCATTCGCCGGCATGGCCTGGCGGACACGGACGCGCGCGGCACCAGCGGCAGCCGTCGCCGAGCGCCGGAGCGCGCCGGATGGACCGCCACACTCTCTGCTGTGACGCAGCTCAACCCGGCCGAGCAGCGCTTCGCCACCTACCTGGACGAGTACGGCTACTCGTGGAAGCACGAGCCCGACTACCAGGCGGAGCTCAAGCTGGCCGAGCGACCAGCCAGCACGCCGGACTTCCTCATCGAGCGTGGCGGAGACCGCGCCGTGGCGGAAGTGCGGCAGTTCGAGACGACGATGCTCCAGGACCCGTTGTCGAGCACTGGGCGTGCGGGAGTGGTGGGCCTGAGAAGCTGTTCGGAGCGCAGCGCTCGGCGGCTTCGCGCTCTTCATGGCGGACGGCAAGCTCAAGCACACCTACTCGTTCGTGGGCGTACAGGAGTACAAGCAGGAGTCCGAGGGCGATCTGCCGACCGGCAGCGTCAACGTGCGAATGGAGTTCGCCGCCGACGCGCCCAAGCCGGCCACGGGCGGCGAGGTGACGCTGTACGTCAACGACGAGCCCGTCGGCGGCGGCCGCATGGAGCACACCGTGCCGATGCGCTTC
>DATAFH010000055.1:0-3344 GCA_036257565.1 Solirubrobacteraceae bacterium | reverse complement strand
TCCGGACGCGGAGAGCCGGCCGTTCTTCGACGGCGCGCTTCGGGGGGTGCTGCTGCTGCGGCGCTGCCGCGACTGCGGCACCTTCATGTCGCCGACCGGCGGGATCGGCACGCCGCTGCGGCCCCGGTGCGTGGCGTGCTTCTCGGCCAACCTCGAGTGGGCGCCCGCCACCGGACGCGGCACGCTCTACAGCTTCGCGCTCATGCACCAGGTGTACGACCCGGCCTTCGCGGGCGAGGTCCCCTACAACATCGCCGTCGTCGAGCTCGAGGAGGGCGTGCGCATGACGACGAACGTCGTCGGCTGCGCGAACGACGAGCTGGAGATCGGCATGCCGCTCGAGGTCACGTTCGAGCCGGTTTCCGCGGACGTCGTCATTCCCAAGTTCAGGAGGTCGTGACCGATGCTGGACGAGGCAAGCGCGACGTTCATCGCCGAGCTGGCGGCAAGCGGCCTGCCGCCGCTGCACGAGCTGAGCCCGCGCGATGCGCGGGAGGCCGGGGCGCGGATGGTCGAGCTCTACGGCCGCGGGCCCGCGGTGGCGCGCGTGGAGGACGTCGAGCTGGGTGCGATGCGGTTACGGCTGGTCGTCCCGAGCGAGCGCCCGCGCGGCGTGATCGTCTACTACCACGGCGGCGGCTGGGTCCTCGGCTCGCTGGACCAGTTCGACGCGCTGGCCCGCCGGCTCGCCGCCGCGACCGGCTGCGCGGTCGTCCTCGTCGACTACCGGCTCGCTCCCGAGCATCGCTATCCGACCGCGGTCGAGGACGCATGGACGGTGCTCGAGTGGACGGCGGCCAACATCGAGGCGATCGCGGGCGGCCCGGCTCCGCTGATCGTCGCCGGCGACAGCGCTGGCGGTTGCCTCGCGGCGGTCGTGGCGCAGCGGTCTCGCGAGGTCGGCCCCGAGATCGCCCTGCAGGTGCTCGTGTATCCGGTGACCGACTGCGATCTCGACACCGAGTCGTACCGCGACCCAGCCAGCCAGCTCCTCGTGGGTCGCGAGACGATGGCGTGGTTCTGGGACCACTACGCCCCCGACGCGTCGGTGCGCTCGCGCCCGGACGCCTCGCCGCTGCGCGCACCGAGCCTCGCCGGCCTGCCGCCGGCGGTCGTGCTCACGGCCGAGCACGACGTGCTGCGCGACGAGGGCGAGGCTTACGCCCAGCGGCTGGCGCAGGCTGGCGTGCGTGTCGAGCACCAGCGCTTCGACAGCCAGATGCACGGCTTCTTCATGATGGGCGACCTCCTGCCGGCGAGCGCCGCCGGGCTCGACTTCGTCGCGCGAGCGATCGACCGCGAGCTGCCGCCGGTGCAGCTCGACGCGGTCGTCGTCGGCGCCGGCTTCGCCGGCCTGTACGCGCTCCACCGCCTGCGCGGGCTCGGCCTCAGGGTGCGCATCCTCGAGCAAGCGGAGGCGATCGGCGGCACGTGGTACTGGAACCGCTACCCAGGCGCCCGCTGCGACATCGAGTCGATGGACTACTCGTACTCCTTCTCGGAGGAGCTCGAGCAGGAGTGGGAGTGGAGCGAGCGGTATCCGACCCAACCGGAGATCCTGCGCTACCTCAACCACGTCGCCGACCGCTTCGACCTTCGCCGCGACATCGGGCTGAGCACGCGCGTCGTGGGCGCGCGCTATGTCGACGAGCGCTGGGAGGTCACCACGGAGGCCGGCGCTCGCTACTCGGCGACCTACTGCGTGATGGCGTCCGGGTGCCTGTCGTCGGTGCACCGGCCCGCATTCGACGGGCTCGACGACTTCGAGGGCGACTGGTACCACAGCGCACGCTGGCCGGAGAAGGGCGTCGAGCTCACCGGCAAGCGCGTGGGCGTGATCGGCACCGGCTCGACCGGCATCCAGCTGATCCCGCAGCTCGCGAAGCAAGCCGAGCGCCTGTACGTGTTCCAGAGGACGGCGAACTTCAGCATGCCGGCGCACAACGAACCGCTGGATCTCGCGGTTCAGCGCGCGATCAAGGCCGACTATCGCGAGCGGCGGCGGCGCTCACGCGAGTCGTTGAGCGGCGCCCCGACCTCGCATCCCGACGTGCTGTCGCAGCGATCGGCGCTCGAGGCGACGCCGGAGGAGCGCGAGCGCGCGTACGAGCGAGGCTGGGCGCAGGGCGGGATCGGGGGCGTCACGCTGGCGTTCAACGACATCGTCGTCAACGCCGAGGCGAACGCCACCGCCGCCGACTTCGTGCGCGACAAGATCCGCGCGGTCGTCGAGGACCCGGCCACCGCGGAGGCGCTGTGCCCGACCAGCCACCCGGTCGGGACCAAGCGCATCTGCGTCGACACCGGCTACTACGAGACCTACAACCGCGACAATGTGACGCTCGTCGACGTCTCGGGCGCGCCGATCGTGAGGGTCACCGCGGGCGGCATCGAGACCACGAACGCGGAGTACGAGCTCGACGTGATCGTGTTCGCGACCGGCTTCGACGCGATGACCGGCGCGCTGCTCGACGTCGACATCGAGGGCCGCGAGGGCCGCTCGCTGAAGGACAAGTGGGCCGACGGGCCGCGCACGTATCTCGGCCTGGCGACTGCCGGGTTCCCCAACCTGTTCCTCGTCACCGGCCCTGGCAGCCCGTCGGTGCTCAGCAACATGGTGCTGTCGATCGAGCAGCACGTGGACTGGATCGCGGACTGCATCGGCCACCTGCGAGAACGGGCCCTCGACACGATCGAGGCGACGCCCGAAGCCGAGGACGGCTGGGTGGCGCACGTCGCCGAGGTCGCCGCGGCCACGCTGTTCCCGCGCGCCGGCTCGTGGTACGTGGGCGCGAACATCCCCGGCAAGCCGCGGGTCTTCATGCCCTACTTGGGCGGCGTCGGCGCGTACCGGACGCACTGCGAGAGCGTCGCCGCGAACGGTTACCAAGGCTTCGTGCAGCGATGACCGCGATCGGGGAGCAGACCCGCCTGTACATCGGCGGCGAGTGGGCCGAGCCATCCGACGGCCGCAGCGTTGACGTCGTCAACCCCACTACCGAGGAGTCGATCGCCCGTGTCCGGCTGGCCGGCCCGCCGGACGTCGACCGCGCGGTCACCGCCGCGCGGGCGGCGGTCGACGCCGGCCCCTGGGCCTCATCAACTCCCTCCGAGCGGGCGGCGATCATGATCCGCGCCGGAGAGCTGATCGGCGAGCGCGCGGAGCGGTTCGCGCAGACCATCACGCTCGAGGTCGGCTCCCCGCTTGCCATCGCGAGCTGGCAGCCGGTCGCCGCCAAGCTGTACCTCGACTGGCACGCCGCCCAGGCCGGCACCTACCCGTGGGAGGAGGAGCGCGAGGGCATCCGCGGCCCGATGCTGGTGCGCCGCCGGCCCGTCGGCGT
>DATAFH010000054.1:0-21119 GCA_036257565.1 Solirubrobacteraceae bacterium | reverse complement strand
CGCGGCGACCTCGGCATCTCTTGCGAGAGGGGAGTCGGGAGGCACCAGGCTCGCCGGATCGATGGACCTCCGGCGTCCCGAGTGCATTCGGAGCACCATCGCGAGACGGCCGGCAAGAATGCTGAGCTCCCCCCGCAGCAGCGGCCGGGCAAGTGTTAGGCATTCCCGAGCGGTCAGCACTCCCCCGGTGCGTTCGGTCCATCCAATGGATCCGATCGGATCGGTGGGTCGTGGCTGGCTCATGGGGCCTCTCAGTTCGATGGTGTCGCGGTCAGGTAGCGGGAGCAAGCACGCCGATGAGTCACCGGCGCCGGGGCCCGAGAGCCGTGGTCAGCATCTCAGTGTCGCCGATAGGCGCGACCGCGAACAATCAGCCGTCGCGGAAGGTGAAGAGAGATCGACCTCGGTCGCCCTGTCGCCCGGCCAGCTCCGCGGCACGGCCGGTCGTCATCGCCGAAGTGCTCGAGGGGACCACTGGGGGACCACTACCCGCGGCGATTGTTGGGGTGTCCGCCTCAGCGGCGGGACGCCACGGTTCAAGAATCGACCCGGGGGAGGGCCAGCCCTCGGCTGCGGCTTGCTTGCTGGTGCGAACAAGTTCGTGCTGTCGCCCCGGGTCCGGGCTCCGCCTTGACATTGCACGCCAACGACATCGCGTCAAAGGTCCGGCGCGCCGCCGCGGCATCCGGCACTGTCAGTCGGAGCTCACGTTCAGCTGAAATGTGTCCGTCTTGTGTCGCGCGTTGTACCGCGCTTTACATATTCGACTGTCCTCATGCAGCTACGCGACCACGCTCACCGCACCGACGCGCTCCGCGACGGGGACTCGCCTAGTCAAGCAGCTCCTGAGCCAGCGCCGTCAAGCATCGCTGAGACAGCCCGACTCGCGGCGCCCGTGCCGGCGCCGTGTCGGCGGTTATCGGCTGCCGCGGCCGTGAGGAGTTTCTCTACGACATCAAGGGCGGCTCGCTTCGCTCCCCGCCCGCGGCCCGGCTGCGGGCGGCCGCAAGCGGCCGCAAGCGGCCGTCCTCGCCGGCCCGCCACGCCGTCCGCGCGGCCCGTCCGACGCATGAGGTCTCTCAGGTGTGGCGCGCCGACGTCAGCGGGCGCCGTACGGCTAGCTCCGCCGCGCGAACCCGTCAAGGGCACCGCTTCGCGGCTCGCTGCGCTCGGCCCTGCCGGGCTGCCCTTGACGGAACCGCGGCGGCTCCGCTGATGGGCAAGGTAGGAGGGCAAGCCGCGGCCTGCCGACGCGAGGTCGACCAAGAACGGAACATGCACTCCCCCACCGAGTCACAGGGCATCACCCACGTCGAACCGCGGCCGATGGAGCCGCACGGCGTCCGCCGCCTGGCGCTCGACCCATGCTCAGAGATTTGGCTCGAGGGCGTGCCCGGACGAGGCCACCGGTTCGATTCCGGTCGGCGCCTCTCGACGATCAGCGCGCGAGGCGCCTCGGCCGGATCCCGAGGCAGCTCGCCCGCGCTTCGGCCGCCGCTGGGCAGGCGATCGGGGCAGGGCGCCCGCAGATGCGGACCGTGCGGGTGATCCGCACGGGCGGGGTGCCGGCGCCCCGCTGGTAGCGGATGCGCGCCGTCACGCGGTAGCGCCCCGGCGCGAAGTCCTTGCGCACACGGATCACCACGCGGTTCCCAAGCGGCCGCACCGATACGCCGCCGACCTGCTCGCCGCCGACGAAGAGGCGCAGCGACGCGACCCGCGAGACCAGGTAGATCACCCGCGACCCGCGGCGTAGGCAACTTGGAAGACGCAGCGACGCCACCTTGCCCGCGACGCCCGCCCGCGGAACGTCGGGCCCCGGCGGGGCGACCTCACCGCCGGGCTCGACTGGCAGCTCGGGACACGTCAGGACGGTCGAGATCGTGCTGCTGTCCGTCACCGTGCTGCCGTTGGCCGTGCCGCTCACCTCGCCCGTGTTCGTGACGGTGCGGGCGACGCACTCGTCGCCGGGCGCCGCGGTCGCGCGCGAGCACGAGTAGATCCAGACGTCGCCCGGGTCGAGCGCGCCCGGAGACGTGTCTCCTCGCTTGTCGTCGAGCTCGGGCGGCGAATCGCAGGCCTCGTCGACGACGTCGACGTTCGCCGACGCGATCGGGACAGCCCCGATGTTCTCCACGAACAGCCGGTAGCGGAGCGTCGTCCCGGCTTCGGCCATGGCCGGCCCGGTCTTGTCGATCACGATGACCGGAGCGCTCAGCCGCGCGTTGCGGAAGGTGCACACGCCGGTGTCGCCGGCCAGCAGTGCGATCGAGCTCGTCGTACCGGACCGCCGGACCGTGCGGCGGGTGCCGAGCTTGCACTCGACGGTCGACCGGTAGGCGCCCGGATCGGTAGGCGCGACCGCTCGTTCCGCGACGCCGTAGGTGCCCGGCGCCACGGCGATCGTCCGCGCCGCGCCGTCGCCTGCCGCCGGGACGATGACGCCGCCGTTCACGAGCAGGTCGAAGCGTCCGGGATCACTCGCCGGGTACAGCCGCTTGAGCACACGCAGCCGGGCGGGGTACCAGTTGCCGAAGTCACGGCCGCGGGCGAAGGGCTCCGTCGCCACGTCGATCGGCCCGTGGCCGCAGCCGAGCGGTCCCGGCGCGACCGCGGCGGGGAATGAGCAGCGCCAGCGCCGCGCGACGCGCCGGCCGGGCAGGAACGTCTCGCGGAGCGTGTAGCTCCCGCTGGGCGGGCGGATGTCGTCGATGACGTAGCGGCCGGCGTCGTCGGTCACGGCGAACGGCTCATCCGCGTCGCGCATGCCGTCTCCGTCGTAGTCGGCGAAGATCACGAACCGCGGGAGCCCGGGCTCACCGGCGTTGCGGACGCCGTTCGCGTTGCGGTCGAAGAACTTCGTGCCCGCGGCCGCGCACCGCCGCGCCTCCAGCAGCTCGGGAGCGACGTAGTCCTGCATGTTCGCGGAGTCCGAGTTCGACGACCGCGAATGCGTCCAGACCGACGTGTAGGCGAAGCACCGGTCGCTGAATCCATCGGCGAGCACCGCGGCGAGATCGAGCCCCGCCTCGCCGAATCGCTCCTCCGGGATCGAGCTTCCGTAGGCGCCCGGGAGGGAGTTCGCGATCGCCGCCGCGTTCAGGGCGCCCTGCACGTCGACGTTCGGCGTGACGTCGTTCGCGTCCTCGAGCCGACCCTCGGCCGCGCAACCGGACTCGGGGTCCGCGCGGGTCGTCACCCACCGCTCGACCATGACTTCGACGCTGTTGCCCTGCGGCTCGTAGGAGACGAGCAGGTCGCCCGTGGTACGGCACGGGATGCGTGCGCGGCCGTTGTCCCACAGCCGTGCGTCGCGGTTGAGCTCGAACGTCAGGAACGTCGTCCCTTGAGCGGTCTCCCGCGCGAAGGCGAGGTTCAGGAACGTCCGGTTGGCAGGCTGCTGGAGCGTGCCCCAGGCGTCTCGGATGTTCGCCTTCGCCGGGTTGACGCCGCCCGCCTCGGTGGTCAGGTCCCACCTTCCGGGGGCGTCCTCCTTGCTACCGCCCGTGAAGGCCGAGTCCTGCGCATTGGGATCGGGGGCGTGCGTGACCCGGTCCGCGGCGTTCTCAGGCGCCCAGTCCGTCAGGGCGGACGGCGCAGCTTGATTGCCGTCGGCGGCCTGGAACGTGCCGCCGGGCAGGGGCGCGGGAGTCGGCGACAAGGAGACGGCGTACGCGGGCGCCACGATGACGAGCCCGACCACCGCCAGGATGCCCATCGTCCGGCGCCGCATGCGATGCGGACAGTTCACGACCGCGCGGCGGCAGTCAAGGGTTGATCGGCCGAATCACCCGCTTCGGGTGACCAAGACCGCGGGCGGCCGCGCCACGCCGATTCTGGGAGCGTAGGGACCATGCCTGTCACCAGCACCCAGATCGCCAGCTACGAGGCGAATGTCATCTCGCCGGGCGACCCGAACCAGTTCGCGGCCACGGTCTGGCTGCACAGGGCGGATGGTTCGCTGCTCGCGTTCGTCAGGTTCTATCGCAACGGGATCACCATGGTGCCGAACCGGTTCAGGTCGGATCTGAACGCCGCGGAGGTGAGCTTCCGTTACGACGCGTACGCGCCGATGGTCGACCTCCTGCGCAACGAGACGCCGCTCTACTTCACGTGGTTCGACTACTCGGCCCAGGTGCCGGGGCGCGTCTTCGGCGTCGTGGGCACATCCCGCGAGCCGGTCGGCGAGGCGGAGTAGGGCGCGTCGTCGCCGCCGAGGCGCGCCTCGGCGTCGACGCTGCCGGGGCGCGCGGCCCGCGGGTAGAAGGACGATGGCGCGTGGTCACCGGTGAACTTCGGCTGGTCCATGGCTGCCTGCATGCCGGATTCGCGCGCGAGGAAGAACTGCAGCGACCACTGGTCCTGCGCGTCGCCGCCGGGCGTGCCGAAGGCGGTTTCGGGAGCCCCGTCACGCAGCACCAGCGTCGGGCTCAGGGTCGTCCGCGGACGCTTGCCGGGAGCGATTCCGTTCGGGTGCCGCTCGTCGAGCCAGAACATCTGCCCGCTGGTGCCACACTCTCGGCCCGTTCCGGCCGGCCAGGTTCGAGGACCAGCGGCGCCCGGCCGCCGGGCGAGCCCGGCCGCAGCTCGAGCGAGGCCTCGGCTCCCACGAGACGCCGTCGGTCGTTGTTGTATGCCCGTGACAGCAGCTCGTCCAGCGGTACCTCGCAGAACGCCGGATCGCCATACCACGCCTCGCGATCGGCGAACGCCAGCTTCGAGCATTCGATGACTGTGTGCACAGATTCATCCGGCCGCATCGCATCGAGCGCGAACCCCTCCAGCAGCGCGAGCTGCTGCAGGAAGACACGCCCCTGGCTCCACGGCCCCGGCTTGCACACCCTGACGTCCCGGTAGTCGAAGGTGACCGGCGGCTCATATGACGCGCTCCAGCCCGCGAGGTCGTCGGCGGTGAGCAGCCCGTCGCCGTCCGATACAAAGCGATCGATGGCGTCGGCCAC
The DNA here is from genome assembly GCA_036257565.1 of Solirubrobacteraceae bacterium. Lineage (GTDB taxonomy): Bacteria > Actinomycetota > Thermoleophilia > Solirubrobacterales > Solirubrobacteraceae > DASSUW01. Next base: position 16,158 of record DATAFH010000054.1, on the reverse strand, counting down.
CCACCCTCGGTAGAACGCGTCTCGCGCCGCCTCGATCTGCGCTTCGCGCTCGTCACCGGCCGCTTCGGCTTCGGCAACGATCCGCCGGTACGTCGCCGCCAAGCCCGGCAGCCGGAGCCGCCCGTCGCGGCGTGGCTGCAGCGAGGTCTCCGCCGAGGTCGGCCAGTGCTCGCGGAACAGCGGCTCGCAGCGGGCGATGTCCTGCTCGAGCTCCGCAGAACGCGGGAACCCGTCCGCGGCGTAGCCGATCGCCGGCTCGAGCACCTCGCGCCGCCGCAGCGTCCCGTAGTCGCGCAGGAGCTGCATCCAGCCGTCGAAGGCGCGGCACGACGGCCGGCGACGGCTCGCTCGGCGCCGGCGCCGCGGATTCGGGCTCGGGTTCGGGTTCCGGCCCGGGTTCGGGTTCCGCCTCGGGCTCGGACTCGGGCTCGGGCGTGGGTATGGGTTGAATCGGCGGTGGCGGCTCGGGCGGTGCGGGTGCATCGACCGGCTCCGATCCGCCGGCCAGCACCTCCCTGGCCCGCGCCGCGACCCGCTGGCTGTCGTCGGTGACCATTCGCTCCAGCGCCTCGCGCGCGGCGAGCGCAGTGCTGGCACTGTGAGAGCCGAGGAGCGCGGCCAGCTCGTCGACCGCGCCGAGGCGAGCGCCCGGGATCGGATGCTCGGTCAGCGCGAGCAAGTCGTCGTCGAGGCGCCCGGGCTCGACGGGCGCGCGGTACGTGCTGCGCGCGAGATAGAGCGGACCTTGGAGCTCGCTCTTGATGTTCGGGTTCTGGCCGGGCGAGAGCTCCCGGACGCGGTCGTAGACGTAGTCATAGAGCTCCTGGACGGAGATCAGCCGGTCCTGATCGCGATCGGCCCGTCCGGTCTCGAGCCCCTCGACGACGGCGTCCGTGAAGTACGAGGGCTGCTCCGCGCCGGAGACCTCGTCACCCTCGAAGGCGTACTCCATCGCGCTCGACGCGGTGATCACCGCGACCCCGCGGCCGTGCCCCTCGAACTGGCCCGGGACGTCGACGCCCTCGCCGCCGCGCGCGCGACGACCGATGGGGAACGACCCGCTGAAGCAGCAGTCCAGCAGCAGCACGATGCGCCTCGAGCGCGACCCCGTGATCTGGTCGTTGAGCCACGCGGCCGATACGCCCGTGGCCCCCAGCAGGTCCAGCTCGGTGTCGGTCGCCGCGAGGTAGAGCTCGCCGCGCTCGTCCTTGACCCCGTGGCACGAGAAGTGCGCGAGCAGGACGTCGGTCGTCTGCCGGTTCCTGAGAACGCGGCGATCCGCCGCCGGAGGTCGCGCTCCTCGGCGTCCTTGAGCACCTCGACCGCGAAGCCGCCGATGCCGGGGTTGACGAGCACGCCGGCGAGGCGATCGGCGTCCGCGGCGGGTGCGCGCAGCGGCCGGAAGCGCGGCTCCCGGTATTCGCCCGTGGCGACGATGAGCGCATAGCGGCCGTCAGAGGCGGCGTCCGTCATCACCGGCAAGCCCGTCTCGACCTGGGCTGCGTCCGCCGTCGCACATGAGCGAACCTAGTTCAGGCGGGGTGATGCCGCAAGGAGCGGCCGTCAGCGGATGGTGAGCGGGGTGCCCACGGGCATCAGTCGGGCAAGGCGGCGGATGTCGGCGTTGCGGAGCCGGACGCAGCCGTGCGAGACGCGGCCCGGGAGGAGCGCGGGCTGGTTCGTGCCGTGGATCCCGACGAACCCTCCGGCCGGCCAGTCGGTGAGCGTGGGAGAGCGGGCACTCGTGCCGAAGGCGACCGGGCCGTAGAACGGACTCCGGTAGTCGGTGAGCTTGTTGCGGACGTAGAACTCGCCCCGCGGGGTCGGCGCACTCGGGGTGCCGACCCCCACCGGCGCGCGGAACACCGGATGGCCGTCGCGGAGGAGCGTGGCCCGCAGCGCCCGCCGGTCCACCACCAGGCGGGTCGTGACCACCCCGTAGCCCCCGAGCGCCGAACGCCGGACCCAGCCGGTCGTCCCGGCCGGGAGCACGGGGAGCCGCGCCCGCACCCACAGCCGCCCGCGCCCATCCTCCACGCGGCTGAGTGCGAGCACGAGGTTCGTGGTCTCCTCGGGCGTGCGCGCCGACAGCCGGGCAACCGCTCGGGCGCCGCGCCGCGGCGCCGCCCGCGCGACCGTGGTGACGCGCACCTTCGCCCACCGCGACTCGAACCGCCCGGAGCCCAGCGGAATCGGGTCGCCCACCTTGAACCCCGGGAAGGGTGCCGGCCCGAGGTCCGGCACCGACACGTGCGCCGCCGCCCGCTCGCGGGCGTCCGATCCGTCGTCGCGCGCCAGCGCCACCCCGGCCAGGATCGCGACCGGGATGAGCGGCGCCGCGATCAGCCGGTGAAGCGCGGCGATCGCCGGCTCCTCGTCTGGAGGACGAACTTCGTCGACGCCACCACGCCGAGCGTGCTCTTCGCCGAGCGCGGCTCGTCGAACGCGTTCTCGGCCGGCGTCTTGCCGGCCAGGCGCCGGATCCACGCGGCGTGGCGCGCCTCGACGGTGTGGAGGCCGAGCGCGGCGACGAGGTACCCGGTGTTCGCGATCCGCGGCGCCTGCCCCTTGTAGGCGGCGACCGCCAGATCCTCGAAGGCCACGGCCGTGCGCCGGAAGGCGTCCCGGCTCTCCGTCGCGCCCCTGAAGTCGTAGCGGCCCCGCTTCACCGCCTTCCCGCCCAGCACGTCGCGCAGCGCCACCACGTGCGCGCGCTCGTGGGCGGCGACGGTCCGGGCCTGCTCGCCGAGCGGCCCTCGGAAGCCGCCCATCCGCTCGACCTCCGTGTAGAAGGAGTCCTGCAGGTACTCGAGCGAGAGCGCGAAGTTGAGGATCGCGACGTCCTGCTTGTGGGACGGCTTCGCTTCCGCCGGGATTGGAGCAAGCAACGCGCCAAGCAGGGCGCCGCCGCCGAGCGCGGCACGGGACAGGAACTCGGCCCGCGAGGACCCTTGCAGCGCGGCGAGCGGGTCGAGCAGTGCACCGTCCCGGTCGAGCTCCGCGAGCGTCAAATCCGACATCGAGGTAGCGTCCTTTCTACTTGATGAAGCCGGTGTCGTTGAGGGCCTGGTTGATCGCCTTCGCCGACTTCTGCGGCTCGGAGGCGAACGGGGCCGGGTTCTTGCCGGCCAGGTCGCGGATCCAGGCCGCGTGCCGGGCCTCGACGGACACGATCGTCGCCGCCGCGGCGAGCGCGCCCTTGGTGAGGTTCGGGGCCTGCGCGTTGTAGGCCTGGACGACGAGGTCCTCGAGCTCGATCGCCGCCTGCCGGAACGCCTTGGCGCTCGCCGTTGCGTCGCCGAAGTCGAACTCCGGCGGGTCCCGCGCGGCCGAGCCGAGCGCCTGGCGCACGAGCTCCTCGTGCTCGCGCTCCTGGCCGCCGACCTCCTCGGCGAACTCCCGCAGCTCGCCGGTCAGCGACGCGCGCCCCAGCGCGTCCGCGTAGAACGCGGCCTGCAGCGCCTCGAGCACCAGCACGGCGTTGAGGATCTCGGCGTCCTGCTTCTTCGACGGCTTCGACGCCGCCCCCTGTGGCAGGCCGGCCAGCAGCGCGGCCCCGGCGGCGGCTCCGCCGCCCGCGAGCAATCCGGCTCGCAGCACATCCTTGCGCGATAGATCAGGCACTCAGCCTCCTTGGATTACCGTCCGTGGGAAGAACGATCACGCACGGTCTCCTCGTCCGTGGACGGTGTGAAGCGTCGCGGCGTCACCCTGCGGCGCGGCGGCGGCTGCGCCGGCACCGGGGCCGGGCCGTCGCGCCGGAGCTGTGGCAGGAGCACCCCGACCAGGAACGCCGCGAGCGCTCCGGCGAGCAGCACGGCGATCGGCCAGCCGTCCTCCATCGCTGCGGCGGGCAGGGACCGCGAACGCTCAGCCGCGGCCGTCGGGGTGGGGGCCGGGCGCGGGTCCTCGGGCTCGGCGAGCGGGTAGGCGTCCCAGAGCTCCTCCGGGCCGCCCTGCGACTGCGCCATGGCGAAGGGCGGGCCGGTGACCGCTCCGCTCCATACAACCACCGCGACCATGAGGGCCATCGGGACCCGAACGCGCAAACCCTCCTCCCTCCACTGGAATCTGGGTTCTCCTGAGCTTACCCGAGCCGCAATCCCGCATCACGCGGCGGCGCGCCTATTTTCGGCGCATCGGTGAGTGGGGTCTCACCGGGAAACCAGCTTGAGCAAGGTGCTGTCCTCGCCCGCACCGCCAGGAGAGTCCGTACCCGGGCGGCGAGACGCTAGCGGCGCAGCCGCGCGACGGCGTCGGCCGTGGCGAGCACCTCGGCGAACTCGTCGTGGAGGCTGGCGAGCGCCGCGCGGTGCATGAGGTCGGCCGGAAGCGTCGAGCCGTCGGGCTCCCGGCGGTCGAACGTCGCCATCGCGTCGCCGAGCACCCACGTCTCGAACCCGAGATTGCCCGCCATCCGCGCCGTGGACGAGCAGCAGTGGTCGGTCGTGAGTCCCACGAGCGCCACCGAGGACGCGCCGGACCGGCGTAGCTGCGCCTCGAGGTCGGTGCCGATGAACGCGCTGTTGACGTGCTTGGTCACGACCGGCTCGCCGTCGAGCGGCGCGGCCTCGGGCTTGAAGGCGAACGTGTCCGCGTCGGGGTCGAACAACCCCGCGCTCGAGTGGCGCACGTGGACGATCGGCGCGCCGGCGTCCCGCCAGGCGGCCAGCGCGTCGGCCACCCGCGCCTCGGCCGCAGGGTTGTTCCGCGGCCCCCACGACGGGTCGTCGAACGCCCGCTGGACGTCGATGACGATCAGGGTCGGGTCGGCCATCAGGTCGCCTCCAGTTCCGTCCATTTGGCGACCGTCGGCGGCTCGTACGCCGCCAGGCGGTCGAGCAGGTCGGCGGGGCTCGAAGCCACCGACAGCACCGCGCGGTGCTGGGGGCGGAGGAAGCCCGCCTCGACCGCGTGGTCGAGGAAGGCGGCGAGGTGGTCGTAGTAGCCCGCGACGTTGAGGACCCCGCAGGCTTTCTGGTGGATGCCGAGCTGGCTCCACGTGTAGACCTCGATCAGCTCCTCGAGCGTGCCGATGCCGCCGGGCACGGCGACGAACGCGTCGGAGAGGTCGGCCATCAGCGCCTTGCGGTCGTGCATCGAGCCGACGACGCGCAGCTCGGTGAGGCCGGTGTGGCCGATCTCGCGGTCGATCAGCGCCCGCGGCATCACGCCGATCACCTCGCCGCCCGCTGCCAGCGCCGTGTCGGCGAGGACGCCCATGAGGCCGACGTGCCCGCCCCCGTAGACGAGGCCGATGCCGCGTTCGGCGAGCAGGGCGGCGAGCTCGCGGGCGGCGTCGGCGTACGCCGGGTCGGTCCCGGGGTTCGATCCGGCGTAGACGCAGATCCGCCGCATCCCGGGCAGGCTAGCCTCCCGCAGATGGACGCCGCTCAGCTCGGACCCCTGACCGTTAGCCGCCTGTGTCTCGGCGCGATGCTGATGGGTGACGCCACGCCCACCGATGACGCCTACCGGATCCTCGACCGCTTCCTGGAGGCGGGCGGCACCTTCATCGACACGGCGGACACGTACAACGACGGGCTCTCCGAGCGGGTGCTCGCCCCCTGGCTCGCGCAGCACCGCGACGAGGTCGTGCTCGCCACGAAGGTGCGCTTCAAAGTCTCCGACCCCGGTGGCGAGGGGCTGGCGCCCGACCGCATCCGCGCGGCGTGCGACGCCAGCCTGAAGCGGCTGGGCGTCGACGTCATCGACCTCTATCAGGTGCACGCGCCCGACCCCTCCGTGCCGCTCGAGGAGGCGCTCGAGGCGCTCGACGGCCTCGTGCAGGCCGGCAAGGTGCGCGCGGTCGGCGCCTCCAACTACCCGGCGTGGCTGCTCGCCTGGGCGGTCGCGATGCAGGACCACGAGGGCTGGTCGCCGTTCGTCAGCCTGCAGCCGCAGTACTCGCTCGTGCAGCGCTCGATCGAGACCGAGCTGCTGCCGTTCACGCGCGCGGCCGGGATCGGCGTGCTCCCGTGGGGGCCGCTGGGCGCCGGGTTCCTGTCGGGGCGCAACCGGCGTGGGGAGGACCCGCCGGAGGGCAGCCGGATGGCGAACGCCGAAGACGACCTCGAGGAGGCTCGCCACCGACGCGCGGTGGAGCGCAACTTCCAGGTCGTCGACGCCGCCGAGGCGATCGCCGCCGACCATGGCGCGACCGTGCCGCAGGTGGCGATCGCGTGGCTGCTCGGGGTGGAGGGCGTCACGGCGCCGATCATCGGCCCGCGCACGCTCGAGCACCTCGAGGACCTGCTCGGCTCGGTCTCGCTCGAGCTCTCGCCCGAGGAGCGCGCGCGGCTCGAGGCGCCCGCGCCGCCGCCTGAGGCCTACCCGCAGCGGATGCTGGCCGAGCAGGTCGGGCTGGAGCGGCTGTCGGGGCCGCTCAGAGCGCGCTGAGCAGGCGCTCGAGGTCGCTCTCGTCGTTCCACGCGCCCACGGAGGCGCGCACGAGGCCGGTGCCCGGGAGGTCGCGGATGACGACGCCGGCCGCCGCGAGCCGGTCGCGGGTGGCCGGCGCGTCGTTGTCGTGCCAGCTCACCAGCGTCGTCTCGTGGCGGGGGGCGACGGTCCGCCCGCGGTCCGCGAGCTCGGCCGCCAGCTGGGAGGCGAGCGCCGCCGCGCGCGCGTGGATGTCGCCGGCGTCGTCGAGGACGCGCGCCGACGCCAGCGAGAAGGCGCACGCCTCGCGTGAGAGGGAGGGGGCGTCGAAGCGGCGGCCGTCGTCGTGCAGCGCTGAGTCCAGGCCCCGCGTCGTGTCCTCGAAGCAGACCCAGCTCGGCGCGACCACGCGCAGCCGTTCGCGGAGGGCGGGCTCGACGTACAGCATCCCGGTCCCGTCCGCGCCGCACATCCACTTCTGCCCGGAGCCGGCGTACGCGGCGCAGCCGAGCGCGCGCACGTCGACGGGGATGGCGCCGGCGCCCTGTGCGCCGTCGAAGACCACAGGGACGCCGGTCTCCTTGAGCGCCGTCGGCGCGACCTCCCCGGTGACCCACGACACGTGCGAGCACGCCACGAGCGTCGTCCGGCCCGTGACCGCGTCCGCCACCTGGCTGAGCGAAACCGCCGTGATGGTGACGCCGCGAGCGCGGGCGGCGATCAGCGGCCCGACGAGCCCGGGATGCTCGCTGTCGGAGGTGACGATCTCGTCGCCCGGGCCGAGGTCGAATCCCGCGAGCACCTTCCCGAGCCCCTCGCTCGTGGACGTGGTCAGCGCGACGTCGTCCGCAGCGGCATTGAGTACGCGCGCGTAGGACTCCCGCAGCCGGGTCTGCAGCTCGGCACGCGCGGCGAAGTGGGGCCCGTAGCGACCGTTCTCGGCCTGCTCTTCGAGACCCTCCCGAGCCGCCGCGACCGCGGCCCGCGGAACCGGGCCATCGGTCCCCGCGTTCAGGAACGCGAGCCGCTCGAGGACCGGAAACTGTTCGCGCAGCGCCTCCATGGGGGCGAGGACGGTAGCGGGCGCCTATCCTCCGCGCCCATGCGCGTGACGCTCCCCGACGGCTCGACCCGCGAGCTCCCCGACGGCGCCACCGGGGCCGACCTGGCGGCCTCGATCGGCCCCGGGCTCGCTCGCGCGGCACTCGCCATCCGGGTCCTCGACGGCGACGGCCCCGCGTACGAGGAGGGGCGGATCCGCGACCTGGGCCTGCCGCTCGACGACGGCGGGCGCGTCGAGATCGTCACCGCCCGCGACGACGACCACGACTCCCTCCAGCTCATCCGCCACGACACCGCCCACGTCCTTGCGGCCGCGGTGCTCGACCTCTACCCGGGCACGAAGATCTCGATCGGCCCCCCGATCGCCGACGGCTTCTACTACGACTTCGACTTTCCCGAAGGGGTCACGGTCTCCGACGCCGACTTCGAGGCCCTCGAGCAGAGGATGCGCGAGCACGTGAAGGCCGACGAGCCGTTCGTCCGCGAGGACGTCGCCGCCCAGCAGGCGCTCGAACGATTCGAGAGCGAGGGCCAGGACTACAAGGTCGAGCTGATCGAGGACCTGATCCGCGACCAGCACGTCGCCACGGTCTCGCTCTACACGAACGGCCCGTTCACGGATCTCTGCCGGGGCCCGCACGCCCCCTCAACCAAGCGCATCAAGGCGTTCAAGCTGCTGTCCGTCGCCGGCGCCTACTGGCGCGGCGACGCCAACCGCCAGATGCTCACCCGCATCTACGGAACGGCCTTCCACTCAAACCAGGACCTCGAGGAGTACCTGCGGCGCCTCGAGGAGGCCCGCGCGCGCGACCACCGCAAGCTCGGCCGCGAGCTCGAGCTGTTCACGTTCAACGAGGTCGCACCCGGGTCGGCGTTCTGGCTGCCCCGCGGGGCGGTCCTCTACAACGAGCTCGTCGCGCTCAACCGCCGGATGCAGCAGGAGCGCGGCTACGTCGAGGTCAAGACGCCGCTGCTTTACGAGTCCCACCTGTGGGAGACCTCCGGTCACTGGGGCAAGTACAAGGACAACATCTTCGTCGCGGGGTACGAGGACCGCGAGTTCGGGCTCAAGCCGATGAACTGCCCCGGTCACTGCAAGCTGTTCTCACTGCAACGCTGGAGCTATCGCGACCTGCCGTTCCGCGCCGCCGAGCCCGGGCACCTCCACCGCCGCGAGCCCAGCGGCACTCTCCATGGGCTGCTGCGCGTACGTCACTTCATCCAGGACGACGCGCACATCTTCTGCACGGAGGAGCAGGTGCAGGACGAGGTCACCGCCTGCCTCGAGTTCGGCTTCGAGATCTACCGGATGTTCGACTTCCCGGTCCACATCGAGCTCAGCACCCGGCCCGACCCGGACAAGCGCCTCGGCGACGACGCGTTCTGGGACAAGACCGAGGGGATGCTCGCCGACGCGCTGCGCGCGGGTGGCTATGAGTACGCGGTCGCCGAGGGCGAAGGCGCCTTCTACGCGCCGAAGATCGACCTCCACATGACCGACTCGCTCGGCCGCTCGTGGCAGCTCGGCACGGTACAGCTCGACTACAACATGCCCGAGCGGTTCGGGCTCACCTACACGGGCGCCGACAACGCCGAGCACATGCCGGTGCTGATCCACCGTGCGCTGTTCGGCTCGTTCGAACGCTTCATCGGGATCCTGCTCGAGCACTACGCGGGCGAGTTCCCGCTTTGGCTCGCACCGGTCCAGGCCGTCGTGCTGCCGATCGCCGACCGACACCTTGATTACACGCGCGAGGTGCGCCGGGCGCTGACCAAGGCCGGCCTGCGCGCCGACCTCGACGAGCGCACGGAGTCGGTCGGCCGCAAGATTCGCGACGCCGAGCTGCGCAAGGTCCCGTACATGCTCGTGGTCGGCGACCGCGAGGCCGAGCAGCGCGCCGCGGCGCTGCGCCGGCACCGCGAGGGCGACCTCGGGACGCTCTCGCTCGACGACGTGATCGCCAGGCTGACCGCTGAAGCACGCTCGCGCAGCGGCTGATCCGCGGGCTATACTCCATCTCGTTGATTAAGCGTTCCGACTCAGCGCCGCGCTCTTCTTGAAGCGCCGCCACGATGCCTAGTGCCGGTCCCTCGTAGGTTCGACCGGCAACCGCCTGAGCGCGACCCCACCAGGATCAACGATCGCATCCGCGTTCCCGAGGTCCGGCTGATCGACGAGAACGGCCAGCAGGTGGGGATCATGCGCACCCAAGAGGCCCTTCGCCGGGCCCAGGAGAAGGACCTCGACCTCGTCGAGGTGGCACCCGACGCCAAGCCGCCGGTGTGCCGGATTCTCGACTACTCCAAGTACAAGTACGAGCAGGTCCAGAAGCAGAAGGCCGCTCGAAAGCACCAGACCCAGATCAACGTCCGGGAGATCAAGTTCCGGCCGAAGATCGCCCAGCACGACTACGACACCAAGAAGGGCCATGTCGAGCGCTTCCTCAAGGGGCGCGACAAGGTCAAGGTGACGATCATGTTCCGGGGCCGCGAGATGGCCCATCCCGAGCGCGGGGAGATGATCCTCAACCGGCTCGCGGAGGACCTTGGCGACCTCGCCGTCGTCGAGCAGCGTCCCCAGCAGGATGGCCGGAACATGACCATGATGCTGGCGCCTCAGAAGGCCGCCACCTAGCGGCCGTGGAGACGGAGCCCTTCTCGATCGCGGTCGAGGAGGGCGTCCTGTCCGACCTCCAGCGCAGGATCCGCGACACCCGCTGGCCGCCGCCCTCGCCCGGCGAGCCGTGGCAGCAGGGCACCGACCTCGCCTACCTGCGCGAGCTGCTCGACTACTGGGCCGACGGCTTCGACTGGCGCGCCCAGGAGCAGCGGCTGAATGCCCTCGAGCACTTCCGCGCCGATCTCGACGGAGTGCGCATCCACTACGTGCACGTCCGGAGCGGCGGCACACCGCTGATCCTCACCCACGGCTGGCCGAGCACGTTCGTCGAGCACCTGCAGCTCGTCCCGCACCTGCGGGCGGACTTCGACCTCGTGATCCCGTCGCTCCCCGGCTACGGGTTCTCCGAGCGCCCGGCCCGCAACACGACGCGCGACACTGCCCGCCTCTGGCACCACCTCATGCAGGGCCTCGGCTATTCCCGCTACGGCGCCCAGGGCGGCGACTTCGGGGCGAGCGTGACGACGCACATGGCGCTCGAGGACGCGGAGCCGCTGATCGGCATCCACCTGCACCAGATCGACGACCGGCCGCCGGTCGGCGCCGACCCGCCGACCGCCGCCGAGCGCGAGTACCTGGCCGCCGTCGAGGCGTGGGATGCCGTCGAGCGCGGCTACAGCTCGATCCAGTCGACCAAGCCGCAGACCGTCGCCTACGGCCTCAACGACTCGCCTGCCGGGCTCGCCGCCTGGATCGTCGAGAAGTGGCGCTCCTGGAGCGACGATCTGGCCACGATCGACCGCGACGTGCTGCTCACCAACCTCACGCTGTTCTGGGTGACGCAGACGATCACGACGTCGATGCGCGACTACTACGACATGCGCTGGCACCGCCCGGAGATCCGCGGGCCCGTGCGCGTCCCCACCGGCGTGGCCCTGTTCGCCAACGAGCTCGTGTCCGAGGGCACGCCGCCGTGCGAGTGGGCCGAGCGCCTGTACCCCGACCTGCGCCGCTGGACGCCGATGCCGCGCGGCGGCCACTTCGCGCCCGCGGAGCAGCCCCAGCTGCTCGCCCGCGACATCGCGGCGTTCTTCAGAGCGCTCTGAGATGCGCGAGGGAGAGCTCGGCGGCGCTCGGCGCGCCGGCCGCTCACACCGCGACGCGAAGCTGGCGCACGAGCGCGGCCGCGGTCTCCGTCGCCTCGACGACGAGCAACCGCATCCGCCCCTCACCCTCGACCGGCACGGCGCAGGGCGACGTTGCCTGGGTCGAGCAGTCCGCGGGTGAAGCGGACGGGATAGCGGAACGAGACGACCACTTCCTGCACCATGTCCGGCAGGTCGCCGGGACGAACTGCCCGCCAGGCCGTCCCCATGACCCGAATGTACCCCGATGCCGGTTGGCTATCCTGGGGCGTTCGCATGCCCAAGATGAAGTCGCATTCCGGCGCGAAGAAGCGCTTCAAGGTGACCGCCACCGGCAAGGTGAAGGGCCGTCACGCGTTCTCGAGCCACATGCTCGAGCACAAGTCGCCGAAGCGGAAGCGCGCGTTCAAGATCCCGCGCGACATCTCCGAGGCCGACCACAAGCGCGTGATCAAGCTGCTCGGAGGCAAGGGCCGATGAGCCGCGTCAAGCGCTCCGTGCATGCGCGCAAGAAGCGCCGCGCGACCCTCCAGCTGGCGAAGGGCTACCGCGGCGAGGCGCACTCGTCCTACAAGCGCGCCAAGGAAGCGGTCATGAAGGCCGACTCCTACGCCTACCGGGACCGGCGCAACCGCAAGCGCGACTTCCGCCGCCTGTGGATCACCCGCATCAACGCCGCCGCGCGGCAGAACGGCATGAGCTACGGCGCCTTCATCCACGGCCTCAAGCTGGCCGGCATCGAGCTCGACCGCAAGGTGCTGGCCGACATCGCCGTGCGCGACCCCGAGACCTTCCGCCGATTCGCCGAGAGCGCCCGCGAGGCGTCCGCGAGCTGATCGCGCGGACATCCCCTTCCAGGGCGCCCCTCCCACCGGAGCGGCGCCCTTCTTTGTTTTAAGTGACCATCACCAGCCCCCACAACGACCAGCTCAAGGAGATCCGCAAGCTCGCCGGGCGCAAGTGGCGCGACAAGCTGCGCCAGTTCGTGGCCGAGGGCGAGGATCTGCTGGCAGCCGCCGACGCGACGGGGTGGGAGCCGCTGGCGCGGCTCGTGGCCGAGGGCTCGGGCCTCGAGGGCGAGGAGGTGCGGCCCCATCTGCTCGCGCAGGTCTCGCAGCTCGGATCCGGCACCCGCGCGCTCGGGGTCTACGGGCAGCGCTGGGCGGCCGAGCCCACCGGTCCGCTGTGCCTGGCGCTGTGGGGCGTCAACGACCCCGGCAACGTCGGGACCGCGCTGCGTGGCGCGCTCGCGTTCGGCGCCGCGAGCGTCGCGCTCGGCCCCGGCACCGCCGATCCCTACGGCCCGAAGGCGGTGCGCGCCTCGATGGGCGCGCTGTTCGAGGTCCCGCTGGCGCGCGTGCGCGACCCCGCGGAGCTCCCGGGCCGCCGGATCGCGCTCGTCGCCCACGGCGCTGAGCCGCTCGCCGCGCCGCCCGGCGGTGACGTCACGCTCGTCGTCGGCGCCGAGCGCGAGGGGCTGCCCGACGAGGTCGTGGCGGCGTGCGACGAGACGGCTACGATCCGCGTCGCCGCGGAGTCGCTGAACGCCGCGATGGCGGCGACCGTCGCCCTGTACGAGATGCGGCCTAGGATGCCCGCGCGATGATCGAGCGGATCGACGAGCTGCGAGCGGCCGGCGAGGCGGCGATCGCCGACGCGCCGGGCAGCGCCGAGCTCGAGGAGGTGCGGGTCCGCTTGCTCGGCCGCAAGGCGGAGCTGCCGAACCTCCTGCGCGGCGTCGCCCAGCTCGAGCCCGCCGAGCGCGGCACGGTGGGCCGCGCCGCCAACGAGGCGCGCAAGGCGCTCGAGGCGGCGATCGCGGCGCGCGGGGCGGAGCTCGAGGCCGCAGAGCTCGACGCCCGGCTGGAGCGCGACGTCGTCGACGTCACGCTCCCCGGCTCGCCCGCCGCGACGCTCGGCCGGCTGCACCTCCTGACCGCCACCCGCCGGGAGATCGAGGACATCTTCATGGGCCTCGGGTTCCGCGTCATGGAGGGACCGGAGACCGAGAGCGTCTACTACAACTTCGACTCGCTCAACCACAGCCCGCAGCACCCGTCGCGGCTGGAGACCGACACGTTCTACCTCGACGACCACGTGGTGCTGCGCACGCACACGTCGCCGATGCAGACGCGCGCGATGGAGCTGCATCCGCCGCCGCTCTACATCGTCATCCCCGGCCGCACCTACCGGCGCGACTCCGACGCTACGCACACGCCCCAGTTCCAGCAGGTCGAGGGCCTGGCGGTGGACGAGGACGTCACGCTCGGCGACCTCCAGGGCACGCTGCTCGCGTTCGCGCGCGCGATCTTCGGAGAGGAGCGGCGCGTCCGGCTGCGGCCGCACTTCTTCCCGTTCACCGAGCCGAGCGTGGAGTGCGACGTCTCCTGCTTCAACTGCCGCGACGGGTTCCTGCCCGACGGCTCCCGCTGCCCGCTGTGCAAGGGCGAGGGCTGGATCGAGATCCTCGGCGCCGGCGAGGTCGACCCCAACGTGTTCGAGTACGTGCGAGAGAACGGCTACGACCCCGAGCGCCAACAGGGCTTCGCGTTCGGCATGGGCATCGAGCGCATCGCGATGCTCAAGCACGGCGTGCCCGACCTGCGGCTGCTCTACGAGAACGACCTCCGCTTCCTGGAGCAATTTGGATGAGGGTTCCGCTCCTGTGGCTGCGGGACTACTGCGACCCGCCGCTCGACACGCACGCGATCGAGCATCGGCTCACGATGACCGGCACGAAGGTCGAGGCCGTCCACCGCCACGGCGTCGACGCGCTCGAGCACTTCGCGGTGGGCCGCGTGCTGAGCGCCGAGCGCCACCCGGACGCCGACCGGCTCACGGTCTGCTCGGTCGAGGTGGGGGAGGGCGACGTGCGCCAGATCGTCTGCGGCGCGCCCAACGTGGCGGCCGGCCAGATCGTCGCCGTGGCCGGCGCGGGTGCGATCATGCCCGACGGCTCGCGCCTGAAGCGGGCTAAGCTCCGCGGCGTCGAGTCGAACGGGATGATCCTCGCCGAGGACGAGCTGGGCATCGGCCCCGACCACGACGGGATCCTCGTACTCGACGCCGAGCTGCGCCCCGGCACGCCGCTCGCCGACGTGTTCCCGATCGCCACCGACGTCCTCGAGCTCGAGATCACGCCCAACCGGCCGGACTGCCTCGGGGTCTACGGCGTCGCCCGTGAGCTGCACGCGGCGGCCGGCGCGCCGCTCGCCCCGCCGCCGTGGCGCGAGGATCCGGGCTCGACCGGCGAGGTGCCGGGCATGCGGATCGAGGTCGAGGACCCCGAGCTATGCCCGCGCTTCACCGCACGCCTGTTCGAGGACGTGACGATCGGCCCGTCGCCCGAGTGGCTGAAGGCACGCCTGACCGCCGCCGGCATGCGGCCGATCAACAACGTCGTCGACATCACGAACTTCGCGATGCTGGCCAGCGGCCAGCCGATGCACGCGTTCGACGCCGACCTCGTGGCCGGCGGCCACCTCGTCGTCCGGCGCGCCGGCGAGGGCGAGGTGCTGACCACGCTCGACGACGTCGACCGCGTGCTCGACGCCGACATGGTCGTCATCGCCGACGACGTGGGCCCGACATCGATCGCCGGCATCATGGGCGGCGAGCGCTCTGAGGTCCACGGCGCGACGAGGCGCGTGCTGATGGAGGCGGCGACCTGGAACGGGCCCAACATCCAGCGCACGTCCACCCGACTCGGGCTGCGCTCGGAGGCGTCGGGGCGCTTCGAGAAGGGGCTGCAGCCCGAGCAGGCGATGGACGGGCAGGGGCTCGCGGCGATCCTCATGCTCGAGCTCACCGGCGCGCGGCTCGTCGGCGGCACGATCGACGTCGGCGGCCCTGGACCGCCGCCCCGCACGATCCACCTGCGCGATGCGCGGCTCGAGCGGCTGCTCGGCACACCGATCCCGCGCGACGAGGCGGTCGAGATCCTGCGCCGGCTCGAGTTCGAGGTGTCCGAGGCGGCCGATGGGCTCGACGCCAAGGTGCCGTACTTCCGCCGCGACGACGTCACGCGCGAGGCCGACCTCGTCGAGGAGGTCGCGCGCCTGTGGGGGCTGGAGAAGCTCCCCGCCACGCTGCCCTCGCGCCGCGGCGCGGTCGGCGTCCTCACGCCGGAGCAGCGCCTGCGCCGCCGGGCCGAGGACGCGCTCACCGGGCTCGGGCTGACCGAGATGGCGGGCTGGAGCTTCGCGGCGCCCGACCTCGTCGACCGTCTGCGGATCCCGCGCGACGACCCGCGGCACGCTGCCCCGGTCGTGCGCAACCCGATGTCGGCCGACCAGTCCGTGCTGCGGACGACCCTGCTCGGCTCGATGCTCGACGTCGCGCGCCTCAACCGCTCGCGCGGGATGCCGGACGTGCAGCTCTTCGAGCTCGGCGCCATCTACCTCGACCGGCCGCGCGCCGAAGAGCGGGAGCGGCTGCCCGACGAGCGCCGCCGCCTCGGCGGGCTGCTCAGCGGCGCTCTGCGGCCGCCGTCGTGGCGCGAGGAGCACCCGCCGATCGCCGATTTCTTCACGGCCAAGGCGCTGCTGGCCGGTCTGCTCGACGCGCTGCGCTTCGATTGGAGCGTGGAGCGCTCGACCGAGCCGTTCCTACATCCGGGCCGGACCGCGCGCGTGCTCGTGGCCGGCGAGGACGCCGGCTGGATCGGCGAGCTGCATCCCGCGGTCGCGCGCGCGTGGGACCTCGAGGGCGGCGCGGCCTTCGAGCTCGACCTCGACGCGCTCGAGCGCGCCGCCCTGCACGTCCCGCGCTACGAGGACCTGACGTCCTACCCGGCCGTGTTGCAGGACCGCGCCTGGTGGTTCGCGCCCGACGTCGCCGCTGCCGACGTGATCGCCACCGTGCGGGAGGCGGGCGGGCCGCTGCTGCGCGAGGCCCAGGTGTTCGACGTGTACCCGGCCGAGGGCCGCGTCTCGCTCGCCGTGCGGCTGC
>DATAFH010000053.1:0-17307 GCA_036257565.1 Solirubrobacteraceae bacterium | reverse complement strand
GTGGCTCGCGGCGATCGCCGCGACCGCGGTACTGCTCGCGCTGGCCGCTCCCGCGCTCGGCATGCGCCTCGGCTTCCCGGACGCCGGCAACGACCCGCCGAGCACCATGACCCGCCAGGCCTACGACCTCAACACCGAGGGTTTCGGGCCCGGCACGAACGGGCCGCTGGTGATCGCGGCAGACCTGTCCGACGCCTCCTCCGGGAAGGCGGCGATCGACTCGTTCGCGCAGCGGCTCCGCGACGAGCGCGGCGTCGCCTTCGTGCCCGACCCGACGTTCAACGAGGCCGGCGACGCGGCCATCGTCACCGTGATCCCGAGCGGCTCCCCGCAGGACGCGGAGACCGAGGAGCTGGTCGGGCGGCTCCGCGAGCAGGTCGTGCCCCAGTCACTCGGCGGCACCGGCGTCACCGCGCAGATCGGCGGCGTGACCGCGGCGCTCGAGGACCAGAGCGACTACGTGACCGACCGGATGCCGGTGTTCATCGCGGGCGTGGTGGGCCTCTCGTTCCTGCTGCTGCTCGTCGCCTTCCACTCGCCGCTGATCTCGCTCAAGGCCGGCATCATGAACCTGCTGTCGGTGGGCGCGGCGTACGGCGTGATGACTCTGGTGGCCAAGGGCGGGACGGTCGGCGAGCTGATCGGCATCGACCACGAGGTGCCCGTCGCGCCGTTCATGCCGGTGATGATGTTCGCGATCCTCTTCGGCCTGTCGATGGACTACGAGGTGTTCCTTGTGTCCCGGATCCGCGAGGAGTACCTCAAGCACGGCGACACTCGCCGGGCGGTCGCCGACGGCCTGGCGAAGACCGCCCGCGTGATCACGGCGGCGGCCGCGATCATGGTCGTCGTCTTCCTTGCGTTCCTCGCGGCGCCGGACGCCTTCCTGAAGCTGTTCGGCATCGGGCTGGCGTCGGCGATCTTCCTGGACGCCACGCTCGTGCGGATGGTGCTCGTGCCCGCGGTCATGCAGCTGCTCGGCGACCGCAACTGGTGGATCCCGAGCTGGCTCGAGCGGATCCTGCCGCGGCTCGACGTGGAGCGCGTGATCCCCGCCGAGGGCCGCGCCTAGCCGACCGCCTGCATCACCAGCGTCCGGCGCTCCGGCGCTCCTCCGGTGACGGCCACGGAGGAGCGCCGGCGGCGACGTCGGCGCGCGCGTGCTCCACGCTCGACGTCGCGGGGATCGCAACGTGAATCCGCTCGTCGCCCAGCGTCCACTTCAGGAGCTCGCGCGGGTCGAACCGCCTGACCAGCGATCCGCCGCCGAGCGGCCGCATCGCGATGACGCCGAGGTCGAGCTCGGCGGCGAGCGGCAGGATGCGCCGCTCGGCCTCGCGCTCGAGCGGGTTGTACGGCACCTGGATCGCGTGGATCCGCCCCGTGCGCATCACCTGCTCGAGCTCGTCGAACGCGCGCGGCGAGTAGTGCGTCGCGCCGAGGAACCCGATCCGCCCGGCCGCGCGCTGCTCCTCCATCCAGTTGAGATGCTCGCGCCAGGCGACGAGGTTGTGCACCTGCTCGAGGTCGACGCGGCCGCCGAAGTACTCGAGCTGGTCCTCGAACTGGCGTCTGGCCTCGGTCATCGAGCTGGTCCAGATCTTCGTGGCGACCAGGGCCTCGCGACGGCGGTCGCCGAGCGCCCGCCCGAGCACCTGCTCGGCGCGGCCGTACATCGGCGACGAGTCGAAGAACCGCGTGCCGCCCGCCCACACGGCATCGACCACCTCGCGGGCGATCGGCTCCTCGGACGGCCCGACGTCGAACGTCTGCCACGTCCCGAGGCCGACCGCCGGCACCTTCCACCCCGTGCGTCCGAACCGGCGGTGCTCCATCCCTCGGCACTACCCGCTCGACCCCGGGCGAGATTCGCGGGCTGCGAGACTCGATCGCCGTGAGCGCGCCCGCCCGGACTCCTCGACGCGCCGAGCCGCTCGCGAGCAGGGGTGCGGGCGGGTTGCCCCCGGAGCTCGAGCCGCGCCGCCTCCGCCGGCGACTGGTCCAGGTCCTCGCGCTGCTGGCGGTGATCGTGCTCGTGGCGCTGCTCGCGCCGGGCCTCGGCGACGTGCGGGCGCGGCTCGAGGGCGCGGCGGCCGGCTGGCTGGCCGTGGCGGTGGCGCTCGAGTCGCTGTCCTGCTGGTCCTACGTCCTCATGTTCCGCAGGGTGTTCTGCCCGCGGATGTCGTGGCGGACGAGCGCGCAGATCGGCTGGTCGGAGCTCGCGGCCGGCTCGCTCGTGCCCGCGAGCGGCGCGGGCGGCCTCGCGCTCGGGGCCTGGATCCTGCACCGCGGCGGGATGCCTGCGGACCGCATCGCTCGGCGCTCGGTGGCCTTCTTCCTGATCAAGAGCTCGGTCAACTTCGTGGCGGTCGCGGTGCTGGGCACCGCGATGGCCGTGGGGCTCGTCGGGCCCGAGCGCTCGCTGCTCCTCACGGCGCTGCCCGCGGCGCTGTCATTCGTGGTGATCGCGCTGGTTCTGGCCGTCCCCCGGCTGGGGCCGGGGCGTGACCCGGGTCCCGGGGACTCGAAGCTGCGGCGCGCGGTCGCCGCCGTCCGGCGGTCGGTGATCGGCGGCACCGCCGAGGCCGTCGAGATCCTGCGCACGCGCGACCTC
The DNA here is from genome assembly GCA_036257565.1 of Solirubrobacteraceae bacterium. Lineage (GTDB taxonomy): Bacteria > Actinomycetota > Thermoleophilia > Solirubrobacterales > Solirubrobacteraceae > DASSUW01. The sequence goes on along the minus strand of DATAFH010000053.1, from coordinate 14,693 downwards.
ACGGTGATCGCCGGCTCGGTCGGCTACTGGGCGTTCGACAACGCGGTCCTGTGGGCCACCTTCAAGGCCGTCGGGGCCGACGTCCCTCTCTCGGTGATCCTCATGGGCTACCTGATCGGGCAGCTTGGTGGGCTCCTCCCGCTGCCCGGCGGCGTCGGCGGCATCGACGGCGGGCTGATCGGCACGCTCGTCGTCTACGGCGCTCCCGCGGCAGCGACTGCGGCTGCCGTACTGGCGTACCGCCTCATCCTCTTCTGGCTGCCGCTGATCGGCGGGGCGATCGCGTTCGCCACGCTGCGCCGCGCGCTCGATCGCGCCGAGCGGCGCGACCTCTGCGAGCCGATACCGGCCACCTGAGGCCTACCGCGGCAGCGGGTCCTCGGCCTGCGGACGGTCGACCTCGAACCAGACCGTCGTGTCGGCGTCGCGCTCGACGCCCCAGCGGTGGGCGAGCGCCGTAACGATCTCCAGCCCCCAGCCGCCGCCCGCATCCGTCGACGGACCCGGGAGCCGCGCGGGATCGAAGCCGCCTCCGCGATCGGTGACCTCGACGCGCATGGCCTGCTCGTTCGCGCGCACGACGACGCCGACCGTGTCCTCGCGCTGGGCTCCGTGACGCACCGCGTTGGCGACCAGCTCGGTCACGAGCAGCTGGATGTCGCGGAGGCGCCCGGCGCTGACGAGGTGGAGCGAGCCGTTGAGCGAGCTGAGCGCCCTGCGGGCCGCGGTGGGCGCCTCGAGGCTGTTCGGAAGGTTGAGCTCGAGGACCGGCTGCTCGCCGGCGCCCTCGAAGGCCGCATCCGGGCGAACGGGAACCGCGAGCAGCCGGACGGCCACGACGACGACGTCGTCCTCGACGCGCCGCCCGTCGATCAGCTCCGCGACGAGCGCGTGGCAGAGTGCCTCCGGCTCGAGCGCCTGCGAGCGGTTCGCGGCCGCCGCCAGCCGCTCGAGGCCGATGTCGATCGGCTCTCCGCGCCGCTCGACCAGCCCGTCCGAGTAGAGGACGAGCGTCGCGCCGGGCTCCAGCCGTGCGCTTCCGTGCGGGGCGCGCTTCCCGTGGACGGCGCACAGAGGCCAGGACAGGCCGCCCTCGAGGAAGCGGGAGCCGGTTCGCGGGTCGACGAGCAGGATCGGCGGGTGCCCGGCCGACGCGTAGTCGACGACCCCGGTCGCGGGATCGAGGCTGGCGAAGCACGCGCTGGAGTAGTGCATGGCCGACGACTTCGCGGCGAACTCGTCGAGCTGCTCGAGCAGCTCGACCGGCGACCCGCAGTCGCGCCCCAGCGCCGCGACGGCGGTGCGGAGCTGGCCCATCGCCACCGCCGCCTCCAGACCGTGGCCGACGACGTCGCCGACCGCCACGCCGAGCCGGCCGCCGGGCAGCGCGAGCGTCTCGTACCAGTCGCCCCCGACCTCGAGCCGCTCGTCGCTCGCCCGGTAGAGCGCGGACAGCGCGACATGCGGGTTGCCGACGAGGCGCTCCGGGAGCAGCGCGCGCTGGAGGCTCACCGCGACGGCGTGCTCGTAGCGGCGCTCCTCGTCCGCGCGGGCGCGCTCGCGGACCGCGTCGTCACGCTCACCCGCCTCGGCGGCGAGCAGCAGCGACGTCGCGGTCATCGTCGCGATCGCCACCTGCACGTAGAGGACCCCGGTGCGCGGGGAGACGTCGACCTCGTTCCACAGGCTGGGGGCGAGCGCGACCTCCTGGGCGGCGACGACGGCCACCAGCGCGCCGACGATCGCGACGGCGGGCGTGCCGAGGCGGAACGCGACCCACGGCATGATCACGAACGGCACGTAGCCCCAGTGCACGTCCTCGGCCGAGAACGCGAACGCCGTCGCCAGGGTCGCCGCGGCGGCCACCGCGACCGCCTCGAGCCACCGCTCCCGGATGCGGTCCACGCCACAGCGGGCCACGGCGAGCGCGGCGCCGCCCACCACCAGCACGCCCAGCCCGTCGCCTATCCACCAGCGCAGGACGTACTCCGGCCACTCGGCGCCCGTGCCGAGCAGCTCGGCGTTGGCGGCGCCGAGCAGGCCGCCGAGCGCCGGCGACAGGCCGACCGGGAGCGCGAGGAACGCGACGAGGTCCCCGCGCCGGCTGAGGTCGACCGGACGCCCGCGGCACGCGTACAGCAGCAGCACGGCGCCGGCGGTCGCCTCCGTGAGGTTCGCGACCGCCCACCCCAGGGCGGGCGCCAGGTCGCTCCCGTGCGCGAGGTCCACCACGACCTCGGCCGTGCCCGCCCCCGCGAGGACGGCCGGCCACGCCGGGCGCGGCGACAGCACGAGCGCGGCGACGGTGACGCCCGCTGCCGGGAAGAACACCGGGAACACGCCGGCGCCGAACCAGTCGTACGCCACCTGCGCGGCGAGGGCATACGCCGACGCCACCGCGACAAACGTGAACACGGTCCGGGACCGCGGTTGGCTCGTCCCCATGACTACCGGGGCGCGAGCCTAGCCAGACCACCGCCGGCAAGGCAAGGGCGTCGCGTCGTGTTGGCGGGCGTCGCGTCGAGCACGCCGTCGAGCCGGCTGTCGATCGCGGCGGCGCCCTCGTCGGCACCGTGTGGTCCTTTTGGAAAGGTCGCCGGGAGGTCCGCGGTGGGGCCGCGGGAAACACTGGAGGGGAGCGGTCGCCGCCCGCGACATGCTCGACGGCGCCCCACCACGTGCGGCCATCACCGTGGTCCTCGCCGTCCGGCAGGGCCTCCGGCGGCTCGTCGATGCGAGCCCGTCGGCGAGGCCGGGACGGTCCCGGACGCGGTGCGCGCGGCCAAGGCAAATCGGCCGGACGTGTTGTGCTCGACCCCACGATTGCATCCGGATCGGGCCTGAAGGCGATCCCGATGATCCTCGAGAAGACCGCGGGGACGGCGATCGTGGTCGTCACGCTGCAGACCGCCCCGTCGCTCGCGTGCCAGGCGCTCCGATCGGGAGCGCCAACGCGCTCGAGCACCGGCTCGTTCAGCTGCTCGACGCCTGAGTCACGGCCGCCAGCCACCCTTGCCGGGGGAACTACGGAACCGGTACCGCAGCCTCACCGGATGGCGGCACGCCCGGGGCGCCGTACCGTCGCGGCATGCGCCTCGGTCGCCGCCACAGGAACTCCCTCCGCCGCTGCCCGCGCTGCCGCAGCCATCTGGCGTGCCCGATGAGCTGGGAGCCGAGCGGCGACGAGCACTGGTCGATCGACCTTCGCTGCGCCGACTGCGAGCACCGCTGGAACGCGGTCATCGACGACGAACGCGCCGCCCGCTACGAGGCCGAGCTCGACGCCGACCGGGCCATGATCGAGGGTTCGCTGCTCCTGCTCCAATCAGCTCCCTGACCTACGGGCTTCTACGGTTTGCGCCGGAACCGGCGTGACATGGCTTTCCGGCCGATGGCGAGGAAGGGGACGCTGCTCGCCGCCCACGAGTTCTTTCGCAAGGGCGAGGCCAACGCCGAGGGCTGGAGCATGCTGATCGGGCGGGGCCGGGCGTGGGAGTCGGCCTACCGCGACCGCTGGCGCCACGACAAGGTCGTCCGCTCCACGCACGGCGTCAACTGACCGGCTCGTGCTCCTGGAACGTGTACGTCAAGGACAGCCTGATCACCTGGGAGAGCCAGGCAGTCGACGACCCGCACGCCGATCCCGGCGATGTCGCCGGTCTCGTTCGCCGCCGGCACGCGGTTCCTGAACTGATCGGCGGGCACACGACGACGTTCGACGACTGGTACGCGGACCTGCCGCCCGCCTCGCCGCAGACGTTCGGCGACCAGACCGACGTCCCCGAGTCGGCCGACTGGTGGGACGCGAGCTACCTGATCGTCTGGGGCACCAACCTGCCGATCACGCGCACACCCGACGCGCACTTCATGACGGAGGTGCGCTACCGCGGGCAGAAGGTGGTCGTCGTCTCCCCCGACTACTCCGACCACGTCAAGTTCGCCGACGACTGGGTGCCGGCGCAGCCCGGGACCGACAGGGCGCTGGCGATGGCGATGGGCCACGTGATGCTCCGGGAGTTCTGGGTCGACCGCCGGGTCCCGCGCTTCGAGGACTACGCGAAGCGCTTCACCGACTTCGAGGGTGTCGTCACGTTCGGCCTCGGGCTGCGCCGCAAGACCGGCTTTCGCGTCTTGCGGCTCACGAGCCCCAAGCGGCTCGTCGTCGACGTCGCGCACTGGCGGCCGTCAAGCGGCCCGCGGCCACTCCCTCGCGTCGCGGTCCGCGGCCACGTCGGCCAGCGCGGCGTAGATGCCCGCGAGCGTCTCCCGCTCGTCCTCGATCAGGCGCTCGGCGTCCTCCATGAGCCGCGCGATGTTCGACGGTGAGGCGTCGTCGAGCGCGTGGCTCGCATTGCGGAGCGGGCTCTGAAGGCGGTGGTACCGGGGCGACTGGCCGTCGGCGTGGCGGCAGAGCCGTCGGAGCTCGTACTCGCTGGCTTCCGCGACGCCGTCGAAGACGACCTCGAGCACCGGACGTGCCCAGCGAGCGAGGCCCCAGCCCTGCGAGCGGCTCCAGCGCACCGGGATCGGGTTGCCCGAGGCGTAGTCCTGCGGCGGCTGGCCGGTCCCGATCGAGACGACCTGGATCTCCACGTCCTCGGCGAACACGTCTCGCTGCTGGGCGACGATGTCGAGCGCGTCCGCGTACCCGGCGACGGCGGGGTTGTTCGCGAAGACGCCCCCGTCGACGAGGGCATGGTCGCCGGCGACCCGCGCGGGGTCGAAGTAGGTCGGAGCCGCGCTGGTCGCACGCGCCGCGACCGCCATCTTCACGTCCCAGGGCTCGTCGTCGTGACGCGCGTAGCTGCGCTTGAAGAAGTACGCCGCCGGCCGCGACAGGTCGTAGCTCGGGATGCAGACGTCCACGAGCGCCTCCGAGAGCATCGCGTCGCCGAAGCGAGCGTCGAGTAGCTCCTCGAGCGGCTTGGCCGAGTACTTGACGCCCGCCAGTCCGGCGGCGGTCTTCGCCTTGCGCCACAGCGATCTGGGGAAGATCTCGCCTCCGTGGTCCTGGTACAGCGCGCTGAGGTCGCGCGCCTCGAACTCCGGCGTGGTGCTCCCCGGGAGCGGCTTGGTGAGTCCGAGGGCGATGATGCCGCCGGTCGAGGTGCCGGCCACGAGGTCGAACAGCTCGGCGATCGGCCGGTTGAAGTGCTGTTCGATCTCCTGCAGCACGCGGGCGGGGACGATCCCGCGGATCCCGCCGCCGTCCACCGCCAGCATGCTGTATCGGGCGCGCTTCACTGGGCGGCCCTCGCCGGGCGCGCGAGCCCGAGGACGAGGCGCCGGCGGGCGATCCGCCAGTGGCGCCGGCGGGCCTGGCTGACGGTCGCCGGCCGCTGGGCGCGAGCGCGACGCTCGATGTCGGCGTCTGCCGCGCGGGCGAGCTCTGTGTGGATGAGGGGATGCATCATGCGATGTGGAGCGCGTGGCGGCGGCGCTGATACATCCGCGTCACGCCTCGCCCTGCGGCGCGGTCCTCGCGGGCGTGACCGACGCCTTCAGCCGCCCGGCGGCCCACGTCGTCGCCGCCGCGATGCGCGTGTGGTCGCGGCCGGGAGCGGCGGGGAACGCCTGCTCGAGGGTCAGCGTCGCCTGCGCGACCTCGCTGACGACCGCGCGGTGCCACAGCAGGTCGGCCCACTCGTGCAGCCGCGTGCGCAGGGTGAGGACGACCGACGCACGGGTGATGCCGAGCGCGCCGACGGCGGCGACCACCACTGACGCGAACCCGGACTGGACGAGGCTCTCGTGGTACCAGTCGAGGGCTCGCGGCAGGAAGAACACGAGCGCTGCCAGCCCCACCAGCACCGGCGGCACGAGGAACCGGTAGCGCTTCCAGGCGAGGTCGCGCAGCTTGTCGCGGATGTGGGCGCGCTCGTCGTCTCCCAGATACGCCTCCGGCTCCTTGTCGCCGGCGATGAGCTGGCGCCAGATGACGGTCTGGCGCCGCAGGCCCCGGCGCACGTCCTCGAGCTTGGGGATCTCGTCGGCGTCGACGTGCTTGAGAACGCCCGCCTGCCAGGTGTCGAGCTGCTCGCGCACGACGGTCACGGCTGTGGCGTCGAGCCGCGACTGGAGGTCGTCGAGGAGCTTCTTGATGCGCTCGATGCGCCCCTCGTCGAAGACGCGCCTCCACGCCGCGGCGCGGTCCGCCTTGGGCTCGCGGTAGGCACGACACACCAGCCCGTACGTGTCGGAGATCCCGTTGCCGAGCTCATAGGCCTTGCCGAGGGACTCGCTGGTCGCCCACAGGTCCTTGCTGATCTCCACGTGGCAGTCGCGGAGCCGCTCGCGGAAGGGCTGGTGGTCACCCTCCGCGCCGTTGCGCGCAAGGCCGATGAGCTCGATGAGCGAGGCCTCGTCGGAGGTCACGCCCGCGCGCTGAGCGTCGCCGGCCGCCGCGCGCAGCTGCAGCTCGAGCTGGTCGGCCGGGGAGAGGCTGCCGTGGGCGGGCAGCAGCGTGTCCGGCGAGCACTCGTGGCTGTCGTCGACGAGGGAGTACAGCTCTGCGACGCGCCAGCCGAGCGCGACCGCGGCGGCGAGGTTGGCGTCCTCCAACGGGCTCATGGTTGCGTTGTCTCCGGTCGGTTGCATGGTCGTTCTCAGTCGATCTCGGGGGCGCTGGATCGGCGCAGCTCGCGGCGCAGGCGCTCGAGCGCCCGGCCGCGGGTGGGGCCGATCGAGCCGATCGGCATCGCGAGCGCGGCGCCGATCTCCCCGTAGCTGGGCGCCGGGTCGGTCGTCAGCAGCCGCAGCAGCGCCTGGTCGCGTGCGGGCAGCCGTCCGAACGCGCGCCACAGGGCGGCGTCGCGCTCGTCGCGAAGCAGCCGCTCATCGAGGTCGGCGGCGACGGCCTGAGGCTCACTGCCGTCGAACGGCTCGCTACGGGCCGAGCGCCGCAGCGTGCGCAGCGACTCGCGGCGCGCCGTCGTGGCCAGCCATGCGCCGACGCCCTCGGGGTTCCGGATCTCGGCGAGGTGCTCGATCAGCCGCAGCCAGCTCGTCTGCACCACGTCGGCAGCGTCGCTGCGCTCGAGGCGATGGGCGCGCGCGACGGCCCACAGCAGGCCGGAGTAGCGCTCGACGAGCTGCTTCCACGCCGTCTGGTCGCCGCGGGCGGCGGCGTCGACGATCCTCGCGTTGGGGCTGACGCGAGCCGCCTGGCGGACGGCCGACTCTCGGAGGTCGGAGTGCATGGGCGCACTGTCCGCGTGCGCCCTTGCGGCGGGCTTGCAGAAGTCTTTCAGCGCGCTCTTCAGTCGGCTGGCGCCGGTGTGCGGAGCAGCTCGGCCAGGTCTGAGTCGACGGTCCGCCAGCAGAGCAGGTCGGCCGCGACCCGCTGCAGGTCCGGCGGAGCCGGGTCCACGATGCCGACTGTCCCGCCGAGGCGGTCCTCCAGGTCGTCGTCCGCCTCGTGAGCCCTACGCTCGTTCGCGTCCATCCCATTCCCCTTTGCCGTCAGTCCCTGTTGACGGGTTAGAGCCGCGCGGGCCGCCGTTGATACGCGGCCCTAAGATCGCGTCTTGCGATCCACGGCATTGCGAGCGGCCGCTCGTCGGGGCTTGCGTGCTCGGCTGCGGGGCAGCAGCGCGCAGGAGGAGGAGGGATCGCGCAGACGGTTACGCTGGCTGACGATGGCGCTCGCGCTCGAGGATCGACGAAGGCAGCCCATCCGTGACGACCCGCGAAACCCGATGAGCACCGCGTCGAATTCGACTTCGAGCTCGACTTCACCAACGGCGGGGCGCTCCGGGGCCAGGGCTTCCGGCTCGACATCGAGGGCGATGACATCTCCGGCGGCGACCTCGGCGACTTCATCGTGTCGGACCTGTGGCTGCTTATGGTCGGCGACGTTCGCATCCTCAACAAGCGGATCCTGCGCGAGGCCCACAACCGCAGCGCGCCGGCCTCAGAGCAGCCCGCCGCGAGCGACGGCCGTGTTCGCGTCGACCTCAGCCACGAGGTCGAGGACGGCATGACCACCCACCCCGGCCTCCCCGGGTCCAGGATCGGCGAGCAGCTCAGCCGCGCCGCGAGCCGCTCCCGCTACGCGCCTGGGCGAGTTCCAGATCGGCGAGATCACGATGGTCGCGAACACCGGTACCTCCGTGGACAGCCCCCTTCCACCGCCATCCCGACGGCGACGAGCTCACCCGCCCCGCGCACTCGATCCTCCTCGCCGCCGGCATCCCGGTCTGCGAGAACCTCACCAACCACAGCTCCCGACGACGGGCGCCCGGTTCAGCGCCGCGCCCGTCAAGGTCCGCGGCATGGGGTCGTTCCCCGTGCGCGCGTACGCGTGCTGGTATCGCTAAGGGCTGACCATGCCCCTGCGCCATCGCGGTGTCGGACGCGGCGCCTTCCTCGCCACGGGCGCGAGCGTGTTCCCGGGCGCCCGGATCGGACCCGACGTCGAGGTGCCGATCAACGCCGTCGTGCACGTCGACACCGAAGTGCCGGCCGGCGTCACCGTGCCGATCGGCTGGGTGGCCGTCGGCGCGCCGGCGCAGCTGTTCCCGCCCGGCGACCACGAGGGGATCTGGGCGATCCAGGAGCAGCTCGACTTCCCGGAAACCGTCTACGGCCTCCCTCGCGATCACGAAGCCGCCGAGCGGATGGCGCGTCAGACGGCGTGGTTCGGCGCACACCGCGACGACGAGACCATCCCCGGGGACCGAGCCAGCTGGTCCACGTCGACCGGGAGGGTGGCGACGACCGTTGTGCCGCCGCCCGCGGTCGAGACGAGCGAGGCGGGTTGACGGGCATCAGCCGAGCCGAATCCGCCATAACCCGCGACGGTCTGCGGTCTCCTACGGACCTGGACGACCCCGGCGCTGCCGAAACTCCTCGCATGACGTTCGAGGAGGGACCACGATGAGCTTGCAGGTGCGGATCGGCGCGCTGGCCGCGCTGGCGCTCGTGGTGGTCGCCGGAGCCGTCGCTCTCGGCCAGCGGAGCGGGAGCGGCGAATCCGCCGCGGCGGCGAGGCGGATGTTCGCCGGGATCCCCGAGCATGGCGTCTCGCTCGGTTCGCGCGAAGCTCCGGCGACGCTGATCGAGTTCGCCGACCTGCAGTGCCCGTTCTGCGCGACCTACTCGCGCGACGTGCTGCCGACGGTGATCGACCGGTACGTGCGCACCGGACGGCTGCGGCTGGAGCTGCGCGTGCTCCCGTTCCTCGGCGAGGACTCCGCGCGCGCGGGGGCGATGGCCGCCGCTGCCGCGCGGCAGGACCGGATGTGGCCGTTCGTCGACGCGTTCTACCGCAACCAGGGTCGCGAGAACTCCGGGTACGTGACCGACGGCTTCCTCGCTCGTATCGCCGGCGAGACACCGGGTCTCGACGTATCCCTGGCATCGGAGGATCGCGATCGGCCCCAGGCACGGCACATGCTCGAGGAGTCGGATCGCCTCGCCCGCGAGCTGGCCGCGGACTTCACGCCCGCCTTCTACGTCCGTCGCGGCACCGGACGGCCCCGCCCGGTGCAGCCCGCCGACCTCACGCCGGACGCCTTCACCGCCGCACTCGACGCCGCGCTCCCGGCCCGGTGACCACGCGGCGGCTCACGCTCGCGATCGCCGCGCTCGCCATCGTGGGAGCCGTGATCGCCGCATACCTCACGTGGGCCCATCTTCGCGGGTTCGAGCCGTACTGCGTCGGAGGCGGTGGCGCGTGCGAGCGCGTGCAGAGCTCGCGCTACGCCGAGCTCGGCGGCGTGCCGGTCGCCGTGATCGGGCTCGCCGGATACGCGCTCATCCTCGCATCGCTCCTCGTCCCGGGCCCGACCGGCCCGACCGTCACGGCCTTCCTCGCGTTCGTCGGGACCGGCTTCAGCGCGTACCTCACGTACCTGGAGGTCGAGGTCATCGACGCGATCTGCCAGTGGTGTGTGGCGAGCGCGATCGTCATGACCGCGCTCGCCGGGCTCGCGGTCACCCGGCTCGCCGCCGCCGAGACGGTGCGGCATGACTCGAGGTGATCAGCTCACGGGCACGGGCGGGATGGTCGCCAGGCAGCTCGTGTCGCCCAGGCGCTGGTTGCGGATGAAGTCGAACGTGATCGAGGCGGCGCAGCCCGATGGCTCCCCTTCGGGAACATGCCCGGCGTTTGGCACGTTGACGACCCGGGCGTCCGGGAACTGCTGCGCCGCCGCGCGGCCCTCCCGCGTCGGGACGTTGGGATCAAGGTCGCCGGAAGTGACGAGCACGGGCACGTCGGGAACGGGCCGGTGGTGCGCTGTCTCGGCCCACTGCGGTCAGGCCACCGGATGCAGACGTTGCCGCGGTCGAGGATGGCGCTGGTCCAGGCTCGGGCGCTGAACGGCCGGAAGGCGGCCGGGGAGAGCCGCGCGCGCCGGGACGCGAACTGCCGCAGACGCACGGGAACGGGCGCCCGCCGGTCCCAGAGCGTCGGGAAGTCGTTGCAGCTGATCGACGCCGCGAGCGCCAGATCGGGCGGCCCGCCGGGGGCCTGGGATCCGCTCAACGGCATCAACGTGCGAGCGACGGTGATCAGCGGTTGGTTGTCTCCGTGAAGGGCCGCCCGGACCGCTACGGGCAGCTGGCCGATGTTCACGTCGGCCCGGTACGCGATGCCCGCGAGCGCGGTCTCGTCGAGGAGGCGCCGCTCGCCGCCGAGCCGGTAGGGGATCGGTTCGGTGCGCAGGCGCCGGGCGAGCCGGTGCAGCTGCCGCAGGGTCCGGGCGCCGTCGCACCGGCCGGTCGTCGACCGCGCGCACACTCGGCGGACCGCGAGGCGCACGGCATCGCGCACCACGCCGCCGACCGGTTCTTCGAGCGGTCGAAGAACGCGTAGCCGCATTGCCGACAGCCCTTCAGGCGCGACCAATCCTCGGTGAGCTGAGCCTCGCTCGGGCGGCAGGTCGTGGTTGTAGGAGTCCACGAAGCGCTGGAGCAGCTCGAGCCGCCCGGGCGCCTTCGGCCGCCCTCCGGGCTCGATCTCCTCGCCCACCCGTCGCGTGTCCTGCTCCTCCATGCTCTCGCTTCCAGACCAGCATAATGCGAACGCTGGTCAGAAACCCCAGGGCGTGTCACGTCGCACGGCGCGGACGTGATTGGGTTCCGTCCATGCGATCCCTCCGACGACTCGGCCTGGTGCTGGCCACCGCCTCGCTCCTCTCCCCCGCCCCCGCCTCCGCCCATCCGCCGCGCGACGACCATCACGCCCGCGCGCTCGTGATCGGCCATCGCGGCGCATCGGGCTACCGGCCCGAGCACACGCTCGCCGCCTACCGGCTCGCGGCCCGGCAGGGCGCCGACTTCATCGAGCCCGACCTCGTGAGCACGAAGGACGGCGTGCTCGTCGCCCGCCACGAGAACGAGATCGGTGGGACGACCGACGTCGCCGACCACCCCGAGTTCGCCGCTCGCCGGACCACGAAGGTGATCGACGGCATGAGCCTCACCGGGTGGTTCACGGAGGACTTCACGCTCGCCGAGCTCAAGACGCTGCGCGCGAAGGAGCGGATCCCAGACCTCCGGCCCGCCAACACCGCCTTTGACGGGCGCTTCCAGGTTCCCACGTTCCACGAGGTGCTGCGTCTGCGCAAGCTGCTGTCGAAGGAGCTCGGCCGCCAGATCGGCGTCTATCCCGAGACCAAGCACCCGAGCTACTTCCGCTCGATCGGCCTGCCCCTCGAGCCCGGCCTCGTGCGCGCGCTCGACCGCAACGGCCTGAACCGTCGCAAGGCGCCGGTGTTCGTCCAGTCGTTCGAGACCGGCAACCTGCGCGCGCTCGACGACGTGCTCCGGGTGCCGCTGGTGCAACTGCTCGATGCGCCGGCCCGCACGCCGGTCGGCGACACCCGCACGTACGGGGAGCTCGCGACGCCCGCCGGCCTCGCCTCGATCGCCGTGTACGCCGACGGAGTGGGACCGTCGAAGGACTACATCATCCCGCGCAACCCCGACGGGAGCTCGGGAACGCCGACCTCCTTCGTCCGGGACGCCCACGCCGCCGGCTTGCTGGTGCACCCGTACACGTTCCGGCGCGAGAACACGTTCCTGCCGCTAGAGCTGCGCTCCTCGGCGGACCCGGCCGGGATCGGCGACCTCAAGACCGAGATCCGCATGTTCCTCGCAGAGGGCATCGACGGCTTCTTCACCGACAATCCCGACATCGGCGTGCAGGCGGTGAGCCGCCGGTCGAGGTGACCTGCGCAGATCGCCGAGGGCCCGCGTCGACGCGCACCGTGTCAGCCGCTTCGGAACGTCGGGATGGCTCCGAGCCCGCTCAGCAGGCCGACCGCGGTCGCCAGCCCGCACGCGACGACAACCGAGCGCAGCCAGCGCTGCCGTGGCGGGGGCTGCAGCGCCGTGAGGGCGAAGAGCGCCCACAGGCAGGCCTCGACGAAGAACCACGGCTCGTTGAAGAGGAGATCCTGCAGGTCGGCCTTGCGACGGTCGATTGACAGCCACAGTCCGGGCGGGTAGTGGGTGGGGTGCACGCCGGTCAGGCTCAGCACCCGGAGGGTCACCAACGTGAGGGCGTGCATGCAGCAGCCGACCGCGACGATCCAGCCGACGGCGGGCACCAGACGTCGCACCGTTCGATAGCGCCGGGCGCTCACGGCGATCGACGGCAGCAGCGCGCCGAGCAGGATGATCGCGCCGCCGCCGAGGTTGTCGCGGCGGAAGTGCAGCGACGGCGCGGGCCGGCCGATCATCCCGACCCGGCCGCCGAAGGCGTCGTAGAAGCGGTATGCCGCGTACCCCGCGGCCCAGACAGCGAGCGCGACGGCCACTCGCCGCATCTGCGGACCCGGCGCCAGGCGAGGCAGCACGACCGTGGGCCCCGCGCGCCGCTGGCGTCGCGGCCTGAGCGGCTCCGTCGGGTCGTGTGAACGCATGCCTCCATGCAACGCCGCCAGTCGACCCGCGACCAGGGTCCGGACACACCAGGCGCAGGACCACCGCGGGAGTCGTCCGATCGCCGAGCAGCGCCGGGATCGCTCAGCGCGTGTGGATGCGCTCGCCCTGGGGGCCGAAGATGGCGAGCGCTTCGGCCGGGCCGTCGACGGCGCCGAGCCAGTGCGGGGTGCGGCAGGAGAACTCGGCGGCCTCGCCGGGCTCGAGCACGAAGTCGTCGTCCTCGTCGGCGGCGCGGCCGCCGGCCTCTCCGCCGCGCTCGTGCTCGGGCGGGCGCGCGTGCGCACGCTCGTCGTCCACGCGGGCGAGCCGAGCAACCGCAGCGCGCCGGCGATCGGCGGCCTGCTCGGCCAGGATGGCACGAGCCCGGACCAGCTCTACGCCGCCGGCCGGGAGCAGCTGACGGAGCTGCCGGCGGTCGAGCTGCGCGAGGGCGTCGTGACCGGTATCGAGCCCGCGGCCACGTTCCGCGCCACGCTCGCCGGCGGCGAGACGATCGCCGCCGCCCGCATCCTGATCGCCGGCGGCATGCGCTACGGCGTCCCGGAGGTGCCGGGCCTCTCGGAGCTGTGGGGCGACAGCGCCTTCATGTGCCCCTACTGCCACGGCTGGGAGCACCGCGACCAGAGGATCGCGATCCTCGGCGGGGCCGGCGCCGCGCACCGGGTGGCGCTGCTGCGCTCGTGGACGAGCGACCTCGTCGTGCTCGCGGACGGCGAGCCGACCGACGAGCTGGGAGACATCCCGGTCGACGAGCGTCCGGTGGCGTCGGTCGCGCCGGGCGTCGTCCGCTTCGCGGACGGCGGCGCGCTGGAAATCGACGCGCTGCACGTCGTGGCGCCGATGTCCCCCCGTGACGGCCTCGTGGCCGGGCTCGGGCTGGAGACGACCGACTCGCAGCAAGGCACGGGCATCGCCGTCGCCGACCGATTCGGCGCGACGTCGGCGCCCGGCGTCTTCGCCGCGGGCGACGCGGCGGGCGCCGGCAACGTCGCCGCCGCCATCGCCACCGGGAGCCTCGCGGCGACCGGCCTGCACCGCTCGCTCGTCCTCCCGGAGGACGCGTGATGGCCCACTGGGACCAAGAAGAGCGTCGACGACCTCGAGGACCGCAGCCCGGCCGACGTGTCGAACGCCGGTCGTGGTCACCCGTGTGGCGCTCCACCAGCCCGGCGTCCTCGAGCGTGGCGACGAGCTGCGAGACCGCCGGTCCGGAGACACCGGTGCGTCGCGCGGACTCGGACGCGGAAACGCGCTCGCGGGCGATCGCGCGCAGGGCGAGGTACTGCGCGACGGTCAGCGGTGGGTCGTGGCGCGCCAGGAGCCGGTCGATCCAGCGGCGCACCAGCGGGGCGAGCCGAGGAGCGCCTCGGCTGCATCGGCGGTCGGATCGGGACGAAGAGACAAAGTCCGCGTAGGTGATGCGGCCGACCTTGTGCTCGGGGACAGAGGTTGTGACCGTTGGCGAAGGCACGCGCGGTCTTCCCGACGGGCGGGAACTCCGTCACCCTCAGCCGCCGGCCCAGCACCTGCCTCTGGAGTCGCGCCACGTCGCCAATCGAGAGGATCTCGGGATCCCCGTGCCGCCAGTCACGAGCGCTGTGCTCACGCGAGTACGATATTGGATGTCATCCTCTAATAAGGGTGCGATCCAGGAGTGAGGCTCCCGAACAGCGCACATACGTCGCGGCAGTGGCGTATCCACGCGCTCGTCCCCGACTTCCGCCTGGAGGACGTGTGGGCGCTGCCGACGCCCGGCGGCCCGGACGACTTCCCCCGGCTGGTGCGGCAGATGACGAGGG
>DATAFH010000052.1:0-2113 GCA_036257565.1 Solirubrobacteraceae bacterium | reverse complement strand
ACCGTGCGCGTGAGCGGCGATCCAGCCACCTTCGAGCAGCAAGTCGCGGCGCACGCCGACGCCATCGGCCGCATCATGGACGTCGCCAAGCGTCACGGGCTCATCGCGCATCGCTGGTACGGCGCGGATGGCCAATTCATGGCCATCGACGAATGGCCCGACGCGGACAGCTTCAACGCCTTCTTCAATGAAGCCCAACCGGACATCGGCCCGGTCTTGCAGGCTGCCGGCGTGACCTCTCCACCGGACGTGACCTTCTGGCGCACGCTCGATACCGGCGACGCCGTCGGTTGGGGGGCCTGACGCGTGAGGCTGCGCGTACAACGATCCGCTCGAGCGGCCTAGACGTACCACGAGCCGTACGGTGCCCCTGGTGTGAAGACACGGCCGTGACTGGCGTCGGCTCACTGTCGCCATGGACGGAGGCTGTCGGGAAAAGGGGGAGGTGAGTTTTGGCGGCCGCGTGTCGCGACGAGGCGGTCGCTGCGGGGGCGGACGGTTGGGCGCCTGGTGCGTCGCTCTAAGTCGCGGCGGCGGCTGTCCGGTGGCTGTGGAGCTTGCGCAAGTTGTGGCTCGCGCCGAACAGCCGCCATTCCGACCTGACGGCCGATCTTCCGCGCCGTAAGAAGCGGTCGAGGCGTCGGTTGAACTTCATTTGTCCGAACACTGGCTCGATCGTCGCATGGCGTCTTTGGTAGGGCGCCTTGCCGTGGTCGGTGGCAAGCACGCGGCGCATGAATGCGTAGAGCCCGCCGTCCCAACCTGGCCGGGCGCTCGTGCGCAGGCCGGAGTCGGGTGGGATCAGGACTTGGATGCCGCGGCACACGACGCTCTCGATCTGGCGCTTGTGCCAGTAGCCCGCGTCGGCGATGACCACCCCGGGCGACTCCGCGCCGGCCCGCGCGAGCTCGCGCTGGGTGGCATCCACCATCGGCTCGAGGTGGCCGAAGTCGGGCGACTCGACCGTCACCTCGGCGGCGACCAAGATCTGGTGCTCGTTGACCGCCGCCTGCGCGTTGTAGCCCTGGATCGCCCGCTGGCCAACGGTCTTGACCAGCCGCGAGTCGGGGTCCGTCGTGTTGATCGTCCCCGCCGCCAGCTGCGGCGGCCGGTAGGGCTTGGTCGAGCCCGGAGCCATCCGGCGCGTGCCGTCCGCGGCGACCCCGCGCCGGCGCCAGTCCTCGTAGGCCGCGTTCGCCGCCCGCTCGACCGCCAGCTCCTCCTCGAGCCGGCGCGCCGACTCCTCGAGCCGCTCGGCGCGTGAGCGCGCCACCGGCCGCGCCTCCAAGGCGCGCCGCTCCTCGAGCGCACGGCGCCCCTCGCGCAACCATGCCCGCCGACCGTGGCCGCGGGTAACAAACCGCGCCGGGTCGAGTTCGATCGCCGGGCCCTCAGGCGCCTCGGTCCGCGCCCCCGCCTCCGCGTTGTGCTTGCCCGCATGCTCGCGCTCGAGCTCTTCCTTGGCCTCGCGCAGCGCCGCGCGCCGCCCCGCGCTCGTCCGCAACCGCTCCGGCAGCTCATCGCCGCGCGCCTCCCCGTAGAGCTCGTCCTCGCGGCGGCCTATCTCCGCCGCCTCGGCCAGGATCTCGCGGGCGATCCGCTCGTAGCTGCGATTGGCCTCGCGCGAGGCGTTCGCCGCGAGCTTCGTGCCATCGATCGCCACCACCCCGACCGACACCAACCCCGCCCGCCGGCAGAGCCCGAGCACGGCCGTGAACAGCTCAGCCAACGCGTCCTCGTGACGCACGCGAAACTCCGCGATCGTCGAGTGATCCGGGACCAGGTTCCCCGTTACCACGCGATAGGCCACGTCCTCGACGCAAGCGCGCTCGATCCCGCGCAAGGAGCGGTTGCCGCGCGCGTATGCGTACAGCAACAGCGCCACCACCATCGACGGCTCATACGCCGGCCGGCCATGCCGTCGGCGCGATAGCTCGCATAGAACGCACCCAGATCCATCTCCGCGACCGCGTCCAGCACCGTCCACACCAAGTGACCCTCAGGCACCCACTCGCGCAGCGACGGCGGCATCAAAAACACCTGATCGCGATCACAGCCAATGAAGTTCAAAGCCATCACACAAGGCTCCCGACCCCGCCGGACAGCACCCCCC
>DATAFH010000051.1:0-10156 GCA_036257565.1 Solirubrobacteraceae bacterium | reverse complement strand
GCACAACGAATGGGCGCGGGCGATCGACGCCGCGCTGGGCGACGCGGCGCAGCCACGGCCGCCGGGCGCGGACCCGTTCTCGCTCGGCGATGCCGAAGCCACCGCGGGCATCCTCGAGGGCGCCGGCTTCGACGCGGTGCGGTTCGAGGACGTCCACGAGCCGGTCCTCTACGGACACGACCTCGACGCCGCGCTCGCGTTCGTACGGGGGTTTCAGGACACGAGCGCGGCGCTCGCGAGCCTGAGCGACGCCGAGGCGGCCCGTACCGTCGAGCGCCTGCGCGAGACGCTCGCGGCGCAGCACAGCGACGAGCGCGGCGTGGTCCTCGATTCGCGCTCCTGGCTGATCACCGCCCGGCGACGCCGCTAAGACATTGACAACACGCGCCAAGGGCCCGGCCTCGGCCCGCTCGGTCGCCACCGTGACCCGGCCCCGCTTTCGCTTGCGCGCGTGAAAGCAAGAGGTGGCGACTTCACCGTCTTGCCCGCAGGCCCGGGGGTCGCGACGCGCGCGCCTCATCAGGGCTGCAGCGAGTCCGCGGGCGGGCGGCAGCGTTCGGCGAGCACCTCGAGCGACGGCTCGTCGTCGAGACGCCGCCACGGCTTGACGCGCATCGGCGCCGGGGAGATGGCGCCTCTCACTGGGCTCAGCGTGAGCCGGTCGCGGTAGCGGCTCCAGCGGAACCTGTACAGCTCGTCAGATTCGTTGGTGAAATCGTTCGGGCTGATGCCGCCGCCGTCCTCAACCGTCCAGTCGACGACGTTCCCCTTGACCGCATAGCTGCCGTACGCCCAGATGCAGGCGTTGCGGCTCTCGGTGGTCAACGCGAACCGGCCGGCACGAAGGGCGAACGTGGAGGCGCCCCAGTTCTCCGGCACCACGTCGCCCGGAGCCGCGACTCGGGCGAGCTCGTCGGCCGTGGTGTCCATGCGCCAGAGGCCGTCGACCGGCGTTGCGCCGCGGGTAGCGCGCTTGCTCTTCCGGGCCGGACAGGTCGGTGCCGGCTCGGGCTCCACCCGGGCCCGCAGCGCGGCGATCCGCTCGGCCGCGTCGCGGGTGACGGGGTTGTGCTCGAGCCTGCGCGTGAGCGAGCTGGTTGCGGTGCGCAGGGAGTCGAGCTGGGAACGGGTCGCCACCCGGAGAGCAGGTTCACGACGGCGGCAGATGACTCCGAGCACCTCGCTCTCGAACTGGCGGATGCGCTTCGTCGCCGGGTCGATCGCGGCGCGGCCCGCCGCTCGTAGCGCCGCGCGCTGATCGTCGCTCAGCCTCTCGTAGGCGTCGCGGTTCATGACGATCACCAGCGCCCGTGGCCACAGGCTCACGTTGGCAGCGAGCGTGCGCCGCGGACCGTCGTAGACATCGCCGTGCAGCCCGTCGATCCCCAGCTCGGCGCCGTCGAAGGACGACGTGTCGCTGCCGGGCACGATGGCCTCGCCGGTTGCACCGAGCGCGCGGAAAGTTCGCGCCCCAAGCTCCGACAGACGGGTGGCGATCGTGGCGCCCCGGTAGTCCGAGGCTCCGATGAGCGGGCGCGACGCTCCGAGCGGCTTGCGCAGCTCGCCCGGCAGCAGCGCGATGCCAACCAGGTCCAAGCGCTCGACACCGCTCAGCATCCGCGCGGTCATGTCGCCAAGCAACACCCTTCGCTGGAGCGCATAGCTGTCGACGGCGAAAGGCGCGACCAGAGGCTGCAAGCTCTTCACGCCGACCAGGTCGAAAGCGCGGGCGCTGACCTTCGCCAGGTCGGTCTTGCCCGCGCGCAGGTCCCCGATCGTCCGCGGCTCGTAATCGACCTCGCTCTCCCGCCAGCGGTTCTTGAACTCGATGCGCAGCGACCCCTGCGACAGGCGCCGCACCGCGAGCGCGAACTCGTCCAGGTCGAGACTCGAGTCCTCGTGGTTCGCGAGCGTCAAGACCACCGCCTCAGGTCGCCGCTCGCCGCCGGCCCTGTCCGAATCATCCCCCAGGCTGCAGCCGCCGGCGAGGGCCGCCGCCGCGGCCAATGTTCCAACCATCACGGCCCGCGTCATCACGCTGTCCTTCATTCCACCGTCCGAGCGTAGGCGCAAACACCCGCCCGCGCACCCGGGGGCACTCCGATCTTTGCCGCCGAGGATCAGGGCCAGCCCTGAGTCGATTCAGGGGTCCGCCCCCTCGCCGTGCTCGGCCTGCGCACATAGCGTCGTGAGGCAGCCGGTCTCTACCCAAGGAGGACACCATGACGACCCGTGCAGACGAAGCGCAACGCAGGTTCCTTAGCGCCGCGCTGGCTGGAATCGCCGTTGCCGGCGTTCTCCTCATGAGTTGCGGAGGCAGCGAGGACAACGACGCGAAAGCGGGCCGCCCGGCGGTCGCGAGCTCCGCGTCCCGCGACCTTGACGGCGTCACGAAGATCCGTGGCGGCCGCGGCCTCTATGTGCGCTGCACGGGGACCGGTTCACCGACGGTGGTCATGGAGGGAGGCGACGAGGACACCAGCGATTCGTACGCCTTCGCCGAACCGGCGGTCGGGAAGGTGACGCGGACGTGCGTCTACGACCGCGCCAACCTCGGACGGAGCGATCCCGCTCCCGGGCCACGCGGCCTGCCGGAGCTGGTGGGCGACCTCGAACGGCTGCTCAAGGCCGCCCGGATCCCGGGACCCTACGTGCTCGTCGGAACCTCGGGGGGCGGCTACATAACGGCCGGATATGCATACGCGCATCCGCGCCGGATTGCAGGCCTCCTCTTCGTCGACACCGGCGCTCCCCTCAAGAATCCGCCTCGAGAGATCGTCGAGGCAACTGACCCGGACAACCCCGCCAACGTCGAACGGCGCGACTACCTGCAGGTCGAGAGGGACGCCTGGGCGGCCCGCAAGCGGATCGGCAACATCCCCGTCACGATCCTGACGGTCAAGTTCTCGGCGGCCGCCATCGCCGAGTCACCGTTCCCGTCCGAGCGGCGAGCGATGCGGCGCAACGTCCAGCGCCAGCGTGGCTGGCTCGTCCTCAGCCCGCGCGCGAAGCAGCTGGTCGTGAATACGGGGCACGCGGTCGAGGAGGACGACCCCGACCTGGTGATCGACGCCATCCTCGACGTCGTGCGTGCGGCCCGCTGAAACGCACCCGATGCCGTAGCCCTGAGGCCATGGGACGATAGGAGCGATGCTGCGGACCGTCTTGATCGTCGACGATCACGACGGCTTCCGCGCGGGCGCACGGGCGTTGCTCGAGGCGGACGGGTTCCAGGTGCTCGGCGAGGCCGCTGACGGAGAGGCGGCGGTCGATGCGGCGCGCCGCCTGCGCCCGGACGTGGTGCTGCTCGACATCCAGCTGCCGGGGCTCGACGGGTTCGCGGTGGCGGAGCGCCTGGCCGCCGGCACCGACCCGCCGGTCGTGGTCCTGATCTCGAGCCGCGGCGAACACGCGTACCGGCGCCGGCTCGAGCGCAGCCCGGTACGCGGTTTCATCTCCAAGGGGGAGTTTTCGGGCGAGTGTCTGGCCTCGCTGCTCGTCTGACGCCGTGGACGTGGGCGCCCCTGGCCCTCGCGGTGCTCGCGGCGGCCGTGGGGGCCGAGTGGGCGAGTGGTCTCGGGATGCCCGAGGCGGCCGGCGACCTGGTCACCGGGCTGGCGCTCGTGGGCGCGGGTGCAGCGGAGTGGGCACGGCGTCCGAGCAGCCGGTGCGGTCCACTGTCCGTACTGGCCGGCTTGGCGTGGTTCGCCGGCGATCTGACCGAGGCGCTCGTCTACGCGCATCGCGGACCGCTCGTGCATCTGCTGCTCACCTACCCGAGCGGGCGTGTGCAATCGCGCGTCTCCGGGGCGGTGATCGCAGCAGCCTACGTCGACGGGCTCGTCCCGGAGCTGGCGCGCTCCGAGTGGCCGACCATCGCCCTGATGGCCGCGGTCGTGATTGTCGCGGTGGGACGCCATCGCGCTGCGGGCGGGGTCGAGCGCCGTGCCCGAGCCGCGGCGCTTGCGGGCGCCGCCGCGGTGGGCGGCACGCTCGCGCTCGCTGCGCTGGCGCGCCTGGCCGGGGCCGATCTCGGCAGCACGGCCGTCTGGGCCTACGAGGCGGCGGTGACTGTGACGGCGCTCGGCCTGGCAGCTGACCTCCTGTGGGGACGCTGGACCCGGGCCGCGGTCACGGGGCTGGTGGTCGACCTCGGCGACCGCCACGAGCCGCAGGCGCTGCGGGCCGCCCTGGCGCGCACGATCGCCGATCCAGATCTCCAAGTCGCCTATCGGGTTGGCAGCCCCGACGCCTGGGTCGACGAAGCTGGCCGACCCTTCCAGCTGCCCGAGCGAGAGGACCCCGGCCGCGCCGTCACGCTTCTGCGCGACGAGGGCGAACCGGTCGCTGCCATTGTCCACGACCCGGCGGCGCTCAGCGATCCCGAGCTCGTGTCCTCGGTGGCGGCAGCTGCCCGCCTCGCCGTCGCCAACGTCGGCCTGCAGGCGGATGTCGCGGCCCGCGTTCGCGAGGTTGCGGCCTCGCGCAGGCGACTGGTCGAGGCGGGCGACGAGGAACGTCGGCGCCTCGGCGAGGGCTTGCGGATGGGGGCCGAGCAGCGGCTGGCGGCGGTCTCCGTGCACCTCGCGCGGCTCGCGGCAGAGCGCGACGGTGAGACTGCGGCGACCGTGCGACAGCTGGCCGCCGAGCTCGACAAGGCCCGGTCAGATCTGAGCCAGTTCGCGCAGGGCATCCATCCGTGGGCGCTGACCGAGGGGGGTCTTCAACCGGCCCTGGCCGAGCTGAGCACCCAGGCGGCGGTGCCCGTGACGCTCGAGGTGGCCGATCGCCGCTTCCCGGCTGCCCAGGAAGCGGCTGCGTTCTTCATTTGCTCGGAGGGCCTGACCAACGTCACCAAGCACGCCGCCACGGCGCGTGTGCAGATCACCGTGCGAGCGGTCGGGTCGACACTTACGGTCGAGGTCGTCGACGACGGCGCTGGGGGCGCCGATCCCGATGGTTCGGGTCTGCGGGGTCTCGCGGACCGGGTCGAGGCGCTCGGCGGCGCCCTACGAATCGCAAGCCGCACGGGTGCCGGGACGCGCCTGGACGCCGAACTCCCGATTCCGGCGGCCGGGCCGTGACCTGGCGCAAGCGCTGGCTGCGCCTGCATGTCCTATCGCCGATCCGGCGCCTGCTCGCGGTGGGGCTGTACGTCGCGGTCGCGGTTGTCACGCTGGCCATCGTGCGGGGCGAACCCGGCTACGCGCTCGCCGGCCACTCCGCCGTTGCGCTCGCCGGCGAGCTGGCCGCCGGGGCCCTGCTCGTGGTAGCCGCGCTCGTGGCCGGAGCGCGGCAGCCCGGCGCACTCGTTGCCTGGCCACTCGCCGCGGCCGGCATCGCCTGGCCGCTCGCGGAGTGGAACAGCCCGGGCGCAGGGGCCGCCTTCACAGCGGGACTCGTGCTCTACGCCGTCTGGCCGTGCCTCCTTGCCCACGCCGCGCTGCGGACGGACCAGCGTCCGCTAGGGCAGCCGGCAATCGCCCTGCTGGCAGTCGCGTACGCGACCAGCCTCGGAGTGCTCGGCGTGGCCTCAGCCGCGGTCTTCGACCCGATCGCGAGGGGCTGTTTCGAGTGTCCGGCCAACCGCCTTCTGATCTCGGGTGCCACGGATGCCTGGCACAAGCTGGGGCAGGTGGGACTCGCGCTGAGCGTGGCGTGGGTCGCGTTTTTCGTGGCCCTGGTCGCCGCGCGCGTGGTGCGCTCCTCGCCCGCCCGCCGGCGGCTGGTAGCGCCCGCGCTCATCCCCGCCGTGGCCGCGGTGGCGTTGTTCGGGGTGGATGCCGCACACAGCGTCGAGCGCGGTTTTCTCTCCAACGACTCCACCGACCGGGCGCTCTGGGTGGGCGAGATGGCTGCGCTGTCGCTGGTCGCCGCGGGTGTGGCGTGGGAACGGGTGCGGGCGCGGCGCACCCGCTCCGCGCTGGCCCGGCTCGTAGTCGACCTCGGCGCCTCACCGCCACCCGGCGGCTTGCAGGAGCAGCTCGCGGCCCTGCTCGGCGACCCGACGCTGACGCTCCTCCACAGCCTCGACGACGGCGAACACTGGATCGACGCCGAGGGGCGCCCGGCGGCCCTGCCGGCGGGCGGCAGCCGTGAGGCGACGCGGATCGTGGCCGGGGGCCGTCAGGTCTCGGCCCTCGTGCACGGCGCGCGGCTACTCGACGACCCCGCCCTGGCGCAGGAGATCGCGCGTGCGGCGCGCCTGGGACTGGAGCACGAGCGCTTGAATGCCGCTCGGCGTGCGCACCTGGCGCAGCTTCGCGCCTCGCGGGCGCGCATCGTCGCGACGGCCGACGCCGAGCGCCGCCGGCTCGAGCACGATCTGCACGACGGCGCTCAACAGCGGCTGGTGACGCTGGCCCTGTCCGCCCGGCTCGCGCGCCGGCAGCTCGCCGCCGACGAGCCGGCGCTCGAGGCCGAGCTCGGGATCGCGGAGGAGGAGCTCCGCGCCGCCGTGGCCGAGCTGCGCGAGCTGGCGCACGGCCTGTTCCCCACGGTCCTGGCGGACGAGGGATTCGGCCCGGCCCTCGAGGTGCTCGCCGAGCAGACGCCGCGGCTCGTCCCGCGAACAGTTCCCGAGGGGCGCTTCGCAGCGCCGGTCGAGTCGGCGGCCTACTTCGTCGTTGCGGAATCGCTGAGGCGCACGGCTGGGGGAGACGTCGCGGTGGATGCCCGGCGCCTGGACGGGCGTTTGGTCCTCGAGGTCGCCTGTGCGGGGGAGCTGGCGGGTGCGGCGACCGAGTTGGAGGATCGGGTCGGCGCTCTTGGCGGGGAGTTGGTCGCGGACAGTCATAACCTGCGGGCGGAGCTGCCGTGCGGGTCGTGATCGCCGACGACGAGGTGCTGCTGCGCGACGGCCTGGCTCGCCTGCTCCAAGATGCCGGCTTCGAGGTGGCGGGACGCTGTGGCGACGCCGACGCGCTGCTGCGGATGGTCAACGCTCGACAGCCCGACGTCGCCCTCGTGGACATCCGCATGCCGCCCCACCACGGCGACGATGGCCTCGTCGCCGCGCAAGAGATCCGCCGCCGGCACCCAGAGATCGGCGTCCTCGTCCTCTCGCACCACCTGGAGTCGCGCTACGCGATGCGGCTGCTCGAGAAGGCGCCCGAACGGGCCGGCTACCTGTTGAAGGAGCGGGTGTCGGACCTCGCGGTGCTGGCCGACGCGCTGCGGCGCATCGGCGAAGGCGAGTGCGTGATCGACCCGACGATCGTCTCGCGCCTGGTCGCTCGCAAGCGCGAGCGTGGTCCGCTCGACCAGCTGACAGACCGTGAGCGGGAGGTGCTCGAGCTGATCGCCGAGGGCCACTCCAACCGCGCGATCGGCCAGGCGCTGTTCCTGTCCCCAAAGACGGTCGAGTCGCACATCTCGCAGATCTTCATGAAGCTCGATCTGCGCGAGTCGCCCGCTCACCACCGGCGTGTGCTCGCCGTCCTGACCTTCCTGCGCTCGGCCTAGCGAACCCTGTCCCAGGGGTGCGACCCCCACGTGACGGCGTAATAGCCGGACCCCGGCACGCCCTCGCGGACCGGGTCGCTGACGCCCTCGAACCGCAGCCTGCCGTCCGCGAACGACCAGCTGGCGGTGAACGAGTCGCCGTCGATCCCCGTGACGGTGACGCGGTCGCGGTAGATGGAGTACGTGCCCTCCCATCCGTCGGGATCGGTGTCGCTCCCGAGCAGGAAGTCGCCGCCCTGCAGCTCGAGCGTGAAGTGGCTCACGCCGGCCCGGACGTACGGATCGCCGGGTGCCAGGCCGGCGCGGAGCGCGTCCCGCGGGGTCACCGTGACCTCGTAGGTCCCGTCCGGGATCCCGGCGGCGCTCGTCCTCCGCGCGCTCGGCTCACACGCGGCGGTATCGGGAGGACCGCCGAGATCGAGGCCCACGCGCTCGATCTCGGCGATCGCGTGGCGCGCGGACTCGTCGCGCTCGAGGTCGGCGTAGATCGGCCGGAACCCCCGCCGCAGCGCCGAGACCGCCGCCGGCGTGGCCGTCGCAATCTGCATTCCCCGCCGGCAGGCGACCTCCAGAGTCTCGACCTCGTCCCTGCGAACGGCGTCGAGGACCGCTGGGATCGACTCCCTCGCCGCCTGGCGCAGGGTCTGCAGCTGGGCCGGCGTGACGCCGCTGCCCGCGAACACCACCAGCGGCCTGGGCCACAGCACCACGTTGCCGGTCAGATGCGGCGCTTCGCGCTGGTAGCCGTTGCGAGCGATGGCGGCCACGTGTTGCTCGATGCCGTCGAGGCCGGCGATCGAGCCGCCGGACGGGAGCAGCCGGGGTCGCGCGCCGAGAGCACGCAGGGAGCGAGCGGTCTGCTCGCCGCCCGAAAAACCGAGTAGGGCACCCGACCAATCGCCGGGTGCGAGCAGCGCGTGCTTGGCGAGCGGCCGGCGCAGAGGACCGGGCAGCACCCCGACGCCCCGAAGGCCGAGCCCTTCCAGGCTCTTGAGCATCGGCTCGACGAGGTCGCCGGTCAGCACCTCCAGCTCGAGCGCGTAGGAATCGATCAGCATCGGCGCGTGCAGCGGCCGGAACGCGGGGTCGCCGACGACGTCGAAGGCGCGCGAGCCGGCCCAGCCGAGATCGGCCTTCCCCGCCTGGACGTCGCGGATCAGGTTCGCCTCGCCGTAGCCGGGAGCACGGCCCTCGATCCGCTCGTCGACGCTCAGGCGGCCCTTGGCCCTGCCCCACTCGTTGGCGAACCTGATGCGCAGGCGGCCGCCGGAGACGCGCTCGACAGCGCTCGCGAACGGTCCCAGCTCCTCCGGCGCGTAGTTGACGTTGGCCATGGTCAACGTGGTCGCCCGCGCCGCCGGCTCGCCGCCGCCGGCACGGTCCGACGAGGACAGGTCGCAGCCCGGGACCGTGAGCGCGGCCACGGCGGCGACAAGGACGGTGAGGGGTGTGCGAGTCATGCGGCCACCGTAGGACGCGGCGTGGCGCGACGCCACGGGGCAGACCCTTGAATCTCACATCGTCAGATCGGGGTCAACCCCGCCCCGCGGCGAGATCAGGGTCAGCCCCGAGTGGATTCCGAGTGCGCCCCCTCGCGCCGCTCGGCATGCCCGCCTAGCGTCGCGAATCACCAGGTCTCGACCCGAGGAGGAAACATGAAGACCCTTGGCCATAGTCGGCAGAAGGGCCGGAAGGATCGCGGAGCGAAGGCGGGCGCGCGGCGCTCGTGGACGAGGGCGGCTGCGGGGCTCGCCCCCCTCCTGGCCGTGGCGGCGGCGATCTGGGCCGTGTCGGCCAGCTCGAGCGCGGTCGCGGGAGCGTCGCTCGTAGGTGAATGGCAGAGGGTGACCACCTGTGAGGACTTGGTGCGCACGCTTACCCGGGCGGGCTTCCCGGAGGCCGCGCTGGAGGCCGCCGCCGGGAACGGATTCATTCCCGGTGTATTTACGGTGGAGGACCTCGCCGACCCGGCGCACCCCTGCAAGGGAGCCATCCCACGCCGCCACTCGCACTTCTTCACCCCGGACGGTCTGTTCGGCTCCCGCGACTGGGACGGCAACCAGGTCGACGACGGGACCTACGAGATCGTCGACGACGACGCGCTCGTGATCCCGTATGGGTTCGAGGAAGGACCGCCGATTCAGGTCACGTTCCACTTTCGGATTACCGGCGAGACGATCAGGCTCGATCCGGTGATGCCGAGCGACTGCTCGACGAGCCGCTGCCGGGAAGCCGCCGCCTGGAGCGTCTCGGTCGCGCTGCCCCGCAAGACGTGGCGGCGGGTGGGCTGAGTTCCCACAGATAGACCTACGGGCGGGTAGCTTCGGCCTTGGATGAGGAGGTGGCTGCGGGCGCGACGGCCTCGAGCATTTCGCGGAGCTGCTCCTCGGGCAATCCAAGCGGCAACACCAGGTCGATCGCGTCGGCGCCGGCCTCGAGCCAGTCGCGGACGGCGTCCGGCGCCTGGTCGTAGGTAGCCATCACGGTCACTTCTCGAGCCAGTCGCTCCGCTGCCGCGGGAAGCTGCGGCAGCCCGCCGCTGCTGTTGGCGGCGAGCAGCGCATCGACCTCGTGCGCGTATTCGAACTGATCGCGGAGCATCCGTGGATACAGGGGGCCCATGCGCGTCAGGTACGCGAGCAGCCAACCGGCGGCGATCTGCCTGGCCGTCTCCTCGTCTCGGGCGATCGCG
>DATAFH010000050.1:0-37620 GCA_036257565.1 Solirubrobacteraceae bacterium | reverse complement strand
GGCGTGCTCGTGCTCGTGCTCGTGCTCGTGCTCGTGCTCGTGCTCGTGCTCGTGCTCGTGCTCGGCGTGGGGATGGGGAACGTGTTCGCGCCCGCGATCGCCAGCGCCACCTTCGGCGTCGAGCCCCGCGACAGCGGCGTGGCGTCGGCGATGGTGAACACGACGCAGCAGGTCGGCGGCTCGGTCGGGCTGGCGCTGCTGTCGACGATCGCCGCCAGCGCGACTCCCTCGTACGGCGAGGGGCAGCGGCCGACGCCGGGACTGATGGCGGAGGCCGCGGCGCACGGCTTCACCACGGCGTTCTACGTCGGCGCCGGGGTGCTGCTGCTCGGCGCCGCGCTCGTCGCCGCGATCCTGCCGAGCGTGAAGGTGGCGCCCGAGGCGGCACACGCGGCCGCCTAGCGGAGTGACTCCGCGATCCGCACGGCCTGCTCGCGCGTGAGATCCCCCTCAACGCGCAGGAGCAGGCCGTCGGGGCGCTCGACGAGCAGCGTCGGTCCGGCGAGCCGCTGGGACTCGAACTGCGCGTCACCGCCGGGCATGAGGTACGCGAAGCCGTGGTCGGCGCCGGTGATGAAGAAGGCCGGGTCGCCGTCCACGGTCAGCCGCTCGATGCGCGACCCCGAGCCGACGGTCTTCTCGATCAGCGGCGACGCGACCGCGGGGAGCTCGGTCACGAGCAGCCCGACGCCGGTCGTGCTCGCTGCGGGGAGCCCTGGTCGCGCCCGGTACACGAGGTCGACGCGCTCAGGCCCGGAACCGAGGTAGACCGAGTCGGGGCGCCCGACGGCCGCCGGCACAAGCACCGGGAAGTCTACCTCCCGGCGGGCGCGCTCGAGCGTCGTCGGCGTGCCGAGGCCGAGGCCCGAGCCGAAGTCCGACGGGCGCGGCTCGGCCCGCTCGATCCGGACGCTGCCGAAGCCGAGTAGGTCGAGCACGGCGGAGCGGGCAGGCGGGACGGCCATCACGACCGCGACCAGGACGGCGCCGAGCGCCACCGCCATCTGCCACGCCGGCCAGTCGAGCGACGCCGCGAGCTGGCGCCGCCAGCGCGGGGCGGGCGCTGCCGCCAGGCGCCCGGCCACGGCGGCGGAGAGGTCGGGCGTCTCGGGCCACTCGACGTGCAGGGTGCGCAGCTCGCGCTCGAGCTCAGACACGGTCGCCCACCTCCTCCCGCAACCGTTCCAGCGCGCGCGAGAGCCGCGACTTCACGGTGCCGGGCCGGACGCCCAGCGTGGCCGCCGTCTCCGCCTCGGACAGCTCGAGCAGGTAGCGGCACGCGATCACCGTGCGGTCGCGCTCGGCCAGCCGTCCGAGCCCGTCGAGCAGCGCGGCGCGGCGCTCGCCCGCGAGGAGCGCCGCCTCCGGGGAGTGGGCCGACTCCCCGGCGGGGCGCTCCTCGCCGGCGGCGCGCAGGGCGAGCGCCGCTCGCCGGCCGGCCGCCCGGCGCCGGTTGCGCGCCTCGTTGGCGACGATGGCCAGCAGCCAGGGGCGCAACGGCTCGCCGGCGCGGAAGCGGCCCAGGCCTCGGTAGGCCTTCACGAACGCCTCCTGAGTCGCCTCCTCGGCGTCGGCGGCGCTGCCGCAGATGACGTACGCGATGCGGAAGGCGGTCTCCTCGTGGTCGCGGACGAGCGTCGCGTACGCGGCTCCGTCGCCGTCGCGTGCGCGCTCGACCAGCTCGTGCTCTGTCAGTGGCCGGCCCACCACCAACGCGTAGTACAGCGGTAGGGCAAGATGGGTTCCATGTCCCTGCCGCCCGGGCCGCCGGCGCCGGCCGCGATCCAGACCTACGAGTGGGTCGCGCGGCCGACCGCGCTCATGCGCCGCTGCCAGGCGCGCTACGGCGAGCCGTTCACGCTGCGGATCGCGTGGGCCGACGCGCCGATGGTCTTCGTGTCGCACCCCGACGACCTGCGTCGCGTGTTCACGGCGCGGGCCGACGTACTGCGCGCGGGCGCGAGCTCGACCGTGCTCGAGCCGTTCGCCGGCCCACGCTCGATCCTCGTGCTGGACGGAGACGAGCACCTGCGCGAACGGCGGCTGATGCTGCCGCCGTTCCACGGCGAGGCGCTCGCGCAGTGGCGACAGACGATCGCCGACCTGGCGGCCGCCGAGCTCGACGGGTGGGAGCCGGGCCGGCCGGTGCACGCGCTGCGGCGCATGCAGGCGCTGACGCTCGAGGTGATCCTGCGGGTCGTGTTCGGGAGCGGCGACCCCGCGCTGCGCGACGCGATCCGCCGCACGCTCGACATGACGACCTCGCTCCCGCGCCTGTGGGCGATGGGGGTGCTCGGGCCGCGCGAATCCGGCCCGTGGCGCACGTTCCGGCGCGCGGTGCGCGACCTCGATGCGCTCATCCACGAGCGCATCGACGCCGGCGCCGACGACGGCTCGGTGCTCGCGCTGCTGCGCGCGGCGGATCCCCCGCGAGACCGGCTGCGCGACGAGCTCGTGACCCTGCTCGCGGCCGGGCACGAAACGACCGCGGGCTCGCTGGCCTGGGCGCTCGAGCGCCTCGCGCGCCACCCCGACGTCCTCGCGCGCGTGCGCGAGGACGACGATGGCTACACCGACGCGGTCGTCAAGGAGACGCTGCGCACCCGCCCGGTGCTCGCGATCGCGCCGCGCCAAGTGGTGAGCTCGTTCGACGTCGGCGGCTGGACGCTGCCGGCGGGCGTCCACGTCACGCCGTGCATCTACCTCACCCACCGCCGGCCGGAGCTGTGGGCCGACCCGACGGCCTTCCGGCCCGAGCGCTTCCTCGACGGTACGCCACCGCCCTACGCGTTCATCCCCTTCGGCGGCGGCACGCGCCGCTGCCTGGGCGCGGCGTTCGCGACGCTCGAGATGCGCGAGGTCCTACGCACGGTCGCCGGCCGCCTCACGCTGCGGCCGGTCCGCCGGGACGGAGAGCGGATGCGGCGGCGGTCGATCACCATGACGCCCGCCCAGGGCGGTCACATCGTCCCCGAGGCGCTAGCGTCATCTGCCGCCCGATGCCCCTCTTCTGCCGTCACAACCGCCTGACCGCGAACTGCCCGATCTGCAGCCGCGAGCTGGAGGCCGACCTCAAGGCCAAGGCGCCGTCGCGGCCCGCGACCGCGCGCCGCTCGCCTGCGCGGTCGTCGTCGTCCACACCGCGACGCGGCGGCGTGGTCACCCGCCGGCTCGCGCGGGCCGCCGACGACGGCTACCGCAACCCGCTGGTCCCCGGCCTGCGCGCCACGGCCGACGCCGAGCGCCTGGCCGCCGCGCTGGCGGCCGCCGCCGCGCGCCTCGAGCCGCCCGGCCCGTACCCCGAGATCGCCGCCGAGCCGGATCTCGAAGAGGCGACGTGGCTGGCCTTCTTGCGCGCGCTGGGCGTGGAGTCCAGCCCCTCGTGGGCGTCGGGCGAGGATCCGGCCGAGCACGCGCCGACCGCGCGCGCGTACCGGGCGTGGGCCGCCCGTGCGGGATCACAGCAGGCGGCGTTCGAGGGCGAGCCCGGCTGGACGCCCGAGCGGCGCTTCTCCCGCGTCTTCGAGCGCCTGGCCCTGCCCGGCTTCCCCCGCGCCGCGCGCTTCGATCTGCTCACCGCGCTCGCCGCCGCCGGCCGCTACGACCTGCGGGCGGGCGAGCTGGGGCTGGCCGCCGGGGAGGATGCGACCACCGAGGCGGCGAAGCGACTGCTCGTGTCCGGCGACAAGCTGCTGCTCGAGCGCCGCGCCCGCGAACTGGCCGAGGCTGCCGGCGTGCCGCTCGCCGCGCTCGATCGCGCGCTCGCCGTCTGGGGTACGCCGGGGGAACACGCCGACCTGGCCGGCGAGGCGCCCGCGCCGATCCGGGCCGCCCTCTCACTGCGGTGAGCGCGCCGGTCGTCCCCGCGCCGCCCCGGCCGGCCGCGCCCGACCGCCCGGCGCCGTCCGGCCGCCGCGGGCACATATGGCTGCCGGTGGCGGCCTGCCTCGTGCTCGGTGTGCTGTCGCTGCTGATGGTGTCGGCGCCGACGTACGACCCGTGGGCGTGGATCATCTGGGGGCGCGAGATCACGGAGCTCGACCTCGTGACCACCGGCGGACCGTCCTGGAAGCCGTTCCCGGTCCTGTTCACGGCGCCGTTCGCGCTCGCGGGCGACGACGCCGCCCCCGGCCTGTGGCTCGCCGTGGCGCGCGCCGGCGGGCTGCTCGCGTTCGTGATGGCCTACCGGCTGGGCGCCCGCCTGGCCGGCCCAGCCGCCGGGCTCGTGGCCGCTGGGTCGCTGTTTCTGGCCGACGAGTTCATCCGCAACTTCTGGCGCGGGAACTCTGAGGGGCTGCTCGTGGCCTTCGTGCTGTCGGCGGTCGAGCGGCACCTCGATGGACGCCGCACGCAGGCGTTCGTGCTCGGCTTCGCGGCCGCGCTCCTGCGTCCCGAGGTATGGCCGTTCTGGGGCCTGTACGGCCTGTGGCTTGTCTACCAGGCGTGGGACGGCCACGTGCCCTGGCGCGAGTGCGCGGTCGTCTTCGGCTGCGGCACGCTCGCGCTCGTGCTGTGGTTCCTGCCCGAGTACCTCGGCTCGGGCGACTGGCTGCGCGCCGCGAGCCGCGCCCGCGAGCCGGACCCCGACTCGGCGGCGTTCGCCGACTCGCCGTTCCTCGAGGTCTTCGTCCGCTCGGCGGCGATCCTCAGCGGTCCGGTCTACGTCGGCGCGGCGCTCGCCACGGCCACCGCCGCCGTCGCCTGGCGGCGGCACCGGCGCGGCGGCCTGCGCCTCGCGCTCGCCGCGATCTCGACGATCCTGATGGTCGCCGTCGCACTGATGACCGAGGGCGGCTTCGCCGGCAACCTGCGCTACGTCGCCCTGCCGGCCGCGCTCGTCTGCGTGCTCGCCGGCGCGGGCTGGGTCGAGCTCGTCCGCGGCGTCCGCGGCCGTTGGGGCGCGCGCGGGGCGCTGGTGGCCGCCGTGCTCGTGGTCGCGACCTGGGCGCCGTTCGTCGCCAACGACTGGTCGACGCTGCGCTTCCACTGGGACCTGGTCGTGAAGGAGGCCGACTTCTACGGCCCGAACCTGCGCGCCGTGGTCCAGAAGGCGGGGGGCGAGGATCGGATCAAGGCGTGCAGCCAGGTCTTCGCGGGGCGCTTCCAGGTGCAGGCCGTCGCGTGGTACCTGCACCTGCACGGGCGCGACGTGAACATCTTCCCCTTCGGTCCCGGGACCACACTCGCGCAGGGCGGCTCGCTGCTCGCCGCCGATCCGCGCTACCCGGAGGTGACGAAGACCCGCAAGTGGACGGTCGGGAGCAGCTGTGGCCGCGGGTAACCTGAGGCCCATGGCCACCTATGCCCAGCGCCCGGCATGGGGCCTGAAGGCACGGGCGGTGACCCGGGCACGCCTCGCGGTGCCGGCGGGCATCGGCGCCTTGGTCCTCCTCTCGCTGATCCTGCGCACGCGCGAGCTCGGGATCGGCTTCTGGATCGACGAGGGACTATCAGTGGGCATCGCCGACCGCCCGCTCGGGGACATCCCCGATGCACTCCGGCTCGACGGCTCGCCGCCGCTCTACTACCTGCTCCTGCACCTCTGGATGCAGGTCACGGGCACCTCGGAGGAGGCGGCGCGGGCACTCTCCCTCGCGTGCGCGCTGCTATGCGTGCCCGCCGCGTGGTGGGCGGCCCGCGCGCTGTTCGGCACCCGGGCCGGCTGGATGGCGGCCGTGCTGGCCGCCACCAACCCGTTCCTCACCGAGTACGCCCAGGAGGCGCGGATGTACGCGCTCTGCGCGCTGCTGGCGACCGTTGCGTGCGGGGCGTTCGGGAAGTCGATCATGGCGGCGGGCTCGGCCGGAGAGCGGCGGCCGTGGGCGATCGTCCTGGCGGTCACGCTCGCGGCGCTGCTGTACACGCACAACTGGGCGATCTTCCTGTGCACCGCATTCGGCCTCGTCTGGCTGTTCGAGCTGTGGCGGGCATCCGTGCGGCGCGACCTGCTCGTGACCGGCGCCGTCGCGTTCGGCGGGGCGCTGCTCCTCTACGCGCCGTGGATCCCGACCACGCTCTACCAGGCCGCCCACACCGGGGCGCCATGGTCGGAGCCGCCGACCGTGCTCGAGTTCTTCGGCGCCCCCGGCGTGATGCTCGGCCAGTTCGCCCAGGTCGCGCTGCTGATGACGGCGGGCGCGGGGCTCGCCGCGCTGTACCCGCCACGCCGCTCGGCGGTCGCGCGCACGGCGTGGGCCCTCCTTGCCGCGGCGGTGCTCACCGTCGCGCTCGCCTGGGTCTCCTCGTACGTCTCGCCGGCGTGGGCCAACCGCTACCTCGCCGTCGCCCTGCCCCCGCTGCTGCTGGCGGGGGCCGCCGGGCTCGCGCACGCCGGCCGGCTCGGGATCGCGGGCCTGCTGGTGGCCGCGGCGCTCGCCGCCGGCGACACCGCGCGCGACGACAAGAGCAACGTGCGCGACGTCGCCGAGGCCGTCGCCCCCAGCCTCCGGCCGGGCGACCTCGTCGTGTCCACCTGGCCCGAGCAGGTCCCGGTCCTCGCGTACTACCTCCCTCCCGGCCTGCGCTACGGCACGCTGACCGGCGCGCAGCGCGACACCGGGGTCACCGACTGGCGCGACGGGGTCGAGCGCCTGCGCGCGTCGACCCCCTCCGACGACCTGCGGCCGCTGCTCGACGACCTGCGCCCCGGCCAGCGGCTCGCGCTGGTGACGCCGATCATCTCCGACATCGGGCGCTGGCAGGCGCCGTGGACCGAGCTCGTGCGCCTCCGCTCGGACGAGTGGCGCCAGTACGTCTCCAACGACCGCCGCTTCTCGACGAGCGCGGTCGAGCCGGTGCTGCCGATCGAGCGCCGCCCGAACGCGGTCCAGGCGACCGTCTACGTCAAGACGAGCGGCTGAGCTCCGGGCGCGCCGGGCGCGGCGGCGCGTCGGGCTCGGCGGTGGGGAGCAGGAGCTCGAAGCGGGCGCCCGGCGGCTCGTCGTCGGCCAGCCGTAGCGAGCCGCCCATGCGCTCGGCCAGCTCGCGGCCGATCGCCAGCCCGAGGCCGAAGCCGCTCTCGGCACCGGCCGCTCGGCCGCGGTGGAAGCGCTCGAAGATGTGCTCGCGCTCCTCGGGCGGGATGCCCGGCCCGCGGTCGGCGACCGCGACGCCGGCGCGGCCGTCGTGCAGGGAGCTGGTGAGGAGGATCGGCTCGCCGGGCGGGCCGTAGCGGAGCGCGTTGTCGATCAGGATGCGGACTACGCGCGCCACGGCGTCCGGATCCCCCCGGCCCCAGCAGCCTTCGGCGGGCGGGTGGAGCTCGAGCGCGACACCGCGCTCGTGCGCGCGGAGCTCGAACTCCGCGGCCACCGCGCGCGCCAGCTCGCCGAGCTCGACGGGCTCCGAGCGCAGCTGCACCGCCGCGTCAAGCCGGCTGAGGTCGAGCAGCTCGCCCGCAAGCGCCGACAGCCGCCGCAGCTCCCGGCGGGCGTTCGTGACCTGCAGCTGTGCGTCCTCGATGTCGACGCCGCCGTCGCGCAGGTCCTCGGCGAGCAGCTCCATCGTGCCCTGGAGCATGGTGAGCGGCGTGCGCAGCTCGTGCGAGGCCGTGGAGACGAACGACCGGCGGGCGGCCTCCTGGAGGCGGAGCTCCTCCTGCATGCGGGCGAGCGCTCGCGCCAGATCGCCGACCTCGTCGCGGCCCGTGTCACGCGGGGCGGGCGCGTCCGGCCCCTCCTTGGTGATGCGCAGGGCCGCGGCGCGCAGCCGCGCGAGGCGGCGCAGGAGCGTGCCGGAGAGGGTAACGGCGAGCGCGATGGCGACGAGCAGGCCGACGCCGGCGCCGGCCAGCAGCGCGTTGCGGACCTGGTCGGCAGCGGCCGCCACCTCGGTCAGGCGGCGCTGGGCGACGAGCACGCCGTCGGGGTCGGGCGATTGGTTGCGCAGGCGCAAGGCGATCGTCACCTCGTCGCCCTCGACCGTGGTCACCGAGCGGTCCTCGCGAATCGCGGTCAGCGCGGCGATCGCCGCGTTCTCCGTCGTGGACGGCGTGAAGTCGGAGTCGTAGAAGAACGCCGGCAGCGTCGCCTCGTCGTCGTCGGCGTCGAAGAGCAGGCGCGTGTCGACCCGCTGGCGCAGGTCGAAGGAGGCACGGCTGACGCTCTGCAGCCGGCTGCCGAGCGGGTCGTTCAGCGGCTCGCGCAGGGCGGTCTGGAACTCGGGGACGCTGGCGACGAGCGCGTCGTTGAGCGTCTCCACGCTCTGGTCGCGCAACTGGGTCTGGAGTGGCCCGAGCACGATCGCCGCGACGACGGCGAGCGTGATCATGCTCGTGACCACGAATGCCACGAGCAGGCGCCCGCGCAGGCCTCCGGGGGTGAGCCGCTCTCTCATGGCTCGCGGAAGCGGTACCCGCGTCCGGGGACTGTGAGTATCAGCGCGGGCTCCTCGGGTCGCGCCTCGAGCTTCTCGCGCAGGTGCCGGATGTGGACGTCGATCGCGCGCGGGTCGCGATACGCGCTGTCGCCCCAGATCGAGCGCAGCAGCTCCTGGCGGTTGAAGGCGTGGCCGGGCCGGGACATCAGTCGGGCGATCAGCTCGTACTCGCTGAACGTCAGTCTGACGGGCCGCCCGTCGACCGCCACCTGGCGAGCGTCCTGATCGAGCGTGACGCGGCCGACCCGGAGACTGCCCTCGACCACCCGCCCGTGGGCGCGCCGCAGCACGGCGCGGATGCGGCTGCGCAGCTCGGCGAGCCCGAACGGCTTGGTGACGTAGTCGTCGGCGCCGGCCTCGAGCCCCTGCACCGCTTCGGCCTCGCTGTCGAGCGCCGTGAGCATGATGATCGGGACCACGTCGCGCCGGCCGCGCAGCAGGCGGGCGACGTCGTGGCCCGTCGGGCCGGCGCCGAGCGCGACGTCGAGCAGCACGACGTCGTACGGGCGGCCGGCAGCGGCGTCGAGCGCCGACTGGCCGTCCGCCACCGCGGTCACCCGGTGGCCCTCGCGCTCGAACGAGCGGGTCAGCATCTCCCGCAGCGGCCGGTCGTCGTCGACCAGCAGGATGTCGAGCGTCGACGCGGTCTGCACGGCGGGGAGAAGGCTAGCGAGCCGATTAAGGCCTGTTAGGAGCGCTTAACCGCATGGGGGTTCTCGCGCAGGCGCGGGCAAGAGTGGTGGGCATGTCGACCCTTGATTTCGAACCCACTCGCCGCCGGTTCGGGCGGGAGGGGACCGACCGTCCCGTCGCCGTGCTCGGCGGCGGCCCGGCCGGCCTGACGGCCGGCTACCTGCTCGCTCGGCAGGGCCGTCCCGTCATCGTCTTCGAGGCGGAGGACCAGGTTGGCGGCATCGCCAAGACCGAGGTCCGCGACGGCTACCGCTTCGACCTCGGCGGCCACCGCTTCTTCACCAAGTCCAAGGAAGTGGACGAGCTCTGGCACGAGGTCATGCGCGAGGAGTTCCTCAAGCGCCCGCGCATGTCGCGCATCTACTGGAACGGCAAGTTCCTCGACTACCCGTTGAACGGGATGGACGTCGTCAAGAAGCTCGGCCCGATCGAGCTCATGCGCGCCGGCCTCTCATACCTTTGGGCGGCGGCCAAGCCCAAGGGCCGCGAGGACAACTTCGAGCAGTGGGTGTCCAACCGCTTCGGCAAGCGGCTCTACCAGCACTTCTTCAAGACCTACACCGAGAAGGTGTGGGGCGTCCCCACCACCGAGCTGCGCTCCGAGTGGGCGGCCCAGCGGATCAAGGGCCTGTCGTTCTTCTCGGCCGCCAAGGCCGCGTTCTTCGGCAACAAGGGCAACAAGATCAAGTCGCTGATCTCCGAGTTCCACTACCCCCGCTTCGGCCCCGGCCAGATGTGGGAGACGATGGCCGACGAGATCATCGCCGCGGGCGGCGAGGTCCGGCTCAACACGCCGGTCACCAAGCTCGAGGTGCGCGACGGCCAGATCGAGGCGATCGAGGCTGGCGGCGAGCGGATCGAGCCCAGCCACGTGATCTCCTCGCTGCCGCTGCGGGCGACCGTCGGCATGGCCGGCGCGGCCGCGTCCGGCGAGGTGCAGGCCGCTGCCCAGGGCCTGCGCTACCGCGACTTCCTCACCGTCGCGCTGGTGATCGACGGCGAGGATCTGTTCCCGGACAACTGGATCTACATCCACGACCCCAGCGTGCGCGTGGGCCGGATCCAGAACTTCCGCTCCTGGAGCCCGTGGATGGTGCCGGACCAGTCGAAGGCGTCCGTCGGCCTGGAGTACTTCTGCTTCAGCGGCGACGAGCTGTGGGACATGGACGACGCCAAGCTCGTCGAGCTCGCCAAGCAGGAGCTCGCGATGCTCGGCCTCGCCGACCCGGAGAAGGTCGAGAAGGGCTACGTCACGCGCGTCCCGCTCGCCTACCCGATGTATGACGCCGACTACGGCGAGCGCGTGGACGCCATCCGCGGCTGGCTCGACGGCATCGGCAACCTCATCCAGGTCGGCCGCAACGGCCTCCATCGCTACAACAACTCGGACCACTCGATGCTGACGGCGATGCGTGCGGTGGAGAACATCACCGCGGGCGCGCGGCACGACATCTGGGAGGTCAACGCCGAGTCCGTCTACCACGAGGAGACCGTGGCCGACGAGCACCCGTACAAGCGCGCTCCGGAGACGCGCTCGATGCGGGAGCCGCTGGCCGACGCTCCGCTTTCCTGAGTCATCTCGTGGACCTGTGGACGCATGTCCTATGGCTGTCCAGCCGCGCGGCTGCCAGTCTGGTCATCGTCTGGAGGGCGTACGGATTCCGGGCCACAGGCCCGCTCACGGAGGAGGCGCGGAAGGATTCGCTGGAAGCGGCTAGGTGGCGACAGTCACCTGGCCGTTTCACTTTGTCGGCGCGGGGTACGCCCCAGAACATGGCAACCCGTCGCGCGACGACGGCTCGCGCCTCACCGCTGCGAGATCCGGGGAGCGCGCGGACGATCGGACGCTGAAGTCGCCGAACGCCCCGGCCCAGTAGACGAGCGGCAGGCGCGGGCCGGGGACCCGCAGCGCGTCCACATGGCCGACGACGATCGAGTGGTCGCCCGCGAGGTGCTCGGCCTCGATGCCGCACTCGAACACGGCGAGCGCGTCGACGAGCACGGGGAGGCCGCTCTCGCCGCGCTCGAACTCCGCGCCCGTGAAGCGGTCGACGCCCCGCGCCGCCACGTGGCGCGCGAAGTCGGCGCGTCGCGCGCCGAGCACGTTGACCGCGAACCGGCCGGCGGTGCGCATGCGCCGCCAGGTGAACGAGTCGCGCGCGGCGCAGAACGAGACGAGCGGCGGCTGCAGCGACACGGCGGTGAACGTGCTGACGATCAGGTGAGCTCCTCGGGCGTCCCGTCCGACGTTGCGTTGGCGGCGAGGCGGTCGCGTCGCCCGCATCGAAGCCGCCGCGCACGGCCGAGCGCGGCAGCTCGACGCCCGCGAAGCTGACCGAGTGGCTGCCCGAGGCACGCATGCCGGGCGCGTCCCAGTCGCCGTGGATCTCGACGCCGGGCGCGTCGGGCGGGATCTGGGCGTAGCCGTAACGCTCACCGCCGTCGTCGTCGGCGTACGTGACGGCGGCGTAGAGCACCGTGGCGGCGGGGGACATCGTGCAGAAGGCCTTGCGGCCGTCGACCGCCAGCCGGCGTCGGTGCGCGAGGCGGTGGTCTGGGGCAGCGTCAGGTCCTGGCCCAGCTCGCTGATCGCCGTGGCCATGGTCACGCCGTCGCGGGCGATGGCCGCGAGCGAGCCGCCGAACGCGCGGGCCCGCCGCTCGTCGCCGGACGCCTCGGCGATCTGCCAGCGGCGGACCACGCTCGCGAGCAGGATCAGATGCATGTTCACGCCGATGGCGACCGACGCGTCGCCACGAGCCAGGCGGCTCGAGGCGACGACGAGGTCATGAATCGAGGTGACGCCGAGCCCGCCGTGCGCGACCGGGATCGGGGCGGTGAAGACACCGGCGCGCTTGAGCGCGCCGACGCTCGCGTACGGGAACGACCGGTCGCGGTCGTGGACGCCAGCGCGCGAGTCGAGCTCCTCGGCGAGGGTCTCGGCAAGGCGCACGAGGGACGCGCCGGCCTCGGTGCGACCGTCAGGTCGAACATGGGGCTCACCCGGTGACAACGCCGACCTCGACCGGCACGCCGTTCGTCACCATGTCGAAGCCCGCGGAGCGCGCCTGGGCCCGCTCCACGATCTCGTGCATCTTCTCCGGCGGGGCGTCACCCGTGACGCGGAACGACACGCTGATCCGGTGGAAGCCGTTGCGCACCTCGTCGGACAGCCCGAGGGCGCCGCGGACGTCCATGTCTCCCCGCAGCGTCGACTCGACCTCCGTGAGCCGGACGCTGCGCGCGGCGGCCACGTAGACGAGGACGTGGTCAGGCACGCGGCCAGCGCGTGCAGCAGGTACTCCGCCGGGTTGGCGCCCGTGTCCGAGCCGAGCAGCACGGCCGGCTCGCCGGCGTCGATCGTGAACGCGTCCTCCCGGGTCGTGTCCTCCTGGCCGGCGCCATAGAAGGCGCGGATCGTCGAGCGGTTGTGAGCGCCCTCGACCCAGCGGTTGTGCGCGCGGAACTGGAAGATGCCCAGCTCGGGGGCGGCCTTGATGGCGTCGAGCGTGCCGTACATCTGCTCGGTGTCGACGCCGTTGCGAATCCTGTCGAGGAGCTTGGTCATGGCTCGGCAGGCAATCCCGCCGCGGTTATCAGTCGGTAGCGGCCGGGAAATCAGCGCTCGAGCGCGGTCGTGAGGTCCGGCAGCCCGCCCGAGGTTCTCGCGCAGCCGCTGGGCGGCGCGCCTCGGCGACCGCCAGCGGCGCGGCGCCCTCGAGCCGCCCGCCGAGCGTCAGCGGCGTGGCGCCGTCCGTGACTTCGAGCGGGCCTGAAACCCGGAGCTCCATGGCCTCTCGCCGGCAACGCTACGGCGCGTCGCAGGGGCGTCAGTGCTCGGCGACGGCGCCGTCGTCGGGCTCGAGCGGCAGGCCGCGCTCGTCCCAGGCGGTGATCCCACCGTCCATCGAGTAGGCGTCGTAGCCGGCGCGCCGGAACGCGTTGGCGGCCATCCCCGAGCGGGCGCCGAGCCGGCAGTAGAAGACGACGGGCCGCTCCTTGTCGATCGTCGGCGCCTGCGAGGCCACGCGCTCGAGCTCGACGTGGCGGGCGCCGGCCACGCGGCCGGCCTCCCACTCGTACGCCTCGCGGACGTCGACGAGCTGGATCTCTCCCGCCTCGTGGCGCTCGCGCACCCACTCGGGCGAGACGTCGACATCTGCGGCGTGAAAGGCGTGATCGGACATCGCGCTCCACGGTACTAGGGTCAGCTTCGATGCCGACGTGGGTCAACTGGTCGCGGACACAGCGCTGCGATCCGGCGGTGACCGAGCGGCCAGGGTCTCGCCCGGAGGTGGTCGCCGCGCTCGAACGGTCGGCGGTCGCCGGGCGGACCGTGCGGGTTGCAGGCTCGGGGCACTCGTTCACGGACGCCGTGCTGACCGACGGCACGCTGCTCTCGCTCGACCGCATGGGGCGGTTGCTGGACGTGGATCCGGAGAGCGGCCTGGCACGCGTGGAGGGCGGCATCACGTTGCACACGCTGTCGCGCGCGCTGCACCTG
This sequence comes from Solirubrobacteraceae bacterium, assembly GCA_036257565.1. Classification (GTDB taxonomy): domain Bacteria; phylum Actinomycetota; class Thermoleophilia; order Solirubrobacterales; family Solirubrobacteraceae; genus DASSUW01. Next base: position 24,047 of record DATAFH010000050.1, on the reverse strand, counting down.
CACGGGCTGGCGCTGCCCAACCTGGGGGACATCGACGTCCAGTCACTGGCCGGCGCGATCGCCACCGCGACGCACGGAACCGGCGCCCGTCTGCCGAACCTCGCCGCGCAGGTCGAGGAGCTCGAGCTGGTGCTGGCGGACGGGAGCGAGCGGCGGCTCACCGCGGCGGACGGCGACCTGCTGCGGGCAGCCCGCGTGGGCCTCGGCTCGCTCGGGGTGGTCGTGGCGGCGACGCTGCGCTGCGTGCCGTCGTTCCGCATGCGCGGGATCAAGAACCGCGAGTCGCTCGAGGAGGTGCTCTCGTCGCTCGACGCGCGCGTGGACGCCGCCGAGCACTTCGAGTTCTGGACGTTCCCGCACTCCCCGCTCGCCGTCACACGGCTCAACGCGCGGACGGAGGACGAACGGGACGCGCCGGGGCGCGCCGGCGCTTGGCTGGAGGACGTGCTGCTCGAGAACCACGGGCTGTCGCTGTTCAATCGGGCGGCGCGGCGGTTCCCGCGCGCCATCCCCGTGCTCAACCGGACCGCGGGACGCCTCGCGTCGCGGTCGGAGCGCGTCGACTGGTCGTTCCGGATCTTCGCCAGCCCGCGTATGGTCCGGTTCGTCGAGATGGAGTACGCGGTTCCGCGCGAGCACGCCGTGCAGGCGGTCCGCGGCACGCGCGCGATCCTCGAGCGCTACCCGGTCTCCTTTCCGCTCGAGCTGCGGTTCGTCGCGGCCGACGACGCGCTGCTCTCCCCGGCGTCCGGCCGCGACACCGCGTACGTCGCCGTGCACGTGTTCGAGGGGATGGCCTGGGAGGCCCCGTTCCGGGAGTTCGAGGCGTTCATGAGCCGCCTCGGCGGGCGGCCGCACTGGGGCAAGCTGTCGTTCCTCACGGCCCGCGAACTCGCGCCCCGCTATCCCGGCTGGGACGCGTTCCAGGCGGCGCGCCGCGAGCTCGACCCGGGCGGGCGGTTCACGAACGCCTGGGCCCGGCGCGTTCTCGGCTGACCTCGCCGGCGCTACAGGAACGCCTTGCTCTCACCGCGGTAGGTCGGCACCGAATCCACAACCCGGTCCCCCTGCACAAGGTGCAGCACGTCGAAGCGCTCGCACAGCTCACCCGCCTTCGCATGCCGCATCCACACCCGGTCGCCGATCCGCAGGCCGCGCGCGCCGCGCCCCACCAACGGAGTCTGGACCTCACCGGCCCCCTCGAGCGGGTCGAGCCGCAGGCCGCTCGGGAAGACGGGGCGCGGCAACCGATCACGCCCCGCGGCGCCCGACGCGGGATAGCCGCCGCCGAGGGCCGTGGCCACGCGCCGAGACGGCCGCCGCACGACCGGCAGCGCGAAGAAGGCCGCCGGACGCGGGGTGAACGCACGGTAGGTGTCGAACAGCGTGGGGGCGAAGAGGCCTGATCCGGCGGCCACCTCGGTCACCGACGCCTCGGCCGCCGTCGCCTCCACCGAGCCGGTGCCGCCGCCGTTGACGAACCGCGGCGGCGCGATCTCGCTCACCGCCTGGACGATCGCGGCGCGGCGGTCGGCGACCTCGCGGCCCGAGGCGCGCTGCATCGCCCGCAGGGCGGCGCCGCGCAGCGGGTTGCCGGGCGGCGCGTCGCCCACCCCCGCGATCTGCGCCTCATACATCATCAGCCCGTCGAGCACGAGCTCGGGCCGCCGGACCACCTCGCGCGCCAGCGCGACCACGTCGCCGACCGTGCGCAGCGGCGACCGCTTGGCGCCGACACGAACGCGCCCACGAAGCGCCCACCAGCTCGCGTCGACGTCAAGGCACACCCGCACCGGCGCCGCCGCGCGGGCGCCGGCGGCCGCCAGCGCATCGAGGTGCTCGCGGGAGTCGGCCATCACCGTCACCCGCTCGCGCGCCGGCCCGCCCGTCAGCTCGCGCAGGGCCGCGCGATCCACGGACGGGTACCCGACGACCACGTCGTCCTCCCCGAGCCACAGCGCCTCCGGCAGCGTGAACGCGAGCGTCCCGCGCAGCCCCCGCTCGTGAGCCCGCGCGGCCAGCGCCCGGCAGCGCACGGACTTCGAGGCCAGCCGCACCGGCTTGCCCGCCGCGCGGCGCAGCAGGTCGTCGGCGTTGGCGTCGAAGGCATCGAGATCGACGACAGCGAACGGCGGGTCGAGGTCGGCGGTGGCGGCATCGAGACGATCGTGCAAGGACCAGCACGCTATCCGCCGAACGACTCGCTAGGATGGCGCGCTTCGTAGGGGGAAATGTGAATAGCCGAATTCCCGTGCGGCTCCGGCCGCCGGGAAACGGGGGACCCACCGGCCGCAGCACGGCCAGGGGCGAATCGTCACGTGGACGGTGACGTAGCGCGACTTCTTTCCGCGCGAGCCCGGCAGCTAACTCCGTAGGCGCTGGAAAGAAAGGACCCGTCCGCCGTGCCACGCCGAACATCGCTCGCCGCAGGCCTAGCGGCCTTCAGCATCGTCCTGCCGACCACCGCCGCCGCCGCCGGCTACAGGTTCGGCGACCGGACCCTCAGGCAAGGCAGCAGCGGGAGCGACGTGCGGACGCTGCAGCGCTACCTCACACGTGTCGGCCTGTACACCAGCGCCGACGGCCAGTTCGGGCCCCGGACCGCCCGCCGCGTGCGCTCGTGGGAGCGCCGCTCGGACCGGCTGGTCAACGCTCGCGTCTCGCGGCGCGACGCGCGCAAGCTGAAGGCCGAAGTCACGAGCCGGCAGCCGCAGGCCGAGACCCTCGTGGCGCCCGCGGGCGACCAGGCCACCCTCGGCCCGGACGGCAAGGCGATCGCGCCCGCCGCGGCACCCCAGCAGGTCAAGGACCTGATCGCGGCTGCCAACCGCATCCACGGCAAGCCGTACAAGTACGGCGGCGGCCATGCCCGCTGGAACGACACGGGCTACGACTGCTCGGGCGCCATGTCGTACGCGCTCCACGGCGCCGGCCTGCTCAAGCGGCCGCGCACGTCAGGCGACTTCACGACCTACGGCCGCGCCGGCAACGGATCCTGGATCACGGTCTACGCCCACGGCGGCCACGGCTATCTCGTCGTGGCGGGCCTGCGCTTCGACACGGGCTGGAACAACGCCGGCAAGGGCCCGCGCTGGAGCGACGTCGTGCGCCCGTCGGACGGCTACACCGTCCGACACCCGGCCGGGCTGTAGTCGCGAACGCGCCTAATACACGTCGCGGCGGTCTCGCACGACCGTGCGGTCCGTGGGGCCGCGGCGGTACGAGGACAAGAAGAAGAGCGAGATCAGCAGGCCGATCACGCCGACGACCATCAGGATGATGCCGATGGTCGAGATCTCCAGGCCCGAGATGTCGGCGTTCACGGCGAAGTAGAGGATCGCGCCGACCGCGATCAGGAAGAGTGAGGTGCCGATTCCCATGGTCTCCGCATCCCCTCGCGCGCCCTGCGCCAAACTAGGTGCATGGAGACGTCCACCGCCCCGACCTATGCGCTGACCGACGAGCAGATCGAGTTCCGGGACGCGATCCGGCAAATCGTGGCCGAGCGCGTGGCCCCGCGTGCCGCCGAGATCGACGCCAAGGCCGAGTACCCGTGGGACGTCCGCCGGCTGTTCGCCGAGCACGACCTGCTCGGCCTGCCGTTCCCGACCGAGTACGGCGGGACGGGCACCGGCACCCTGATGCTCAACGTCGCGGTCGAGGAGGTGGCCAAGGCGTGCGCCTCGAGCGCGCTGATCCTGATGATCCAGGAGCTGGGCACGCTGCCGATCCAGCTCTTCGGCTCGGAGGAGCTCAGGCAGCGGTTCCTGCCGCGCTGCGCCAGCGGCGAGTGGTCTCCCGCGTTCGCGCTCTCGGAGCCCGAGGCCGGCTCGGACCCGGGCGGCATGATCACCCGCGCGGTCCGCGACGGCGCCGAGTGGGTGATCGACGGCACCAAGAACTGGATCACCAACCTGGGGATCGCCGACTTCTACATCGTGTTCGCCAAGACCGACCGCGAGGCGGGCCGCTCGCGCGGGATCAGCGCCTTCGTGGTCGAGGCCGACCGCGCCGGCTTCAGCGTCGGCAAGCTCGAGCACAAGCTCGGCATCAAGGGCTCGCCCACGGGCCAGCCGATCTTCGAGGACGTCCGCGTGCCGGCCGAGCACCTGATCGGCGAGGAGAACCAGGGGATGAAGGTCGCGCTCGGCACGCTCGACCACTCGCGGCTCGGCGTTGCCGCGCAGGCGGTCGGCATCGCCCAGGGCGCCACCGACCACGCTGCCGCCTACGCCCGCGAGCGCCGGCAGTTCGGCCGCGCGATCGGGGACTTCCAGGGGATCCAGTTCAAGCTCGCCGACATGGAGACCCGCACGGCCGCCGCGCGCGAGCTGCTCTACCGCGCGTGCGCGAAGATCGACCGCCAGGAGCCCGACGCCGGCAAGTACTCCGCGATGGCCAAGCTGTTCGCCTCCGACACCGCGATGGCCGTCACCGTCGATGCCGTCCAGGTGCTCGGCGGCTACGGCTACGTGAACGAGTACCCGGTCGAGCGCTACATGCGCGACGCCAAGATCACGCAGATCTACGAAGGCACGAACGAGATCCAACGGCTGGTGATCGCCCGCACGTTGCGATAGGAACGGACCCACATGCTCCAGGACTTCCCCGCCGCCCGCCGCCTCGCCATGACCGCGTTGTTCACGTTCTGCTGCGCGATCCTCCTCGTGACGCTCCTCGGCGGGCTGTCCCAGATCTACGCCGTCCGCCTGATGCAGATCATTGCGTGCGCGCTGGCCGGAATCGTCGTCTTCGCGGGGATCATGGTCGCCATCACCGGGCGGCTCGCCAACTACACCTCGCCCGCCGACGAGGAGGAGTTCGAGCAGCTCGTGCGGCGCTCGGAGCGGCTCGCGCGCGAGAACCTCGCGGCCGAGCCCGACGAGGAGGACTTCCTCGACCTCGACCCGCGCAACCCGCAGGACTTCGAGGAGCTGGTGCGCCAGGCGCTCGACGACCTGCCCGACCTGCTGCTCAAGGCGCTCGACCATGTCGCGGTCGTGATCTCCGACAAGGGGAGCCGCCACGGCGCGTACGGGCTCTACCAGGGCGACACCGTGTCGCGCGACGACTACCCCGACCGGATCGTGATCTTCCGCGACACGCTGCTGCGCGATTTCGGGAACGACCCGGACGAGCTGCGGGCCCAGGTGACCCGCACCGTGCGGCATGAGCTCGCGCACCACCTCGGCGCCGACGAGCTCGGAGTGCGGGAACTCGGCCTGTGATGATCGTGATGACACCCGAGGCCACCGAGGCGCACATCGCGGCGGTCCGCGCGCGGCTGGAGACCACGGGCGTCCACGTGCTGGTGCTGCCGGGAGAGCTCACGACCGCGATCGGGGCGATCGGCGACCCCGAGGGCGTGCGCGAGCTGGGGCTGGAGGGCATGGCCGGCGTCGACCGCGTGGTTCCGATCTCGCGCCCGTACAAGCTCGCCTCCTCCGAGCTCGCCCACCACGAGCCGACCACGTTCGCGGTCGACGGGCGCGTGATCGGCGGCGAGCAGACGTTCTGCCTGATCGCCGGGCCGTGCACGGTCGAGTCGCGCGAGCAGACGCTCACGGTCGCCCGCACGGTGGCCGGCGCCGGCGCGGCGATGCTCCGCGGCGGCGCCTTCAAGCCCCGCACCTCGCCGTTCGCGTTCAAGGGCCTCGGGATCGAGGGGCTCCATATCCTCGCCGAGGCGCGGGCGGAGACCGGGCTGCCGGTCGTCACCGAGTTCCTCGACACGAACCACGCCGACGCGATCGCCGAGCACGCCGACGTGGTCCAGATCGGCGCCCGCAACATGCAGAACTACGCGCTGCTCGAGGTGGCGGGCAAGCTCGGGAAGCCCGTGCTGCTCAAGCGCGGCCTCTCCTCCTCGCTCGACGAGCTGCTGATGGCCGCCGACTACGTGCTCAAGGAGGGCAACGAGCGCGTGATCCTGTGCGAGCGCGGCATCCGCACGTTCGAGACCGCGACGCGCTTCACGCTCGACCTCTCGGCCGTGCCCTGGCTCAAGCTCCACACCCACCTGCCGGTGATCGTCGACCCGAGCCACGCCTCCGGCGACCGCCGGCTGGTCGAGCCGCTGGCCCGCGCGGCGGCCGCCGTGGGCGCCGACGGCATCATCGTCGAGGTCCACCAGGACCCCGACGAGGCGCTCTGCGACGGCCCTCAGGCGCTCTACGCGCGCGACTTCCCGGGTTTCGCCGAGCGCGTGGCCGCGCACGCGGTGCTTACCGGCCGCCGCCTCGCCTGACTCCTCAGCCCAGCGAGCCGATCCGCTCGACCAGCAGGTCGAGGAAGGCGCCGGCCTCCACGTCGACCGCGACGTGGGCGTTCGGCGCCCGGTCCGTGCGCTGCCAGAGGTCGACCACCGTCCGCCCGCGGCACAGGTCGGAGGCGCACTCGATCTCGACGTTCCGGCGCTCCGTCCGCACGAGGTCGGTGCGGATCACGTGCGCGACGGCCATCGCGTCGTGCACCGGCGCGCCGGGGAAGTCGTAGATGCGGCGGTGGAAGCGGTGGTAGAAGGCCCACAGCTCGGCGACCATCGTGCCGACCCGGCCCGCGTCCCGCAGCCGGCCGGCGTGCGTTTCGGTCATCAGCGCGCGATGCGTGACGTCGAGGCCGACCATCGTCACGTCGAGGCCGCTGGCGAACACGCGCGCGGCCGCCTCCGGGTCGACCCAGATGTTGAACTCGGCCGCGGGCGTGACGTTCCCCTCGGCGATCGCGCCGCCCATGAGCACGATCCGCTCGATCCGCTCGGCGGCGTCCGGATGCGTGGCCAGCAGGAGCGCGACGTTGGTGAGCGGGCCGGTCGGGATGAGCGTGACCGGCCGCTCGCTCTCCAGCAGCCGCGCGGCCAGGAAGTCGGTCGCGTGTTCCCTCGCCGGCGCGCCCGCCGGCGGCGGCAGGTCTGGCCCGTCGAGCCCGGTCTCGCCGTGCACCTCGGCGGCCACCGCGGGCTCGCGGATCAGCGGCCGGTCGGCGCCCGCCGCCACCCGCAGCTCGAAGCCGGCGAACTCCAGCACGCGCAACGCATTGGCCGTCGTCCGCTCGAGCGTCTGGTTGCCGTGCACGGTGCTGACGCCGAGCAGCTCGAGCTCGGGGCTGGCGAGCGCCAGCAGCAGCGCCATCGCGTCGTCGTGCCCCGGGTCGCAGTCGATGAGCACGGGCGTGGCGGCCACGCCCGGAGACTAATCAGCCGCCCCAGACGGCGTACGCCCGCAAGTTGCCGCGGCGGTCGAACAGGTACGCGCCGTCGCCGTTGTGGCGGAAGTCGTTCGACGGGTTGTTGAACGGCGGCTTGGGCAGTCCCCAGAAGTACGCGCGGCCGGGCTGGTCGGCGCCGCGGCCGATGTAGAGCGTGATCTCGCCGCCCGCAGGCACGACCGCCGACGCGGGGAAGTGGTAGCGGAGCAGGCTCGAGTCGCGGACCCACCAGCCGCCCAGCGACACGGGCGCAGCCGACGGGTTGAGGATCTTCACCCACTCGCTGTTGAGGTACTTGCGCTCGTCGAGCTTGGGCGCGTGGTACTGCGCGCGGAGGCCGAGCGAGACGGCCGCCGACGGTCCCGGACCGCAGCCCTGCGGGTTCCACACCCCGATGCCGGTCCCCGCCGCCTGCCGAGCGGCCGCGGCGTACGCGGCGTTCCAGGCCCACTCGTCGGAGGCGGGAAAGGCCAGCGCGCGGCCCTCGGAGAGCATGATCGGGCCGACGTCGACCCATTGGCCGCCGAGCAGCACCGACACCTGGCGGCGCAGCCGCCCGTTCTGGGCGTGGCTCGACGCGTGCTGGGCGGCGAGTCGCACCTGCCGCTTGCGGCCGATCAGCTGCTGCAGGCGGTTCGCGGCAGTCACGCCGTGGCACTCGCCGCGGCGGCGGGCCGCGTAGTTGCTGTAGCGCGTGAGCTCCATCGCGTTGTAGCCCGCCATCCGCACGCGGCGCACGCGGCTCGTGCCGTCACCCGCGATGCCGACGTCGATCGTGTCGCCGTCGGCCACCAGCGTGACCTTGCCGGTCCAGAACGTGCAGCGGGGTCCGCCGGGGAAGCACGGACCCGTCGTCGCGGCCACGGCCGGCGCGGCGAGGAAGGCGGTGGAAGCCGTCGCGAGGACGGTGGCGATCAGCAGCCTGAGCACAAACGCTGTGATCGGCGTCTGTACTCAGGCCTTGATGGCGCGGAGGAGCTCTAGCCGCCCCAGAGCTGGTACGCCCGCATGTTCCCGCGGCGGTCGAACAGGAAGGCGCCGTCGTGGATGTGCTTCCGGTCGTTCGACGGGTTGTTGAACGGGGGCTTCGGCAGGCCCCAGTGGTAGATCCGGCCGGGCCGGTTCTTGCCGCTCCCGATGCGCAGCTTGATCTTGCCGTGCGGTCGGACGACGGCCGACTTGGGAAAGTGGTACCGGAGCAGGCTCGAGTCGCGCACCCACCAGCCGCGCAGCGAGAGCGGCTTCGAGGACGGGTTGAAGATCTTCACCCACTCGCTGTTGAGGTACTTGCGCTCGTCGCGGTGGTACTTGTGGTACTGCGCCTTGAGCCCCACGCTGACGCCGGCCCGCGGGCCCGGACCGCACCCGCGCGGGTTCCAGATGCCGATGCCGGCGGCGGCCGCCTGGCGCGCGTACGCGGCGTAGGCGCTGTTCCAGGCCCACTCGTCGGAGGCCGGGAAGGCGAGTGCGCGGCCCTCGGCCAGCATGGTCGGGCCGACGTCGACCCACTGTCCGCCGATCAACGCGGACACCTGGCGGCGCAGCCGTCCGTTCTCCCCGAGGCTCGACTCGTGCTGGGCGGCGAGGCGGACCAGCCGCGAGCGGCCGATCAGCTGGTCGAGCCGGTTGGCGGCGGCCACGCCGTGGCACTCGCCGCGGCGGCGCGAGGCGTAGTTGCTGTAGCGGCGCAGCTCCGTCGCGTTGTAGCCGGCCATGCGCACGCGGCGGGCGCGGCTCGTCCCGTCACCGGCGATGTCGACGTCGATCGTGTCGCCGTCGGCCACCAGCGTGACCTTGCCGGTCCAGAACGTGCACTGCGGCCCGCCGGGGAAGCAGGGTCCGACGGTCGCGGCCGACGCTGGCGCGGCCAGGAAGGCCGTGGCCGTCGTCACGACGGCAGCGATGAGCAGTCTGACCACAGGCATCAAGTAGTGCTCGGTCCCCGCCACCCGGTGCTTGATTCCCGATATCAGCGAACTGACACCGCGTCGGGCGCGCGCCCGCTCAGAATAGCGGTGCTACGCGCGCAGCCCGATCGGGCAACCCACGCCCGTGCCGCCGCTCCCGCAGTAGCCCTGCGGGTTCTTGGCGAGGTACTGCTGGTGGTACGACTCGGCGTAGTAGAACGGCCCCGCCTCGGCGATCTCGGTCGTGATCGGCCCGTAGCCGGCGCCGCTCAGCCGCTCGGCGTACGCGTCGCGGGACGCGAGCGCGGCGTCGCGCTGGGCCTCGCTCGTCCAGTACACCGCGGAGCGGTACTGAGTGCCGACGTCGTTGCCCTGGCGCATCCCCTGCGTCGGGTCGTGACCCTCCCAGAAGAGCTTCAGTATCGCCTCGTAGGACGTGATGGCGGGGTCGAAGACCACGAGCACGGCCTCGGTGTGGCCGGTGGCCGCCGAGCAGACCTCCTCGTAGGTCGGGTTGGGCGTGAAGCCGCCCGCGTAGCCCACGGCGGTCGTGTACACGCCTTCGGCCTGCCAGAAGATGCGCTCCGCGCCCCAGAAGCAGCCCATCCCGAACACGGCGCGCTCGAACCCGTCGGGAAACGGCGGGCCGATCGGCGTGCCGAGGACGTCGTGGCGGCCGGGGATCGGCATCGGCTGGTCGCGACCGGGCAGCGCGCTCTCGGCGTCGATCATCTGAGTCTTGTGCGAGGTGAAGAACATGGTCCCCTCCACTGTACGGTGATTCCCGCATGCGTTTCACCCGGGAGGTCTCCGACGCGCTCGAAGCCGGCCGCCCGGTCGTGGCCCTCGAGAGCACGCTGATCGCCCACGGGCTCCCGCGTCCGGAGAACCTCCAGATCGCGCAGGGCATCGAGGAGGCGGTGCGAGAGGAGGGCGCCGTGCCGGCCACGATCGCGATCGTCGAGGGCATGGTGCGGATCGGCCTGGACGAGGAGGGCATGGAGGCGATCGCGTCTGGCGAGGATGTGGCCAAGTGCAGCGCCCGCGACCTTCCGGTGGTGATGGCGCGCCGGGCCACCGGAGCGACCACGGTGGCCGCCACCGCGACGCTGTCCGTGCGCGCGGGGATCGGCGTCTTCGCGACCGGCGGCCTGGGCGGCGTGCACCGGGACGCGCGCGAGTCGTGGGACGAGTCGGCGGACCTGACGACGCTCGGCCAGACGCCGATCACGGTCGTGTGCGCGGGCGTGAAGTCGCTGCTCGACGTGGAGGCGACGCTCGAGCGGCTCGAGACGCTGAACGTGACGCTGCTCGGCTACCGCACCGACCGCTTTCCCGGCTTCTACCTCGCGGACTCGGGGTTCCCGGTGCCGTGGCGCGTCGAGAGCCCGGAGGAGATCGCGGACGTGGTGCACGCGCGCGCAGAGCTCGGCCTCGGGGCGATCGTGGTGGCCAACCCGCTCGACGACCCGCTCGACTCCGAGCTGCACGAGCAAGTGCTGACCGAGGCGCTCGCGGCCGCGGAGCGCGAGGGCGTCCGCGGCAAGGACGTCACGCCGTTCCTGCTCGAGCGCTTCCATACGGAGACGGACGGCGAAAGCCTGGCGGCGAACATCCGGCTCGTGCTGCGCAACGCGGTGCTCGCCGCGCAGATCGCCCGCGCCACGGCATGAGCCTGGTCGTGCTCGGCGACGTCATGGTCGACGTCGTCGTGCAGGCGGCCGGGCCGCTGGCGCGGGGGAGCGACACGCCGGCCCGTGTGCGCTTCGTGGGCGGCGGCTCGGGGGCGAACGTGGCGGCCTGGGCCGCCTCGGTGGGGACGCCGGTGGCGCTCTGCTGCCGGGTGGGGGATGACGAGCGCGGGCAGGCGGCGGTGGCGGAGCTTCGGGACGGCGGCGTCGCGGTGCACGCGGGCGTGGACGGCGAGCGGCCGACCGGCACGTGCGTCGTGCTCGTCGAGCCGGGCGGCGAGCGCACGATGCTCCCGGACCCGGCGGCCAACGACACGCCGGTCGACGTGCCCGATGTCGTGCTCCTCCCCGGCGGCCACCTGCACGTGATCGGCTACGCGCTCGTGCGGCCCGGCGCCCGGCCGGGAGCGCTGGAAGCGATCGAGCGCGCCCGGGCGGCGGGCATGACCGTGTCGATCGATCCGTCGTCGTGGGCGCTCGTGCGTCCGGGCGTCTTCCCGGACGTCGATCTGCTGCTCCCGAACGCGGACGAGGCGCGGGCGCTCGGGCCGTTGGCGGGCGAGGTGGTGACGAAGCTCGGCGCGGACGGTGCCCGCTGGACCGACGGGCGGACGATGGTGGCGGTGCCGGCGGCGCCGGTCGCGGTCGTCGACACGACGGGCGCCGGCGACGCGTTCGCGGCCGGGCTGCTCACGGCGCGTCTGGAGGGCGCCGGGCCGCGCGAGGCGCTCGAGGCCGGCTGCCGGCTGGCGGCGCGGGCGGTCACCCAGGTGGGTGCCCGGCCGGTCGCCTAGGCCGCGGGATCGGCGACGACCAGCTGGAGCTTGCCGCTGGCGGGCCGGGCGGTCGCGTCGGCCGGAGCGTGGGCGCGACTATGATTGACCCGTCAGTCAGCTATCCCGGAGCCGCTTGCGATGCCTGAAGCCGTGATCGTCGACGCCGTCCGCACGCCGATCGGGCGCGCGGCCAGGGGGTCGCTCAAGGACGTCCGCGCCGACGACCTCGCCGCGGTGCCGCTGCAGGCGCTGGTCGAGCGCAACCCGGGCGTCGACTTCGCCCAGACCGACGACCTGATGATGGGCTGTGGCTTCCAGATGGGCGAGGCCGGCTACAACGTCGGCCGCAACGCCGGGCTGCTTGCGGGCATCGACCACCACGTGCCGGCCACCACCGTCCACCGCTTCTGCGCGTCCTCGCTGCAGACGCTGCGCATGGCCTTCCACGCGATCAAGGTCGGCGAGGGCGATCAGTACGTCGCCGCGGGCGTCGAGGCCGTCTCGCGCTTCCCGGCGCACGCGCCGTTCGACCCGCACCCGCTGCTCGACGGCTCCGACGGCGCCCCGTTCAACGTCTACATCCCGATGGGCCTGACGGCCGAGAACGTCGCTCGTCGCTGCTCGGTCAGCCGCGAGGCCCAGGACGAGTGGGCGATGACCTCGCAGAACCGTGCGGTGGCGGCGCGCGACTCCGGCCACTTCGACGCCGAGATCGTGCCGGTGACGACGCCCGACGGCACGGAGGTCGCGCGCGACGACGGGCCGCGCCCCGGGACCACGATGGAGAAGCTCGCCGAGCTCACGCCGGTCTTCGATCCCGAGAACGGGACCGTGACGGCCGGCAACTCGTGCCCGCTCAACGACGGCGCGGCGGCCGTGCTGGTCATGTCGGACTCGCGGGCGGCCGAGCTGGGACTCGAGCCGCGGGCGCGCATCGTGGCCTCCTCGGTGGCGGGGATCCGGCCGGAGATCATGGGCCTAGGGCCGATCCCGGCGGTCAAGGCCGTGCTCGAACATGCCGGCATGTCGATCGGCGACATCGACGTCGTCGAGCTCAACGAGGCGTTCGCCGCGCAGGTCGTGCCGTGCCGTGACGAGCTGGGGATCGACGCGGAGAAGCTCAACCCGTTCGGCGGCGCGATCGCGCTCGGTCACCCGTTCGGGATGACTGGCGCGCGCATCATGACCACGCTGCTCAACGGGCTCGACGCGCTCGACGGCACGTACGGGCTCGAGACGATGTGCGTGGCCGGCGGGATGGGCCAGGCGATGATTGTCGAGCGGCTCGCCTAGCCGATACCGGGAATCTTGTCCGCCAGCTCTCCGAGCGGCGCGAGGTCGCGGTGCAGCGCCTCGAGCCGCTCGTTGACCTGGACGAGCAGCGGCTCCAGGTCGTCGACGGCGAGCCGCACTGCGCGCATGTCCTCGTCGAGCGGCTCGATGCCCTCACGCACCTGCTTGAGCTGCCCGATCGGCTTGACCTCGCCGCGCAGGGCCTCGAGCTGGCTCTCCATCGTCAGCAGGCGCCCGTCGAGCGGCTCGACGGCGGACCGGACGGCGGGCAGCTCCTGGATCGGCGCCATCTCGCGCTGGAGGCCCTCGACGCCGCGGCGGACCGCCGCCAGGTCGGAAAGCGCCTTGCCCGAGATCGTGTCGATGCGGTCGAGCACCTGCTGCTCGAGCGTGGGAAGGCGGCGCGCGGCGTCGGCGATCGCGGACAGGTCCTCGAGGGCGCGCTTGATCAGCGTGGGCGGGAAGAGGAGCGGATTCATGCCTCCATGGTTACCTGCCATGCTCGAAGTGATGCGGATCCTGTTCGTGTGCATGGGGAACATCTGCCGCTCGCCGACGGCCGAGGGCGTGATGCGGCGGCTCGTCGCCGAGGCCGGTCTCGAGGACCGGATCGAGGTCGACAGCGCCGGCACCGGCGGGTGGCATGCGGGCGATCCGCCCGACTCGCGCGCCGCGACGGCCGCCGCCCGTCGCGGCGTGACGCTCGACGGCGCGGCGCGGCAGGTGACGGCGGACGACTTCGACACCTTCGACCTCGTGGTGGCGATGGACCGCGAGAACCTGCGCGGGCTGCTCGCCGTGGCGCCTGAGGAGGCGGCGGCCGAGAAGGTCCGGCTGCTGCGGGAGTTCGATCCAGCCTCCGCGGGCGCGCCCGACCTCGACGTGCCGGACCCGTACTACGGCGGCGACCGCGGGTTCGAGACGGTGCTCGACATGGTCGAGGCGTCGTGCCGCGGGCTGCTCGACGAGCTCCGCGCCGCCGGGCGCGCGTGACGCTCGAGGAGGCCGTCGGGCGGGCCACCGGGCGGGCCGTCGCGTCGCTGCGACGGGTCGGCGGCGGCGACATCAACGATGCGTTCGCCGCCGACTTCGAAGATGGCGCGCGAGCGTTCGTCAAGACTCGAACCGATGCCCCTGCGGGCGAGTACCCGGCCGAGGCCGCGGCGCTGCAGTGGCTCGCCGAGCCCGGCGGTGTGGGCGTGCCCGAGGTCCTCGGCGCGCGCGACGAGCCGCCGCGCCTGCTCGCCCTGGAGTGGCTCGACCAGTCCGCACCTGGCGACGAGGCGGTCTTCGGCCGCGGGCTGGCGACGGTCCACGCCGTGGGCGCGCCGAGCTTCGGCCGGGACTCGCCTTTGCGGGTCGGCCCGCTCTCGGTCCCGAACGAGCCCGCGGAATCCTGGGCGGACTTCTACGCCGAGCGCCGGCTCCGGCCGCTGCTCGCCCCCGCCCGCGACCGCGGCGCGCTCTCGTCGTCGGCCGCCGCCGCGGTGGAGCGCGTGTGCGACCGGATGGCCGACCTCGCCGGGCCGCCCGAGCCGCCCGCGCGTCTGCACGGCGATCTCTGGAGCGGGAACGTCCTGTGGTCGTCCGGCCTGCCGTACCTCATCGACCCGCTCGCCTACGGCGGCCACCGCGAGGTCGACCTCGCGATGCTCCGCCTGTTCGGCTCGCCCGGGCCGCGCTTCCTCGCCGCCTACGACGAGGGCTTGCCGCTCGCGCCCGGCCACCAGGACCGCGTGGCGCTCTACCAGCTCTTCCCGCTGCTCGTCCACGCGGTGCTCTTCGGCGGCGGCTACGGCGCGTCAGTCGACCGCGCCGCCCGCCGGTACGTCGGCTGACCGGTCGAACGCGGTGGCGACGATCCACGCCGCCGCGGCGGCGAGGACGGCCGCCGGCGTGGCTCGAGGCCCTGGGTGCCGACAAGCAGCGCGGCGAACAGCATCGAGGTGAGGATGAGGCGATCGCGGCGGGCGCTATGCCCGGCGCGTGCGCGATCGGCATCGGCCCGGCGCCGACTCCTTCCAGCGGCTCGTGGCCCCCGTCCCCCGGCAGGAAGGCGCGCGCCACGATGACGATCGCCGCGCCGGCGACCGGGAGCCCGACGACGAGGTACCAGGGCGGCGACGCCTCGCCGAGGGCGTCCGGCAGGTCGGTCCACAGCCGGTGCTGCAGCTCGTGGACGAACGCGAGGAACAGTGCGGCGACGAAGCCCGCCGGGATGCCGACCGCGGCGCCGAGCAGGACGAGCCGGAGATACCGGCGGGCGCCCTGCAACGCGCCGGAGCGCGGGCTATGACTGAGGCTGGCCGATGTTCACCATCCAGCTCACGCCGAACCGGTCGGCGCACATGCCGAACTCGTCGCCCCACATCTGCTTCTCGAGCGGGACCATGACCATGCCGCCCTCGGACAGCCACTCCCAGTAGCCGCGCAGGTCCTCGTCGTCGCCGCTCAGGCTCACGGCCATGTTGTTGCCGGGCTGGTGCTCCATGCCCGGCGGGTTGTCGGCGCCCATCAGCGTGAACCCGCGGTCCGTCTCGAGCTGGCCGTGCATGATCTTGTCGGGGTCCGGGTTGTCCGGCCCGCCGAGCTCGCCGAACGTGTTCAGCGTCAGGTTGCCACCGAACACCTCCCGGTAGAACTCCATCGCCTCGCGGGCGGTGCCGGGGAAGCTGATGCAGGGGTTCAGACGGGATGCCATCGGTGGTTCCTTTCTACGCGATGGCGGCATGCTCTCATAGGCTTGGCCGATGCCGCTCGTGGGGGAGAGGGCCTCCCGGACGCGGACGATCCGCGCCCGCGACATCGAGCTCTTCACCGAGCTGACCGGCGATCGCAACCCGCTCCACTACGACGCCGAGGCGGCCGGCGCCTCGCGCTTCGGCGGGATCATCGTGCAGGGCGGCATCACGTCCGGGCTGCTCAACGCCGTGGTTGCCGAGGACCTGCCGGGCCCGGGGAGCGTGTTCCTGCACGTGGAGTGGGACTTCAAGGCACCCGTGCGGCCGGGCGACGAGATCACCGCCGAGGTCGAGGTGCTCGAGGCGCGCGAGGACAAGCCGCTCACGAAGCTGCGCACGACGATCACCAACGAGGAGGGCACCGTCGTGCTTGACGGCTGGGCGCTCGTCTGGACTGAAGTCGTCTGATCGCTCATCGCAGCCGGTACGGTGGACCCGTGGCCGCCGAACGGCTCGATCTGCGCGACCGCGTCTGCCTCGTCACGGGTGCCGGGCGCGGCATCGGCCTGGCGACCGCGCGCGAGCTGGCCCGGCGCGGCGCGCGGGGCGTGGTGCTGGTCGACCTCGCCGGTGACGAGCTCGACGCGGTGGTGGCGGAGCTCGGCGAGCGGGCGCTCGCGGTTGGTGTCGACGTGACGGATGCCGACGCGATGAACGGCGCGGTGGCCGCCGCGCGCGAGCGCTTCGGCGCGCTCGACGTCGTGGTCGCGAACGCCGGGATCGAGCGCATCGGGACCGTGCGCCGGCTGCCGCCCGAGGACTTCGAGCGCGTCATCGAGGTCAACCTGCTCGGCGTGTACCGCACGCTGAGGCCCGCGATCGAACCCGTGGTCGAGCGTCGAGGGCACCTGCTCGCGGTGTCGTCCGCGTCCGCCGCGCTGGCGTCCCCGCTGATCGCCGCCTACGCGGCGAGCAAGGCCGGCGTGGCATCGCTCATGCGCGCGCTGCGTGCCGAGATCGCCGGCACCGGGACGACGGCCGGCGCGGCCTTCTTCGGGTTCATCGACACGTCGATGGTCGAGCGGGCGTGGCGGGATCCGGCCGCGGAGCACGGCCTCAAACGGCTCCCCGAGCCGATGCGGCGCTCCGCGACCCCGGAGACCGCGGGGCGGGCCATCGCAGACGGCATCGAGCGCCGCAAGGCACGTGTCTGGCTCCCGCGCGGCGTTTCCGGCTTGTTCGCGCTCGCCTGGCTCGCGCAGGCGCTCGACGATCGCATGGCCCGGCGGCTCGACGTGCCCGGCACCGTGCGGCTGGCCGAGCGAGAGCCGCTTGCCGAGGAGGCGGCGCCGAAGTGAACGACCGCCCGCTCACCGGCGGCTGCAACTGCGGGGCGGTCCGGTACGAGGTGACCGAGCCGCTGATCGGCGCGAGCTACTGCCACTGCAAGCGCTGCCAGCGCCGCAGCGGAGCGGCGGCCTCGGCCAACGCCCACCCCGCCCCCGGCGCCTTCCACATCGTCGCCGGCGAGGACCGGCTCCGGATGTGGAAGCCCGACGACGGGGGCGAGAAGTGGTTCTGCGGCGACTGCGGCTCGTCGATCTTCGGCCGCAACCCGGCCCACCCGGAATCGGTCGCCATCCGCATGGGCACGTTCGACGCCGACCCCGGAGTCCGGCCGAGCGTCCGCCAGTTCGTCGCCTACGCCGCGCCCTGGGAGCCGATCCCCGACGACGGCCTCCCCCGCCACCTGGAAAGCCGTCACGCGCGCTGATTCAGTCCGAGCGAGAGGCTGAAGTCGCCGAACCCCATCTTCCGGCAGTTGACAACCAAGCGGTACGAGACGCCGCGGCGGACCGTGGCCCGGAGCTCCTCGCCGTATCCGGCGCGAGTCCGAGCGCGCAGTCTGAGGTCGCGCAGCTCGCGACCGGTGTAGAGCCGCATCGTCTCGCGCCAGCAGAAGTCGAGTGGTCCCAGGCCGGTGAGGTCGATGGTGAGCTTGCCGGTCCTGCGGCGACGGCTCGTGCTCCACGAGCGTCGCCAGGCGCCGAAGCGCCGCGTGTTCGCGGACGAGACCCTCCAGCGCGCTGGTGGGCGTCGATGCGTCCACGGACCGATCTACGCCTCGCGCGCTGCGCAATGGGCGGCGGAGTACCCTGCGAGAAATGCCGCTGACGGTCGAGCAGCTCATCGAGCGCGACGGTCTGACCCGCCCGAAGCCGCTGGTCGTCGTCGACGGCAACAACGTGATGGGCAGCCGCCCCGATGGCTGGTGGAGGGATCGGGCCGGTGCGGCGCGGCGGCTCGTCGGGCAGCTCGGCGACTGGGCGGCGGCCGGCGACCGGGACGTGCTGGTCTTCTTCGACGGGACGCCGCCAGCCGGGCTGGAGGCACCGCCGGGGGTGGAGGTCCGCTTCGCCCGGCGCTCCGGCCCGGACGCCGCCGACGACGAGATTGCGGCGTTCGTCGCCGCCGACGAGACGCCGGAGCGGCTGCGCGTGGTCACGTCCGACGCCGGCCTCGCCCGCCGCGTGCGCCCCCACGGGGCCGAAGTCGTGGGCGCGCGTGAGCTTCTGGACCAGCTCTGAGCTCCCTGGTCGATGAGTTCTGCGGCGCCGAGAGGTCTCAGCCGCATGAAGCTCACAGTGACGACGTTCCAGACGCTCGACGGCGTGATGCAGGCTCCGGGCGGGCCGCAGGAGGACCCGTCGAACGGGTTCGAGCACGGCGGCTGGCTCGTGCCCCACGCCGATCCCGACATGGGGACGTTCATCGACGAGACGTTCCGCTCGGCCGAGGCGTTCCTGCTCGGGCGCCGGACGTACGAGATCTTCGCCGCGCACTGGCCCAAGGTCGGCGGCGAGGATCCAGTCGCCAACCCACTGAACGCGCTGCCCAAGTACGTCGCGTCGCGGACCCTGCGCCAGGAGGACCTCGAATGGGCGGGGTCGTCGCTGCTCGGCGACGACGTCCCGGCGGCCCTCGCGGAGCTCAAGGAGCGCCCGGGCGGCGAGCTTCAGGTGCATGGCAGCGCCGGCCTCATCCAGACGCTGCTGCGGGAAGGGCTGATCGACGAGCTGCGCCTGCTCACGTTCCCGGTCGTCCTCGGCACCGGCAAGCGGCTGTTCGAAGGCGGCGCGGTGCCGGCGGGCGTGCGCCTGACCGAGTCACGCACGACGAGCACCGGCACCGTCATCGCGGTCTACGCGTTCGAGGGGCGCCCGTCGTACGGCTCGTTTGCGCTCGAGGACAGCGCCGACGCGGCCTGAGCTCCGGCGCTACCTCGTGCCCCAGCGGGCAGCGGCGCGCGACATCGCGGCCAGGCCCTCGGAGATCCAGCCGGCCGCCACGAGCGCCGCCAGGCCGAGCGGGACGAGGGACAGGCCGTCCAGCCACGTGTCGGGCTGCCAGATGCCGAGCTCGATGGCGTGGAACGGCGCCACGATCGGGGCGGCGATCAGGAACAGCGGTGCTGTAGGCGGCAGTGACCGCCGTGAACGTCAGCGTGCCGAGCGGGAAGCGCGCGAGCAGGAACGCCACGCCTCGCCAGGTCGTCGAGTCCATGGCAGCCATGATCGGTTCGGGCCCGGCCGGCGACCACCGTGGAACCTGGCATCGCCGGACGGAGGACAGCCTCAGCCGGCCGGCGACCTCCGTGGTGACCGATGACTTCGCAGGGGCCGCGACGTCTCTACGAGGACTTCGACCGGAGGTGAGACATGGGAGAGATCCATGTGCACGAGTTCATGAGCCTCGACGGCGTGATCGACGCGCCAACGTGGACGTTCGACTACGGCTTCGACCCGAAGATGGGCGAGGCGATCGGCGCCGTCACGGAACGCTCCGCCGGCATCCTGCTCGGGCAGAGGACGTACGAGATGTTCGAGCCGGCGTGGTCGACGCGCACGGTGGAGGACGACCCAGGCGCGCCGTTCTTCAACGACACCACGAAGTACGTGGTCTCCGGGACGCTGACCGAGGGGACGTGGAGGAACTCGGAGATCATCGGGCCCTACGACCCCGACCGGATCCGCCGCCTGAAGGACGAGGTCGACGGCGACCTCTACGTGAGCGGCAGCATCACGCTGGTCCGGGCGATGGTGGCCGACGGGCTGGTCGACGGCCTGCACCTGTTCGTCTACCCGCTCACCCGCGGGTCCGGGCCGCGGCTCCTCGCCGAGGGCGACCCGCCCAGGAAGCTGTCGCGCATGGCGTGTGAGGCGTACGACAACGGCGTGGTGTACCTCGCCTACCGGCCGGAGGCGTGAGCGCCGGCCGCCGGGGCTAGAGTCGCGGGATGGATCTCGGGATCGCGGGGCGGGTGGCGGTCGTGACCGGCGCCGGCCGGGGCATCGGCGCGGCGACCGCCGAGCTGCTGGAGGCCGAGGGCGTGCGCGTGGTGCGGGCGTCGCGGGGTGACGGCATCGACGTGACCACACCCGGCGCGCCCGACGTGATCGCCGAGCGGGCCGGGGCGCCGATCGACATCCTCGTCAACAACGCCGGCACGAGCTTCGTCCGCGGGCTCGGCGAGTTGACCGACGAGGACTGGTACGCGCAGTGGGAGCTGCACGTGATGGCCTCGCTGCGGCTCATGCGCGCCTTCGCGCCGGAGATGGCCGGGCGCGGCTGGGGGCGGATCGTGAACGTCGCCTCCTCCGCGGGCAAGCGGCCCTCGCTCACCAACGCCGCCTACTCGGTCACCAAGGCGGCGCAGCTCTCGCTCTCGCGCGTGTTCGCCGACGCATACGGCCGTCGCGGCGTGCTCGTGAACGCAGTCGCGCCGGGGCCGGTGGCGTCGCCGCTGTGGACGGACGAGGGCGGCCTCGCAGACCAGGCCGCAGCGGCGCGCGGCCTCGCGAGCCGCGAGGAGTCGTTCGAGGCCCAGGCGAGCAAGACGACGCTCGGCCGCTTCGGCGAGCCGCACGAGATCGCGTCCGTGGTCGTCTTCCTGTGCTCGGAGCGCGCGGCGAACGTCAGCGGGGCGGCGTGGTCCGTCGACGGCGGGACCGTGGCGACCATCGTGTGACGGCGAGCGCCGTGACGAACGCGATCGCCGCGGCGGCGGCGAAGCCGGCGCGGTTGCCGTGCGCCGTCACGACGACGACGATCAGCGCGAGGCCGAGCGCGGTCCCGATCTGCGCGGCGGCGTTGAGGACGCCGGAGGCGATGCCCTGGTGGGCCTCCGGCAGCGCCTGGGTGCCGGAGGCGGTCGAGGCCACCGAGGCGATGCCCAGCCCGGCGCCCATGACGGCGAACGCAAGGGCGAAGCCGGCCGCGGAGAGCGTCACGAGCGCGAGCGCCCCCGCCGCCACGGCGAAGAGCCCGGCGGGCATCGCGCGGCGCGGAGGCACGCGTGCCCCCAGGAACGAGCCGGCGATGACCGCCAGGTTGAGCGGCGCGCACCAGAGCCCGACCTCGACCGCCGAGCGGCCCATCTCCTCCTGCTGGTAGAGCAGCGCCAGGAACATGGCCGAGCTCGTCGACGCCGTGAGCGCGACGGCGGCCATGGCCGCGGCCGGGAAGCCGGGCCGCTGGAGGGCCCACGTGGGCAGGATCGGGTGCGGCGCCCGCCGCTCGAGCCGCGCGAAGAGCGCGAGCGACGCGGCGCCGGCGGCCAGCGAGCCGACGGTCCACGGGTCGGCCGCCCCGCGGGACTCGACGAGCGTGAGGCCGAGCGCGACGAGCGCGAGACCGGCCGTCACCGAGACCGCGCCGGGGACGTCGAGCCGAGCCAGACTCGGCGCGTTCTCGACCTCGGCGCGGCTCTCGCGCAAGACGCGTGGGATGAGCGCGACGCCGATGGCGCAGAGCGGCACGTTGACGAGGAACACCGCCTGCCAGCCGAGCGCCTCGGTGAGCAGCCCGCCGAGGACCCAGCCGGACGCGCCGCCGCCGGCCGCCGCGGCGGTCCACCACGCAACCGCGCGGCGTCGCTCGTCCGCCTCCGGGAAGGCGGCCGTGAGCAGCGCGAGGGCGGCGGGCGCGGCGAGCGCCGCGCCCACGCCCTGGACGGCCCGGCTCGCGATGAGCGCGGCGGCCGACGTCGCCAGGCCGCAGGACAGGGACGCCGCGCCGAACAGCGCGAGGCCGGTGGCGAAGAGCCGCCGGCGACCGAACAGGTCGCCGGCGCGGCCGGCCGCCACGAGCAGCCCGCCGAAGGCGAGCGTGTAAGCGCTGAGCACCCACTGCAGGCCGGCGGCTGAGAAGCCGAGCGCCTCGCGCACCGAGGGCAGCGCCACGGCGACGATCGTCACGTCGAGGACGAGCAGGAACTGCGCGCTGCACAGCAGCGGCAGCACTCCGGGGCGGCGGATCGTTACCAGCGACAAGGACATGGGCAGTAACACGACTCTATCCGCGGCGTTACGGGTCTAAACTCATTTGGGTGGTAACGAAGCGGGCGACCGAGCTGAAGATCGTGGGCGGCGACCTGGCCCTTGATCTCGCCAACACCCTCGAGGGCACCGATGCGCCCGAGACGCTCGTGGACTACGCCGAGCTGGCGCGCTGGGCGGCGCTCACCGGCGCGATCACGCAGGACGACGCCGAGCGGCTCACGCCGATCGCGTCACGCGACCCCGACGCGGCGGACCGCGTGCTGGCCGACGTCCGCCGGCTGCGCGCCGTCGTCGACGGCATCTTCCGCGCGGTCGCGGCCCGCGAGCGGCCGGCGGCCGGCGCGCTGGATGAGCTCGCGGGCTTGGCTGCCGAAGCCGCCGCCCGAGCGCGGCTCGTGCCGGACGAGGCGACCTTCGCACTGGCCTGGGAGGGCGACGACCTGCGCCGCGTCGTGTGGCCGATCGCCGCGGCGGCCGTCGACCTCCTGCGCACCGGCCCGCTGGACCGCATCAAGACGTGCGCGAACTGCCCGTGGCTGTTCATCGACCGCAGCCGCAACCGCAGCCGGCGCTGGTGCACGATGGACGAGTGCGGCGTGCACCTGAAGATGCGCCGCTACCGCGCCCGGCAGGTCAAGCGGTCAGCGTGATGCCGCCGTCGCGGGTGACGAGCTCGGCGTAGCGCCCGCCGGCGGCGAGCAGCTCGTCGTGCGTCCCGCGTTCGACCACGACGCCGCCGTCGAGCACCGCGATCTGGTCGGCGTCGCGGACGGTCGAGAGCCGGTGGGCGATGACGATCGTCGTGCGGCCCTCCTCGAGTCGCTCGAGCGCCTCGCCGACCGCCCGCTCGGTCTGCACGTCCAGCGAGCTGGTCGCCTCGTCGAGCACGAGCACCGGCGGGTTGCGCAGGATCGTGCGGGCGATCGCGATCCGCTGGCGCTCGCCGCCGGAGAACCGGAAGCCGCGCTCGCCGACGACCGTGTCGTAGCCCTCGGGCAGGGCCGCGATCGTGTCGTGGATCTGCGCCGCGCGGGCGGCCTCCTCGATCTCCTCGTCCGTCGCGTCCGGCCGCGCGAAGCGCAGGTTGTCGCGCACCGAAGCGTGGAAGAGATAGGTCTCCTGGGACACGACCCCGACGGTGTCCGCGAGCGCCTCGGCGCTCAGGTCGCGCACGTCGACGTCGTCGAGCGTCACCCGGCCCCGCTCAGGGTCGTAGAGCCGCGCGGCGAGGTAGCCGACCGTCGTCTTGCCGGACCCGGTCTCGCCCACCAGCGCGAGCTTGCCGCCCGCCGGCACCTCCAGATCGATTCCGCGCAGCGTCGGCTCGTCGTCGTACGAGAACCACACGTCCTCGAAGCGCAGGTCGCCGCGCACGTCCCGCAACTCGTGGCGCCCCTCGCGCAGGTCGACCGGCAGGTCGAGGTACTCGAAGACTCGCTCGAACAGCGCCATCGAGGTCTGGATGTCGACGCCCACGTTGAGCAGCGACTGGATCGGCCAGAAGAGCCGCGTCTGCAGCGTCGTGAACGCGACCAGGGTGCCGATCGTCACCGCGCCGGGAGTGAGTCCCGCGAACAGGTACACGAGCGCGGGCATGACCGCGAACGATGTCTGGATCGAGGCCATCACCCAGCGGCCGGCCATCCGCGAGCGGACCTCGAGGTCGGCCAGCCGGCCGGACTCGCGCTCGAAGCGATCGGCGAGCTCGTCGCCGCGGCCCATCGTCTTGCCGAGCAGGATGCCCGACACCGACAGGGACTCCTGGACGAGCGCCGAGATGTCGGCCATCGCGCCCTGGCGGGTGGCGGCGATCTTGCGCCGCTGGTCGCCGACCCGCCGGGCGAGCAGCACGAAGAACGGCGTCAGCGCGAAGGAGAAGACCGCCAGCCGCCAGTCGAGCAGGAACATCGCCACGACGCTCGCGAGCACCGTGGTGAGGTTGGAGACGATCGAGGTCGCGGTGTTCGTCACCACGCTCTGCACGCCGCCGATGCCGTTGGCGATCCGCGACTGGATCTCGCCGGTGCGCGTGCGCGTGAAGAAGGCGAGCGAGAGCCGCTGGAGGTGGCGGTAGACCTGCGCGCGCAGGTCGTGCATGACGCGCTGGCCGACGACGTTGGACAGCCACGTCTGGGCCACGCCGAGCACGCCC
>DATAFH010000049.1:0-2079 GCA_036257565.1 Solirubrobacteraceae bacterium | reverse complement strand
CCGAGGAGAACCAGTCCGCTACCGGCTGAGACCTCGCCCACCCACGTGAGCGGAGCGGTCGCCTCGGCGGCCGTTCGGCGTTCCGGCGGCACGGTCACGAGCAGCTCGTAGTCGTCGCCGCCGGTCACGGCCTCCTCGGCGCTCACACCGGGGGCGCGCGGCACGTCGTCCAGTCGCACGGTGAGCGCCACGCCGCTGCGGTCGGCCACGTGGCGGGCATCCGTGGCAAGCCCGTCGCTCAGGTCGATCATCGCCGTGGCTCCCGCCCGCGCCAGCGCGGCGCCGCTCTCGAGGCGCGGCTGCGGCCGCAGATGGCGCGCCACCAGCTCCGCCGGCTCGCTTTCGCCGGCGGCGAGCGCGCGCCGGCCGGCCTCCGAGCCGCCCAGTTCGCCGGTCACGCCGACAAGGTCGCCCGGCCGCGCGCCGTCGCGGCCGACGAGGTCGTCCTCCCGCTCGGCCCAGCCCACCACCGCCACGGTCACCACGAGCAGCCCGCCGCGCACCACGTCGCCGCCGGCGATCGTCGCCCCGCAGCTCGCCGCGACCTCCTCCATGCCCTGCACCAGGTCGAGCGCATCGACGAAGCCCTCCGGCAGCACCACCGAGACGTACGCCTCGCCCGCCTCCGCTCCCATGGCCGCCAGGTCCGAGAGCGCGGTGGCGAGCGCCTTCCACCCGATGTCGCGCGCGCTGTGCGTGGCGCGCTCGAAGTGAACGCCGTCCACCAGCGTGTCGATCGAGGTCACGGCGATCGGCCGCGCGCGCGTGACGGCCGCGTCGTCACCGGTCCAGCGGATGAGCCGCCCGCTGCGGTCGCTGAGCGTGGCCTCGATGGCTTCGATCAGACCGAGCTCGGCCACTGGTCCGGCCTTAGCCGGGTTCGGCGGTGCCGCCCGGCTGCCCCTTCCCGTTCCCGTTCCCGTTCCCGGGCACCTGCTCGTCGGGCGGTGCGGGAGGCGTCTCGGTCTCCGGCGCGTCGAGCGGCGCCTGCTCGTAGTAGCGCGGGTCGTACTGCTGCTCCGTCGTCGTGTTGCCCTCAGTGGTGCTCGGCGCGTAGTACTGGCCGCTGCCACGCGAGCCGGTGCTCGAGTACTTGCCGAAGAAGGGCGAGAACTCGGCGAGCTGCGTCGGCTGCGGGAAGTCGTCGCAATAGTCACCGTGGGCGGGAACCATGAAGGCGTGCCACACCGGCGCCGCGTAGGTACCGCCCTGTGCGCCCGGCATCGCGACGCCGGCGTCGGGATAGCCGACCCATACGGCGGCTGAGACCTTGGGCGTGTAGCCGACGAACCAGGCGTCCTTCGCCTCGTCCGTCGTACCGGTCTTCCCGGCCGCCGGGCAGCCGTAGTTGGCGGCGGTCCCCGTGCCCGACTGGACGTTCATCTTGAGGACCTTGGTCACCTCGTACGCCTCTCCGTCCGTGAGCACGCGCTTGCCCGCTCCGCTGGCGAGGTTCTCGCTCTTGCCGTCCGGGAACACGACCCGCTCGATCCCGGTGGGGCGGTGACGGACGCCCCCACTCGCGAGGGTCGCGTACGCGCCAGCCATCTCGAGTGGGGTGACACCGAGTGTCAGGCCCCCGAGGCCCTCAGCGGGATAGCAGTCGAGGTGGGTCGTGATGCCGAGCAGCTTGGCGGTCTCGCACACCTTCTTCGGACCCAGGTCGAGGATCAGCTGCGCATAGACCGTGTTGTCCGACGACAGGGTGGCGCGGGTGAGGCTGACGGTTCCGATGTACGAGTTCCCGAATGTCTTGACCTCCCAGGGCCCGTACGTGTCGTCGTCGATGTTCAGCGGCTTCGAGGTGTAGTAGGTGGAGTCGGGGTCCACCCCCTGACGGATCGCAGCGGTGAGAACGAACGTCTTGAAAGCCGAGCCTGGCTGGCGGTGGCCCTGCGCGGCCAGGTTGAACTTGCTGTGCTGATAGGTTCCGCTCGAGGCCATCGCCCTGATCTTCCCGTTCGACGGGTCGATCGCGACCAGCGCCGAGCTCGGGCCGGCGGGATCGCCGTAGTACGAGTTGATCGCCTCGCGTGCGGAGTCCTGAAGCGCCGGATTGATCGTCGTGTGGATACGCAA
>DATAFH010000048.1:0-2311 GCA_036257565.1 Solirubrobacteraceae bacterium | reverse complement strand
GTGCGCGCGGCGACCGATGACGTGACCGTGGCCCGGCTCGACGCGAACGCCGCGCTGAGGTCGCAGAACGCCACGCGCGCGGCGGGTATCGACGCGGTCGCCAAGGCGCGCTCCGACCACCGGCTCGCGATGCGCGACGCTCGCACGGCGGCGGGCGAGTTCGCTCATGCCCGGCGAGCGCTGCCTGCGGCGCGCAAACAGGTGTCGCTCTCGGCGCGGCGCCTCCAGGTCCTGCGCACCCCAGGCGACACGCGCATCCAGGAGCTGCTCAGCGACGCCGCGTCGGCCGAGGCCGACGAGACCGCCGCGGACGCCGCCCGGCTCGCCCGCAAGATGGGCATCCAGGTGCCGGCCAACGAGCTGCTGTTCTTCCCCATCCTGCCGCTGCGAGTGGACACGGTGCGCGCCAAGCGCGGCGACAGCGCCTCCGGCAAGGTCATGACGGTCAGCAACTCGCGCCTCGCCATCGACTCCTCGCTGTCGCTGAACGACGCCGAGCTGGTCCGGCGCGGCGCCGAGGTGCGCATCGCCGAGCCCGACCTCGGAGTCGAGACCACGGGCACGGTCACCCGGGTGGCCGACCGCCCGGGCACGAACAAGGTCGATGCCTCCCGGGTGTATCTCGAGGTCAGGCCCCACAGCGCCCCAGCCCAGCTGGTCGGGGCCTCAGTGCGGCTGACGATCGCCGTCAAGAGCACCGGGAAGGAGGTGCTCGCCGTGCCGGTCAACGCGGTCTCCGTGGGCGCCGACGGAAGCTCGCGCGTGCAGATGGACGGCGTTGGCACCGGAGGCGACTACGTGACCGTCGAGCCCGGGCTCGCGGCGCAGGGCCTCGTGGAGGTTCGGTCCACGAGTGGGCGCCTCGAGCCCGGCACCCAGGTCGTCGTCGGCAAGCGAACCGGAGCTCCATCCCCCTAGCCCTGACCCCCCATGGAAGCCGAACCGACCCGCGAGCCGGACACACTCTCCGTTATCACCACCCCGATGGAGGAGCAGTGGCCCGCACCCGACGACGAGGCTCCGCCGGTCGTCGAGCTGCGCGGCGTCAGCCGCACCTACGGTGGCGAGAGCCCCGTCGAGGCCCTTAGGGGGGTCGACCTCGCCATCCACGCCGGCGAGTGGCTCTCGATCGTGGGCCCATCCGGCTCGGGCAAGTCGACGCTGCTCAACATCCTCGGCTGCCTTGATCGCCCCACCGCCGGCTCATACCTGATCGACGGAGTGGACGTGGGGGAACTGAGCGACAGCGAGCGCACGGCCGTGCGGGCGCGCAGCATCGGGTTCGTCTTCCAGTCGTTCCACCTGCTCGCCCACCGCACGGCGCTCGAGAACGTGATGCTGGCCGAGCTGTACGCCGGCGGAGACCGGGGCGGCCGCGACGAGCGGGCCGCCGCGGTCCTCGACCGGGTGGGAATGTCCCATCGCCGCGACTTCCTGCCCACGCGGCTCTCGGGGGGCGAGCAGCAGCGGGTGGCGATAGCACGAGCCATGCTCGGCTCGCCCAGCCTGCTCCTCTGCGATGAGCCCACCGGCAACCTCGACTCGGCCAGCACCGAGTCGCTGCTGCTGCTGTTCGACGCGCTGGCACGCCAAGGCCTCACGCTCGTCGTCGTGACGCACGACGAGGACGTCGCGGCCCACGCGATGCGGCTGGTTCGGATCATCGACGGCGTGCTGACCGAGGAAGCCGCGTGACGCCCGAGCCCCCACCCCGGGCGCGCCTGTCGCTCCGCGACCTGTTCGCGGAGGCGGGCGCGGGCCTGATGGCGCGGCCCGCGCGCGTTGGCCTCACCGTGCTCGGCACGGTCGTCGGCGTGGCCGCGCTCGTGGCGACGCTCGGCCTCTCGAAGACCGCCGGCAGCCAGATCGTGGGGCGCTTCAGCACCGTGGCGGCCACCGACGTCGTGATCACACCCGTGCCCGGCACCCTCGGCGGCAGCCGCGCGGCCACGGCCATCCCCTGGGATGCGCAGGAACGCCTCGAGCGGCTGAACGGCGTGGCGGCGGCGGGCACGCTGTCCGAGGTCGACGTGCGCGGGGAGCTGGTGCGCACCGTCGCCATCAACGACCCGCTCGCCCAGCCCGACGTCCAGCTGCCGGTGAGAGCGGCGTCGGACGGGCTCTGGCGGGCGGTGCGGGCCGACCTCTCGTCGGGCCGGCTCCCCGACATCGGCCACTCCCAACGCGGCGACCGCACCGCGGTGCTGGGGAGGAACGCCGCCCGGCGGCTCGGTATCCGCAACCTCGACCAACAGCCCTCGATCTTCATCGGCGAGCGCCTCTACCAGGTCAGCGGGATTGTCGACAGCGT
>DATAFH010000047.1:0-82988 GCA_036257565.1 Solirubrobacteraceae bacterium | reverse complement strand
CCGACGTGGAAGCGCTTCCACGCCAAGAGCAGCACGAGCTCGTACGCACGATCATGCGCCGGGAGATCGGGGTCATGGCCGCCTCGGCGCTGGTGGTCGCGGCACTCGGGCTACGCGCGTACGGACTCCTATGACACAGTGCCGCGGGACGTACGAATTGCCACTAAGTAACAGACCCGCACAAGCTGCTAGAAATCATCTGCGGTGATCAGGTCCTACCTTCCAGCACTCGTCTTCGTCGGGCTGGGCGCGATCCTGGGTCTGGTCTTCGCTTGGCTCAACAGCCTCCTCGGACCGAACGTGCGCCGGCGGCCGGCGACGACGGATCCCTACGAGTGCGGCCTGCCCTCCGACGTCAAGCAGAACTTCCGCTTCGGGATCAGCTTCTACCTAATCGCGATGCTCTTCATCCTGTTCGACATCGAGGTCATCTTCCTGTACCCGGTGGCCATCCAGCTCGACGCCTTCGGCACCTTCGCGTTGATCGAGACCATCGTTTTCATCGTCCTGCTGGCCATCGCGTTCGTCTACGTGTGGCGGAGAGGAGCGCTCGAATGGAGGTGACCCGCCAGCGGCTCGGATCGGGCGAGAAGGCGGAGTTCCGCGCCCGCCAGCTCACCGCCCGCCAGATGCTCAAGGGCGAGCTCGAGGGCCCCGAGCTCGAGAAGCACGTCGAGGAGAGCATCCTCACGACGACGCTCGAGCGGGCCGGCAACTGGGCCGCCGCCAACGCGATCTTCCCGGCGACCTTCGGGCTCGCCTGCTGCGCGATCGAGATGATGTCGTTCGTCGGCGCGCGCGTGGACGTCGCCCGCTTCGGCGGCGAGGCGTTCCGCGCCTCCCCCCGGCAGGCGGACCTGTTGATCCTGTCCGGCCGCGTCTCGATCAAGATGGCGCCGGTCGTGCGGCGCGTGTACGACCAGATGCTCGAGCCAAGGTGGGCGATCGCGATGGGCGCCTGCTCGTCGTCCATGGGCGTCTTCAACAACTACGCGGTCGTGCCGGCCGACAAGTTCATGCCGGTCGACATCCACGTCCCCGGCTGCCCGCCGCGCCCCGAGGCGCTGATGCACGGGATCATCAAGCTGCGCGCGATGATCCTCGCCAAGCCGGACCTGAGCTGGCGCACGCGCTACGGCGGCCGCGGCACGGAGGAGTTCGTCGAGTCGCAGCTGGACCTCGACGCGGCGGCCGGCCACGCGATCGGCGTCTCCGGCGGCGGCCGAATGGGCACCAGTGCCTGACGCCACCGGCCTGGAGCTGCTCGCCCAGGACCTGCGCGAGGCGCACGGCGACGAGCTCGTCCTCGGCACGCTGCACTTCCGAGGCAAGGCGGCGCTCGACATCACGCCCGCGCGCGTGCGCGAGGCACTGAGCTTCCTGCGCGAGCGCGGCTTCGGCTTCCTCGCCAGCGTGCACGGCCTCGACTACTACCCCGAGGAGCCGCGCCTGGGCGTGCAGTACGAGATGCTCGACATGCGCGAGGTCGACCGCATCACGGTGCGGCTGCGCGTGCCGATCGACGAGCCGACGGTCCCGTCGGTCACGCCGGAGTGGCCGACCGCCGACCATCAGGAGCGCGAGGTCTACGACATGTTCGGCGTGGTCTTCGAGGGTCACCCGGACCTCCGCCGCATCCTCATGCCCGAGGACTACGAGGGCCACCCGCAGCGCCGCGACTTCCCGATCGGCGGCGAGCCGGTCCTCTTCACCCACAACGAGACGCGCTTCCCGAGGTACACGCAATGAGCGGCGACGTCGAGTCTCCCCGGCCGATGGCGCCGACCATCCCCTACCGGGAGATGGAGGACTCGCACGAGCTCTCGCACATCTCGCACGGGGCCGAGCAGGAGCTGCTGACGCTCAACCTCGGGCCGCACCACCCCGCCACGCACGGGGTGCTGCGCCTGCTCACCACGCTCGAGGGCGAGGTGGTGCGCGACATCAAGCCGGTCATCGGCTACCTGCACACGGGTATCGAGAAGACGGCCGAGGACAAGGCGTACTGGAAGGCGATCCCGGTCGTCGAGCGGATGGACTACCTGGCGTACTACTTCAACGCGATGGCGTTCTGCGGGGCCGTGGAGACGCTGCTCGAGCTCGAGATCCCGCGCCGCGCGCAGTACCTGCGGGTGCTCCACTTGGAGCTCAACCGCATCATGTCCCACCTCGTCTGGCTCGGGACGAGCGCGCTCGATCTCGGCGCGATCTCGATGTTCTGGTACTGCTTCCGCGACCGCGAGACGATCCTCGACCTGTTCGAGATGTCGTCGGGCCAGCGCATGCACACGCGCTACATCCAGGTCGGCGGCGTGATGGAGGACATCCCGACCGGCTTCGCCGCCAAGGTCCGCGAGTTCACGTCGGACATGCCGGGCCGCGTGGACCAGTTCCTCGCGCTGCTGGCCAAGAACGAGATCGTGCTCCAGCGCCTGCGCGGCGTGGCGGCGCTCGACGAGGAGACGCTGCTCGGCCTCGGCGTCACGGGCCCGCTGCTGCGCGCCGCCGGCAACCCGTGGGACCTGCGTAAGGCCGACCCCTACTCGAGCTACGACGAGTTCGACTTCGGGATCCCGGTCGGCACGGTCGGCGACAACTACGACCGCTTCGCGGTGCGCTGCCAGGAGATCAAGGAGTCCGTCAAGATCGTCGAGCAGGCGCTCGACGGGCTGCCCGACGGGCCGTACATCTCCGACAACCGCAAGTACGTCCTGCCGCCGCGCCACGAGCTGGCGACCTCGATGGAGGCGCTGATCCACCACTTCAAACTCGTCACCGAGGGCTTCCGCGTGCCGCCGGGGGAGGCGTACTACCCGATCGAGTCGCCGCGCGGCGAGCTCGGCTGCTTCGTGCGCGCCGACGGCTCGTCCAAGCCGGCGCGCGTGCACATGCGCGACCCCTCGTTCGTGAACCTGCAGGCCACGCGGCCGATGGTGCAGGACGTCTACATCGCCGACCTGATCGCCACGCTGGCGATGCTCGACCCGATCATGGGAGGGATCGACCGCTGATGGCGATCGATCCGAGCCAGGTCCGCCGCTTCGCCCACGGCTCACGCGTCCCGGGGTGGGACGACGCCGCCGACCTCTCGAAGGACCCGGCGGTCATCCCTGACCCCGCGACCACGCCGGTGCCCGAGCACATCCGCGCCGAGATCGAGGCGCAGATGGCCAAGTACCCGGACTTCCGCTCGGCGGCCATCCCCGCCCTGCACATCGTCCAGCGCGAGCACGGCTGGTGCTCGCCGACGGCGATCGAGCAGGCGGCGTGCGTGATGCGCCTGACGCCGGCGTACCTGACCGCCGTGGCGACGTTCTACGACATGTTCTCGACCACGCCGAAGGGCCGTCACGACGTGTTCGTGTGCACGAACATCTCATGCTCTCTGCTGGGCGCGGACCGCATCCACGAGGCGATGGTGGAGGCCGCCGGCCGCGATCCCGACTTCCACGTGAAGCCGTTCGAGTGCCTGGGGGCGTGCGACATCGCGCCGATGGCGTCCGTGGACGGGGAGTACGTCGGCCCGCTCGAGGAGACGGATTGCGCGCGCATCGTCGACGACGTGAAGGCCGGTCGCGAGGTGCTGCCCGACAAGCAGCTCAAGCGCCGCAAGATCGCCATCGAGTACTGGCGCGAGCAGACTCTCGGCGGGCCGGATGCCCGACGTCCATCTCAGGACGCGGGTCCGGATGATCCGCGGAGGTAACGACTAGGTGGGAGTTCAGCTCTTCTACGACGGCATCGACGACCCCGAGCTGCGGACGCTCGACGGGTACGCCAAGCGCGGCGGCTACGAGATGCTGCGCAAGGCGCTCGAGATGGAGCCCGGAGCGGTGCTGCAGGAGATGCTCGACTCCGAGGTCCGCGGCCGGGGCGGCGCCGGCTTCGCCATGGGTAAGAAGATGTCGTTCATCCCCGGGGGGACGATGGACAAGTACCTCGTCTGCAACGCCGACGAGTCCGAGCCCGGCACGTTCAAGGACCGCGAGCTGATGCAGAAGAACCCGCATCTGCTCATCGAGGGCATGCTGATCGCGGGCTACGCGATCGGCGCCAACAAGTCGTTCATCTTCATCCGCGGCGAGTACGACCACCAGGCCGACGTGCTCGACGCGGCGGTGGCCGAGGCGCGCGCCGCCGGCTACATCGGCGATCGGATCCTCGGCTTCGCCCACACGCAGGACCTCGTCGTCCACCGCGGGGCCGGCGCGTACATCTGCGGCGAGGAGACCGCGCTGCTCGACGCGCTGGAGGGCAAGCGCGGCAACCCGCGGCTGAAGCCCCCGTTCCCGGCGGTGCAGGGCCTCTACCGCGGCCCGACGCTGATCAACAACGTCGAGACGCTGATGAACGCGCCTCACATCATGCGCATGGGCGGCAAGGAGTTCGCGCGCCTCGGCACGGCCAACTCGACCGGCACCAAGGTCGTGTCGATCAGCGGCTGCGTGCAGCGCCCGGGCAACTACGAGGTCGAGCTCGGCGTCCCCACGCGGGAGCTCGTCTACGGGCTCGCCGGCGGCCCGCCGGAGGGGCGCAGCATCAAGGCGTGGTTCCCCGGCGGCTCGTCCGCGCCGGTGCTGCCCGGGACCGACGAGTACATGGACCTGCCGTACGACTTCGACTCGATCGCCAAGGCCGGCTCCATGCTCGGCTCGGGCGCCATCATCGTCATCGACGACTCGATCTCGATCGTCGACGTGGCGGTCAAGACCGCGAAGTTCTACCGCCACGAGTCGTGCGGGAAGTGCACGCCGTGCCGGGAGGGCACGAACTGGACCGTGAAGATGCTCGAGCGCGTCCAGAGCGGCGAGGCGACGCCGATGGACCTCGACATCATGGCCTCGGTCCAGGAGCAGATCATCGGCAACTGCCTGTGCGTGCTGGGCGACGCGATGGCGATGCCGATCGGCTCGATGATCGCCCACTTCCGCGAGGAGTTCGAGGCGCACATCGACGCAGCGCGTGAGCGCAACGGGCTCGGCGCCGCGATCCCGCAGGTCAACCGCGGTCGCCAGGGCGGCGCGTACCCGATGCGCGAGCCGGCCGGGATCGAGCCGACGCCCGCGGTGGTCTGATGCCGCGCCCCGCCGAGCACTGGGTGACCTTCACGGTCGACGGCCTCGAGGTCCAGGCCCCAGACGGCGTGATGCTCGTCGACGGCGCGAAGTACGGCGACGTCGAGATCCCGGTCTTCTGCTACGAGCCCAAGCTCGGCCAGCCCGTCGGCGCGTGCCGGATGTGCCTCGTGGAGATCGAGGGCATCCCCAAGCTCCAGACTGCGTGCTCGACCCCGGTCAAGGACGGCATGGTCGTCCACACGCAGACGCAGCGGGTGCACGACGCCCAGCGCGCGGTGGTCGAGTTCCTGCTCATCAACCACCCGCTCGACTGCCCGGTCTGCGACAAGGGCGGCGAGTGCCCGCTGCAGGACATCACCTACGGCTGGGGACCCGGCACGTCGCGCTTCATCGAGCCCAAGCGGCACTTCAAGAAGCCGCTCGAGCTGTCGCCGCTGATCGCCATCGACCGCGAGCGCTGCATCCTCTGCTACCGCTGCGTGCGGTTCTCGCAGGAGCTCAGCGAGGACTACCAGCTGATCCTGCTCGAGCGCGGCGCGCACTCGTATGTCGGCACCTTCGACGGCCACCCCTACGTCGCGCCGTTCTCGGGGAACATCATCGAGCTGTGCCCGGTGGGGGCGCTCACCTCGCGCGCCTATCGCTTCCGGGCGCGGCCGTGGGACATCGAGGGAGCGGGAACGGTCGCGCCGACCGACGCGACGCACTGCAACGTCGAGCTGACCGTGCGCGACGAGCGCGTCATGCGCGTGCTGGCGCGCGACCACGAGGGGGTCGACGACGGCTGGCTTGACGACCGCACGCGCTTCGGCTACCAGGCCGTGCACGTCGACGAGCGGATCGTGCAGCCGCTCGTGCGCGAGGGGACCGAGCTGATGCCGGCCTCGTGGGAGAAGGCGCTGGGCGCCGCGACTGCGGCGCTCAAGAAGGCGGGCGCGCGCTCGGCGGCGTTGGCGGACGGGGAGACCACCAACGAGGAGGCATATCTCCTCCAACGGCTGTTCCGCGAGGGCCTGGGCTCCGGCCACCTGGCCTCGCGCCCGCACGGCGAGCTGCCGCTTGACGCGGCGCGCGCGCTGGCGGACCCCGCGCTGCAGGCCACGATCCCCGACCTCGAGTTCGCGCACGCCGTGCTGCTGCTCGAGTGCGACCCGATCGACGAGGCCCCGGTGCTCGACCTACGGATCCGCAAGGGGATCCGCCGCCACCACGTCCAGCTTGCCGTGGCGAGCGCGCGGCCGACGGCGCTCGACGCGCAGGCCGCGTCCGTGATGCGGCTCGCCCCGGGCGGCGCCGAAGGGCTGCTCGTGGCGCTCGACGCCGCGCTGTCCGGCGACGACGGCAACCTCGGCGGCGCGTCGACGGCGGCGGGCTCCAACGCCCAGGCCGTGCGCGACCTGGCGGCGTGGCTGCGCGACGCCGGCGACGACCTCGTGATCGTCTACGGCGAGCGCGCGCTGCGGGGGCAGGGCGCCCGGGCGCTGCTCAACCTCGCGGCCCGGCTCGAGCTCGCCGGCCGCGACGGCGCCGGGCTGCTCGAGGTGCCGTCGGTCCCCAACGCGCGCGGGATGCGCGAGGCGGGCTTCGCGCCCGGTCACGGGCCGGGCTTCGCGACGCTGGCGGCGGCCGCCCGCGACGCGCGCGGCATCGCCGAGGGGCTGGCGAGCGGCGAGCTGTCGACGGTGTGGCTCAACTACGCCGACCCCGTGCGCTTCCACCCGGACCGCCCGCTGTGGGAGTCGGCGCTCGGCACCGCCCAGGTCGTGATCGCGGTGGAGACGCTTCTCACCGACACCGTGCGCGAGTACGCGGACGTGGTGTTCCCGGGCGAGGCCTACCCGGAGAAGGAGGGCACGCTCACGAACCTCGACGGGCGGGTGCAGCGCCTGCGGCCCGCGATCGGGCGGCCGAAGGGCGCGACCGGCCTCCCGGGCAGCGGCGTGCGGCCGCTCTGGCAGGTGATCGCCGATGTGGCACGCGACCTGGGGCTCGACCTGCGGGCGCTCACGGGGGCCATGGCGTCATCGCAGCTGTTCGAGGCCGTGCCGTTCTACGGCGGGCTGACGCTCGACGAGATCGGGGGCCGCGGGATCCGGTGGCCGGAGCTCAACGCGGAGTGGGACGCACCGACGGAGGTGGCGCGGCTCGAGGTGCCGGCCGCGGGGCCGGCGGCGCGTGAAGGCGCCCTCCGGCTCGGGACCTTCCGCAGCCTGTGGGCGTCGAAGGACGTCGACGTCTCCCCCGCGCTGCACTTCCTGCGCCCCAGGCAGGTCGCCGAGCTCTGCCCGCAGGACGCCGAGGCGCTCGGGATCAACGAGGGCGACCGGGTCGAGGTGAGCGCGAACGGCACGCGCATCCGCGGCACGGCGAAGCTGCGCGCCGCCGTGCCGCCCGGGTCGGTCTTCGTCGCCGAGGGCGTGACCGACGAGCCGGCCAACACGCTGACCGAGCCGCTGGTCGAGGTGCGCCGCGTGCGCGAGCGTGAGCTGGAGCCGCAGCTATGACCCCGGTGTTCGCCGAGGTCGGCTACTACGAGGCCTGGTGGATCCAGCTCCTGAAGGGGCTGGTCATCTTCGCCGTGGTCTTCCAGCTCGTGCCGGTCGCGCTGCTCGCCGAACGCAAGCTGCTGGGCCGCTTCCAGCACCGCTACGGGCCGAACCGGGTCGGCGTCCTGGGCATCATGCAGCCGATCGCCGACATCGGGAAGCTGATCTTCAAGCAGCAGTTCCGGCCGCGCACGTCGGTCGCCTGGCTGTTCGCGCTCGCCCCCGCGATCTCGATGCTCACCGCGGTGGCCACGGTGGCGATCATCCCGTTCTCGGACACCGTCGACATCTTCGGCACCGACGTCGGGCTCTACGGCGTCGACCCGTCGGTGGGCATTCTCTACGCGTTCGCGTTCGGCGCGATCGCGTTCTACGGGCTGATGCTCGGCGGCTGGGCGTCGGGCTCGAAGTACTCGTTCCTCGGTGCCATGCGCGGCGCCGCCCAGCTCATCTCCTACGAGGTCGCCCAGGGGCTCTCGCTCGTGGGCGTGATCATGATGGCCGGCTCGCTGTCGCTGACCGAGATCGTCGAGGCGCAGGCGAGTCTGTGGTACTTCATCCCGCAGTTCGTCGGCTTCCTGATCTTCCTCGTCGCCGGGTTCGCGGAGACCAACCGGCCGCCGTTCGACCTCCCGGAGGCCGACGCCGAGCTGGTCGGCGGGTACAACACCGAGTACGGCGGCGGGCGCTTCGCGGCGTACTTCGCGGCCGAGTACCTGAACATCATCGTCGTCTCGGCGATCACGGCCACGATCTTCCTCGGCGGCTGGAACCTGCCGATCGTCGACCCGCCGACGTGGGTCGACCCGATCGTCGTGCTCGTCAAGACGTTGGCGCTCGTCTTCTTCTACATCTGGGTGCGGGCGACGCTGCCGCGGCTTCGCTACGACCAGCTCATGTCCCTGGGCTGGAAGATCTTCCTGCCGCTGGCGACCGTGAACGCGCTCGTGACCGCGATTCTGGTGGTGGTGATCGACTGATGGCCTACAAGCCCGACGACGTCGTCGAGGTCCTGCGCTCGCCTCCACCGGGGGTGACGCGCAGCACGTACCGCGCGTTCGGCGAGACCCTGCGCGGGTTGAAGACGACGTTCGCGCGCCTGGTCGAGGGCCCGAAGACGATCCAGTACCCGGAGGAGAAGGTCTCGGTCTACCCGCGCTTCCGCGGGCGCCACAAGCTGCACCGGTTCGAGGACACGGGGCTGGAGAAGTGCGTGGGCTGCTCGCTGTGCGCCGCCGCCTGCCCGGCGGACTGCATCCGCGTGGTGGCGGCCGAGAACACGCCGGAGAACCGCGTGAGCGCGGGCGAGCGCTACGCCGCCGTCTACGAGATCAACCTCTCGCGCTGCATCTTCTGCGGCTACTGCGAGGTCGCGTGCCCGTTCGACGCGATCACGATGGGGCACGACTACGAGATGTCCGACTACAACCGCGGCGACCTCATCTTCACGAAGGAGATGCTGCTCGCCGAGCCGCTCGAGCGCACGCCGCTGCGCATGGCCGGCGAGTAGCCGTAACAGGCGGAGGCCCCGCCCAATGGGCCATTCCGTGTTGGGCGATGTCCCGTTGGGCACCCCCTACGGCAGCAGGAGGTGCGAGTCGCCGAACTCGTGCCAGCGGTAGCCGTGGTCGAGCGCGGTGGCGTAGGAGCGCTCGACGAGGTCGCGGCCGGCGATCGCCTCGAGCATGAGCAGGTGGCTGGCGTCGGGATCATGCCAGCCGGTGAGCAGGCCGTGGACGGCTCGGACGCCGCGCTCGGGGGTGACGATGAGCCGGGTCCAGCCCTCGAACGGCGCGACCGTGCCGTCGGGGTGCGCGACGGTCTCCAGCGCGCGCACGACCGTCGTTCCGACCGCGATCACGCGCCGCGCCGCGTTGACGGCCGCCGCCGTCTCGGGCGGCATGCGGATGCGCTCGGGGTACGGCGCCTCGCCTCGCTCGAGCGAGGAGACGCCGGTGTGGAGGGTGAGGCTGGCCACCGCCACGCCGCGCGCGCCGAGCGCGTTGAGCACGCGGCGGCTGAACGGCCGGCCGGCGCTCGGCATCTCCGCGCTCCCGGGCTCGGCGGCGAAGATCGTCTGGAAGTCGGCCAGCAGGCGCGGCTCGGGGAGGTGGCGGTAGCGGATCGGCTCGCCGTGCGCGGCGAGGTAGTCGAGCAGCGGCTCCGGCAGCCGCAGGCGGGCCGCCCACAGTCGGCGCCCGCCGAGATACGGCGCCAGCAGCTCGCCCTCGCCGCCGCCGGGCAGCCCCAGCCGCTCCCCGGCGCGCCCGCCGCGATAGGGGCTGGCGCCCTCACGGAGCTCGACCACCCAGCGCTCGAATCCATCCGCCGGCCACGGGCCATCCCACTTGGGCAGGGGCGTCGAGAGATGGAGGCGGCGGCCGCCCGGAAGCGGGAGCGCGGCGGGGAGGGTGGCGGAGTCGTTGACGACCAGGAGGTCGCCGGGTTCCAGAAGGCTGGGGAGGTCGAGGAAGGCGGCGTGCCGGAGGCCGGCCGGCGAGGCGGCGAGGAGGCGGACCTCGTCCCGGGGGGCCGGCGGTTCGGCGGACTCGAGGCGCTCGGGGAGCTCGAAGAACGCCGGCGCGGCGCTCATCCGGTCACCACCGCCGACGCCTGGTAGCGCCCGCTCGGCGCGTCGCCGAGGGCGAGGGCGAGGATCGCGGGGACGCTCGCCTCCGGCGGCGGGCGGTCGGAGATGTCCTCGCCGGGGAACGCCTCCTGGTGCAGGCGGGTGTTCATGTCGCCCGGGTCGACGGCGAGGAACCGGAGCTCCGGGTGCTCGGCCGCGAGCGTGCGCGTGAGGTGCTCGAGCGCGGCTTTCGACGAGCCGTAGCCGCCCCAGCCCTCGTACGCCTCGGCGCCCGCGTCGGAGGTCACGTTGACGACCGTCGCGCCGGCCGGCATGGCGGGGAGCGCCGCCTGCACGAGCGCGAGCGGGGCGACGACGTTGATGCGGTAGACGTGCTCGAGCACATCGAGCGGGTAGTCCGCGAGCGCCGGCTGCGGGCTCGGGCCCAGCACGCTCGCGTTGTTGATGAGCAGGTCGATGCGCGGGCCGGCCGCTTGGATCAGCGCGCGCCGGTGGTCGGGGTCGGAGACGTCGCCCGCCAGCGCCGTCGCGTTCAGCTCCGCACGGGCGGCCTCGAGCTCCTCGGCGCCGCGCGCGTCGATGACCAGCCGCCACGAGCGCCGCGCGAGCTCTCGGGCGAGCGCCAGGCCGAGGCCGCGGGAGGCGCCGGTGATGAGGGCGGTGGGCATGGAAGTGACGCTAGGCGCGCGCCGCGTGCGTTCCCATTGGGAATTGGTCCTAGGACTGAGGACCTACGAGGCCGGCGCGGACCGCGTACAGCGCGGCCTGGGTGCGGTCGGACACGCCGAGCTTGCCGAGGATGCTGGAGACGTGCGCCTTGACGGTCTTCTCGGCCATCCCCAGCTCGCGGGCGATGACCTTGTTCGCCATCCCGCGACCGAGCAGCGCAAGCACCTCGCGCTCGCGGGGAGTGAGCGGGTCGCCGGCGACCTCGGACAGCAGCCGCGCCGCCACGCGCGGGTGCAGCAGCGCTCCGCCGGCGTGCACGGTGCGGATCGCGTCGACGAGCTCGGGCGGCTGGACGTCCTTGAGCAGGTATCCGGCCGCGCCGGCGCGCACGACGGGGAACAGGCGGTCGTCGTCGATGAAGCTCGAGAGCACGATCGCGCGCGCGGCCGGGGCGCGCTCGCGCAGCTGCCGGATCGCCTCGACGCCGTCCATCCGTGGCATCACGAGGTCGACGAGCACGACGTCCGGGGCGAGGCGTTCGGCCTCGGCGACCGCCGCCTCCCCGTCCGCCGCCTCCCCCACGACCTCAATGTCCTCCTGGAGCGAGAGGAACGTGCGCAGCCCCTGCCGCACGACCGCGTGGTCGTCGGCGATCAGCACCCGGATCACCGCGGCACCTCCAGTGTCACGGTCGTGCCCTCGCCGACCCGCGAGACGACGGCCAGCGTGCCGCCAAGCGCCCGCGCGCGCTCCTCCATCGACGTCAGCCCCAGCCGGCGCGAGCGCAGCGCCGGGTCGGCGGGATCGAAGCCCGCCCCGTCGTCGGCCACCACGACGATCAGCCGCCCGTCACGCGCCTCCATCCGCAGCTCCACGCGGTCGGCGCCCGCGTGTCGGAGGGCGTTCGCCAGCGCCTCCTGCGCCACGCGCAGCACCTCGGCCTCGGCCTCCGGCGCGCACTGCGCGGCGCCCGCGATGCGCAGCTCGATCTCCCGCCCGTGCACGCGCCGCAGCATCTCCACCTGTTTGCGCAGGGTGGCGGCGAGGCCCTCCTGCTCGAGCGACGGCGGGCGCAGCTCGAAGATCAGCTCGCGCAGCTCGGTCAACGCCTCCTGGGCGAGCTCGCGCAGCCGCGCCACCTGCTCGCCGGCCTCGTCGGCATCGCGCTCGAGCAGCGTCGCCGCCGCCTCGGCCGTCAGCACGAGCCCGAACAGCTTCTGGGAGACGGAGTCGTGCAGCTCGCGCGCCAGCCGGTTGCGCTCCTCGACGATGCTCAGCTCCCGCCCGCGCTCGGTCAGCCGCGCGTTCTCGATCGCCACCGCGGCGTGCGCGGCGAGCATCTCAATCAGCCGCTGGTCGTCGGGCGAGAAGTCGTCTGCCCCCTCGCGATCGGTGAGGTAGAACGCGGCGATCACCTCGCCGCGGGCCACCACCGGCACGCCCAGGAACGAGCGCATCTGCGGATGCGCGCTCGGCCACCAACCCCGGAACCGTGGGTCGCGCCTGATGTCGGCCGCCCGGTGCGAGTCGAAGGACTCGAGCATCGCGCCGAGCAGGCCGTGCGTCCGCGGGAGCGGGCCCATGGCCGCGATCAGGTCATCGCTCATGCCCTCGGTGATGAACTGGGCGAACGCGCCCTGGCCGTCGGGAATGCCGAGCGCCGCGTAGCGCGCCGAGGACAGCTCGCGCGCCGAACGTACGAGTCGCCGCAGCACCGGCTCGACCTCGCGCTCGGCGGCGATGGCCAGCACCGCCTCGCTCATCGCCTCCAGCGCACCACGCTCCATGGACGGCCACATTACGACGGCGGGTATGGTGCGCGGCATGGCTGACATGGGCTCATCGCTGGACCGCTTCGCCGAGGTCGAGACCGGGGAGGCGTTCACGCTCCAGAACCCCCGGCTGCTGAAGATCGAGCTGTCGGAGACCTCGGTGATGGCGCGCAACGGCTCGATGGTCGCCTACCAGGGCGACGTGCGCTTCGAGCACAAGGGCGGCGGCCTCGGACGGCTGCTGAAGAAGGCGGCGACCGGGGAGTCGCTGCGGCTGATGGCGGCCGGCGGCTCGGGCGAGCTGTTCCTCGCCAACCAGGCGATGCTCGTGCACGTGCTGCGACTGTCGAACGACGCGTTGACCGTCAACGGGGCGAACATCCTGGCGTTCGAGGCCGGCATCGAGTGGGACATCACGCGTGTGAAGGGCGGCGCGGCCGGGATGATGGCCGGCGGGCTCTTCAACGTCGGGCTGCAGGGGACCGGCATGGTCGCGCTGGTCTCCGACGGCGAGCCGCTGCGGCTCGACGTGGCCGAGGCGCCGACCTTCGCCGATCCCTCGGCGGCCATCGCCTGGTCGGGCGGGGTCACGACGAACCTGCGGGCCGACGTGCAGGCCAAGTCGCTGATCGGCCTCGGGTCGGGCGAGAGCTTCCAGCTCGGCTTCTCGGGCAGCGGCTGGGTGCTGGTGCAGCCGTCCGAGGGCCGCATCGTCCCCACCGCCTCCTAGTGCTCGGCCTCCCGGACGGCATCCGCGCCGGGCTGTTCGACCTCGACGGCGTGCTCACCCAGACCGCCAAGGTCCACGCGCAGGCGTGGAAGCAGATGTTCGACGAGTACCTGGCCAGCCTGCCCGACCCGCAGCCGCCGTTCCGGCTGCCGGACGACTACAACGAGTACGTCGACGGCAAGCCGCGCCTGGACGGCGTGCGCTCGTTCCTGGAGTCCCGCAGCATCGACCCCGCCCCCGAGCTGGTGCAGGAGCTGGGCACGCGCAAGAACGAACTCGTGCTCGAGCTCATCCGCAGCCAGGGCGTGGAGCCGTACGAGGGGTCGATCCGCTACCTCGAGGCGGCGCGCGACGCCAGCCTGCACCGCGCGGTCGTCTCCTCGAGCAGCAACGCCCGCGAGGTGCTCGAGGCGGCCGGCATGCTGCCGTTCTTCGAGGAGATCGTCGACGGCCTGGTGGCCGAGCGCGAGGGCCTGCGCGGCAAGCCGGCGCCGGACAGCTTCCTGGCCGGCGCCCGCGCGCTGGGCGTCGAACCCGCGGAGGCGGCGGTATTCGAAGACGCGCTGGCCGGCGTCGAGGCCGGCCGGGCCGGCAACTTCGGCTTCGTCGTGGGGGTCGACCGCACCGGGCAAGCCGACGACCTGAAGGCCCGCGGCGCCGACATCGTGGTGCAGGACTTGGCGGAACTGCTCGAGTGATCGGCGAGGACGTCTTCGCGGTCGAGCCGTGGGCTGTGCGCGAGCACGAGCTGCACCTCGACCTGCTAGCCCAGACGGAGTCGATCCTCGCGCTCTCCAACGGCCACATCGGCCTCCGCGCCAACCTGGACGAGGGCGAGCCGTCCGGCACGCCCGGCACCTACCTCAACGCGTTCTACGAGACGCGCCCGCTGCCGCATGCCGAGGCTGCCTACGGCAACCCCGAGGACGGCCAGACGCTGATCAACGTCACCGACGGCAAGATCATCCGGCTGCTGGTCGACGACGAGCCGTTCGACATCCGCTACGGACGGCTCGTGCACCACGAGCGGGTGCTCGACTTCCGCGAGGGCGTGCTGACGCGCGACGTCGAGTGGGTCTCGCCCGACGGCCAGGCGGTCCGCGTGCACACCACGCGCCTCGTGTCGTTCGTCCACCGCGCCGTGGCCGCGATCCGCTACGAGGTCGAGCCGATCGACGCGGCCGTGCGGATCGTCCTGCAGTCGGAGCTCGTGGCCAACGAGCCGCTCCCGGAGGCGACCGCCGACCCCCGCGAGGCCGCGGTGCTGAGCCATCCGCTCGTCGCGCAGCAGCACGGCAACCACGGGCTGCAGGCCGGCCTTGCGCACCGCACGCGGAAGAGCGGGCTCCTCATGGCCGCTGGGATGGACCATGTCGTCGACGGGCCAGAGGGAACGCTGACCGCGAGCGAGAGCGAGCCCGACCTCGCGCGCGTGACCGTGACCACCGAGCTCGAGCCCGGCCAGAAGCTCACGCTCGTCAAGCTGCTCGCCTACGGATGGTCGAGCCAGCGCTCGCTGCCGTCCGTGCGCGCCCAGGTCGACGCCGCGCTGTCCTCCGCCAAGCACACGGGGTGGGACGGCCTGCGCGCCTCCCAGCGCACGTACCTGGA
This sequence comes from Solirubrobacteraceae bacterium, assembly GCA_036257565.1. Taxonomy (GTDB): domain Bacteria; phylum Actinomycetota; class Thermoleophilia; order Solirubrobacterales; family Solirubrobacteraceae; genus DASSUW01. The sequence continues at coordinate 67,992 of DATAFH010000047.1, read as the reverse complement.
CGACGTGTGGGCCGGCTCCGACATCGAGGTCGACGGCGACGCCGCGCTCCAGCAGGCCGTGCGCTTCTGCTACTTCCACGTGCTCCAGGCTGCCGCCCGCGCCGAGGAGCGGGCGATCCCCGCCAAGGGCCTCACGGGCCGCGGCTACGACGGCCACAGCTTCTGGGACATGGACACCTTCACGGTGCCGGTGCTGACCTACACGGTCCCGCACGCGGCCGCCGACGCACTGCGGTGGCGCCACTCGACCCTTGAGCTCGCAGCCGCCCGCGCCCGCGAGCTGCACCTGGAGGGCGTCGCCTTCCCGTGGCGGACGATCCGTGGGCAGGAGTGCTCGGGCTACTGGCCCGCGGGCATGGCGGCGCTGCACATCAACGCCGACATCGCGGACGCCGTGCGCCGCTACATCGGCGCCACCGAGGACGAGGAGTTCGAGGCCGGCCCGGCGCTCGACCTCGTGGTCGGGACGGCCCGGCTGTGGCGGTCGGTCGGCCACCACGATGTCCGCGGCGGCTTCCGGGTCGACGGCGTCACGGGGCCGGACGAGTACACCGCGCTTGCGGACAACAACGTCTACACGAACCTGATGGCCGCACGGAACCTGCGCACGGCGGCCGCGCTCGCGGTCCGCCACCCGCAGCGCGCCGCCGAGCTGGAGGTCGACGAGGAGGAGATCGCCAGCTGGCGCGACGCCGCGAACGCGATGGTCGTGCCCTACGACGAGGAGATCGGGGTCACCTCACAGTCGGACTCGTTCACGCGCTACCGGCACTGGCCGTTCGAGCGCACCGGGGCGGACCAGTACCCGCTGATGCTGCACTTCCCCTACTACCTCCTGTACACGAGCCAGGTCATCAAGCAGGCCGACCTCGTGCTCGCGCTGTGGCTGTGCGGCGACCAGTTCGACGGCGAGCAGAAGGCGCGCGACTTCGACTACTACGAGCGCATCACGGTGCGCGACTCGTCGCTCTCGGCCTGCGTCCAGGGAGTCATGGCCGCCGAGGTCGGCCACCTGAGCCTCGCCTACGACTACTTCGCCGAGACCTCCTTCATCGACCTGCGCGACCTCGCGATGAACACCGACGACGGCGTCCATCTCGCCTCGCTGTCCGGCAGCTGGCTCGTCGCGGTCGCCGGCTTCGGCGGCATGCGCGACCACAACGAGCAGCTGGAGTTCGCGCCCCGCCTGCCGGCACGGCTCACGCGGCTCGCGTTCCGGCTCACGTACCGCGGCCGGCGCCTGCGCGTCGAGGTGAACGGCCAGGGCGCCCGCTACGAGCTCCTGCAGGGTGAGCCGCTCGAGCTCCTGCACCACGGCGAGCCGGTCACGGTCACCGAGGACGAGCCGCAGGAGCTTCCCCTCCCGCCGCTGCCCCACCGGCCACCGCCGCCCCAGCCGCCGACGCGCGAGCCGCCCTGCCGCCACGAGGAGACCTGATGGTCGCAGTCTTCGACGGCCACAACGACGCGATCACGCGCGAGGACGCCGCCGACTTCGCGACCGGCCGGTCAGGCGGCCATCTCGACCTTCCGCGGGCACGCGCCGGCGGCCTGGCCGGCGGCGTGTTCGCGATCTTCACGTCCCCACCTGGGACCGAGGAGCTGCTGCCGATCAGCGCCGAGGTCGCCGCGCCGCACGCGACCCGCGCGGCCGGCCGCCTGCTCGCCCTCGAGCGCGCGGGACGCCTGCGAATCGCCCGCGCGCCAGGGGACCTCGACGCCGCCCGGGCGGACGGCGTGCTCGCGGCCGTGATCCACCTCGAGGGCGCCGAGGCGATCGACCCCGACCTCGAGGCCCTCGAGTACTGGCACGCGGCCGGGCTGCGCTCGCTGGGACCCGTGTGGAGCCGCCCGAACGCGTTCGGCCACGGTGTCCCGTTCGCGTTCCCGTCCTCGCCCGACACGGGCCCCGGCCTCACCGCGGCGGGGACCGCGCTCGTGCGACGGTGCATGGCGCTCGGGATCGCCGTCGACCTCAGCCACCTCAACGAGGCGGGCTTCTGGGACGTCGCCCGCATCGAGGGCGCGCCGCTGATCGCCTCGCACTCGGGCGTCCACGCGCTGTCGCCGAGCGCCCGCAACCTCACCGACGCGCAGCTCGACGCGATCGGCGCCTCCGGCGGCGTGGTGGGGATCGTGTTCGCGGTCGGCTTCCTGCGCGCCGACGGGGCCGACGACGCCGCCACGCCGCTGTCTGCGGTGGTCGCCCACGTGCGCTATGCGGCCGATCGGATCGGCGTCGAGCACGTCGCCCTCGGATCGGACTTCGACGGGGCGACCGTCCCCGACGAGCTCGGCGACGTCGCCGGGCTGCCGCGGCTGATCGAGGCGCTGCGCGCGGACGGCTTCACCGAGGCCGAGCTCCAGGCCATCGCCTGGGACAACTGGCGTCGCGTGCTCGAGTGCGCCTGGACGGTCACGGGCTGAGCGCGGCAGCGATCGCCGCCTGCCCGAACGCGATGCCGCCGTCGTTGGGCGGCAGGCGCTCGGGCACGAGCACGCGCAGGCCGGCGCGCTGCAGACCCTCCGCGGCGCGCTCGAGCAGCCGGCGGTTCTGGAACGCGCCGCCGGACAGCACTACGGTGTCGAGCCCGCGGTCGGCCGCCAGGTCCGCGCACGCACGGGCCGTCGCGTCGGCCAGCGCATGGTGGAAGCGCGTGGCGATCACGCCGGCCGGCACGCCGCGGGCCACGTCGCGGTCCACGGCCAGCACGGTCTCGCGCGGGTCGAGCACGCCGGCCACGACGTCGAGCGGGTAGGCGCCGCGCTCGGCGCCGTCGCAGGCTGCCTCGAGCTCCATCGCCGCCTGGCCCTCGTAGGAGGCCTCGAGCCGCAGACCGCAGAGCGCGGCCACGGCGTCGAACAGGCGGCCGACGGAGGTCGTGACCGGCGACGCCATGCCGGTCTCGGCCATCCGCGCCACCGCGTGCCAGCGCTCGGCGTCCACGCCGGGCAGCGGCCGTGCGTCGCCGCCGGCCGCCGCGCGCCAGGCACAGGCCATCCGCCACGGCTCGCGGGCTGCGCGGTCGCCGCCCGGCAGCGAGACCGGCCACAGGTGGCCGTCGCGCTCGAAGCCGCGCAGGTCGCCGACGAGGATCTCGCCGCCCCACACCGTGCCGTCGGTGCCGAGGCCGGTGCCGTCGAAGATCGCCCCCACCGCCGCGCTGGTCTCGCCGTGCTCGGCAAGGCAGGCGGCCAGGTGGGCGTGGTGGTGCTGTACCGCCACGTGCTCGACTCCCTCGCGGGCCAGCGCGTAGGTCGTGGAGAGGTAGTCCGGGTGCAGGTCGTGCGCCACGACCTCGGGGGCCACCGCGAACAGCCGCTCGAAGTGCGCCACGCCCTCGCTGAATGAGCCGAGCGTCTCGACGTTCTTGAGGTCGCCGATGTGGTGGGAGACCCATGCGCGCCGTCCGCGGGCGACGCAGAACGCGCTCTTGAGCTCCGCCCCGCACGCCAGCACGTGGCGGCCGGCGGGGACCGGCAGCGCGAGCGCGCTGGGCACGGCGCCGCGCGAGCGGCGCAGCGGGAGCGGGCGCCCGCGCGCCACGCGCAGCACCGAGTCGTCCGTGCGCGTCTCGATTGGCCGGTCGTGGCCGAGCACGAGGTCGGCGATCCCGGCCAGGCGCTCGCGCGCGTCGTCGTCGCGGAAGGCGATCGGCTCGTCCGACACGTTGCCGCTCGTCATCACCAGCGGCTCGCCGACGCCGGCCAGCAGGAGATGGTGCAGCGGGCTGTACGGCAGGATCACGCCGAGCTCGGCCGAGCGCGGGGCCACCGCAGCCGCCACCCGGGCGTCGCGCCGCCGCGGCGCCAGCACGATCGGGCGGTCGCGCCCGCGCAGGAGCGCCGCCTCGAGCACGCCCACCAGGACGAGCCGCGCGGCCGCCTCGAGATCGCGCGCCATGAGCGCGAACGGCTTCTCCTCCCGGTGCTTGCGCGCGCGCAAGGTCGCCACCGCGCGCTCGTGCGAGGCCACGCAGGCGAGGTGGAAGCCGCCGATGCCCTTGACGGCGACGATCCCCCCGCCGGCCAGCGCCGCCACCACCTCGTCGAGCGGGTGGTCGAGCCGCGGCCCGCAGTCCGGGCAGGCGTTCGGCTGGGCGTGGAAGCGGCGGTCGGCCGGGTCGTCGTACTCGGCCGCACAGAGCGCGCACATCGCGAAGCCCGCCATCGTGGTGAGCGGCCGGTCGTACGGTACGCCGCGCACGATCGTGAAGCGCGGCCCGCAGTCCGTGCAGTTGATGAACGGGTAGCGAAAGCGCCGGTCCGCCGGATCGAACAGCTCGTGCAGGCACGCCTCGCAGGTCGCCGCGTCGGGCGACACGAGCGCGTCGGGGCGGGCGGCCGAGGTGCTCGACGCGATCGCGAACCCGGACCCGCCGCGCGCCGGCACCGCCTCTGCGCTCACGCGGTCGACGACCGCCATCGGCGGCGCCTCGGCGCCCAGCCGGGCGAGCAGCGCCTCGAGGGCGGGTGCCGCGCCCTCGGCCTCGATGACCACGCCGCGCTCGTCGTTGTGCACGAAGCCGGCGAGGCCGAGCTCGGCGGCGAGACGGTGCACGAAGGGCCGGAACCCGACGCCCTGCACCACCCCCTCGATCCGGATCCGAACGCGCTCGACCGAGGCGGTCATTCCCGCGGACGGGCCCGCAGCTCGCTGAGCACGAGCCCGTAGAGCACGTGGTCGGCGATGAACACGGCGCGCTCGCGCCCCTTCGGCCAGTTGCGCTCGAGACCCAGCAGCGGTCCGATCACCGTGTCGACGCCCACCCAGATGAGCACGCCGTAGACCGGCCCCGACCACGGCCGCCGGCGGATCTCCTCCGGCAGCATCCCGTACACCGCCCCGCCCTGGGCGCCGACCGCCCAGTGGATGAGCTCGACGACCGTCTGGCGGCGCCGGCGCGGGACCTTGCGCAGCAGGCCGCGGGTGCCCTTGCGCGCCAGCCGGCTCGGCGGGTCCTCGCGGACCAGCCCCGCGTGCGCCGCGAGGACCCGTACCCCCGTCATGGCCATCGCGCCGACGACGCCGCGGAACATCGCGTGGATCATGCGACCAGCTCGCAGAGGACGTGGTAGGCGCTCGCCTGCGCCTCCTGGATGCGCGGGATGTGCTGCGAGCGCGTGATCACGACGTGGTCGGCCAAGCCCTCGGCGGCGATTCGGCCGCCGTCGTAGCCGACCAGCGCGATCGTGACCAGACCCCGGCGGCGCGCCTCCACGAGCGCCGCGATCACGTTGGCCGAGCCGCCGCTGGTCGAGAGCGACACCAGTACGTCGCCGGGCCGCCCGTACGCGATCACCTGGCGCGCGAAGATCGCCTCGACGCCGACGTCGTTCGCGATCGCGGTCAGGATCGCCGGATCGGCGGTGAGGTCGATCGCGGGCCGACCGGCGCGCTGCAGATCCGCCACCAGGTCCGTCGCGTCGGTCGCCGACCCGCCGTTGCCGAGCGCAAGCACGCGCCCGCCGGCGCGCACCGCAGCGGCCGCCGCGCGCAGCGCGTCGTGCCCCTCGACCAGCGTCTGCGTCCGCAGCGCGGCGATCTCCTCCGCCTTCATCGCGATGGAACGCCGCACGTCATCGACGACCGCCTCGTCGTCGCTCTCGCGCTCACCGAGAAACGGATAGAGGAAGCTCGCGGCGCCGGTGTCGTGCGCGGTCCGCTCGCGATGTTCGAGGAAGACGTGCACGAGCTCCCACAGGAGGTGATAGGCCGTTTCCACGAGCTCCTGGCGGATGAAAGGGTCGTCGACCGGCGGATCGAGGTCGATGACGAGCGCCGGCGTGTCGGGGACCTCGGCGCCGAACGTGATCACCATGTCGTCGGGCTCGGCGAGGAGCTCGAGCTCGCGTGCGCTGACGGCGAGGGCCGGCAGCGCCCGCTTGCCGACGATCACGGGGTGGACGAACTCCACCGCCACGTGCCGGGCGTCCGAGACGTCACCGATGGCCAGCAGCCGCCCACCGCGAGCGAAGCGTTCCGCCATCTCGCCGCACAGCCGCGCGAGCCGCTCGGCCTCGCTGGCGAACCATGCGAGGTTGGCCTCGCGACGCCGGTCGACGGCGACCGCGTCCATCAGGCGGGCACCTCCCGGCGCGTCGCGAGCTCGACCAGCCAGTCGCGCCAGGCCTCGATGCCCTCGCCCGTGCGCGCGCTCACCAGCCTGCGCGGCACGCCCGGGTTGACGGCGTCGAGGTTGCGTCCGAACCGCTCGACGTCGAAGTCCAGGTGAGGCAGCAGGTCGATCTTGTTCACAAGCACGAGCTCGGCGGTCCGGAACATCAGCGGGTACTTGAGCGGCTTGTCCTCGCCCTCGGTGACCGAGCACACCATCGCGCGCACGTCCTCGCCGACGCGGAACTCCGCCGGGCACACGAGGTTGCCGACGTTCTCGATGACCAGCAGGTCGAGCTCGTCGAGCGGCAGCGACGGGAGCGCGGAACGCACCATGTTCGCGTCGAGGTGGCACTCGCCGCCGAAGCCGGGGTCGGTGTTGAGCTGCGTCACCGGCACGTGCAGGCTCGCCAGCCGGTCGGCGTCGTAGCTGCCCTGGACGTCGCCCTCCAGCACGCCGGCCCGCACGTCCCCGAGGTCGCCCAGCACGCGCTCGAGCAGCGACGTCTTGCCCGAGCCCGGCGCGCTCATGAGGTTAAGCACGCGCACGCCCGCGCGGTCGAAGTCGTCGCGGTTGGCGCGCGCGATCGTGTTGTTGGCGTCGAGCGCGTCCTCGACGACCCTGACGTTCACCCGGTGCATCCGGCTACATCGACCGGATCTTGAGGTACCGCTGGAGCTCGGGCAGCTGGGCGGCGATCGCCATCCCCAGCAGCGCGACCAGAGCCAGCAGGATCAGCTTGCCCACGGTGTTCTCCTTCATCTCGCTCCTCCTAGTAGGTCATCCAGCAGCGACTGCACGAGGCGTTCCCCCTCGTCGAGCGCCGCGCGGACCGGTTCCGACAGCTCGGCGACGATCTCCTCGTCGTCCACGCTCATGTGCGTCTGCGGCTCGCAGCCGACGACGAGCGTGCGCGGCGGCGTCTCCCCGAGCGCCCGCGCCAGCGCGAGCACCTTCACGGGGTCCATGCCGTGCGCCTCGGGCACCACGTCGTCGTCGTCGAGCTCGGGCTCGATCACGTACAGCGTCCCGGGCGGCTCGCCACGCGGCGTCGCATCGAGCAGCAGGACGGCGTCGTAGCCGCCGACCGCGTACGCGAGATCCATACCCCGGATGCCGAAGTCGACGACGTCGACGCCGGGCCGCGGCTCGGCGCCGGCCAGCCGCCCGGCGAGCGCGACGCCGAAGCCGTCGTCGCCGAGGAAGACGTTGCCGATTCCCGCCACGAGGATCCGCGTGGTGGCCTGCTCGTCGAGCGGCTCGACCTCCTCGGCGCGGAAGAAGAAGCGATGGCCCGGCTGGCTGCGCTCGCCGAGGTCGCGGCCGGGATCGTCGTCCACCGTGACCGCGAGCTGCACGTTGCCGTCGGTGTCGTGCTCGATGCTCTCGATCATCGCCGTGCGCCCGGCGAGCGCGACGTCGAAGATGTCGCCGCCGGCCCGCGGCTTGAGCCGCACCCGGCTGCGCCGGCGCAGCTCGACGCCGTCGACCACCACCGCGTCAGGCGCCGGCCGCTCCTGCCGGAAGCCGTAGAGCGTCATCAGCTGCTCCTGGGAGAGCGACTCGGTGCGCTCGAGGATCGCCCGCGCGCGCGGGTCGCCGTCGCGGATCTCAGCTTTCTCGTCGTCGGTCAGGCTCATGATGCCGAGCGTCAGCAGGCCGTCGATCTCGCCGCCGTCGTACAGGTCGCCCGGGCTCTCGGGGGCGATCCGCGGGTGGTCCTCGAGGATGATCGGCGACGCCAGCATCGTGTCCGCCGACCCCGGCTCACCGACGAGGATCGGCCACACGCCGACGTTCTGGCACGCGTCGGCGGCGGCGCGGAGGCGCTCCGGCGGGTCGGTGAGCGAGACGAAGGCGCCGCCCGGGGTCCGCAGTTGGGCGTGCGCGGCGCGGAACCGGCCGGCGCGGCACACGAGCTCGACCGTCAGCCGGTGCAGGTCAGGACCCACCTGCTCCGCGGCCACCGTCAACTCGCCCTCGAGCGGCGGGAACAAGACCGGTCCCGGCCCGACCTCCCGCTCGACACCCTGGCCGTCGACCATCTCCAGGAACCGCGCGCTGACCTGCACGGCGGCCGGGTCGCCGCCCTCCAGCAGGCACTGCGCGCGCATCAGCGGCTTCTCCTCGGCATCGAGGTCACCCCACCCGAACGGCTTCTGGTTCTTGAGCGCCGAGCGGCGGTACGGCCACAGCAGGTAGCCCTCATAGAGCACCGCGTCGGCGATCTGGCGCACCGGGTCGCTCACCCGCGCTCCTCGAGCAGGCCGTCGATCGCCTCGTCCCAGCTCGCCAGCGCGCGGCGCGACTTGTACGCGCTCAGCCGGTCGAACGCCGGCTTGCCGAGCCGCAGCCACGCGGTGCCGCGGAAGTGGCGGTCGAGCGTCTCCTTCCACACGCCGACCGGCAGCCGGTACTCGGCCTCCTTCTCCCACGAGATGCGCGTGACCTGGAGCGGCGCGCCCGCGAACACGGTGCCCGAGAAGAGGAACTCCAGCGGGACGTCCCCGTCGCCGAGCGCGTCGAAGTAGCGCGACGCGAGCACCTCGAGGTCATAGCTGCACGGGATGTCGAGGTCGACCAGCGCGGCGTCCGCGAACGGCGGCACGACGAGCGTCGTGCGCGTCCACAGCAGCGTGCGCAGCGACTTGCCCCAGTTCTCGGTCGGCCCGAACAGCTCGAACAGCCGCTCATGCGCCGCCGCGTCGTACGGCCGACGACGCGCGGCGATCTGCACCTGCACGTCGAGCAGGACCGAGCGCACCGGCACGTCGCTCTCGACGCGCAGCGCGAAGCGCAGCGTCGGGACCGCGGCGCGCGCGAGCGGCTCGGCGCCCTCGACCGCGAACGCGAGCTCGGGGACGGTTGCCGGGCTGACGGCCATCGGCTCCTAGGCGGGCGAGAGGTTCGGCATCCGCGGGTCGATCGGCTCCTCGTTCTCGGGGTTGATCCCCGTCGAGCGGGCGGCCGTCGAGCGGCCGTCCGGCTTGTGCCCGGCCATGCTCTCGTAACCGCCGGGAGAGTTGCCCTGCTTGATGCCGGGAGTGTGCGTCGGCAGGTCGGCCGTGGGACCCATGCCCGGAAGTCGCAGCTTCACGATCGTCTCTCCTCTCCGTCGAGCTCCTCGAAGAATCTGGGGAGCGCCTGCCAGACCTCCTTGCCGCCGGTCAGGCCGCGCCAGTGGGTGCGGATCAGTCCGACGAGCCGGAAGCAGTCGTCGATCGGCACGATCCACTGCTCCCGCGCTCCCTGCGCTCGGTTGACGAGCAGTGCCTCGACGTCCGGCTCGAGCGTCTCGAGGATTCCGAGCTCGACCGTGAGCAGGCACTCGGTCGCCCCCATCGGACCCGGGTAGAACGCCATCTGCCGGTCCTCCGCCGAGCTGCGCAGGAAGAACGCGATGTCGACCGGCAATCGCAGCTCCTCCCACATCGCGTCGGTCAGCACCTCGTCGTCCAGCCGCGCGCGGCGCGTGGGCACGAGGCGGTAGTGGCCGCCGCCGGCTGCCCCGCGGTCGAACAGCACCGTGCAGGCCTGGCATGCGCACATGACCTCGCGGCTCTGGAGGTCCATCAGGTGCCGGTGGTCGGCGGCGATCGGCGCGCTGCACAGCTCGCAGCGCTCGAGCGGCGGCGGCTCGCGCTCGCGCTCGCGCTGGGCGAGGCGCCCGAGGCGGCTGGAGCCGACCGCCGTCACCCCGCGGGCCTCACGCAGGGGATCTCGATCTGCAGGAGCGCCGGACCAGGCTCGGCCACGCCCTCGGCCACCACGTCCTCGACCTCGGGCGCCGCCTTGTGGATCGCGTCCTCGATCGCGCCTTTGAGCGTCGCCGTCGAGGACGGGCAGCCGTTGCACGTGCCCTCGAGCCGCAGCCGCACCACCGAGTCCTCGACGCCGAGCAGCTCGACGCCGCCACCGTGCGAGTCCATGTACGGGCGCAGCTCCTCGAGGGCGCCGACCACCCGCTCCTCCAGCGGCACCGGGTGGAGCCCGTGCAGGAGCAGCAGGTGGGAGACGACCTCGTCGCCGGCGAGGGCCGTCATCAGGCCCGGGTCGTGGGCGACGATCCGCCCCAACCCCTCGCCGTAGAGGTCGAGCAGCGCCTGCACGAGCTCCGTCGCCGCGTCGGAGTGCTCGAGCTCCTCGAGCAGCGCCTCGATGCGCGCGACGCACTCGCGTGCCTGGAGATCGTCCATGGCCTAGCCGTGCTGCTCGCCGAACATCGGCGAGTGCACCCTCCGCAGCATCTTCCCCTTCCCGAGGTACATGTGGACTCCGCACGGCAGGCACGGGTCGAACGAGCGGACCGCGCGCATGATGTCGATGCCGCGGAACTCGTCCTGTCCGTTCTCCTCGAAGATCGGCTGGCCCATCACCGCGTCCTCATACGGCCCCGGGGTGCCGTAGGAGTCGGTCGGGCTGCCGTTCCACGGCGTCGGCGGGTACGGGTGGTAGTTGGCGATCTTGCCGTCGCGGATCACGAGGTGGTGCGAGAGAACCCCGCGCACGGCCTCGTGGAAGCCGCAGCCGATCGCCTCGTCGGGCACCTCGAAGTCCTCGAACACCTTGGTCTGGCCGGCGCGAACCTCCTTGAACGCGCGGTCGAGGAAGTGCAGCGCCATGCCGGCGGCGTAGGCGACGAAGTAGATCCGCGCGCGGTCGCGCTCGATCGCGTTGGACCACTGCGGGATCTTCCACTCGAGGGTCGCCTCGGGGGTGTCCGGCGTCTGCGGCAGATTCATCTGCACGCTCGAGCCGGTCGCCTTCACGTACGGCGTGTCGACCTTGTTGGCGAGCGCGGTCGCCCACAGGCGGGCGAGCGCGCCGCCGCCCGTGTCGAGCGCGAGGTTGTGGCCCGTGCGCTTGTCGTGCCACCGTGGGCTCATGACCCACGAGTAGTTGCCGCCGTCGAGGTCGCGCTTCTGCGGCTTGGGGATCGTCGTCTGGTTCCATGGGTGGCGCTTGTCGACCGGATTGCCGAGCGGGTCCTTCTCGACGAACGTCTCCTCGTTCACCCAGTCCGTGTAGTACGACGAGCCGAGCAGGATGCGGATGCCGAGGTTGATGTCCACCAGGTTGGTGGTCACCAGCTCCCCGTCGACCACGACGCCCGGGGTGACGAACATCTCGTTCCCCCAGTCGTCCATGTCCTTGTAGTCGTAGTTGACGTGGTCGGGGTTGTTGAACGCGCCCCAGCAGCCGAGCAGGATGCGCCGGCGGCCGACCTCCTCGTAGCCCGGCAGCGCCTCGTAGAAGAAGTCGAAGACGTCGTCGTTCATGGCGACGGCCTTCTTGATGAAGTCCAGGCACCGCAGCAGGCGGCTGAGGTAGTCGGTCAGCAGGGTCGGCGTCGCGACCGTGCCCACACCGCCCGGGTAGATCGTGGAGGGGTGCACGTGGCGGCCCTCCATCAAGCAGATCATCTCGCGCCCGATGCGGCTCATGTGCAGCGCCTCGCGGTACGTCTCCCCGGTGAACGGGTTGTAGGACCGCATGATGTCGCCGACGGTGCGGTAGCCGTGCACGTTCGCCCCGCGCGCCTCGGTCTTCTCGGCCTTCGCCCACACGCTCGGGTTGGTCTCCTTGACCATCTGCTCGCAGAAATCCACGAAGACCAGGTTGTCCTGGAAGATGATGTGGTCGAAGATGTACTCGGCGGCTTCGCCGAGGTTCACGATCCACTCGGCCAGCGGCGGCGGCTTGACGCCGTACGCCATCTGCTGCGCGTAGCAGGAGCAGACCGCGTGGTTGTCGCCGCAGATGCCGCAGATCCGGCTCGTGATGAAGTGCGCGTCACGCGGGTCCTTGCCCTTCATGAACACGCTGTAGCCGCGGAACAGGGAGGACGTCGCCTTGCACGACAGCACCTCCCGGTTGTCGAAGTCGATCTTCGTGTAGATCCCGAGGTTCCCGACGATCCTGGTGATCGGGTCCCAGGACATGTCGACGACCTTGCCGGCCTCGGGCGTGACACGTTCACGAACGGCCATCCGAGCTCTCCTCTCCTAGTTGCCCCACCGGGGCGAGTAGCCCGTGGTGAGCTCGTTGCCGGAATGCCGCCAGCTCGGTTCCTTGTTGACGGTCTTGTTGGTGATCCCCCGCAGCTTGCGGATCATCGGCCCGTAGACGCCCGAGAGCGTCGACGACAGGCCGCCGCCGGGCGGCGAATCCATGAACGGCATGAACTTGTCGGGGAAGCCCGGCATCGTGCAGCCGATGCAGATGCCGCCGACGTTCGGGCAGCCGCCGATGCCGGCCATCCACCCGCGCTTGGGCACGTTGCAGTTGACCACGGGACCCCAGCAGCCGACCTTCACGAGGCACTTGGGCGAGTTGTAGTCCTGCGCGAAGTCGCCCTGCTCGTAGTAGCCCGCGCGGTCGCAGCCCTCGTGCACGGTCTTGCCGAACAGCCACGTGGGTCGCAGCTGCGCGTCGAGCGGGATCACCGGAGCGAGGCCGGCGGCCTGGTAGAGGAGCCAGACCAGCGTCTCCATGAAGTTCTCGGGCTGCACCGGGCAGCCGGGGACGTTGACGATCGGCAGCCCGCCCGCCGAGCGGAAGTCCCACCCCAGGTAGTCCGCGAGGCCCATGCAACCGGTCGGGTTGCCGGCCATCGCGTGGATGCCGCCGTAGGTCGCGCAGGTGCCGATGGCGACCACGCCCCACGCCTTGGGCGCGAGCTGGTCGATCCACCAGTTGAGCGTGAGCGGCTCGCCGGTCGCCTCGTCGTTGCCGAACGAGGTCCAGTAGCCGTCGCCGTTGATGTTCTCGTTCGGGATCGAGCCCTCGATGACGAGCACGAACGGCGCGTCGAGCTCGTCGCGCGTGGCCTGCCGGAACGGCAGCAGGAACTCCTCGCCGCCGAGCGTCGGTGACAGCACCTTGTTGTGCAGGTGGACCTTGGGGATGCCCGGGATGGCACCCAGCAGCACGTCCTCGATGCCCGGCTGGCCGGCCGCCGTGACGGAGACGGAGTCGCCGTCGCAGCTCATGCCCTCCGAGATCCAGAGGATGTGGACCTCCTCGACTCCAGCGGGTGCCTCGTCAACGGCCATGCGCGACCTCCTCTTCCACGTCCAACGACTCCACCTGCAGCTCCTCGCCGGAGACGATCTCGACGTCACCGGAGCCGCAGCTGCGGCAGTTCAGCGGGAAGCCATCGAGACGGCTCTCCCGACCGCACGCGCGGCACAGGCCGGCGGCGGGCACCTCCTCGAGCACGAGCTCGGCGCCGTCGAGCGCCGTGCCCTGCGTGATCAGCTCGAACGCGAACTCGAGCGATGCCGGCACCACCTGGCGCAGGTGGCCGACCGACACCGTCACCGCCGCGACGCGCCGCCCGCGGGCGTGGCGCTCGGCCACGGCCACGATCGACTCGGCGATCGACAGCTCGTGCATCAGTGGTTCCTCCCGTGATCAGCGGTCGGTCCAAGGGTGTCGGGGGTTGCGGGAGGGGCCACTAGCAGATCCTGGGGAGCGGATCGCCCACGAGCTGGTCCATCACCCGGCGGCCGCCGAAAGCGGTCTCCACCAGCACCATGCCCGGGGGCTCGGTCTTGACCTCGCCGATCTCCGCCGCCTGCTCGCAGCCGGGCATGGCGCGCAGCGCCTCGAGCGCCGCGTCGGCCTGGGCGGGGGCGACGAAGGCGACGAGCTTGCCCTCGTTCGCGACGTACATCGGGTCGATGCCGAGCAGCTCGGCGGCGCCCGCCACCCGCGGGTCGACCGGCACGTCGGCCTCGCGCACCACGATCGCCACGCCCGCCGCGCGAGCGATCTCGTTGAGCACGGACGCCACGCCGCCGCGCGTGGCGTCGCGGATGCAGTGCACGGCCGACGACAGCATCGCGTCGACCGCCGGCCACAGCGAGCGGGTGTCGGACTCGATGTCGGCGTCGAGCCCGAGGTCGCCGCGGGCGAGCATGATCGCGGTGCCATGCTCGCCGAGCGAGCCGGAGACCAGCACGCGGTCGCCCGGCACGACGGCCCCGGGTGACAACGCGGCGCGCGGGTCCCGCAGCCCCACGCCAGTGGTGCAGACGTACATCCCGTCGGCGTGCCCGCGCTCGACCACCTTGGTGTCGCCGGTCACGATCTGCACCCCGGCGGCCTCCGCCGCCTGGGCCATCGCCTCGACCTCCGCGCGCAGCACGCCGGACTCGAGGCCCTCCTCGAGCACGAGCGCCAAGCTCAGCGCGAGCGGGCGGGCGCCGGCCACCGCGAGGTCGTTCACGGTGCCGTTCACGGCCAGCTCGCCGATCGAGCCGCCCGGGAAGCGCAGCGGCTTGACCACGAACGAGTCGGTGGTGAGCGCGATGCCCTCGCCGACGACCGCCGCGTCGGCGAGCTCGTCCATCCCGAAGGCGGGCGCCAGCAGCCCTTCGATCAGCGTCTGCGTGGCCTTGCCGCCCGCGCCGTGGGCCATCGTGATGCGCTCGTCCTTGAAGCGGGGGCGCTTGCTGCGCGCCGTCTCGATGATCCCGAGGATCCGCTCCTCACGCGACGACACGGTCACGCGCGAACCTTCCGTAGTTGTAATACGCCGCGCAGGCCCCTTCGGGGGACACCATGCACGTGCCGATCGCGTGCTCCGGTGTGCAGGCCGTGCCGAACACCTTGCACTCCCACGGCTTGATGACGCCCTTGAGCACCTCGCCGCATTGGCACGCCTTCGGGTCGGCGACGCGCACGCCCGGCACGGCGAACCGCCGCTCGGCGTCGAGGTCCGCGTAGGCGTCCGACAGCCGGAGCGCGGACTGCGAGATGAAGCCCAGGCCGCGCCACTCGAAGTGGGGGCGCAGCGCGAAGACCTCGGCCATGGCCGCCAGCGCCCGCAGGTTGCCGTCGTACGGCACGACGCGCGTGTACTGGTTCTCGACCTCGCAGCGCCGCTCGGCCAGCTGCACGAGGATCATGTGGATCGCCTGCAGGATGTCGAGCGGCTCGAAGCCGGCGACCACGACAGGGCGCCCGTAGTCGGCCGGGATGAACTCGAACGGCCGGGCGCCAACCACCGTCGACACGTGCCCGGGGCCGATGAAGCCGTCGAGGCGCAGGTCGGGCGACTCGAGCAGCGCCCGCAGCGGCGGCACGATCGTCACGTGGTTGCACATGCAGGAGAAGTTCGTCACGCGCTCCGCGCGGGCGCGCATCAGCGTGAGGGCCGTGGACGGCGCCGTGGTCTCGAACCCGATCGCGAAGAACACGACCTCCCGGTCGGGCTCGGCCTTGGCGATGCGCAGCGCGTCGAGCGGCGAGTAGACCATCCGCACGTCGGCGCCCTGCGCCTTCGCGTCGAGCAGCGTGCCGTTCGAGCCCGGCACCCGCAGCATGTCGCCGAAGCAGGTGAAGATCACGCCGGGCTCGCGCGCGATGGCGATGCCGTCGTCGACGCGGCCCATTGGGATCACGCACACGGGGCAGCCCGGGCCGTGCACGAGCTCGACGTTCTCGGGCAGCAGGTCGTCCACCCCGTAGCGGTAGATCGAGTGGGTGTGGCCGCCGCAGACCTCCATCACCTTGTAGTGGCGGCCGGGCTCCACCACGCCGAGGATCTGCGCCGCGACCTTCTGGCCCAGCGCGCCGTCGCGGAACTCGTCGACGAACTTCATGCCAGCTTCACCAGCCCTACGTCGGCGTGGACGAGCAGGCGGTCGCCGGCCCGAACGTCCTCGAGCAGCGCCACCTCGACCTCGCGCGCCTCGCCCTCGGCCTCGCACACCGCGAGCGAGTCGTTGACCTCGACCACCAGCATCTCGACCGCCACGTCGCCGCAGGTGATGCAGTGCGGGTCGTGGGGGTCGCAGGCGCTCATTCGATGGCGCTCGCCTTCAGCTCCTCGAGCTCCTGCTCGTACTCGGCTCCCATCGCCTCGAGCAGGCGGCGGGTGGCGATCGCCTCCTCCTCGTCGATCTTCGACAGCGCGAAGCCCACGTGGATCAGCACCCAGTCGCCGGGCACCGCGCTCTCGTCACCCGCGTCGAGGAGCCCGATGTTGACGGTGCGCCGTACCCCCGCCACATCCACGGTGGCGAGCCGATTCGCCTCGTCGATAACCTCCACGATCCGTCCTGGGATGGCCAGGCACACAACGATCCTCCTCCGCTCGCCGCCAACCTATCGCTTGTGCCGAGAATGGCAAGTCGGCGTCAGGCAGCGAACCCGCCCCGGAACCTCGTAGCATCCGCGCACGCTCATGGCGGAGGTTCTCTTCTTCATCGCCGCGATCGGCGCCGTAGCGGGCGCGGTGGGCACCGTCTCGCTGCGGAATCCGTTCTACGCGGTGCTCGCGCTCGTGTGCCACCTGCTCTCGCTGGCGGCGCTGTTCCTGCTCCTTCGCGCCGAGTTCGTGGCCGCCGCCCAGGTCGTCGTCTACGCCGGCGCGGTGATGGTGCTCTACGTCTTCGTCGTCGCGTACGTGGGCGGGTCCGGGGAGCCGCTGGGGGTCGCCGGCGGCGCGACGCTGCGCTTCGCCTCGATCCTCTTCGCGCTGGCTCTGTTCGTCGAGCTGACGATCGCGCTCGTCGGCACGAGCCTCTCGGCGCTCGACAGCGAGGGCGCCGGGGTCGAGGAGAGCTTCGGCACCCCGGCGCAGGTCGGCGAGCTCTTCCTCACCAAGTTCCTGCTCGCGTTCGAGATCGCGTCGCTCCTGCTGCTCATCGCCGCCGTCGGCGCGGTCATCCTCGCGCGTAGGCGCGCAGGGCTCGCCGAGCCGGGCGAGCTGTCGGTGGCCGACGTCATGCGCGGCCGCGAGATCACCGCGACCGATGCCGAGGTGGGGTCGATGATCGAGGCGGCGGGGCCGCCCAAGAGGTGACCGCGTGGACCTGACGTGGTACCTCGTGGTGTCCGCGCTGATCTTCTGCATCGGCGCGGGCGGCGTGCTCGTCCGGCGCAACCCGCTTGTGATCCTGCTCTGCATCGAGCTGATGCTCAACGCGGCCAACCTGGCGCTCGTCGGGTTCTCGCGCGCGCACGGGAACATGGACGGCCAGATCTTCGCCCTGATCGTGATGGTCGTCGCGGCCTGCGAGGTCGCGATCGGGCTCGGGCTGATCGTGGCGCTGTTCCGGCGCCGGCTGCCGATCGACGTCGATGAGCTGCGGGAGCTGCAGGGATGAGCCTGGAGACGTACGGGTGGCTCGTGCTCGCGTTCCCGCTCGCGGGGACGATCCTCATCGCGCTCACCTGGCGCCTGCTGCCCGCGCGCGCACACGGCGTCATCGGCACGCTGGCGATCGCGCTCTCGTTCGCCGCCTCGGTGCTCGCGTTCTTCGAGCTCGAGTCGCGCGGCGAGGAGGAGCGCCAGGTGGTGGCGCACGGCTGGGACTACGCGGTCGCCAACGGGGTGGACGCCACGGTCTCGATCCTCATCGACCCGCTCAGCATGCTGATGATGCTGGTGGTCTCCGGCGTCTCGATGCTGATCCACCTCTACTCGGTCGCCTACATGGGCGGCGACCGCGGCTACACGCGCTTCTTCGCGTACCTGAACTTCTTCGTGTTCAGCATGCTGCTGCTGGTCCTGGCGGCGAACTTCTTCCTGCTCATCGTGGGCTGGGCGTTCGTCGGCGCGGCCTCGTACCTGCTGATCTCGTTCTGGTACCGGCGGCGGACGGCCACGCAGGCGGGCATCAAGGCGTTCGTCATCAACGTGGTGGGCGACGTCGGGCTGGTGCTCGGCACGTACTTCATCTTCACCGGCACCGGCACGCTGGACTTCCTGGCGACGTTCGAGGAGGTCGGCTCGGCGTTCTCCCGCAACGACGGCGACCTCGTGGCCGGCTGCCTGCTGCTGCTCGTCGGCGCGTTCGCCAAGTCGGCCCAGGTACCGCTCCACACCTGGCTCCCGGACGCCATGGAGGGCCCGACGCCGGTCTCCGCCCTGATCCATGCGGCGACCATGGTGACGGCCGGCGTCTACCTGATCGCCCGCATGCACCCGCTGTTCGAGCTGGCCCCTGCGGCTGCCGACGTGGGCGCCATCCTCGGGTGCGCCACGATGATCATCGCCGCGACGATCGGCCTTGTGGTGACCGACCTCAAGCGGGTCATCGCGTACTCGACGATGTCGCAGATCGGCTACATGGTCATGGCGGTCTCCTCGGCCGCCTACGCCGCCGGCATGTTCCACCTGATGACGCACGCCTTCTTCAAGGCGCTCCTCTTCATGGCCGCCGGCTCGGTGATCGCCGCCATGGCCGGCACGCAGGACCTCGACCGCATGGGCGGCTTTCGGAAGGTGATGCCGTTCACCTACGCGTCCATGGTGATCGGCGGCCTCGTGCTGTCGGGCGTCCCGCCGTTCGCCGGCTTCTTCTCCAAGGACGAGATCATCGCGCTGATGTTCGCCCACGAGGACTGGCACGTCGTGCTGGGCGTGCTCGGGTACGTGGGCTCGCTGATGACCGCGATCTACACGTTCCGGATGATCTTCCGGGCCTTCTGGGGCGACCCGGTGCCCGAGGCGCGCGAGCTCGAGCACGGTCACCTCTACCACCCCGAGCACCCGACGAACCCGGCGACCGGCGAGATCGAGGACACCGACGTCGGCTTCCCCGGCCCGGAGCACCACATCGCCGAGAGGGAGGGGCCGATGAAGATCGCGATGGGCGCGCTGGCCGTGCTCGCGATCGTCGGCGGCGTCGTGCAGATCCCCAAGGTCAACGAGTCGCTGCACCACTTCCTCGAGCCGACGTTCGCGGACTCGCGCCTCTACGAGGAGCTCGAGGCGTCGACCACGCTGACCTGGATCGGGCTGATCGTGGGCGCGACGATCGCCCTGCTCGGCATCGCCATCGCCTACGGGCTGTGGGTGCGGCAGCCGGACCGCCCGCGGATGCTCCAGCAGCGGTTCGCGTTCCTGCACCGGGTCTTCGTGAACAAGTGGTACTTCGACGAGGCGATCGAACTGCTCGTGGTCCGCCCGATGGCCTGGCTCGGCCGCTTCGCGAGCTCCACCTTCGAGCGGGCCGTCGTCGACGGCGCGCTGGTGGGGACGACGAGCGGACTCGTGCGCCTCGGGTCGGCCGCCGTGCGCCGCATGCAGACCGGCTACCTGCGCTACTACGCGGCGCTGCTGCTGATGGGCATCACGTCGCTCGGCGCCTACTTCCTGATCTCCGCATGACGATCCACCTGTCCATCCTCGTCTTCTGGCCGCTGCTGCTGGCCGTGCTGGGCGGGCTCGTCCCGCGGGGAGTGGCGCCGCTGTTCGCCGTCGTGGGCTCCCTCGTCCCGCTCGGCTACGCGGTGATCATGCTGATCGACTTCGACACCGCAGCGCGTGGGCTCCAGTACGTCACTGACGACGCCTGGATCGACGAGCTGGGGATCCGCTACACGCTCGGGGTCGACGGGCTGAACCTGTGGCTCGTGGCGCTCACCGCGCTGCTGTTCGCCGCCTCGGCCATGTGGGTGGCGCTGCGGCCGCCCGTCCGGGCGAAGCTGTTCGCGATCCACTTCGGGATCGCCGAGACGGCCGTGCTGGGCGCCTTCCTCGCCCAGGACCTCGCGCTGTTCGTCCTCTTCTTCGACCTCATGCTCGTGCCGTTCTACTTCCTGCTCGGCCAGTGGGGCGGCCCGGAGCGGATCGCGGCGGCGGTCAAGATGGTCGTCTACACGCTCGTCGGCTCCCTGCTGATGCTGGCCGCCGCCGTCGCCACCGCGGTGCTCTCGTCGCCGGCGGGAGAGCTGACGTTCTCGCTCGCGGAGCTGCAGCAGAACCTGCTCGGCGAGAACACGCAGAAGCTGCTGTTCGCGGCGTTCGCACTGGCGTTCCTGATCAAGATGCCGAGCTTCCCGTTCCACGGCTGGATGCCCGACGCCTACCGCAACATGCCGCTCCCGGTGCTCGCGGTCTTCTCCGGCGTCGTCTCCAAGGTGGCGGCCTACGGCTTCCTGCGGATCGCGCTCCCGCTGTTCCCGGAGGCGGCGGCGGACTGGCAGCTGATCCTGCTCATCATCGCCCTCCTGTCGATCGTCTACGGCTCGGTGCAGGCGTACACGCAGACGAACCTGCGGCTCATCCTCGGCTACTCGTCGATCGCTCAGCTCGGGTTCATCACGCTGGGGATCTTCGCGCTGGACCCCGAGGGGCGAGGCGCCCAGGGCGCGCTCCTGCAGGCCGTCAACCACGGGCTCGTGGTCGCACCGCTGTTCCTGATCGTCGTGCTGCTCGCCACGCGGACGGCCGGGTCGGTGGACATTCGCGACATGGGCGGCATCGCCACTCGCGCACCGGTGCTCGCCACGCTGTTCATGATCGTGACGCTGGCCACGCTGGCCATGCCGGGCTCGGCGAACTTCGTCGGCGAGTTCTTCATCCTGCTCGGCGTCTTCCAGTCCAAGCTGGCGGTGGCGATCATCGCCTCGACCGGCGTCGTGCTCGCCTCGGTCTACGCGCTGCGCATGTACATCCGCGCGATGCACAACCGCCCTGGGCCGACGGTGACGTCATTCGACCTCGGGATGCGCGATGCGATCGTCCTGGTGCCGCTGGTGCTCGTGATCCTGGCGTTCGCGGTGTATCCGCAGCTCGCCCTGGAGGCCGGTGAGCCGGCCGTGCAGGCCGCCACCGATGCGGTGACGCGATGACCCCCAAGGCTCCGGCAATCGACTGGGAGGCGCTGTCCCCGCTCGTCGCGCTGGCCGGCGGCGCGTGTCTCGTGCTGCTCGTCGGGCTGCTGCGGTCGCGCTTCGCCCGCCGGCACCTAACCGCGTTCCTGGCGTTCGTGACGCTCGGCACCACGGCGGGGCTCGGGATCTGGCAGTGGGGCGTCAACACCGAGGTCGTCGAGCGGGCGCTGGCGATCGACGATCTGACTCTGGCGCTGACGATGGCCTTCGTGGTCGGCGGGATGGCGGCCGTGCTGCTCTCCTGGCGCTCGCGGGCGGCCGAGGAGGCGGGCGAGGGCGAGTTCTACGCGCTCCTGCTGAGTTCGATCCTCGGCATGGTCGTGCTGGTCGCGGCCGAGAACCTGATCGCGCTGTTCCTCGGCTTCGAGCTGCTCTCGATCCCGCTCTACGTGCTGTGCGCAACGCACATGCGGCGGGAGCAGTCGCTCGAGTCCGGGCTCAAGTACCTGATCATCGGCTCGGTGGGGTCGGCGACGCTCCTGTACGGACTGGCGTTCCTGTATGGCGCGACGGGCTCGACGGACTACGCGGGGATAGCCGAGGCGGGCAGCGAACTGGCCGACGATGTGCTGTTCCTGACCGGCATCGCGCTGGTCGTCGCCGGGCTGGCGTTCAAGGCGTCGGTGGCGCCGTTCCACCAGTGGACGCCGGACGTCTACGAGGGCGCGCCGACCCCCGTGACCGGCTTCATGGCCGTCGCGACCAAGGCCGCGGCACTCGGCGTGATGCTGCGACTGTTCGACGTGGCGCTCATCGACACGGCGACGACCTGGGGGCCGGCGCTCGCCACGCTGGCCACGATCACGATCGTGGTCGGGAACGTGGGGGCGATCGGGCAGTCGTCGCTCAAGCGCCTGCTCGCGTACTCGTCGGTGGCCCAGGCCGGCTACATGCTCGCTGGCGTGGTCGTCTCCACTCGTCTAGGCGTGCAGGCGACGGTCTTCTACCTGCTCGCGTACACGCTCATGAATCTCGCCGCCTTCGCCGTGATCGTGGCGCGGGAGCGGGAGACGTCGTTGGGTGACGACGTCGCGACGCTCTACGGGCTGGGCGCCGAGCGCCCGTGGCTCGCGTGGCCGATGACGATCGCGATGCTGGGGTTGGCGGGCATGCCGGCCACCGTCGGCTTCTTCGGGAAGCTCTACCTGATCAGCGCAGCGGTGGACAACGACTACGGCTGGCTCGGCGCGGTGATCGTGATCGGATCCGCGATCTCGCTCGTCTACTACCTGCGGGTCATCGCCGCCGTGTGGATGCGGTCGCCTTCCGAGGCGCCGGTAGCCGTGGCCGCGCCCGCCGCGCGGCCGGCGATCGCGGGCGGCTCCCAGGAGGCGGGCGCCGTGGCCGCCTCCGAGGTCGAGCGGCCCGTCGGCCGCCGGACCGACCAGTTCGAGGTCATCTTCGTGGCGGTCGTCTGCGCGGCGGCCACGATCGTCTTCGGCATCTACCCCGACCCGCTCTTCGAGCTCGCTCGAGACGCAGGCGAGGCGCTGCGCGGCCTCGTCTGACGCTTTCCGCCGGCGAACGTCAACGGCGGCTCGGTAGGGCGGTGAGGTGCCGGCGCCGCGGCGGTCCCCAGCGAACGTCGACGGCGGCTGGGGAGGGAGGGTGGTGGATGTCAGCGGATCGACGCTCCACATTCGCGTGGGGTTGATCAGTCCCGTATAGCGAGAGTTTCCAGACCCACTAGTTTCCGGACCGGGTCGAATCGCAACGAAGCACCCGCGAATCGTCACGGCACTCCGCGCCCTCCCTCAATGCCGCCGTTGACGTTCGCCGGCGGATCCCGCCACCGCACCCTCCCTCAATGCCGCCGTTGCCGTGCGCCGACGGAGATCGACCAGACCTGGGGCGAGATTTCGGCGGTGTCCCCTCCAGAGGAAATGGACCACGGCCAGGCGACGCTCGAGTACACGGGAGTGCTGGCGCTCGTGGCGGTGGCGCTCGCGACCGCGGGGATGGCGCTCGGGCTCGACGGCGTGGGTCAGGCCCTCGCGGCCGGTGTGCGGACCGGGATCTGTGTCGTCGCCAACGATGTGTGCCGCGCCTCCGACGCCGAGGCGGCGGGGCTGTCGCCGTGCACGCTGCGCGAGCGGTCGCGCGGCGGTGGGGCGACCGTCGTGCTCGCCTCCGTGCGGCTGGGTGGCGACGATCGGATGACGGTGGCGTCGCGCTCGGACGGGTCGGTGCTCGTCACGCAGGCGCACGACCGGGCGGTCGGCGCATCGACGGGCCTGGGGATCGAGGCGAGCCCGCTCGGGCTCGAGCTGGGGGTCGAGGGGAAGTACGAGTTGGTGGTCGGCTCGGGCAGCGCGTGGGAGCTCCCGGACGCTGCGGCGGCCCGTCGCTTCCTCGCCGCGCCGCCGGAGAGTCGCGGGCCGCCGACGTGGCGGTTCGGCCAGGCCGACTCGGTGCTCGGCGCCGAGGCGGCGGTCAAGGCCGGCGGTCTCAAGCTCACGGGCGTCGAGGCCACGGCGCGAGCGGCCGCGGGCTCGCGGGTGGGCCGCGGCCGCAGGACGCTCTATGTGCGAGGGCGGGTCGACGGTCCCGTCGGCTCGCTCTGGACCCCGCTCGGGCCGCAGCGTGTGGAAGGCCCCACGACCGGGGACGTCATAGTTGAGATCACGCGCGAGCGCGGCGAGCTGCGCGAGCTCGCGTTCCGGACGGCCGAGCCGGGCCCGCGCTCGGAGGTGATCGAGACCGTCGGCCGGCTCGACCTGCGCGACCCTGAGAACCGCGCGGCCGTCGCACCGCTCCTGCGCTGGCGCGCGCCATGGCCGCCGGCCGTGGCGCGCGACCTTCGCGCCGCAGCGGTGCGCACCGTCAAGGCGGGAACCGTCGAGCGTGCGGTCTACGGCGTCACCGACGACTCAGTCGACCTCGACATCGAGCTCCGCCTCGGCCTCGCGCTGGGGATGGATGCCGAGCGGGTCGACATCGAGCGCCGCCTGCTCAGAGCCTCGGCGTGGACACCCGGGTCGCGCGAGCGGGAGCGGGTCGACTGCGGATGAGATCGCAGCGTGGGGGCCGGGGGACGCGCGGCGGGCGCCGACATCCACGCAGCGGGCGGTCGGCAGCCCGCCGGCGCTCCGCGGGCGGTCGGCGGCCCGCGGGTGCTCCGCGGGCGGTCGGCGGCCCGCGGGTGCTCTGCGGGCGGTCGGCAGCCCGCCGGCAATCAGCGGGCCGCGCCGAGCTTCGCCTCTGGGCGCAGTGTCGGGCTGAGCGGTTCGCCGAGCGCCGCGAGAGCGAGCGCGTGGCCGAGGGCGGGTGCGTGCTTGAACAGGTTGTTGCCGGCGACGGCGAGGACGTTCCCGACCTCCCACACGGCGAAGCCGTCGGGACTCCAGGGCACCTCGGTGACCCAGCAGTGGCGGATGTCGATCGGGTCGGGGTCCAAACCCGGGAGCGCCTCCTCGACGTACGCGTTCGTCGCCGCGGCCAACGTCGCAAGCTCGGCCGGGCGCACGAGGCTCCCGTCGTCGTGCACCGGCGTCTCGCCGAGCCCGACCGCGTAGGCGTCATTGCCCGGGAGCGGGTCGCCGTAGGCCCCGCGGCCGTCCAGCAGGCACGCGAGGCGGGCCGGCGGCTCGCCGCGGACGCGGTAGGTGAGCCGCACGTGCGCCGCCTGGCGGACCGGCAGCGGGAGCCCTGCGCCGCGGGCGAGCGCGACCGTGCCCCGCCCGGCGCAGAGCACCACGCGATCGTGGTCGACCACCGAGCCGCCCGCGCACACCTCAATCGCGTGGCCCTCGGTCTCGCGCACTGAGAGGACCTCGTCGTAGGCGATGGAGTCCACGACCGCGCGCGCCAGCGCCTCGATCGTCGCCCGCGCGCGGATCACGCCGCCGTCCTCATCGAGGATGGCCGGGCCTTCCGGAGACTCGAGGAGAGGGATCCATTCCGAGAGCTCCGAGGGGTCAAGCGGGCAGGCCCGCACCCCGCCGTCCTCCTCGAGCACGGCAAGCCGCCGCTCGGCCGCCGTGCCGATCGCCACCACGCCGTCGCGGGCGAGCAGCTCCTCGCCGAAGTACTGCTCCCACTCCCGCCACATCCCCCGCGCCTCGCGGGCGAAGGCCACGAGGCGCCGGTCGTCATGCGCGTGCCGGAAGATGCGCGACTCGCCGCCCGACTGGCCGTTGCCCGGCACGCCGCGCTCGTAGAGCGCCACCTCCGCCCCGCGCTCGCGCAGCGCGAAGGCGGTGGACAGGCCGACGATCCCGGCCCCGATCACCCCGACAGACACGTAGGCACCTCGACGGGCATGCTACGGAGGTAGGATGCGCCCGTGGGATCCAGGCCGATCGTCGTCCCGCCCGGCGAGGGTCATCGCGTCGGCAACGTCGAGTTCCTCGCGCGCACCGCGGACACGCCGCGGTTCACGTTCGGGATGATCGAGATCGCCGTCGGGCGCGATGTCGAGGCGCACGTGCATCCCGACGAGGACGACGCGTTCTACATCGTCGAGGGCGAGATGACGTTCGCGTTCGGCGAGCACCGCGTGCCGGCGCCGCCGGGCACGTTCGTGCTCGTCCCGCCGGGCATCGAGCACGGCTTTCGCAACGAGGGCAGCCGGCCCGTGCGGATGCTCAACATCCACGCCCCCGGGGGCTTCGACCGCCGCATCGGGCTCGAGGACTGAGCCCGCGGGATCGGTCGGGAGCCCGCGCTAGGGTGGCCGTCCCGTGCGCTACCCGTCCGACGAGCTGACCGAGAGCGAGCGCGCCCGGCTCGCCCCCCACGTGACCGACCTCGACGGTCCGGTGTTCGCCCTCGTCAACGTGCCGGAGACGGTCAAGGGCGCGCTGTTCGCTCGCTACTCGCGCTACCCCGGCACGCTGCGCCGCCTGTTCCTCGACGAGTTCGCGGACTCGCTGCCGGCGTACCCGGCCATCGACGCCGGCGAGGGGCGACGCGCCGCCGAGCTCTACGAGCGGATCTTCGTCGGCTACGGCGACGACTCGGTGGCCCAGCTCGGCGGCGCCCACGTCGCCTGCGAGTGGGTGTCGAACATCGTCACCAAGACGCTCCAGCGCCCGCGGCTCGCCGCCTACCTCGAGCAGTCCACACGCTACATCGCCTACGACGCGCCGATGCCCGGCGGCGGCTACCGCTACTACCGCGACGCCGCGCTGGGCCCGGAGTACGAGGCGACGATGGATGGGCTGTTCGGCGCCTACGCCGAGGCCCTTCCGCTCGTGCGCGCGTGGGTCGAGGAGACGTTCCCGCGCACCGACGGCGAGCCCCCCGCCGCGCGCCGCCGCGCCGTCAACGCCAAGGCGCTCGACCTCCTGCGCGGCCTGCTGCCCGCCGCGTCGCTCTCACACATGGGGATCTACGCGACCGGTCAGGCATACGAGCAGCTGATCCTGCACCTGATGGCCGACCCGCTGCCCGAGGCGCGCGCCTACGGCCAGATGATCCTCGACGCGATCCAGGCGACGATGCCGAGCTTCGTCTCGCGCATCGAGCGCCCGGAGCGCGGCGGCGAATGGATCGGCTACCTCGAGCGGCGCCGCGAGGCGACCGAGCGCTGGGTCGCTCGCATCGGCCTCGACCGGCGCGAGGAAGCACCCGAGGACCGCCCGTCGGTCCGCCTCCTGCACGTGGACGGCGATGAGGACCAGCTGCTGGCCGCACTGCTCTTCGAGGCCGCCGCGACGAGCGAGGAGGAGACGCTCGAGACGGTCCACGCGCTCTCCGACGACGAGCGCGCCCGGGCGGTCGCCGACCTCGTCGGCGACCGGAGGAACCGCCGCCACCGGCCGGGGCGCGGCTTCGAGTCACTGCGCTACCGCTTCGAGATCGTCTCCGACTACGGCGCGTTCCGCGACCTCCAGCGCCACCGGATGCTGACGGTCCAGTGGCAGGCGTTGACGCCCGACCTCGGCGCCGCGATCCCGGAGGAGGTGGCCGCCGCCGGCTGCGGCGACCGCTACGCCGAGGCCCTCGAGCGCTCGCGCACCGAATACGAGCGGCTCGCGGCCGCCGGCCTGGCCGATGCCGCACCCTACGCGCTCTGCCTCGGCTACCGGATGCGCTACGTGCTCGACCTCAACGCCCGCGAGGCGATGCACCTGATCGAGCTGCGCTCGGGCCGCGAGGGCCATCCGAGCTACCGCGCCGTCGCCCACGAGATGCACGCCCAGATCGCCGCCCGCCACCCGGCGGTGGCGGCGGCCATGGACCACGTCGACCGCTCGTCGGAGCCGCGGCTGGAGCGCATCCTCTCGGAGATGCGGTCCGAGCGGCGACGCGCAGCGGTGAGTGGATAAGGCTGGGGCCCCGCCCAACGGGCCATTCCGTGCTGAGCGATGTCCGTTGGGCACCCCCTAACGCGGACGGGGCGGCAGCGCCCAGAACGCGCGCAGGCGCCCGATCACCCCGAGGCCCTGCGCCAGCGCGCGGCGGAGCGCCCGGCGCTCGGCAGCTGTCGGCGCCCGTGGCGCCGGGCCGTAGCGCGAAGCGCTGAGCGCGCGCAGGTACGCCGTCGCCTCCGCTGGGGCGCCGAGGCTGCGCTCGAGCTGGCGGAGCGTCGTGCCGGTCGTCAGCGGCCGTCCCGCGCGGCGCAGCGCGGCCTCGAGCTCGGCCAGCGAGCGTTCGAGCGGGGGCAGGTTGCCGAGCCGCCGGCGCCGCCGCCACCCGGCCACCGCCAGGCCCAGGATCGCCGTCGCCGCGAGTGCCACGAGCGCCCATCCCCACCACGGCATGCCGCCCCCGCCGGCCGCACCGGGCGCGCCGCCCGGCTGGCCGCTCTGCACGTCGAACAGCAGGTCGGGACGCAGGCCGTCGCCGCGCGCCCCGGGCCCGCCGCTCCCGCCGCCGGTCCCACCCGAACCGCCGGAGCCACCGGACGGGGTGGGCGGTGGCGGCGCCTCGAGCGCGGCGATCTGGGAGCGGGCCGGCGTCGAGTCGGGCGTCGGGTCGAACGTCACCCATCCGAGCTCGTCGAACCACGCCTCCACCCACGCGTGCGCGTCGGTGTCGCGGACGATCCAGGCGTCCCGGCGCTTCGAGAAGCCGCCCGGGCTGAACCCGGTGGCCACGCGCGCCGGCACGCCGCCCATGCGCAGGAGCAGCGCCATGGCGCCCGCGAAGTGCTGGCAGTAGCCCTCGCGGCTGTCGAACAGGAACGCGTCGAGCGGCGCGCGCCCCACAGGCACCGCCGGCGGCCGCTCGGAGTAGCCGAAACCGTTCGACAGGTAGCCGTCGACGGCGAGGACGTACTCGAACGGCGTCTCGACCTGCGTCCGCAGCTGCTGGGCCAGCTCCCACGTGCGCCGGTACAGCGACCGCCGCAGCGTCTCGTCCGCGGCGTCGTAGCGGGTGCGGTGCTGCGCCGGGTACGCCACGTACGGCTCGCGGAGGTCCCCTAACCCGCGGAAGTGCACCGCCGCGCTGTTCAGCCGCCCGCCGCCGACGCCGCCGACCGAGCGCACGGTCGGGCGGCGATCCGGCAGGAACGGCACGGTGACGACCAGGTCGCTCGCCCGCTGCGGGGTGAAGCCCGCGTCCTCGGCCGCCCGCAGCTCGCCCGGGCTCGGCGTCGGGGTGTAGACCTCGGCCCGGTAGGAGTCGCCACGCCGCAGCTCGGTGACGGCGGTCCAGCGGCCCGCCTCGCGGGCCGGCTGCAGCGGCCGGGTCGAGCTCTCGATGCTCATGATGGCGCCCGGCGCCGGGACGTCGGCAGTGCGCATCCGCCGTACCGACACGTCGACGCGGTCATACCAGCCGGGCCGGTCGCGCCAGTCGGGCCGGATCTCCGTCGCGACGTCGGCCTCGTCGGGCGCGACGGGCCCGGCATCCGCCCACTCGCGCCCGTCGAAGCGCTCGAGGTTCTCGACCTTCCAGTAGTAGGGCTTGTCGGACCGCACGCGCATGACCTCGTTGCCGTCGCGCGGCCAGTCGATCGGGCCGTAGCCCTGCGACCAGTCGAACCGCACGGGGTCGTCCGGGCCCAGCCCCTCGGCGAATGCCTTGTAGTCGAACCACGGCTCGCCGCGATCGGCCACCGCCGCCAGCGGGAGCGCCCCTGCGAGCGCGACGCCCAGCAGCGCGGCGACGCCGACCCCGGGCCGCAGCGGGAGCCGCTCGAGCCACAGGAAGCAGACGGTGAGCGCCGCGATGGCCGCGCCCAGCAGCAGCGGCCGGGTGCCGCCGAGCGAGATCACCGGCGCGACGACGAGGACGAGCAGCGCGGCGAGCGAGAGGAACGGGTAGCCGCGCGTCTGCGGGCGCGGCCAGCAGGCGACGAGCGCCGCCCCCAGCAGCAGCACCGCCCCCGAGAGCTGGAGGGCGGCCCGCGGCCACGGGTCCGCGCCCGCATACGGCAGCCGCACCGTGCCCAGTGACTGCAGGCCGCCGGCCACGCCGTCGACGAGGTCGTCCCAGTACGCCGGGCGCAGCAGCCCGAGGTCGATCCCGGACACCACGACCGCCGCCAGCAACCCCAGCACTACGATCGCCAGCACGCCCACCCCCGCCCGCCGCGGCGGCAGCCGGTCGCACGCGATCAGCGCCGCGCCCGCCGCGGTCGCCGCCGCCGCCCACAGCAGCGCGCGGCCGGAGCTGAGGCCCGCAACCATCCGCTGCCACTCGAGCGCGCCGAGCGACGCGAGCGCGGCGAAGCCGACGAGCCGGGCCGCCGCGACCGGGACGAGGGCAGACGGTGTCTTCACCCGCCCGCTTCCATCTCCCGCTGTCGCAACTCGATCCGCCGGATCTTCCCGGTCAGCGTCTTGGGCAGCTCGTCGACGAACTCGACCCGCCGCGGGTAGGCGTACGCGGAGAGCCGCTGGCGGACGAACTGCTGGAGCTCCTGGACCAGCTCGTCGGATGCCTCGTGCCCGGAGGCCAGCACGATGAACGCCTTGACGACGTTCCCGCGGCGTTCGTCGGGCGACGCGACCGCTGCCGCCTCGGCGACCGCCGCGTGCTCCAGGCACGCCGACTC
Source organism: Solirubrobacteraceae bacterium (assembly GCA_036257565.1). Classification (GTDB taxonomy): domain Bacteria; phylum Actinomycetota; class Thermoleophilia; order Solirubrobacterales; family Solirubrobacteraceae; genus DASSUW01. The sequence continues at coordinate 38,286 of DATAFH010000047.1, read as the reverse complement.
GACCTCGAACGGGCCGATCCGGTAGCCGGCGGCGATGATCACGTCGTCGGCCCGGCCCTCATACCAGAAGTAGCCGTCCTCGTCGGCGCGGGCGGCGTCCTTGGAGTGGAACCAGTCGCCGCCGAACGTCTCCTCCGTGGCTTCGTCGTTGCGCCAGTAGCCCAGCGGGTAGTGCGGGTTCGAGCGCGCCCGCAGGCAGATCTCGCCGCGCTCGCCCTGCGCCACCGGCCGCTCGTCCTCGTCGAGGATCTGCACGTCCCAGCCGGGCATCGGCTTGCCCATGGACCCCTCGCGGACGTCCATGAACGGGTAGTTGGCGACCAGCGGGTAGGACTCGGTGAGCCCGTAGTAGTCGAGCACCGTGAGCCCGTACTGCTCGCGGAACCAGCGGATCGCCTCCGGGTTCAGCGGCTCGCCCGCCGAGCACACGCGCCGGAACCGCTGCGGGTAGCGCTCGCCGGCGTCTGGGATCGACATCATCGAGCGCATCGCGGTCGGCGTCGTGAAGACGTTCGTGACCTCGTGGCGGGAGAGGAAGTCGAGCTGCTTGTGGGGATCGAAGCCGCCCTTGCGCTGATAGACGACCTGCACGGCGCCGAGCCGCCACGGGCCCAGCAGCGGCGCGATGCCCGCCGCCCACGCCCACTCGCCCATGCCGTGGAAGCGCTCGCCCTCCTCCACCTGGTGGCAGTAGGTGAACTCCTCGTGCGCGAGCAGGTAGCGGTGCGCGTGCAGGATGCCCTTGGCCAGGCCGGTGGTGCCCGACGAGTAGTACAGCTGCGCCGGGTCGTCGGCCGCCGTGTCGACCGCCTCGAACTCCGGCTCGCCGCCCGCCAGCAGCTCGCCGTCGAGGATCAGCGTCTGCGCGGCCTCCACGCGTCCCGCGTTCGCCTCGTTGGTCACCAGCACCTTGGGCTCGGAGTCGTTGATCCGGTGGCGGATCCCGTCGTCGCCGTAGAGCACGGACATCGAGAGCAGGATCGCGCCAGCCTTGTAGGTGCCGAAGAACGCGGCCGCCGTCTCCGGCGTCGGCGGGAGCAGCATCGCGACGCGGTCGCCGCGCTCGACGCCATGCGCCCGCAGCACGTTGGCGAAGCGGTTAGACCACTCCTGCAGCTCACCCCAGCGGATCTCCCGCACGGCGCCCTCGAAGTCCTCGTGGATCATCGCCAGCGCGTCCGCCGGGTGCTTGTCACAGCAGTCGGCCGCAATGTTGTAGCGGTCCGGGACGCGCCACTCATGCGTGGCGACGGCTTCCTCGTACGAACCGATCTCCAGCGTCATCGCTCCTCCCCTCCGACTCAGCTCACGAGGTGACGATACTGAGGGAATGCCCGAGCTCCGCGCATCCGACGCCGATCGCGAGCGGGCCGTCGCGTCGCTGCGCCATCACGCGTTCGAGGGCCGGCTCGACGTCGAGGAGCTCGAGGAGCGCATCGCGCAGGCATACGCCGCCCGCTGGGTGCACGAGCTGGCCGACCTGCAGACCGACCTGCCGCGCGAGGTGGCCACCCCGGCGCGGCCGCCCGAGCGCCGCCGGCACCGACCGTGGTTTCCGGGCAAGTACCCGTTCCACATACGCTGGCACTCGCCGGCGAACGCGGCGACCACGATGCGCGAGCTGATGGCCGACGTGGCCCCGCCGATGGAGCGCTGGGGCTACGACATCACGCAGCGCTGGGACGGTCGCCTGCTCTTCGAGCGCGAGTCGCGCCCGGTGTGGACGTTCCTCGTCGCCGTCCTCCTGTTCCCGTTCGGGCTCTTCGCGCTGCTCTACAAGGACCGCGAGCGGGTGACGATCGACCTCGACGAGCTCGACGACGGCACCACTCAACTCGTGGCCAGCGGCGTGGCTCCGCTGCCGATCCGCCGCGCGTTCGCGGAGTTGGAAGACTGACGAGGGTGCGGGCGGCCCTCATCACCGGCGCGGCGAGCGGCATCGGCCGGGCGATCGCGGGACGCCTGACGGCCGACGGCTGGCAGGTGCTGGCCGTGGACCTCGAGCCCGACGCCGACGGCCCCGGCGAGCCGTACGCCGCCGACCTGACCACGCGGGAGGGCAACCGCGACGCCGTCGCCGCCGCGCTCGAGCGCTTCGGCCGCCTCGACGCGGTGGTGCCGAACGCCGGCTTCCAGCACGTCGCGCCGGTCGAGGAGTTCCCGGAGGACCGCTGGGACGCCATCCTCGCGCTGCTGCTCACGAGCCCGTTCCTGCTCGCCCGCGCCGCCTGGCCGGCCCTGCGCGAGAGCGGCGACGGGCGCTTCGTCGCCGTCGCCTCGGTCCACGGCCTTGTGGCCTCCCCGTTCAAGAGCGCGTACGTCTCGGCCAAGCACGGGCTGCTGGGGCTCGTGAAGACGCTCGCGCTCGAGGGCGCCGAGCAGGGCATCACCGCCGCCGCGATCTGCCCCGCCTATGTGCGCACCCCGCTCGTCGAGGGCCAGGTCGCTGACCAGGCCAAGGCCCACGGGATGCCGGAGGACCGCGTGCTCGAGGAGGTCATCCTCGCCCCGCACGCGGTCAAGCGGCTGATCGAGCCCGAGGAGATCGCCGACGCCGTCGCGTTCCTCCTCGGGCCGACCGGCCGCGCCTTCACCGGCGTGGCCGTGACCATGGACCAGGGCTGGACGGCCCGCTAGCGCCGCACGAGATCCCTCGGATAGAGCACCAACGCGGCGTTGGCATTGCAGCTGACCGGCACCTGCCACTTCGACCACGTGCCCATAGTCCCCTTGCGCAGGTACGAGTGGATCGGATGGAAGTCGGGACGCGTCCACGCGCCGGCCAGGGGATGGCGCAGCGTGCGGTTGAGGTCCTGCTTGAAGAGGAGACAGTCGCCGTCCTGCGCCGCAACGCGGATGATCTGCTTGTCGCCCGAGCGGAACAGCGCTCCGGCCGTCATGCCCGCGATGCACCTGGCGATCCCGCCGCCGCGGAACAGGAGGGCACATTTGCGGGCTGCCTCGCCGGCCGACGGGCGCGAGACCCACGGCGTCGCGGCGTTGAGCACCCGCACCTGCGCCGGCGAGAGCACCCCATAGCAGGACTTGTCGAAGCCCGTGCCGAAGCACGAGTACAGGATCGCGGGGTCCGAGTACCAGCGCGCCGCCGCGGTCGCCCGTGCGCTGCCACGCCGGGCCCGGACCGGCGAGACGCGCCGATTCCTGCCGGGGGGGATCACGTCGATCGTCACCGTCGCAGAGGCGGAGCGCGCGCCACGCGCATCGACGAGGTGGTAGGTGATGACCTTCCGCTGCTCGACCCTCGTACCTGGGCCTGCCACGTAGTTGAACGTCCCGTCCTGCTCCATGCCGGACCACTCGGTCGCCCGGAACGAGATCGAGGTCACGCGTGGCGTGAAGCGGTCGCCGTCCGGGTCGCGGTCGTTCTTCAGCGCGTTGTCGTAGACGTAGTGGCCCCCGCGCACCTCCCAGTGATCGCTGACCGCGATCGGCGGGCGGTTGGCCGGCGGCGGCGGGCAGCCGTTGGGCGTCCGCGCCGGTCGCGTGGGGCAGGCGTCGCGGCTGTCCGGCACGCCGTCCCGGTCGCGGTCGGGCGGCGGCGGGACGGGACGGCCTTGGGAGACGCCGAGATCGGCGCAGTCGCCGGGGGCGTCGAGCGTGACGGACACCGGTCGCGAGGCCCCGCTGCCGTCGGTGATCGTGCCCGCGACCGTCGTCGGACCGGCCTCGCCGGCGTAATAGCACGCGGACACGCTGAAGGTCCGCGCCGTCCCCGGGCTCTCGTCGTCGCGGAAGCTCTCGGGCCCGAAGCCCTCGATGTTGTCGGAGGACAGCGTCGAGCTCGGGATCGCGGTCGGGTTCCCGAAGAACGCGTGGTTGCCGGCGGAGTCGAGCACGTGGAGGTCGATGTCGGTCGCGGTGTCCCACGTGATGCGGGCCCGCTCGGTGGCCGCCTCCGCCGCTGCGGGAAGCAGTGCGACGAGGACAGCGGTGACGACGGTGAGGAGCACCGCGCGACGCCGCGGCAGCGTGATGGGGTCAGGCATGGCGCGCGACAAACGGGCCGCGCGCCATCAACTTACCGGTTTGTGGACACATGTCGCAGCGCTGACGTCACTCCTCGTCGCCGCGCTCCTTGATCTTGTCTTCCAGCTGCAACATGACGTCCGGGTCGCGCAGGGTCGTCACGTCGCCGAGCTCGCGACCCTCCGCGATGTCGCGCAGCAGCCGGCGCATGATCTTGCCGGAGCGGGTCTTGGGCAGGTCGTCGGCCCAGATGACGCGCTTGGGCCGCGCGAGCTTGCCGATCCGCTTGGCCACGTGCTCGCGGATCCCGCCGATCAGCTCGTCGTCGCCCTCCTGGGTGCCGGAGAGGGTGACGAACGCTGTGATCGCCTGCCCCGAGTCCTCGTCCTGCTGGCCGATCACGGCCGCCTCGGCGACCTTCTCGTGGGACACGATCGCCGACTCGACCTCGGCGGTCGAGAGCCGGTGGCCGGAGACGTTGATGACGTCGTCGACGCGGCCGATGATCCAGAAGTAGCCGTCCTCGTCGCGCCGCGCTGCGTCACCCACGAAGTAGGCGTCGCGGCCGTACTTGCTCCAGTACGTCTCGATGAAGCGCTCATCCTCCTTGTAGAGCGTGCGCAGCATCGCCGGCCAGGGCCGGCGGATGACGAGGTAACCCTGCTCGGTGCCGGCGTCGTTGCCGTTCTCGTCGAGCACCGCGGCCTCGATACCGGGAAGCGGCTTGCCCGCGGATCCCGGCTTGGCGTCCTGCATGCCGGGCAGCGTCGTGATCATGATCGCGCCCGTCTCCGTCTGCCACCAGGTGTCGACGATCGGACAGCGCTCGGCGCCGATGACCTTGTGGTACCAGAGCCACGCCTTGGGGTTGATCGGCTCGCCCACCGTGCCGAGCAGGCGCAGCGAGCTGAGGTCGTGCTTGCCCGGATGGTCCGCCCCCCACTTGATGCACGCCCGGATCGCGGTGGGAGCCGTGTAGAAGAGCGTGACCTTGTATCGCTCGACCAGTTCCCACCAGATGTCCTTGTCCGGGTAGTCGGGCGCGCCCTCGAACATCACCGACGTGGCGCCGTTGGCCAGCGGCCCGTAGACGATGTAGGAGTGGCCGGTGACCCATCCGACGTCGGCCGAGCACCAGTAGACGTCGTCCTCGGGCCGCAGGTCGAAGACGTTGCGATGGGTCCAGGCGACCTGGGTGAGGTAGCCGCCCGTGGTATGCAGGATGCCCTTCGGCTTGGCCGTCGAGCCGCTCGTGTAGAGGATGTAGAGCGGATGCTCGGCGTCGAACGGCTCGGCCGGGCACTCCTCGCCGGCGGCGTCCATCAGCGCGTGCCACCAGAAGTCGCGGCCGGGCTGCATCGAGCATTCGGTGTTCGTGTGCTGGACGACGATGATCGTTTCGAGGTGGTCGAGGCCGGCCATCACCTCGTCGACCTGCTCCTTGATCGGCGCGGTCTTGCCCTTGCGCCGCGCGCCGTCGACCGTGATCAGCGCCTTGGCCTCGGAGAACTCCATCCGCTCCTTGACCGACTCGGCCGAGAAGCCGCCGAACACCACGTTGTGCGGCGCGCCGATGCGCGCGCAGGCGAGCATGGCGACCACGACCTCGGGGATCATGGGCAGGAAGATCCCGACCACGTCGCCGGGCCCGATCCCGCGGTCCTTGAGCGCGTTGGCGAAGCGCTGGACCTCGCGGTGCAGGTCGGCGTACGTGACGTCGCGCTCCTCGCCCTCCTCCCCACGCCAGTGGAACGCCACGCGGTCGCCGTTGCCGGCCTCCACGTGGCGGTCGACGCAGTTGTGGGCGACGTTGAGCTTGCCGCCCGCGAACCACTTCGCGAACGGCGGGTTCGACCAGTCGAGGGTCTGCTCCGGCTCCTGCGCCCAGTCGAGCGCCCGGGCCTCCGCCGCCCAGAAGCCCTCCGGGTCCTGGGCCGCCCGCTCGTACACGTCCGGGTCGGAGACCACGGCATGGCCGGCGAACTCGCTCGGCGGCGGGAAGGACTCCTGCTCGAGCAGATCCTCGAGCTGGGCCTCGAGCGACGCTTCAGCCATGCCGTGTCTCCTCTCCCCGATCGGTACGGACCCCCCCAATCTAGTGCTCGACGAGCGCCTTCTCCGAGCCGAGCCCCGTCTCCGAGCGGACATAGAGCTCGTGGTAGGTGCGCTCGGCGCCACGCTCGGTGCTCAGCATCGTGCCCAGCCAGCAGCCGAGGAAGCCGAGCGGGATCGACACGATGCCCGGGTTCGCCAGGTCCCAGCCGATCGGCGACCCGGTGACGGTGTCGGCTCCGGGCCACACCTTCGGCGACACGATGACCAGCGCGATCGAGCTGATGACGCCGAACAGCACGCCGGTGACCGCGCCCGTGGTATTGAAGCGGCGCCACGTGAGCGCCAACAGCAGCGCCGGGAAGTTGGCGCTGGCGGCCACCGCGAACGCCAGGCCGACCATGAACGAGACGTTCAGGCCCGCGCCCCCGATAACAGCCACGAGGATCGCGATGCCGCCGATCGTGAGCGCCGCGATCTTGGCGACCACGACCTCCTCGCGCTCGGAGTCCTTGCCCTTGCGGATGATGTTGGACCACACGTCGTGCGACACGGCCGCGGAGGCCGACAGCACGAGGCCGGCGACGACCGCCAGGATCGTGGCGAAGGCCACGCCGGCGATCACGGCGAGGAACAGGTCGCCGCCGAACGTGCCCTCGCCGCCGCCGAGGAAGAGCGCGAGGTTCGGCGCGGCGAGGTTGCCGCCCGTGCCCGCCGCCGCCACGCCCGCCTCACCCAAGAAGGCGCGCGCCCCGAAGCCGATGAACGTCGTCAGCAGGTAGAAGAAGCCGATCAGGAACATCGCCCATACGACCGAGCTGCGCGCCGCCTTGGCGTTCGGCACGGTGAAGAACCGCATGAGGATGTGCGGCAGGCCAGCGGTGCCGAGCACGAGCGCGAGCCCGAGCGAGACGGTGTCGATCGGCGAGGACAGGAACGTGCCCGGGCCGAGCGAGAACGTCGTCTCCGGCCCGGTGTTGTCCTCGGCGCGGTTGAAGAGCTCGATCGGGTTGAAGCCCACCTTGCCGAGCACGAAGATCGACATCACGGTGATGCCGGCCATGAGCAGGACGGCCTTGATGATCTGCACCCACGTGGTGGCGACCATGCCGCCGAACACGACGTAGCAGAGCATGAAGACGCCGGTGAGGATGACCGCGGGCGTGAAGCTGATGCCCACGAGCGCCTGGATCAGCACGCCCGCGCCGACCATCTGCGCGATCAGGTAGAAGGCGACGACGGCCAGCGTGCCCATGGCGGCCGCCGTGCGCGCCGGGCGCTCCCGCAGCCGGAACGACAGCACGTCGGCGATCGTGAACTTGCCGGCGTTCCGCATCCGCTCGGCGAGCAGGAACATGACGGTGAGGAAGGCGACGAGGAACCCGATCGAGTACAGGAACCCGTCGAATCCGTAGAGCATGATCAGGCCGGCGATGCCGAGGAACGAGGCGGCCGACAGGTAGTCGCCGGAGATCGCCAGGCCGTTCTGGGCACCGGTGATCTGGCGGCCGGCGGCGTAGAAGCCGACGGCGCTGGTCGCCCGCTTGGACGCCCAGTAGGTGATGCCGAGGGTGATCGAGAGGACGATCGCGAAGATCACGACCGCCTCGACGTTGATGGCGGCGAAGAGGGTCATCGCGTCGTCTCCGTGGTCGCCGCCGACTCACGGTCGAAGCGCGAGCGGCTCTCGAGCTCGCCGCGCTCGGCCATCTCGACGACCCGCTGCGCGAGCGGGTCGTAGTCGCGGTCGGCGCGCTTCAGGTACATGATCCCGAGCGCGAAGACCATGACGAACTGGGTGAGCGCCAAGCAGTAGCCGACGGTCAGCCCTTCGTACACCGACGAGGCCATGAAGTCCTCGGCGTAGCCGCACAGCAGGATGAAGCCCATGTAGTACGCGAGGAAGAAGATCGTCGCCGGGAGGACGAACGCCCGGCGTTTGTGCACGAGCTCCTGGAACTCGGGCGACTGCTCGATCCGCTCCCAGTCGTACGTCGGCTGGTGGTGCTGCTCGGGTGCGTGAACTGCCATTCCCCTCCCCCTCTCGCGAGTCGATCCGGGGCTTTGTACCCGCGCTCACGCGTTCTCTGTGCTGAATCGCTTAAAGGTCGATCGGATCGATGAACGGCATCCGTGGCGCGACGAACGGCAGCCATCCGTATCCTCGGCAGCGAGGGTGGACGTCGCGCTGGGAGTGCTCCTGGGTCTCGTGCTCGCGGCCTCGCTGGTCGCGGCGTGGCGGCTCGTGCACGCGCCGCGCGTGCAGGACCCGTCCTCCTCCGCCATGCAGGGCGCCGTGCACGCGGCCACCTCTCTGCTGCCGCATCTCCGGCAGGGCCTGGGGGCCGAGAGCGCGCCGCCCGCGGCGCCGCACCTGCGGGTGCTCACCGGGGCGAGCGCCGTGGCCCTCGCCGACGGCGAGCGGCTGCTGGCGTTCGAAGGCGTGGGCGCCGATCATCACCACTCCGGCGACGAGCTGGCAGCGCTCGTCGGCGAGGTGCGCGACGACCGCGTGCGGGTCGAGCCGCGTCTCGACTGCGGGCACGCCGGCTGCCCGCTGCGCTCGGCCATCGTCGCGCCGCTGGTCGTGCAGGACCGGCGCATCGGCGCCCTGGTCGCCCTCTACGACCGCCCCGGCCGCCTGCGGCTCGAGGAGACGCGGGTCGTCGGCGAGGCGGCCGCGCTGGTCTCCGCGATGGTCGAGCTGTCGGAGATGGAGGCGCAGGGAGAGCGGCTCGCGCGGGCAGAGCTACAGGCGCTACGGGCGCAGATCTCACCGCATTTCATCTACAACGCGCTGGCCACAGTCGCTTCCTTCATCCACTCGCGGCCGGAGGAGGCGCGCGAGCTACTGACCGAGTTCGCGGAGTTCATTCGCTACGCGTTCGCCCGCCAGCGCGCATACGTGACGGTGGCCGACGAGCTGCGCTACGTGGAGAAGTACCTGCGGCTCGAGCAGGCCCGCTTCGGCGAGCGCCTGCGCGTGCGCGTGCAGGTCGACCCGGAGGTCCTGCAGGCGGTGCTGCCGGTGCTCTCGCTGCAGCCACTCGTCGAGAACGCGGTCCGCCACGGGGTCGAGCGCGATGCGGACGGCGGGCTGGTGACGATCGAGGGCATCGACCTCGGCGTCGACGTCGCGCTGCGGGTGTCCGACGACGGCGGCGGCATCGATCCCGACCGCGCGCGGGCCGCGCTGGCCGGCGAGGGGCCGGGGATCGGCCTCGGCAATGTGCACGGCCGCCTGGCATCGACCTTCGGCCCGGAATACGGGCTGGAGGTGGAATCCGACGACGGCCGGGGCACCACGGTGGTGATGACGCTGCCGAAGTTCCGCTCCGGCGTGAGGGCCGGATGAGACCAGGAGGCTCGATCAACCCGGCTGATCCAGCCGCGCGCACGCGGAGCGGTGCCGGGTGAGGGTCCTGGCGGTCGACGACGAGCTGCCGGCCCTCGCCGACCTCGTGCGCATGCTCCAGGCGTCGCCGGTCGTGGAGCGCGTGGACTCCGCCGCCTCGGCGGCCGAGGCGCTCGTCGCGCTCGGCGACGGGGAGACGATCGACGCGGTGTTCCTCGACGTCCGGATGCCGGGCCTCGACGGCCTCGAGCTGGCGCGCGTGCTGCGGCGCTTCGAGCGGCCGCCCGCCGTCGTGTTCGTGTCCGCTTTCGACGACGCGGCGGTCGACGCGTTCGAGCTTGCGGCGGTCGACTACCTCGTCAAGCCGGTGTCGCGGCGGCGGCTCGACGAGGCGATCGAGCGGGTCGCGGAGCGCGGGGCGAGGGCCGAGCCGGCGGCGTCCGCGCCCGACGAGGAGACGCTCGCGGTCGACGCGCTGCGCGGCGGCGGCACGCGGCTGCTGCCGCGGTCGGCGATCCTCTACCTGCAGGCGCACGGCGACTACGTGCGGGTCGCGAGCACCGAAGGGCGGTTCCTCGTGCGGGCCCGCCTGTCCGAGCTCGAGCAGCGCTGGGCCGGCCACGGCTTCGCGCGCGTGCACCGCGGCTTCGTCGTCAACCTGCGCCGGGCGGTCGAGGTGCGGCCGCGCCTAAACGGGACCGCGGTGCTCGTCATGGTGGACGGCGCCGAGGTGCCGATCGCGCGCCGGCAGGTCGGCGAGCTGCGCCGGAAGCTGGGCGTGTGAGGCGCACCCCGCGGGACGAGCTCGTCGAGTCGACGGCCCACGGAGGCCTCTACCTGCGGCGGCTGATCCGCGCGCAGCTCTCGCTCAGTCTGGTCGCGCTGGTGGCCTTCGGCGGCATCATCGGGGCGCTACCGCTGGCGCTGCTGCTGCTCCCCGGCCTCGAGGACGTCGACGTGTTCGGCATCCCGCTGCCGATCGTGATCATCGCCTGGCCGCCGTTCGCGCTGTTCATCGCGATCGCCGTGCTCTACGTGCACCGGGCGACCGCGCTCGAGGAGTCGTTCCGCGACCTCGTCGAGCCCGAGCCGTGATCGCGCTCGGCGCCATCCTCGCGGTCACGGGCGCCACGATCGGGCTCGGTCTCTATGGCGTGCGGCTCGCGCGCACGACCTCGGACCTGTTCGTGGCCTCGCGCGCGATCACGCCGTGGTGGAACGCGGCCGCGATCTCCGGCGAGTACCTGTCGGCCGCCTCGTTCCTCGGGATCGCCGGGCTGCAGATGAAGGTCGGGAGCGGCGCGCTGTGGCTGCCGCTGGGCTTCACCGCCGGCTACTTGGCGCTGCTGCTCTTCGTCGCCGCCCCGCTACGGCGCTTCGGCGCCTACACGATCTCCGACTTCGCCGAGGCGCGGCTGCGCTCACCGCGCCTGCGCGTGCTCGCGGCCTGGGTGGTGCTGGGCATCGCCGGCTTCTACCTCGTGCCGCAGCTCAAGGGCGCGGGCCTCACGTTGGGTGAGGTGACCGGGGCCCCGTACTGGGTCGGCGTTGTCGCCGTCGGCGCCGTGGTGGCGCTCAACGTGGCCGCCGGCGGGATGCGCGGCATCACCTACGTCCAGGCGTTCCAGTACTGGACGAAGACGTTCGCGATCGCGTTCCCGGCCTGCCTGCTGCTGATCCACCTCGGCGGGTTGCCGGAGCGGGCCGCGATGTTCGGGCACGAATTCCCGCGGGCTCCGGACTCCGGGCTCGTGGTCCAGCTGGCCGAGCCGCAGCGCGTGACGTTCCCGGAGGCGACCGCGTACACGGTGGACGGCGTGCCGGCGCGCGCGGCGGACGGCGAGGAGCGGACGCTGCCCAGCGGGGAGGTGCGACTGCCGGCGGACGCGGTGGTGCCGGTGGCCGAGGGGATCGACGCCCAGCGCGGCGAGGACTGGGCCCGGCCCGTGGAGCGCTCGGGCCCGTCGTCGGCCGTGTTCGTCTACTCGCTGCTGGTCGCCACCTTCCTGGGCACCATGGGGCTGCCGCACATCCTCGTGCGCTTCTACACGAACCCCGACGGGCCGGCGGCACGGCGTACCACCGTGCGGGTTCTCGGCCTGCTCGCGCTCTTCTACGCGTTCCCGCTCGTGTACGGGGCGCTCGGCAGGGTGCTGGTGCCGGAGCTCTACATGACCGGCGCCACCGACTCCGTGGTGCTGCGATTGCCGGAGGCGGCGTGGCCGGGGCTCGGCGGGGAGCTGCTCGGCGCGGTGGTGGCGGCCGGCGCGTTCGCGGCGTTCATGTCGACTGCGTCGGGCCTCATGGTCTCGGTGGCAGGCACGATCTCGTTCGACCTGTGGCGGCGCGGCGCCGCGCCCGTCGACCTGCGGCGGCGCCGCTTCCGGCTCGCGGCGCTCGCCGGGGTACTGGCTCCCGTGGCGCTCGCTCTGGTCGCTCGCGGGCTCGACATCTCCGTGCTCGTGGGCTGGGCGTTCGCGCTGGCCGCGAGCACGTTCTGCCCGCTGCTGCTACTCGGGATCTGGTGGGAGCGGCTGACGGCGCGCGGCGCGGCCGCGGGACTGGTGGTCGGCGCGGTCGCCGCCACGGGTGCCATCTTCGCGGGGCTCGCGATCGACGGCGAGCATCCGACGATCGAGGCCCTGCTCACCCAGCCCGCCGTGCTTTCCGTGCCGCTGGCGTTCGCCGTCATGGTGCTCGTCTCCCTGTACGGGGGCGGCCGGCGGCGCGCGGTCGACGCCGAGCTGCTCGCGCTGCACGCGCCGGAGGGGCTCGGGCTCGACGAGCCGGCGGCGATGGGGCAGCGCGCGCCGGCCTAAGCCGTCGTGATCAGGTAGTGCCACTCGTACCTCAGGCGGTAGCCGCCGCCGGGCGTCCGGGACGGCGCGAGGGCCTCCACATTGCGGCGCGCACACGCGCCTCGCAGCTCGCCCTGGACGCGCGCGGCGCCCGTTGCCGTCATGTCCGCTCGTCGAGCTCTCGCTCGACGTCGTCGACGAGTTGGAGATGGAGCTCGAAGAGGCCGCGCATGAAGGCGGTTACCAGCAGGAGGTACTTGCGCCGGTGTGGGAGGCTCTCCGCGGTCGCCTCGGTCGTCTCGAGACTCTCGAGCAGATCGGCGATGTCGTCGCGCAGCGTGGCCAGGCTTTCGCGGGTGGCCCGCTCCCCGACCAGGTCCGTTATCAGCAGGCGAAGCAGCGCCTCGCTCTTGAGCGGCGTGAAGTGGACGGGCGTCTGCGCCCACGCCTCGAGCGCCCGCTGGCCCTCGTCCGTGAGCGTGTACACGGTGCGCTCGCGCGTCTTGCCCGGCTCCTTCCGGGCGCTCAGGTAGCCGAGGCGGGCGAGGCGCTTGGGCTCGACGTAGTACTGGCTCTCGCCGGCCCAGTCGAGCATCCGGCCTCGCCGCGCCATCTGCAGCAGGTCGTGCGGCGCCGCCCCGTTGCGCCCGACGAGGCCGAGGATCTCGTAGGAGAACAGGCTCAGCTCGCGGCCCGGCATAGCTGTAGAGCATAGTGTGTGGATTAGCTACGTCTCATAGCTTGCAGATGGTCCATAGCCATGGCGTGACGCGGCCGGCCACGGAACCGGTGTCGCTGCGCGGCGCTAGCCGCGGCGCTTGCGCTTGCGCTTCTTCGAGCTCGGGTGCGCGCGCCCCGCGGGCACGGGCTCCGGCTCGAGCGCCGGCTCCTTCGCCGGGCGCTTCTTCGACGCGGCGGCCTGGCGGCGGGCGGCGGCCTGCTGGTTGCCCGGCCACGGCTCCGGCTTGCCCGTGCGCCAGGCGGGCGGCATGCCTCCCGGGACGAGACCGAGGAGCAGCAGCCCGACGGCGACGAGCCAGAACGACTGCACCACAGGCAGCGGCATCAGCGGCAGGATCGTGAGGACCGCGGCGATGATCCCCAGAAAGCCGAGGAAGCGCGTGAGCAGCCCGACCCGCATCGCGTTGAGGGAGACGAGGAACAGGCCGGCGACGAGCACGAGCGGCCCGATCTGCCCGAGAATCTCGGCGGTGATCAGCAGCGAGCCGCCGCCCACCTCCCTCGCGGCATCGACCGTGCGCGGCCCGTCGAGGAAGTTCGAGATCGCCGTCGTCGTGCCCACGGCGCCGGCGAACGTGGAGACCGCGGCCAGCGCACCGCCGACGATCGGCAGGTAGACCGCGAGCCGCAGGAACTCCGGACGCCGCGCGCGGGTGGCCGCGGCCAGGAACGTCACCGCCCAGCCGAGGGCGAACAGCGCCACGCCACGCACCAGGGCGGAGCCGATGATCGTCAGCGCGTGCTCGTGGTAGTACTCGAAGAGCGGCGTCTTGACGCTCGGCTGCTCGCCGATGGGGCCAGGGGCGACCGCGTTGCCGAGCGCCTCGAGGAAGCTGGCGCCGGGCGCGTCGCGCAGGCCGAGGCCCGCCCACAGGTAGCCGGCGAGGGTCAGGAAGCCGGCGACGATCGCCGCGACGGCGGCGCGAGGCCGCTGGCGTGCCTCCCAGGCGAGCTGCTGTTCGGGTTCGGTGGCGACGGCCACGTGGGAGATGATCCTAGACGGCGCGGTCGGGCGGTCCGGCGAGCGTGGGACGGGTCTCGCGGTCGGCGATCCGGCGCGGCGGCTCGGGGTCGATCTGGTTGCGTCCCGCCACGCGCGAGATGCGATCGCCGACGAAGAGCACGACGTCGAGCGCCGGTGCGGCGACGCGGATCAGGCTCTCGAGCCGCCGCTGCATGGCGAGCTGGCCGGGGGTGCGCTGAGCCACGGCGCCGATTGTAGACTCGCGCGCTGTGCTGATACGGGACGTCATGACGGAGTCGGTCGTCACCGCGGCGCCTGAGCGGACGGTGCGCGAGATCGCAGAGCTGATGCGCGAGCGCAACGTCGGGTCGGTGGTGCTGGTCGAAGAGCAGCGCCCGGTCGGCTTCGTCACCGATCGCGACCTCGCGCTCTCGGTGATCGCCGACGGGCGGGAGTTCGGCGACCATGCGGCCGACCACGCCTCGACTCCCGTGATCACCGCAGAGGGCGGCATGGACGTCGAGCAGGCGGGTGAGCTGATGGTCCGGCACGCGATCCGGCGGCTCGTGGTCGTCGACGGCGACCGGCTCGCCGGCATCGTCACGCTCGACGACCTCGCCTCCCGCACCGGGGACGCCGAGCTGGCCAGCCAGCTCTCCTCGCGTGTGACGCGGGCCGTGATGCCCGACTTCTTCTTCCACGAGCGCGGCGACCGTTAGCATCAGAGCCATGGAAGGCTTTGGAAGCTTCTTCAACGATCCCGATTTCCAGAAGCGGCTGCAGGACATGGCGGAGCAGATGCAGTCCACGCAGAGCCTCGCGTGGGCCGACAACGCCATCAAGCTCGCGGTCGACATGACGGTTGCGGCGATCAACCGCGTGAACCTGCAGGGCAACGCCGAGGAGCAGGCCAAGCAGGTCCGCGCCGTGATGGCCGTGGTGTTCCCGGAGGCCGTGACGCTGGTGCGCGAGGCCCGCCAGGGCCTCTCCTAGCGGCTAGGCCGGCGCCTCCTGCTGCTCCGCCGCGCGGCCCGCGCGCCCCTGCGCGATGACCTCCTTGAAGGAGCGGAACTTGAAGATGAAGACGAGCGCCGCGAAGCCCATCCCGAAGGTGAACGTGGCGATCGCGATCTGCTGGCCGACCGAGTAGGCAGCCACGGTGGCACCGGTCGCGCCACCGGCGAACACCTTGACCAGCAGCGCCTGCTGGACGCCCGCGCCGCCCGGCGTGAAGGGGACGAGCGCGGCCACCGCGTTCACGCCGAGGACGAGCAGCACGTTGCGCACGGACCCGCCGACGTTGAACGCCTCGAGCAGGAAGAAGAACGCCGTGAAGCGGAAGAGCCAGCCCACGAACTGCACGGCGAACACCTCACGGAAGTAGCGGCGGCGGTCGAAGAGGATCGTCAGGCCCTGGCGGACGCGGTCCCAGAACGCGCGCACCCTCGCGGACAGCAGCGCGAAGCCGACGAGCACGGCGATGCCCAGGACCGTCAGGACGAACAGCGTGAAGCGCGGATGGGCGGCGAAGAACGCGAGGTCGAAGGCGGGCAGCTTCGAGAAGTCGGGCGGCTTGGGGAACACGCCCTGCGTGAACGCGAAGGCGAGTACCGGGATCGCGATGCAGAGGTCGTAGACGAGCTCGACCGCGAAGCTGGACGCGATCGCCGGGTAGCTCGAGTTCGGCACCGACGTTTTGGTCAGGAACAGCCGGATGACGTCGCCACCACGGGCGGGCACGACGCTGTTGAAGCCGTAGGCGGCGATGTAGGCGCCCCAGATGAAGCGGAACTGGATGCGCTCCTGCGGGTACGCGGCGCGCAGGATGTTGAACGACGCTCGGGCGCGCAGGGTCAGGTAGATGCCGAACGCGACCAGCGCGATGAACAGCGACAGCCACTGGATCGCGGCCAGGCTGTCGAAGAAGTCGCCGACGGCGTTGAAGAACGCCGAGAACGAGTCGCCGAGGGACGCGATTGGCACCTCACAAAGGTTAGGGTCGGTCAGTGACCGGGGGCGGTGGGCGGCCGGCCGCGCGCGAGCTGGACGAGGCCGTACAGCGACACGATCGCCCACACGCCCTCGAGCAGGAGGAAGCCCCACTGCTGGTCGATCAGCGCGAGCACCGCGAGGATCGCCGAGCCGACGAAGTTGAGGACCAGGTAGCGGGGGCTGTCGATGGAGAGCCGCCCCGCCTGGGCAGCCGCGAAGCCGGCGAGGATGAGCAGCGAGCCGGCCACCTGGATGAGCTGGTACCCGACCCCGCCGGCGCCGGCAGCGAGCAGCAGCGGCGTCACGAGACGTCGATTCCGCGGCCCGGCACCGGCGAGGACTGCATGATCGAGCTCGTCGTCTGGCCGAAGACGACGAACCGGTCGATGACCTCCTCGAGGTGCTCGACATCGCGGACATGGGCCTTCATGAAGAAGCAGTCCTCGCCCGTGATCCGGTGACACTCGACCACCTCGGGCGTCTCCCGCGCGAGCTCGGCCACCTTCGCGATCTCGCGCGGGGCGGGGCGGACGCGGATGACGACGCCGAGCGCGTAGCCGAGCGCGCGCGGATCGATCCGCGCGTGATACCCGGTGATCACACCGTCGCGCTCGAGCCGCGACACGCGCTCGGCGACCGCGGGCGGGCTCAGCCCGACGCGCCGCCCGAGCTCGGCCAGTGACACGCGCCCGTCGCGCTGGAGCTCTTCGAGGATCCGACGAGCCGTCTCGTCCACCCCGCCGCGGTCAGTTTCGATTCGTCGGACCGCGCGCACAGTTTTCCGTGGATTCGTCGCCATGAGGGAGAGAATACCGGTGATCGGCCATTCTCGCGGGGCAATCGCGTTGCGAACCTGTGGTCATTCCTCCGCAGGCCTACTTCGCGATCAGCGCCGTGTTCCACTACCTCGGACCGGCGTTCGCCGTGCTCCTCTTCGCGCGCGTCGACGTGCTCGGCGTCGCCTGGCTGCGGATCGCCGCGGCGGCGGCCGTGTTCGCGCTCTGGCGACGGCCGCGGCGCGTGCTGCGGCGGCTCGACGACGGCGGCCGCCGGCTGCTGCTCGCCTGGGGCGCGGTGCTGGCGGTCATGAACTGCTGCTTCTACGTGGCGATCGACCGGTTGCCGCTCGGGACCGTGGCGGCGATCGAGTTCCTGCCGGTCATCGGCCTCGCCGCCATCGGGGCGCGGACGCCGCGCAACTTCGCGGCCCTCGCGCTGGCCATCCCCGGCGTGTACCTGCTCACCGACGTCCGGCTCGAGGGCGAGCCGCTCGGCGTCGCGCTCGCGTTCGCCAACGCGGCGCTGTTCGCGCTCTACATCGTGCTCGGGCACCGGGTGGCGCAGCGCGGCGGCGCGGGCGCCGGGATCGACGGCCTCGCGCTCTCGATGCTCGTGGCGATGGTGGTCGTCACGCCCTTGGCGGGGTGGGCCGCGGCGCCGGCGCTGCTCGACCCCGTCGCCCTGCTCGCGGGCGCGGGTGTCGGCCTCTCGTCGTCGGTCATCCCGTATGTCTGCGACCAGCTCGCAATGGCGCGCCTCACCCGGGCCGCCTACGCGCTGATGGTCTCGCTGCTGCCCGCGACCGCCACCGTGATCGGCATCGTCGTGCTCGGCCAGGTGCCGTCGGTGACCGAGGTCGCGGGAGTGGCACTGGTCGTGGCCGGCGTGGCGCTGCATCGCGAGCCTGCCACGTGAGCACGGGCGTACGCCCCAGGAGCGTCTCGAGGCTCGCCACGCGCAGCCGCCACGGATCCAGCCGCAGCACGCCGGCGTCCGGGTCCGACCGGCCCTCGGGCCAGATCCTGTACGGGTCGTCACCGAGCGGCTCGGGCACGCCGCGGAACAGCGCCCACACGGTTCTTCTCTTCGACGTCGTCGACCCAGCTCGCCCGGCACTCGGCGACGACGGCGTCCTGCGTCGCGTCCCAGTACAACCGGCGGCCCGTGGCCCGTTTGTCGCACGGCCGCCGCTCCCCCACCCTGCCTACCCAGCGCAGTCTGCCGTTGACAACCGCCCCGCAGCACACCGCGGTGGGCCGCAGAGCCACCGCATTGCCGTTCGCCGGCAGCGCGGCTATTTGAGCAACCGCGAGAGCCGGCGGTCCTTCAGCACGCGGTCCTCGGTCTGGCAGTGCGGGCAGTAGGTCATCACGTAGTCCTCGTAGAAGACCGCCTCCAGCACCGTCTCGCAGCGCGGGCAGGGCTCGCCCTGATGCGCGTGGACGCGCGTGGGCTTCGGGAACTTCTCCGGGAGCGGGAGCTGGACCTCGGCCTCGTAGACGTCGAGCACGCGTCCGAGCTCGCCGACCATCGCCTCGCGCAGCGCGTCGGCCTCGTCCTCCGACAGGTCGTCGCCGCGCTTGAAGGGCGACAGCCGCGCCTCGTGCAGGATCTCGTCGACCCACGTGCGCCCGATCCCGGTGATCACGCGCTGGTCGCGCAGGAGCGTGTGCAGCGGCCGCGGGACGTCGAGCAGCGACCGCAGGTCGGCCGGCGGATCGGGCCAGGCCTCCGGCCCCAGGTCGACGAGCGACTCCTCGTCCGCCAGCGCCGACGCCGCCAGCAGCTTCACCCACGCGCGCTGCCGGGTGCCGAACTCGCGCACCCGCAGCTCCCTTCCGCCCGGCAGCCGCAACAGCACGCGCGACGTCTTGTCACGCAGCGACGCCCGCTTGTCGTAAAGCTGCAGCCGCCCCGCGCTCATCAGGTGCAGCAACACGGTCAGCTCGCCGTGAGAGGGCGTGTCGACGCCGAGCAGCAGCAGCTTGCCCCGCCGCCGCACGCCCGTGGACGTCGCGCCGGTCAGCGCGGAGAACGGCGGGTCGAACGTCTTCAGCGCGTTGATCCCCGGCGTCAGCGCAGACTCGATCGTCTCCCCCGGCAGCACCTCGTTGAGGCGCCGGGCGACGATCTCCATCTCGGGCAGCTCTGGCACTCGGAAGACGTTACTGACCGCCGTGTGGCCGCAGGCGGCGTGCCAGGTCCGGATAGTCGAGCACCAGGCCGTGCTCGTCGACGTCGAACTCGGTGACGAAGCCGGAGCCGAGCGCCTCGTAGCGCCAGCGCGCCCCGCTCGCGAGCGGCGTGTAGCGCTGGTGCAGCGGCTCGACGGTCAGCTCGGGGATCTGCACCCACGCCGCCGTCGTCTCCGCGCCTGCGCCGAGACGGCGGATCGGCAGCGAGTTCGTGAACGGGCTGGGAAAGATATCGACGTCGATGCAGCCGTCGAGCTCGGGGCGGCCGGCCCACCGGCCCTCCCCGTCGGACTCGAGCCGCAGCACCCTCGGAGGGGTCTCGACCACCGCCACCTCGACGTGCCGCGTGCGCCACTGCCCGTCGCACCGGACGCGGAAGTGCGCGTGCACGCTCTCAGGCGTCAGGAGATCGCTGTCGGCGAACACGCCGTCGTGGCCCACGTCCACGCTGACGCGCTCCATCCCATGGCCCTCCCAGCGCTCCCAGACGGCCTCGAGCCTCACGCCGCGGCGAGCTCCCGCAACGCCTCGAGCACCTCGTCGTCGTGCGTCTTCGGCGACGCCTTCGGGATCACGTGGACGACGGTCCCGCCACCGTCGATGATGAACGTGGCCCGGGCCGCGCCCCAGTAGGTCCTGCCGTAGTTCGACTTCTCGACCCACACGCCGTACGCGTCGCACACCGCGTGATCCTCGTCGGCCAGCAGCGTGAAGTTCAGCGACTGCTTGCCGTGGAACTTCTTGACCGCGGACACCGGATCGGGCGAGACGCCCACGACCACCGCACCGGCGGCGTCGTACTCGGCGGCGCGATCGCGGATGCCACAGGCCTGCGTCGTGCATCCCGGTGTGTCGGCCTTCGGATAGAAGAAGAGGACCACGGTGCGGCCCGCGAGATCCTCGAGCGACACCTCCTCACCGTCCTGGTCGGGGAGCGTGAACTGGGGAGCCTTCTCGCCGACTTCGATCATCCGCGAGACAGTACCGTGGCGCCTCATGGACCCCTGGGTGCAAGCCACCGCCGCAGAGATCGGGCGCCGCGCCACCCGGGAGCTGGAGGCGCTCGTCGGCGTCTCCTCGCCCTCGGGCGACGTGCAGGGCGCCGACGAGTGCGCGGCCGTCTGCGCCGCCCTGCTGCCCGACGAGGCCCGCATCGAGCGCATCCCGTGCTCGAGCCCCGACCACGCGCCCGACCTGCTCGCCACGCTCGACGGCACCGGCGCCAGAAGGGTCCTCCTGCTCGGCCACCTGGACACCGTCGTCTCCCACGACGCTCACCGCCCGCTGCACCGGGAGGGCAGCAAGCTCGTCGGCTCGGGCGCGATAGACATGAAGGGCGGCGACGTGGTCGCCATCGGCATCATGCGGGCGCTCGCCAGGCGCCCGGACGCCTACGCCCAGGTCGCACTCCTGCTCGTGTGCGACGAGGAGTGGCGCACCGGCGACCTCGCCCACGTCCCGCACTTCGCCGGCTTCGACGCCTGCCTGTGCTTCGAGGGCGGCGAGCAGACGGCCGACGGCGAGGACGGCGTGGTCGTGCGCCGTAAGGCGGCGGGGACGGTGCGCGTCACCGCCCACGGGCGCGCCGCCCACTCCGGCTCGGCTCCCGACCGAGGCCACAACGCGCTGCTGGCGCTCGCCGCCGCCGCACAGGTCGTGGCCGCCTGCCACGCACCGAACGGCCCCGACCGCCTCACATCGGTGCCCACGATCCTCAACTCCGGCGAGGCGTTCAACGTCGTCCCGGGCGGCGGCGAGCTCTACTGCGACTGTCGCGCCGACGAGCTGGACGCCATCGAGCGCGTCCTCGCCGCCATCCCGCCCGAGGTCGGCGGCGCGCAGCTGCACCCCGAGCTCATCCGCCGCTGGCCCGGCATGCACTCCGAGGCCGCCGTCGCACCCGTGCTGGCGACCGCGTCACACGCCCTCGGGCGCCCCGTCAGGCCCGCCTCGCGCGGCGGCGCCAGCGACGCGAGCCACTTCGCCTCCGCGATCCCGGTCACCATCGACGGCCTCGGGCCCCGCGGCGGCCGCGCGCACAACCCGGAGGAGTTCGTGCACGAGGACTCGCTGACCCCGCGCGCCGAGGTCGCGCTGGCCGTGGTGGCGGCGGTTCTCTAGCTGCGTGCCAGCGACTCGAGCTCGCGTGGCCGCAGCAGTGCCAGCAACTCGCCGCCCGTGCGCGGCGCGCGCACGACGGCCACGCCGCCCTTCTTGAAGTCGACCCGCCCGCCCGTGAGGTCGTGCACGACCTGCGTGAACGACGGGTCATGCCCCACCACCAGCACCCGCGCGTCGTCGCCGTGCGCCATCAACAGCTCGAACGCGTCGTCAACGTCGAAGCCGTCGGCGAGCGACTCGGCGATCTGCGGCTCGATGTTGAGCGCCCGGCACGCGAGCTGCGCGGTCCCGAGCGCCCGCAGCTTCGGGCTCGTGTAGCAGGCGTCGAACTCCACGCCGAGCCGAGCGAGCCCCTCGCCGGCGGCCACGGACTGCCGCTCGCCGCGAGCCGTCAGCTCGCGATCGGAGTCGGGCTTGGACTCGTGGGGGACGGCCTCCCCGTGGCGAAGAAGCCAGAGCTGCGGCGCCATTGCGCCGTCACCTTACCCGCGCCGGCGATTTCCTCGAACTGCCAGTAGTACATGGCGCGATACGGATCGTCGGCCCGGTGGACGCCCCCGTCGGGAGCGGGGGCGTCCTCGATCTGCGTGCGGGTGTACGGCGCCTGGAGCCATTCTCCCACCACACGTCCGTCGACGACGGGGAGCATGCGGCGCTCGCCGAAGCGGAGCAGCCGCACGACCACGAGCTCGACCTCCCATCCCCCGTCGTCGGGCCACGTGTCCACAACCTGCCCGATCGCTTCCCCGGAGCAGTCCATCACTCCGAGCCCCATGAGGTGATGCCGGGACACGTTCATGGCTTCATGGATCGTCGTCCGTGGCCGCATGGCGGATCGGGCCGCGACCCCATTCGTCCATCCGTCCAACCGGGCGCCCGCGCGCCCGACATCCGTCCAGGGTCTGTCCAAGAAGATCCGCGGCTCAGTAGGCGCGGACTGGAGGCCCGGTGCGCTCGCGACCGCTCTCGGTCGTCCAGCGCACGCGGTAGCGCTGCCCGTTCCGGTGGCGCACGCGCACCCCGTAGACGCCGGTGACGGTCGTCGTGAGCCGCCGCAGCCGCCGCCAGCGGCGCGACCCCGGCCGGCGCACCTGGATCGTCACCTTCGTGGCCAAGCGCTGCGGGCGGAGCAGCCCCCACAGCACGTCGCTGCGCCCGTACTGCTCGACGGCCAGCGGGTTCGCGAACGCGCGATACGCGGGCTTGGCGCGACCGTCGCTCCTCCGCAGGCCGCTCTCGAATCCGCGGAAGCGGTAGCCGTCCTCCCGCGGGGCGTCGTCGCGCATCAGGTACTGGGAGAACAGCGCGACCCGCCGCGTCACGTACGCGATGTGCTCGGCGATCGCGTAGTCGGCCGGCTGGCGCTCGAGCGGCACGCCCGACTGCTCGTCGGGGAAGGACTGGACCCCGAACTGGGTCAGGTAGATCGGCAGGCGCCGCGGCAGCCGCCCCGTCCGCCCGGCGCGGTCGAGCGCCTGCACGAGCCGCGGTAGCACGCCGATCGTGACGTCGTCCTTGTGCTCCGGCTCGGAGCGCGGACCCGGCTTGCCCGTGTAGGCGTGGTGCGCGTAGCCGTCGGTCCGCAGCGGCACACAGGACCCCTCCCGCTTGTAGTCCGTGTCCAGGCAGGCGACGCCCCGCAGGAAGCGCAGCGGATGCACGATCGCGCTGTCCCCGCGCGGCGCGGTCTCGCCGAGCAGGATCGTGTCGCGCCGGTTGCCGGGCACGGAGCGGATGGCGCGGTGGGCGGCTCGGTAGAGGTTGCGATACAGCAGCGGGGAGAACGGCTTGCCCTTGCGGTACTGCGGCATCAGGAACTGCGGCTGGTTGGGCTCGTTCCAGATCGACCACGTGTCGACGTCGTCGCCGTACCGCAGGGCGAGCGCCTTCACCCACTGCTCGAACAGGCGGCTGCTCGGGCGGTCGACGTCGTCCTTCCTGCTCGCCGTCGCCCACGTCGGCACCGGCCCTGTCGGCGTGAGCATGACCGCGATGCCCTGCCGGCGCGCGGCCGCCATGAGGCCGTCCAGCCGCGTCCACGTGCCGCGCGGGTAGGCGTCCGGGTCGGCCGCGTCGAAGTCCGGCTTGCGCTTGCGGTCCGGCGACGGCGCGAAATCACGCCAGTACACGACCTGGCGGACTTGGGTGACGCCGAACGCCCGGATCTCGCGCAGCGTCTGCGCGCGTGTGTAGTCGAGTAGGTCGGTGGGCGCCTCGAACGACATGACCTGGCGCGGCGACGCGGCAGCCGCCGCCGGGAGGGCGAGCAGCGCCAGCAGCGCAACGACAGTAAGGCGATGGGTCAACCGAGTCCGTGAATAGGCCCCTAGAGCATCAGGGTACGGTGCGGGACCGGTGAGCGCCATCGTCGACACGCCGGAGCAGGCGGCCGCGCAGGCGCTGCCGCCGCTGCTCGGGCGCCGGCCGCTGGAGGCGTTCTTCGACGCACGGGAGCTCGGTGAGGGCCCGCTCGAGGCCGAGCCGGTCGGCGAGGGCCACTCGAATGTCACGTACCTCGTACACCGCAACGGTGGCGCGTGGGTCCTGCGCCGGCCCCCGCGGCCGCCGCTCCCGCCCTCCGCGCACGACGTGCTGCGCGAGGCGCGGCTGCTCACCGCCCTGGAGCCCACCGCGGCCCGCACGCCGCGCGTGCTCGCCACCTGCGACGACCCGGCGGTGATCGGCGCCCCGTTCTACGTGGTGGAGCGCCTCGAGGGCCACGTGCTCACCTCGACCGTGCCGGACGAGCTCGCCGCCCAGCACGCGGACATCGGCGCCGAGTTGGTCGACGCGCTGGGCGAGCTGCACGCCGTCGACTGGCGGGCCTGCGGCCTCGAGGGGTTCGGCAAGCCGACGGGCTACCTCGAGCGCCAGCTGCGCCGCTTCGGCGGCCTGTGGGAGCACAACCGCACGCGCGAGCTGCCGGTCATGGAGCGCGTGACCGAGTGGCTGGCCGCCCACCGCCCCGAGTCCCCCGAGGCGAGGCGACGGCTACCGGCGCCGGCCCCGGCCGTACCACAGCCGGGTGAGGCGGTTGAGTAGCTTCGATCGCTTCGCCGCGTACGGGAAGTAGTGCGGGTCGCGGCTCCGCGCGTAGCGGGTGACATAGAGCGCCTGCTGGCGGGTGTACTTGCGGATCCCGCCGGCGCCGTGGCGCACGCCGAGCCCCGACTCCTTCCAGCCGCCCATCGGCAGCTCGTAGGCGTAGTAGTTGAGGTTCGCGTCGTTGATGCAGGCGAAGCCGCTCTCCAGCCGGCGCGCGATCGCCTCGCCGCGTGAGCGGTCCTTCGTCCACACGGAAGCGCCGAGGCCGTACGGGGAGTCGTTGGCCAACCTCACCGCCTCGTCGGCGTCGGCGACCTTCATGACCGGCAGCGTCGGCCCGAACGTCTCCTCGCGCATCGCGTCCATCGAGTGGTCGACGTCGGCCAGCACGGTGGGCTCGAAGAAGCGCCCGCCCCCGTCCCGCGCGTGCCCGCCCGTCGTGATCCGCGCCCCCGCCTCGCGGGCCTGCTCGACGTGTCGGCGCACGATGTCGAGCTGCGGCCCGAACGTGACCGCCCCGACCTCGACGGTTCCCGGGCCGCCCGGCACGCCCTGCCGGAGTGCCTGCACCCGCTCGGTGACGGCGTCGACGAAGCGATCGTAGATCGGCGCCTCCACGTACACGCGCTCGACCGACACGCATGTCTGGCCGCCGTTCTGCATCGCGTAGTAGGTGGCCGCGTTGGCCGCCCGCTCGAGGTCGGCGTCGGCGAGCACGATCATCGGGTCCTTGCCGCCGAGCTCGAGCGACACCGGCGTGAGCGTCTGCGCCGCCTGCGCCATCACCTTCTTGCCGGTCTCCGTCGAGCCGGTGAACATCACGAAGTCCACGGCGTCGACGAGCGCCGAGCCGATCCCCCCACCGCCGACGGCGACCTGGAGCACGTCCTCGGGCAGGCCGCACTCCCGCATGCCGTCGGCCAGCAGCAGTGAGGTGAGCGGCGTGACGTGGGAGGGCTTGAGAACGACCGCGTTGCCGGCGGCCAGCGCCGGGATTGCATCACCGAACGAGTTCGTGAGCGGGTAGTTCCAGGGCCCGATCACACCGACCACGCCGACCGGCCGGTAGCGGACGACGAGCTTTCGGCCCGCTCCGTACACGGTCGCCGGGCGGATGCGCTCGTCGGCCAGGTACTTCGGCGCGCGGCGCGCCCAGAAGCCGAGCGCCCCCGCTCCGTACGTGACCTCGGCGAACGCCGCGTCCTCCCACGTCTTGCCCGTTTCCTCGACGAGCGTGCGCACTACCCGGTCGGAGTTGTCGACCAGCCACTTCTGCATCCGCCGCAGCACCCGCCCGCGACCATCGAAGCCGAGCGCCTCCCAGCCCACCTGAGCAGCCCGTGCGCGCTCGACCATCGCCGATAGGTCCTCCGGCGAGGTGGCGGGGACGCTGCGGATGACCTGGCCCGTGGCCGGGTTGGAGACCTCGATCTTCTCGGTGGGGCGCTCGACGTTGGCCATCAGCCCGTGGCGGCTACGCGCTCGATGCGGGCCTCCTGCGTCGGCCGGTCGCGTGCGTCGGTGGGGAGCGTGCCGATCGTGTCGACCACGTCCATGCCCACGCGCACCTCGCCGAACACCGTGTGCTTGCCGTCGAGCCACGGCGCGGCCGCGGTCGTGACGATGAAGAACTGGGAGCCGTTCGTGTCAGGGCCCGCGTTGGCCATCGCGAGCGCGCCCTTGACGATCTTGTGGTCGTTGATCTCGTCCTTGAACGTGTAGCCGGGGCCGCCGGTGCCCGTTCCCTGCGGGCAGCCGCCCTGGATCATGAAGTCGGGGATCACGCGGTGGAAGATTAGCCCGTCGTAGAAGCCGTCCTCGGCCAGGCGTCGGAAGTTGTTCACGGTCTCCGGCGCGTCCTCGTCGAACAGCTCGAGCACGATGTCGCCGTGATTCGTGGTCATTGTCATCTGGGACATGCATGCATGCTAAGGCGCTCACCCGAGCTTGCGAGGGTGAGTCAGCCGCACTCAGTCTCTTGTGGGCTCGATCCGCAGGGTGTGGCCGCGCACCGCGGTGCCGTCCACGGCGCCCGCCACCCGGCCCGCCTCGCCGGCCGGGACCTCGAGCAGCGCGAAGCGCTCGAGCACGCGGACGTTGCGCACCGCCTCGCCGTCGAGGCCCGCCTGCGAGGTGACCGCGTGGATGATGTCCGCCTCCACCAGCCCGGCACGGCGCCCGCCCGAGGCGATCAGCTTCGCGAAGGCGCCGTTCAGCTCGCCGCCCTGGTCGTGCGGCTTGCGGTGCCGCCGCGGCGGCTCCTTCGTGCGCACGGGTGCTACGTGGGCGCCGTCCGTCCACGGCGCCACCTGCGTGCCGGCGTGCTTCTCGATCGCCTCGAGGTCGCGCCGCTGGCGCGGCTCGATGAACGTGATCGCCCGCCCCGAGCGGCCGACGCGGCCCGTGCGGCCGATGCGGTGCACGTAGACGTCGGGCGAGGTCGGCACGTCGAAGTTCACGATGTGCGTCACGTCGGCGATGTCCAGCCCGCGGGCGGCGACGTCGGTGGCCACGAGCACCGGCACACGCCCGCCCTTGAACGAGATCATCACGCCGTCACGCGCGCCCTGGGACATGTCGCCGTGCAGGGCCTTGACGTTCATGCCCTTGTCGCGCAGCGTGCGGTAGAGCTGCTCGGTGCGGATCTTCGTGCGCGCGAAGACGATCGCCTGCGTCGGGCGCTCCGCCTCGAGCACGCGGACGAGCGAGGCCACCTTGTCGGCGGGCTTGGTCTCGAGGAAGAACTGTTCGACGGTGTCGATCGTCAGCGTCGCCGCCTTGACCTTGATCATCTCCGGGTCGTACAGGTGGCGCTCGGCCAGCGCGCGGATCGGCGCCGGCATGGTGGCGCTGAAGAGCGCCGTCTGGCGGCCGCCCGGCGTGTAGGAGAGGATCCTCTCGACGTCCTCGAGGAAGCCGAGGTCGAGCATCTCGTCGGCCTCGTCGAGCACCACGTAGCGGCACGAATGCAGCATCAGCGAGTGGCGCGAGATCAGGTCGAGCACGCGGCCCACGGTGCCGACCACGATCGGCGCACCGCCCTTCAGGTACGCCTGCTGGTCGCGGATCGGCGCCCCGCCGAAGACGGCGACGGGGTTGATGCCCTTCCGCGCGCCGTAGGTCCGCAGCGCCTGCGTGACCTGGATGCACAGCTCACGCGTCGGCGTGAGGACGAGCGCCTGGACGTCGGGGTCGTCGGCGTCGACCGACTGGATCATCGGCAGCCCGAAGGCGGCGGTCTTGCCCGTTCCCGTCTGCGCCTGGCCGATCACGTCGCGGCCTTCGAGCAGCACGGGGATCGCCTGCTCCTGGATCGGGCTCGGTGTCTCGTAGCCCACGTCGCGGAGCGCCGCGAGGATGTCCTCGGACAGCCCGAGGTCGGCGAAGGTCGGCATCTGCGCGGTTCAGCTTATGACGGCCGGGCTACTACTCTGCCCGCCCGATGACGCTCACCGTGGTCGGATCCATCGCCTTCGACGCCGTCGAAACGCCGACGGGCAAGCGCAACCGCCTGCTCGGTGGCGCCGCCGTGCACTTCTCGCTCGCCTCCTCGTTCCTGGCCGAGACCCGCGTGGTCGGCCCCGTGGGCGACGATTTCGGCGAGGACGAGTACGCCGTGCTCCACGAGCGCGGGGTGATCACCGACGACATCGAGCACGTCCCCGGCGGCAAGACGTTCTTCTGGTCCGGACGCTACGCGCGCGACCCGAACGTCCGCCACACGCTGCAGACCGACCTCAACGTGTTCGCCGACTTCGAGCCGAAGCTGTCGGAGGCCTCACGGGCTGCCGAGACCGTGTTCCTGGCCAACATCCACCCCGACCTCCAGCGCGCGGTCCACGAGCAGTGCACGGAGGCGCGCTTCGTGGCCATGGACACGATGAACATGTGGATCGAGGTCACGCGGCCGTCGCTCGAGCAGACCATCGCCGGCGTCGACTGCCTGATCGTCAATGACGAGGAGGTCAAGCAGCTCACGGACGAGCCGAACCTCGTGCGCGCCGCGCGCGCGGTGCACGAGATGGGCCCGCGTGTGATGATCGCCAAGCAGGGCGAGCACGGCGCGGGCATGTACACGCCGGACGGCTTCTTCGGCCTCCCCGCCTTCCCCACCGCCGACGTCGTGGACCCCACGGGCGCCGGCGACACGTTTGCGGGCGGCTTCATGGGTTACGTCGCCGCTCACGCCGGCGAGGAGCTGAGCGACGAGCTGCTGCGGCGCGCCATCGCCTACGGGACCGCCCTGGGCTCCTTCAACGTCGAGGCCTTCGGCACCGAGCGGATGCAGACGCTGACGGGCGACGAGATCGCCGAGCGCGTCGCCGCACTGCAGCGCGTGACGCGGTTCGACGCCGCGCCCGTGCCGCTGCGCGCCTAGGGGGTGCTCAACGGGACATCGCTCAACACGGAATGACCCGTTGGGCGGGGCCCCATCGCAATCCGTCTCACGATCGGCTCACGAACTCCTCATGGAGGGGACGCGGGACGCCCCTAGCGTTCGGCGTCCCCCCGACCAGGAGTGACCCATGTCAATCGAAGCGACCATCGACGAAGCTCGCGTGATGGCCTTCCTCGAGCGCATCGTCGACGAGGTCGGCGCGGCGCTGAACGTGCCGATGACCGTGATCGGCGACCGCCTCGGCCTGTACCGCGCCATGGCCGACGGCGCCCCTGTCTCGCCGATCGAGCTCGCCGAGCGGACCGGCACCCACGAGCGCTATGTGCGCGAGTGGCTGGCCGGCCAGGCGGCCGGCGGCTACGTGACCCACGACCCCGAGACGGACACCTACAGCCTCCCGCCCGAGCACGCCGCTGTGCTTGCCGACGAGGAGAGCCCCTTCTACCAGGGCGGCCTGTTCCAGTCGACCAGCGCGGCCATCCACGCTCAGGACGACGTCACGGCCCGCTTCCGCACGGGCGACGGGCTCGGCTGGCACGAGCACCATCACGACGTCTTCGAGGGAGTCGGGCGCATGTTCGGCGTCTCCTACCGCACATTTCTCGTCGACGAGTGGATCCCCGCGCTCGACGGCGTCGACGCGAAGCTCCGCCAGGGCGCGCTCGTCGCCGATGTCGGCTGCGGCCTCGGCATCTCCACGGTCCTTCTGGCACAGGCCTACCCCGCGTCGCGTTTCGTGGGCTTCGACTACCACGAGGCGTCGCTCGAGCAGGCGCGCCGGAACGCCGAGGAGGCGGGCGTCGCGGACCGCGTCGAGTTCCGGGCCGCCACGGCGACCGACTTCCCGGGCGCGGGCTACGACGTGATCGCGTGCTTCGACGCGTTGCACGACATGGGCGACCCGCAAGCCGCCGCCCGCCACATCCACGCGGCGCTGGCCGACGACGGGACGTGGCTGATCGTCGAGCCGAACGCCGGCGACTCCGTGGCCGAGAACCTCCACCCGATCGGGCGCCTCCAGTACGGCTACTCGGTGCTCGTGTGCACACCGGGGTCGCTCTCGCAGCCGGGCCGCGCCGGGCTCGGCACGGCCGCGGGGCAGGCGCGCCTCTCGGAGGCCATCCTCGGCGGCGGCTTCCGCGGCGTGCGGCGGGTCGCGGCGACGCCGTTCAACATGGTGCTCGAGGCTAAGCCGTGAGGCGATAGCCGACGCCGCGGACGGTCTCGAGCGTGTCCGCCCTGTCGCCCAGCTTGCGGCGCAGGGCGGACACCACGACGTCGACCACGTTCGAGCCGCCGTCCCAGTCGTAGCCCCACACGTCACGCAGCAGGTCGGCGCGCTCGACGGGCCGGCCCTCGCGGCTGCGCAGGTAGGCGAGCACGCCGGCCTCGAGCCGCGTGAGACCCTCGATCGGCAGGTCGTCGGCCTCCACCCGGAGCTGCCGGGCGCCGAGCTCGGCGAGCCAGCCGTCGACCGAGGCGGGCCCGAAGTCCACGCACACGGAGTCGGGCTCGCCGTCGAGCGGCAGGTAGCCCATGACCAGCGAGCAGGACGGGTCGGCGTCGACGAGGTCGGTCGCGGGCGCGTACACGCGGCGCAGCGCGGGCCGGAGCTCGACGAAGCGGCGCGTGACGTCGAGGAACAGCGCCGCCGCCGAGGGCCCGTAGTCGCCCACGATCCGGCGCATGAAGCGGGTCTGCTGCTCGCGCGGGACGGGGTTGCGGCGCAGGTGCTCGCGCCACCCGCGGGCGAGAGGGTCGCGGTCGAGCAGCCGCGCGCTCACCGCGGAGGGCTCGGCGAGTATGGCGAAGCCGCTGGCGGCGCCCGCCTCGTCGCGCGTGACGACGAACGCCTCGGGCGCCGCATCCCACCACTCGCGCAGGAGGTCGAAGTCGGGTGCGAGCGCCTGTATGGCGTCGAGATCGGCGGCGCGGCCCGCGTCCACGCGGTGCTCGCCGGCCGCCGGCGGGAAGAACACCGCGCGCACGGCCCTGTCCTCGATCAGGTACATCATGTCGGCGGTGTAGCGCCACAGGTCGCGCTTCGGGGCGCCCCGCAGCTCCGCCCGCAGCCGCTCCCAGGCCGCGGCGCGCAGGCGCCAGTACTCGGGCGGGTCCGCGGCGCGCAGCAGCGCCGCCGTCGCCTCGCGGATCGTGTCGTGGACCACGAGCCCGTCCGCGTCGAGCTCCACGAACGGCAGCGCACGCAGGCGCTCGTAGGCGGCTTTGGCGTCCTCGTCCGGGAGCATCGCCTCGAGCAGCGACAGCGTGGTACGGCGGGTGAGCGCAGCGGCGTCGACGGCCCGGCGCGTGGGGACGTCGAGCCCGTCGAGATACAGACGCGCGAGCTCCTCGCCGACCGCGCCGGCGGCGATCGCCTCGAGGGCGGCGCCGGGGCGGTCCTTCAGCGCCCAGGCGGCGAGCTGGAGGCTCAGCGCGTGGCCGTGGCACAGGTGGTTGATGCGATTCGCCGTGCCGTCGTCCACTCCGTTGTCGCGCAGGAGCGCGACGGCGTCCTCGTGGGGCAGGTTGCCGAGCGGCAGTGGCGTCAGCAGCGGCCCGTAGGCGGACCAGTGGCGCCCGGGTGCCTCGCGCCCCGCGAACACGACACGCACGTGCGCAGGCAGCGCGGGGACGAACGTGCGCGCGATCCACGGGTCGATCGCCTGCAGGATCTCGTAGGTGTCGACGAGCAGGACCACGCGATCGCCGCGGGCGCCCAGCGCGTCCGCGGCCTCCTCGACGTCGGAGGCGCCGAAGCTCGCCAGGAACGATCCCTGCGTGGCGTACACCCCGTGGGCGTCGACGTACACGGGCTCGGCGCCCAGCGTCCGCGCGCAGGCCTCGAAGGCGTGCAGCAGCGTGGTCTTACCGACGCCGCCGAGGCCGTGGACGTGAGCCACGACGGGCCCGCCCTCCTGGAGCAGCTCGGCGAGCCGGGCCCGCTCGCGCTCGCGGCCGACGATGGAGCTCGACCGCTCCTGCAGCAGGGCTCCGAGGGTCGCGGCCATCGACCGGCGAGCGTACGGACCGCTCTCGTACCGGTCACTAGGGCTAGCACGACACTTCCGACTTCTGCGAGGCGCCCGGAAGGGGTAGCCTCCCCACGTGGGCTGGACGATGCTCTACCTCTTCGTCGCGCTCAAGCTGCCCGTCCTGGCGGCCTGCCTGATCATCTGGTGGGCGGTGCGCCAGGAGGTCGACCACGACGACGACTCGGACGGCGGCGGCGGCCGGCGGCGGCCGCATCCCGCCCCGAAGCTCCCGCACGCGCCACGCCGCGGCCCGCACCGCGAGGCCGCACCGCCTTCGCCCGCCCGCGTCCGCACCGCCGCCGCGCGCTCGCGCCAGCCGCTGCGCTGACTGCCAGACTTCGGGCCGTGATCACGTCCGTCCTCTCCGACGGGACGATCCGCCGCCTCGTCGAGGAGGGCCGGATCGGCGTCGAGCCCTGGGAGCCGGGGCTCGTGCAGCCCGCGTCCATCGACCTGCGGCTCGGCGACTCGTTCCGCGTCTTCCACAACCACCGGGTGACGGCGATCGACCTGCGTGAGCCGCCGCGCAACCTCACGGAGGAGGTCGTGATCCCGGAGGGCGAGCCGTTCGCGATCCACCCCGGCGAGTTCGCCCTCGGCCGCACGCTCGAGACCGTGCGCATCCCCGACGACATCGTCGCGAGAATCGAGGGCAAATCGAGCCTAGGCCGGCTAGGGCTGATCGTGCACGCCACGGCGGGGTTCGTGGATCCCGGCTTCGCGGGCACGCTGACGCTCGAGATCACGAACCTCACGCGGGTGCCGATCAAGCTCTACGCCGGGCTGCCGATCGCGCAGCTCTCGTTCATGGCGCTCGACGCCCCGGCCGAGCACCCGTACGGCTCGGAGGCGCTGGGGTCGCACTATCAGGGCCAGGTGGCCGCCACCGAATCCCGCTACATGCGGTAGGTTCCGCCACCGTGCTGCACGCGCTCGCGACCGTCATGGCCGCCGCCGAGGCCGGCGAGGAGGAGAGCTCGAAGACGCTCTTCTACATCGCCGGCGGCCTGCTCGTCGTGTTCGCCGTGATCGTGTCCGCGCTCGGCATCTCGCGCCACGAGACGTTCCCGCCCAGCCCTGGCGCCGCGCGCGGCGTGATGGCGCTCGCGACCGTGCTCGTGGTGTTCACGATGGCCGCCGCGGTCGTCACCGGTTAGCGCCTCGCGCGCACATGCCGCACAATGAGAGGCATGGGCACCGAGGAACAGACCACTGCGAGCGGTGACGGCCTCGCGACGGCGGCCGAGACGCTGACGATCACGGACAACCGGACCGGGCGCACCTACGAGGTGCCGATCGAGGACGGGACCATCCGCGCGCTCTCCCTGCGCGACATCAAGGTCGATGACGACGACTTCGGCCTCATGACGTACGACCCGGCGTTCATGAACACCGCGTCGTGCCGCTCGGCGATCACCTTCATCGACGGCGACAAGGGCGTGCTCGAGTACCGCGGCTACCCGATCGAGCAGCTCGCCGAGCAGTCCACCTATCTCGAGGTCGCGTACCTGCTCGTTCACGGCGAGCTGCCGACCCAGGCGCAGCTCGACGAGTGGATACACGAGATCACGATCCACACGTTCGTGCACGAGAACGTCAAGAAGTTCATGGAGGGCTACCGCTACGACGCCCACCCGATGGGGATGCTGCTCTCCTCCGTCGGCGCCCTGTCGACGTTCTATCCGGACGCCTCGCAGATCAAGGACCCGGAGATCCGCTACTCCCACGTCGTCCGCCTGATCGCGAAGATGCCGACGCTCGCGGCCTTCGCGTACCGGCACAACATGGGGCAGCCGTACGTCTATCCGGACAACGACCTGCGCTATCCCGGCAACTTCCTGAACATGCTCTACAAGATGACCGAGCTCAAGTACCAGCCAGACCCCCGGCTGGAGCGGGCGCTCGACATCCTGTTCATCCTCCACGCCGACCACGAGCAGAACTGCTCGACCTCGGCGGTGCGCTCGGTCGGCTCCTCGCACGTCGACCCGTACTCGGCCACCGCGGCTGGCGTCGCCGCGCTCTACGGGCCGCTGCACGGCGGGGCCAACGAGGCCGTGCTGCGCATGCTGCGGCGGATCGAGTCGACGGACAACATCCCGGACTTCATGCGGGGCGTGAAGGACGGCGAGGAGCGCCTGATGGGCTTCGGTCACCGGGTCTACAAGAACTACGACCCGCGCGCCAAGATCATCAAGAAGGCGACCGACGAGGTGTTCGAGGTCACGGGTACGAACCCGCTGCTCGACATCGCGCTCGAGCTCGAGCGGATCGCGCTCGAGGACGACTACTTCGTGTCCCGCAAGCTGTACCCGAACGTCGACTTCTACTCGGGCCTGATCTACGAGGCGCTCGGGATGCCGGTCGGCATGTTCCCCGTGCTGTTCGCGATCCCGCGCACGAGCGGATGGATCGCCCAGTGGCTGGAGATGATCGACGACTCGGAGCAGAAGATCGCGCGGCCGCGCCAGATCTACACGGGCGACCGGGGGCGCGACTACGTGCCGGTCGGCGATCGGTAGTAAATGAAACCGTGCGCTACGCATTGCCGGACGGCACCGCCGTCCGGATCCGGCCGATCGCGCCGGACGACAAGACGAAGCTCGTCACCAGCCACCCACGCGCTCGCCGACGACGCGATCGACGCCGGCATCCAGCACTTCGCAGACCTTTGAGCGCCGCCTCAACGAGGCCTACGTGGCCGGCGGGCTCCGCGAAGTGCTTGTAGACCTCGTGGGCTGACCTGGGGTGGTCGGGCCAGGTACCCTGGGGCGGCCGGTGCCCCCCAAGCGCTCCCTCGTGTCCACGGCCACCGACGCCGACAGGGTGGAGAGCGCGCTGTGGATCGACTCCGAACACGCGCAGTCGTACCTCGACGTGGCCAGCGGGCTGCTGGTGGTCCTCACCGCCGATGGCATCGTGTCGCTGCTCAACCGCGAGGGGCGGCAGGTGCTCGAGGACCCGGCCGGCGAGCTCGTGGGCGCGGAGTGGCTCGCCGAGGTGGTGCCGCCCGAGGAGCGCGCCGACGCCCGCCGGGCGATTGCGCGCCTGCTGGCCGAGGAGGACGCCGTCGCGCACCTCGAGGGCCACGTGGTCACGCGCTCGGGCCTGAAGCGCCGCATCGCGTGGCAGGTCACGTGCCTGCGCGACGCCCGCGACCGCCGCGTGGCCGTGCTCTCAGGCCAGGACATCACCGAGCGCGTGCGTGCCGAGGCGCAGCTGCGCAAGCTCGCCTTCTTCGACGCGCTGACCGGCCTGCCGAACCGCGCCCAGCTCGAGTCCCGCCTGCGCGCCGCCGTCACGCGCGGCCGGCGCCGCGGCCGCGCGGTCGCGCTGCTGCTCGTCGACCTCGACAACTTCAAGCTCGTCAACGACTCGCTCGGGCACACGGCGGGCGACCGTCTCCTGCGCCGCGTGGGCGCCCGCCTGCGCGGGGTGGGCGGCGGCGACGCGATGCTCGCCCGCCACGGCGGCGACGAGTACCTGCTGCTGGCGGGCGACCTCCCCCGCGAGGAGGCGGCGACCGTGGCGCGCAAGCTTGCCGACGAGCTGGCGACGCGGCTGGCCAAGCCCTTCACCGTGGCCGGCACCGAGTTCCACGTCGAGGCGAGCATCGGGATCTCGCTGTTCCCGGACGACGCCGACGGCGCGGAGGAGCTGCTCCAGCACGCCGACGTGGCGATGTACCAGAGCAAGGGCCGCGGCCGCGCCGCGTGGACGCTCTACACGGGCGTCACCCGCGAGCCGCTCGAGCGGCTCGCGCTCTCCACGCGGTTGCGGCGCGCGATCGACCGCGAGGAGCTGGCGCTGCACTATCAGCCGATCGTGTGGACGGCCAGTGGGCGGCTGCACTCGATGGAGGCGCTCCTGCGCTGGCACGACCCCAAGCGCGGCCTCGTGATGCCGGACGAGTTCATCCCCGCCGCCGAGGAGATGGGGCTGCTGGACCCGATCGGCGCCTGGGTGATCGACGCGCTGGCCGCCCAGGTCGCCGCCTGGCAGGCGGAGGGGATCGAGCCGCGCGTGTCCTTCAACGTCTCGCCGCGGGAGCTGCACCGGCCCGACTTCGCGGCCGAGCTCGGCGAGCGCTTGCGCAGCGCCGGCATCGACCCATCCCTGCTGACCATGGAGCTCACGGAGTCCGCCACCCTGCGCGAGCCGGAGCGGATCGGCCCGCTCCTGCGCGACCTGCGGGCGCTGGGGCTGCGGCTGGCGATCGACGACTTCGGGGCCGGCTGGTCGTCGCTCTCGCGGCTGCGCGTGCTGCCCGTGCAGACGCTCAAGATCGACCGCTCGTTCCTCGCCGAGATCCCCGAGAACCCGGAGGCGGGCGCGATCGTGCGGGCCGTCATCGCGCTGTCGGACGCGCTCGGGATGACGACGGTCGCCGAAGGGGTCGAGCTGCCCGTGCAGCAGCACTTCCTCGCCGCCCAGGGCTGCCCGCTCTCGCAGGGCAGGCTGTTCGGCGACGCGCTGCCGCCGGCCGCGATGACCGAGCGCCTGCTCGAAGAGCGAGCGTAGACGCGCTGTTCATTGCGGCGACGGCCGGAGTAGGGACTTAGGTGAGACCGACGGCGGGCGCGAGCGCGGTCCTGGCGTCGATGCTGGCGTTTGGCGGGCTGCTCGCGGCGTGGCTCGCCGGGGGCGGCGGGTTCGACATGTCGTGGGTACCGTCGCTCGACCTGCGGCTGGCGTTCGAGCTGGACGCCCTCGGGGCGCTCTACGGGCTGCTCGCCGCCGGGGTCGGGGTGGCGGTCTTCACGTTCGCGTCTGCCTACCTGCCACGGCACCTCGAGCACGAGGGGCGCCCGCGCACCGAGGAGCACCGCTTCCACGCGCTGATGGTCCTCTTCCTCGTGGCGATGGTCGGGCTCGCCACCGCCCAGGACTTCATCCTCGTCTTCCTGTTCTGGGACCTGACGGCGATCGCGTCGTACCTGCTGATCGGCTTCGACCACGAGCACCGGGAGGCGCGCCTGTCGGCGCTCATGGCGCTCCTCGTCACGACGGTCTCGGCCGTGCTCCTGCTGATCGGGATCCTGATCCTGCGCGACGAGTACGGAACGACGTCGATCCCCGAGCTGATCGAGCGAGCTCGGCCCGGGAGCGCGCTGACGATCGCCGCCGTGCTGATCGCGGCAGGCGCGCTGGCCAAGAGCGCGCAGGTGCCACTGCACTTCTGGCTGCCGCGCGCGATGGCCGCTCCGACGCCGGTGTCGGCGTACCTGCACTCGGCGGCCATGGTGGCGGCCGGCGTCTTCCTGCTCAGCCGGGTCCACCCGCTGCTCGAACGGGTCGACGGGCTGCTCGACGGCGTGCTGGCGGTCGGCCTCGTCTCGATGGCCGTCGGCGGCGTGCTCGCCCTCTCCGCGCAGGGGCTCAAGCGCGTGCTGGCCTACTCGACGATCTCGCAGTACGGCTACGTCGTCGCGATGCTGGGAATCGGCGGCGGGGCCGGCGCGGTCGGGGCCTGCTTCTACGTCCTCGCGCACGGGATGGCGAAGAGCGCGCTGTTCATGACCAGCGGAGCGGTGACGGAGGCGACCGGGGGCCGGTCGCTGCGCGAGGTCGGCGGCCTCGCTCGCGAGATGCCCGCCCTGGCGGTCGGGAGCGGCCTGGCCGCCGCCGGGCTGGCCGCCCTGCCGCTCACGATCGGCTTCTTCAAGGACGAGCTGTTCTTCAAGGCTGCGGCCGACCGCGGCACCTGGCTGGCCGTCCTTGCCGTCGCCGGCGCCGCGCTGACCTTCGCGTACGCGGGACGCTTTTGGAGCGAGGTGTTCCTGGGGCCGCGCCCGCGAGCGGCCGGCCCCATCCCGGCGCGGCTCGTGGCGCCCGTGGTGGCCCTCGGCGGACTCGTCGCGGTCGGCGGCGTCGTCGTGGCGCCGTTCGCCGACCTCGCCCGCGACGCGGGCGCGGTCACGGCGGGCCGCGATGTGTCGCTCAGCGCGGCCTACTACGTCGACCTGCGGAGCGAGAACGTCATGGCGCTGGCGACGTACGCGCTCGGCGGCCTCCTGCTCGTCGGGCGGCCGGCGCTCGGGGGCGCGATCGGCGCCGTCCGCCGGCTCGGCGACGTGGCGGGCCCCGAGCGCGCCTACATCGCCGCCCTGGCCGCGCTCAACCGGCTGTCGAACGCCCTGCACGACGTCGAGGTGCGCGACCTGCGCACGCGCATCGTGGCCGTGCTGGTGCCCGGCGGCGTGCTGGCCGCCATGGGCCTCGCCGCCACCCCGTTCGACGGCGCGTACCGGGTGGACGGCATCCGCTCGGAGGACGCGCCGCTCGTCGCCGCGCTGGCCGTCCTCATGCTCGCGGCGCTCCTCGTCACGCGGCCGCGACAGCACCTGAGCCTGGTGCTGGCGCTGTCCGGCGTCGGCTTCAGCCTGGCGGTCGTCTACGAGCTGCTAGGCGCTCCCGACGTGGCGCTCGTCGCCGTCCTGGTGGAGACGATCCTCACGGTGCTGTTCGTCGGCGTGCTGGCGCGCTTCCCGCACGACGTGCTGCGGCGGGAGGCGGCGCTCTCGGTGCCGCGCTCGCGGCGGTGGCGCGATCCGCTGGTCGGCGCGCTGGCCGGCCTCGCCGCGCTGCTGACCGTCTGGGCCGGGCTGTCGCGACCGGTCCCCGCAGACTCGAGCGCCGAGCGTCACATCGCGCTCGTCGACGACGCTCACGGCAAGGACGTGGGGGTCGCGTTCGTGCCCGCGCTCTTCGGCGATGCGCCGCTCCAGCACGTGCCGCCGCCCGGCGCCGACGTCGTCACGATCGGCAGCCTCGAGCTGATCACCGCCGTGCTCTTCGACGTCGGGGTGTTCGCGCTGGTCG
>DATAFH010000046.1:0-25769 GCA_036257565.1 Solirubrobacteraceae bacterium | reverse complement strand
GCTGCACGGTCATCAAGCGTTCAGCCAGGAAGACGGTGGCGTCGCCTCCATTGGCGGTGTCTGCGACGACCATGATGTTCGGCATTGATCCTGCTCCCGTGCTCAGTTGAGCCGTTGCGCTGCGCGCCGCGCTCGGTCCGGCGCGACGCGGCGGGCAAGGATCTCCTTGACCCGCTGGTCCACGCACGCCTGCGCGATATGGGAGATGTGGCCGACCGTGCGTGCGCGCTCGGTAGGTTCTGGCTTCAGGTTCATGAGTGCCTCCTTCTCGCCCGGTCGGAGTCGGGCGCGGTTCTGCTGACGGTCTTCGAGGCTCGGGTGTCCCCGCCGAGCCTCAACAGCGGCGAAGAAGGCCCGCGTGTGCGGGCCTTCTCTCGCCACCGAACAGCGCTGGAAGCTGTTAGGCCTGGACGAGCTCGCGCGTCTTGTGGACGACGACCTCGCCGCTCGTGATCTTCGGCGGGTTCGGGAGCGCCGTCTCGAGCTTCTGCTCGCGCAGCCAGCTGCCGGCGACGCGGGTCGACTCGTCGGCCTGCGCCGCGGTGTCGAAGAAGCCGATGGACGTCATGACGCCGTTGCCGGCGTCGATGAGGGAGTAGCCGTTGAAGCCCGGCAGCTCGCTCAGGGCGGGGAGGAGGGTCTCGTCGACCTTCTTGACGAGCTCGCTCGTGCGGCTCTGGTCGATCGACTCGTAGCGTCGAATGGTGGCATGCATGGATGCTCGATTCTGCAGGGGATGGAGGTCTCGGTTGAGTCCTCCTGGCGCGCTCGGCCCGAGAGAGACAGTCGAGGAACCGTCAGGCTTGTCGACGTCGGCAGGGGGTCTGAGCGCTTGCCGTGATCCTAGCAGCTTCTCGCGAACGGTTGCTCACGAGATACGTTTCTCTACGTT
This sequence comes from Solirubrobacteraceae bacterium, assembly GCA_036257565.1. Lineage (GTDB taxonomy): Bacteria > Actinomycetota > Thermoleophilia > Solirubrobacterales > Solirubrobacteraceae > DASSUW01. Next base: position 24,877 of record DATAFH010000046.1, on the reverse strand, counting down.
ATCCTTCTAGAGGAAGCGATGTCTCCGTTCTCTGTCACCGTCGAGCACGTCCCGGACCGCGACCTCGGCCCGCTCCTGGCCCGACTCTCCGAAGCGGGCTTTGCGAAGCCGATCATCAGTCACGTCGGTGCCGGCGGTCCCTCCGGAGCTCCCGTTCGCCTGGGGTCGTCGGACCTGCCCGAGGATTGGCGCCTCCTGCAGGAGCGCGAGGGCGAGTCGTATCGGTGGCCGAAACGGCGCGACGGTTACGCGCCTTATCGCGTGTTCATGGGCACGACGCGCGCCGAGGGCGCGGTGCAGATCGGGCTCGGGGAGACGATCCGCGAGAACGCCTGGGGACGGGATCGCAAGTACGTCGTCGCGTTCCTCAGCGGCGGCTCGCCGCAGCATCCGCTGGTCGAGTTCGTCGCCGCTGACGACTTCGAGGACACGCGCGAGCTCGTGGCGGTCGTTCGCGGCAGCGACGGAGGGCGCCGCATGTACGGGGTCGGTGACACGCTGCCTGCGGTCTACACAGAGCGCTTTCGAACTCAGATCTACAACGAGCGGGTGGTGCATCCGGGCGTCTGGAACAAGGTCGTCGTCGTCGCGCGCGAGGATGACGATGCCGCGATGCTCAACCACGCACTGATCCAGAGCCGGCGACGCTACCGGACTTAGTGGCGCCTCGTCCTCCCCGTGCCGCCGTCCTTCAACCGGGCCAGCCGCGCCAGGAGACGGCGCCGTTACGCAGCTATGCCGGAACGGAGTAAAATCGAGCTACAGACCACTTTGCCGCTCCTGCGAAAGCGACTTCGCGCAGAGTACCGGTCGGCGAAATGCCGACCGTGACCTCACGGACAGTTTCCCCTCCAGCGACAGAAGGGCCGCCCTGCTATCGAGCGGTCGGGTGCCGACACCGGTGATCCGCGCTCGGAAAGGTCGCCGGCATGGAAACGAAGCCCACGATGGAGCTGAGCGGGTCGTCGGTACCCGGGGTGGTCCCCGAACCGATCCGCGTCCACCACGACAGCGCTCCCTCGGACGAAGGCGATATTGCGGGCCGACCTCCGCCCGCACCGGCTCGCGCCGAGGACAAGGCCGTCGGGACGAGGCCTGACACGCGGAGCCAGGCCGCGCCGGCAGGGTCACAGACGAAGGAGAGGTGAGTCATGCGCGAACGACATTTCCCTCGCGTGTGCCGCTCCTGCCGGGCGCCGATGGCCCGCCAGGAGGACACGTGCTGGCATTGCGGCGCCCGGTGGGCGTCCGAAGATGGGCCGCGAACGACACTGAAGGTGACCGTCGGCGGAGCGCGCGGACCGATTCCGGCTGGGCCCCGGCCGACGATCGCCGTCGCGGTCGCCACCACCGCACGCGCCGCGTCCGATGCGGGCCTGGATGCGGACCGCTGGGCGAACGAGGGCGGCAGCTTCGCCTTCGAGCGGTTGCACAGGTCGGTGCCGTGAGCTTGGGAGCTGCTGAGCGTGCCCGTGTACGTCTACCGGAGGCGGGACGGCTCGACCTTCGAGACCGAGCAACGGATGGCTGAGGACGCGCTGCTCGACTGCCCGACAACCGGGCAGAGCGTCGAGCGGGTCCTGCAACCCTTTACGCCCCGCTTCAAGGGCACCGGGTTCTACTCGACGGACCACGGGAATGGGCGAGCACGGAGCGGTGGGAACCGGGCTCTCGCCCCACCGTTGTCGACGACCTCGGGGCTTCCGCGTCGGCGAAACGAGGTCTGCCCTGGGCGTTGAGTCACCCTGCCGCACCTCCGCGTTTGGCTTGCTGGCGTGCTGGGCTGATCCGGATGACGTCCCAGGCGAGGTGGCAGCACTCCAGCGCGGTGATGAGCCAGGCGCCGGGGTCGAGCTGCCGGCGGCCCAGTCCGTGCCGTGCGGAGGTGGGGAAGGCGTGGTGGTTGTTGTGCCACGCCTCGCCCAAGGCGATCGGCGCCAGCCAGGCGAGATTGCGTGACTGATCGCTGGTCGCGAACGGTCGCCGGCCGTAGAAGTGGCAGAGCGAGTTGATGCTGAAGGTCGCGTGATGAAGAAGGAAGATGCGCACGGCTCCGCCCCACAGGAGGCCGGTGAGCCCGCCGGCGACGGTTCCGGTGAGGACGACGCCGAGGCCGAACGGGAGCGCGAGCCCGGCCGCCACCCAGAGCGGGAAGGTGCGGCTGATCAAGCGCAGGTCACCGTCGGCGAGCAGATCCTTTGCGTAGCGGCGTGGGTTGGCCTTGTCCTTGCCGCGGAGCATCCAGCCGACGTGCGCGTGAGCGAGTCCGTGCAGCGCGCCCCGCCATCCCGACGCATGGCCGACGTGTGGGCTGTGCGGGTCGCCGGGGTGGTCTGAGAAGCGGTGGTGCTTGCGGTGGGTGGCGACCCAATCGATGATCGGTCCCTCGACCGCCATCGAGCCGAGCACGGCCAGGAGCGCCCGAACCGTGCGTGTGGTCTTGAAGCTGCGGTGGGTGAAGAGCCGGTGATAGCCGACGGTGATGCCCAGTCCGGTGAGCGTGTAGGTGATCGCGAGCACGAGCAGGTCCTGCCAGTGCAGGGCGCCGCCCCACGCCAGCCATCCCCCAACCACGACCGCGGCGGGCGGCACCGCAAAGACCATCGTCCGCACGACCCGGTCGGACGTCTCGTGCTCGATCGGGACCATCTCGGCGACTTCCCGCGGATGGGTGGTGGCGTCCATCGTGCGTGATCCTCCTCAGCGCGCAGCCTCGCGATTGCGGGGCGTCTTGTCGGCCATGAGCAGACTTCGCGCGACGAGTGACCGCTGGACCGCGTGGACGGGCGGCGCGACCGGGTCGACATCGCCGATCTCGACCTGGTCGGAGATCCCGGTCAGCGTGAACATGCGGTCCACGCCAGCGGGCACGCGCACGAGAACCAGCCGGCGGCCGGCCTGCCGAGCGCGGGTGCCGGCCCTCACGATGGCGTGCATGCCGCAGCTGTCGATGAACGCGAGCTCGCGCAGGTCGAGCACGACCAGTCGCGCCTGGGACTCGTCCAAGGTCCGCTCCAGCTCCGGCGTCGTCTCGAGGTCGAGCTCGCCGCGCACGTGTACCCACGCAGTGTCCAGACCGCCGTTCGTGCACGAGCAGGCGAACCGCGGCCGCAACGCCTCGGCGCGGACGGCGTCCGAGGCCGAGGAACCCAGCTCGATGGACATGGCGACCTCCAGTGGTTCTGATGGACCGGTCTGGAAGTCAGGTCGTGCTGCCGGCCGGCCCGCTGGGGGCCGACTTCACAATGGATGCCCTCCGGTACTCACGTTACTCGCCACGTCAAGCGGACGACGGTGGCCTGTAGGCACCTCGTGGTCATCGACGAGATCGGTCGGCGCCAGGATGAAGACCTCCGACATTATGTCGGGATCCTGCTGGTTGCCGCTCATGAAGCCGATCACCCGCCGGCCGGTCGCGCGCTCGATCACCGCCTCAAAGCGCTCACGCATCAGCTCCTGAAACTCCATCCGCTGCTGGATCACGGCAGAACCGCGTCCGCCCTCCAACAGCGTCTGCTCCACGCGCGAGAAGCCCCCGCGCAGCAGGCACACCACCAAGTCATCCTCGTAGTAGGACTTCGCGCGAGTCGGCCCGCGGCCGTAGAACTCCTTCAGCAGCGCCACGATCCCGTCCGAGATAGCCGTCAGCACGTCGCCGTGCGTCTGGGGCGTGCTCTGAACGTCTCGTGGGCTCACAGCGGGACCGAACGTGCTCGCGATGGGGAAGTCCGCGCAATCGTACCCGCCGGTGCCCCCGGCATGGCCGGAAAGGAACTTCGGAGGATCGCCCACGACCAACCCCGCGTCCAGGCCGGCCGGTTCTCGTGGTCCTCGGACTGATCCTCGCGCTGGCTTCGGCGCTGGCCACCAACCTCGCCTTCCTGTTCAAGCACCGCGGCGCGGTGCTCGCTCCGCCGATCCGGGTCCGCCATCCGCTGGGCAGCGCCGTCGATCTCTTCCGCTCCAAGTGGTTCCTGGTCGGCTGGATCGTGGCGGTCGTGGCCTGGGGTCTGCACGTCGGCGCGCTCTCGCTCGCCCCGCTGTCGATCGTGCAGGCCGTCCTCTCCGGCGGGCTCGTCTTCCTCGCCGTGCTCGCCGAGCGCTTCTTCGGCTTCCACCTCGGACGACGACAATGGGTCGGCATCACGATCACCGCCGCCGGGCTGGTAGTGATCGGATTGACCAGCGGCGGCGCCGACGACACGCAGCGAGCGTCGCTGGCCGCGCTGATCGCCATCGAGGGCGCGATCTTCATCGTCGTCGCTGCGCTCGTGAGGATCTCGACCCGCCGCCACCTCCCGAACCGCGGCGAGGGACTGCTCCTCGGCGCCGCCGCCGGCGCGCTGTGGGGCGTCTCCGATATCGCGCTCAAGTACCTCACCCAAGCTGCGCCCGGACCGGTGCTCGGGTTGGTGAGCCCGTGGACGCTGACCGCGCTCATCGCCGGGGTGATCGCCTTCTACGCCTCCGCCCGCAGCCTCCAGATCGGCGACGGCGTCGAAGTCATCGCGCTCACCTCCGTGGCCGCCAACCTGATCGCGATCGTCGGCGGGATCCTTGTCTTCCACGAGCCGATCGGCTCCGGCGCACTCGAGATCACCGCCCGCTTCCTCGCGTTCTGTCTCGTGATCGCCGGTGCAGCGCTCATGCCTGCGCCGATGCGCGCCACCCCGATGCGCGAGTAGCGACGTGCTCCCACGCCACGGGGGTAACGGCCCCACGACGCGCCGCCCGCGGATCCGGCAGGCTTGGTTTGCCGAGCCGAGCGTCGGCTAGATCCGCGTCGTCCAAGACCGGAGACCGTCCGAGGGTCTCGATGTCGGGCGCGCAGGTGACAATTGCTCCTTGGCCGAGGCCGCCGCGCAGGCGGCCAGCGCCTCGCGGTCACGGTCGAGTTCGACGCCGCCGGCGACGTCGTCGCGATCGATCAGCCCTTGCAACGGCACTGATAACTGAACCCGCAACGGGTCGCTCATTGACATCCCTCCTGATCGTGAACAAGAGGGAGAGCCTCCTGCGCAGCGCGCCTCACATGGCGGGAGGCCTGCGCACGTGAAGTGGCAGCGATTCCGTCGCCGTGCCTCGGCTTGATCATTGGTCGAGGCTTCACAGGGCGTCTGCGCTACAGGCCCATGGCGACCACCGTACGGGCGAGCGTCCGATCGGCGCGCTGGCAGGCGTGCTGCTCACCCCTGGCAAGCCGGGCGTCGAGCTCGGCCGGGTCGGTGAGCAGTCGCTGGTAGCGGTAGCGCATCGGCGCGACGTGCGCATCGATGGCGTCCGCGAGCTGCGCCTTGACCTCGCCGTAGCCAATCCCGCCGGTGCGATAGCGCTCCTCGACGGCGGCGACCGTCCCAGGGTCGGCGAACGCACGCAGCAGCGCGACGAGTGTGCACGTCTCGGGATCCTTCCGCTGCGCCGGTGGCGTGGAGTCGGTGACGATCCGCCGGACCAGCTTGCGCATGTCGTCCGGCTCCGCCATGAGCGGGATGGCGTTGCCGTAGGACTTGCTCATCTTGCGGCCGTCGAGGCCGGGGAGCGTCGCGGTCGTCCGGGCGATGAGCGCGCGCGGCTCGCGCAGCACGCCGGGCCGGTAGCTGCGCGAGAACTGCTGGGCGAGGTCCACGGCGATCTCCAGGTGCTGCGCCTGGTCGGCGCCCACCGGCACCTCGTCAGCGTCGAGCGCGAGGATGTCGGCGGCCATGAGCACCGGGTAGCTGTACAGGCCCATGTTCACGCCGTGCTCGGGGTCGCGTCCGGCCGCGACATTGGCCGCGACCGCCGCCTTGTAGGCGTGGGCGCGGTTCAGCAGCCCCTTGGCTGTGACGTTGTTGAGTAGGGCGGCCATGCCGGCGACCGGGGGGACCCGGCTCTGGCGGTACACGTGGACGTTCGGGCGGTCGAGGTCGCAGGCGAGCAGCACGGCGACGAGCCGCCGGGAGCGCTCGCGCAGCACCGCCGGATCGGGCCGGCTGTTGAGCGCGTGTAGATCGGCAACGAAGATGTACACGTCCCGGGTCGCGTCGACCGCGAGATCCGCCAGCGGCCGGATCGCGCCGATGTAGTTGCCGAGGTGCAGATCCCCGGTCGGCTGGACCCCGGTCAGGGTGACGGTTGAGCGGGCCGTGGCCGCGCGGCTCGATCGTTCGGGCTGTGCTGTGGTGTGGGTCATGACGGTCATCTCCTGGGGTTGGCGCCCGTGTCAGCGACGGGGGCCGTGAGAGATCACCGTGGGCGCGCGGTGGCCGGCCCCGCTGGGGTCGGGCCGGAACTGCGGCCGGTCTCAGATGAGGGTCTGAAGCGGCCTGCCGGCTAGCGGCAGGCCCACCACGACCGCGCCGCGCACAGGGACGACGCCGGGAGGGCGGGTCGGCTGATGTGCGCTGGCTGAGTCATGCATCGAAAATGGTACCGAGGGCATCAGGCCCTCGAGCGCGTCGCCGGGCGCGAACGGGCGCAGATCGAGACGAGCTGGTCTCAAGCGGTGACGTGCGCCGGCCGTGCGCGCTGGTGCGCGGCGATCTGCTCGGCTATGTGGCGCGCATCCTCCTTGACCCAGCCGAGCAGCGCCGAGCCGCGCGTGTACTGCCACTGCAGCCCGAGGAAGTACAGACCCGCCGCATCCGTGACTCCGCGGCGGTGCCGTGCACGCCCCTGCTCGTCGAAGACCGGCGCGTCGATCCACGAGTGATCGACCCTGAAGCCGGTGGCCCAGACGACCGCGTCGACCGGCAGCCGCTCTCCGTCGTTGAACGTCACCTCGCGGCTGGCCGCGTCGACCGCCCGCGGATGCACTCGCACGCCGCGCCGGCGGATGCCGCGCGGGCTGGACCCGATCAGCGTCTCGCGGTGCTGCATCCGCGAGCCGATCCGCGTCTCGACCGACTTGCGCATCAGCCCAAGCGCCTCGAGGTAGCGGAACAGGTCGCGCCCGAGGATGCGCTGCGGCAGCGGTGTCTGCCGCGAGCCGATGGCGAGGTGGACCTCCCGCGAGGCCGCGAGCTCATCGGCGATCTGGAAGCCGGTGTTGCCGCCGCCCACCACGAGCGTCGTCCCTGCCGGCAGCGCATCCGGGTTGCGGTAGTCGGTGCTGTGAAGCTGCACCACGCCGGGGTCGAGCCGGTTCGCGATCTCCGGGATGACCGGCACCTGGAACGGGCCGGTCGCGACGACGACCTGGTCCGCTTCGTACGGCCGGCGGCCGTCGAGCTCGACCACGTAGCCTTCGCGGGTCTCGCGGACCGCCGTAACGCGCGCGCTGAGCTCCACCGGCAGGTCGCGCGCGTAGTCCTCGAGGTACGCGACCACCTCGTCGCGCGTCGGGTAGTGGTCCTGGTCCCCCGGGAACGGCTTGCCCGGCAGGCTGTCGTTGCGCACCGGGGTGAAGAGCACGAGTGAGTCCCAGCGCTCGCGCCACGTCGCCGCAGGCTCGGACGCGGCCTCGAGGATCACGAAGTCGCGGCTCTGCTCGGCCAGGTAGTGGCCGATCGCCAGGCCGGCCTGGCCGCCGCCGACGACGACGACCTCGCGCCGGGCGCTCACGCCGTCACCTCGAAGCTGAACATCATCCCGCTCTCATGGTGCTCGGCGATGTGGCAGTGCGCCATCCAGCGGCCGACGTTCGTGACGTCGAGCAGGATGTCGACCGTCTCGCCGGTCGTGACGAGCACCGTGTCCTTCCACACCAGGTTCGGCTCGGCCTGCCCGTCGCGGGCCAGGATGAGAAACCGCCCCGCGCCGTGGACGTGGAACGGGTGGTGCATCGGGTGGTCGGAGTCCATCTCGTTCACCAGACGGACCTTGACGCGATCGCCCACGCGGAACTGCCACTGGATGGCATGGTTCTCGGCGCCCGTCGCCCGGTCCACGATCTTCCAGCGCATGTTGGCCGGCGTCGTCATCCGGTTGACGTCGACCATGTCGTCCTCCCACTCGATGCCGCCCGCGACAGCATGCCCGTGGTGGCCATGTCCGTGCGCAGCCTCGTGGTCGTGGTCGCCATGTTCGTGCGTGTCCTCATGCTCGTGCTCATGCATGTCGTCGTGGCCGTGCTCATGCGAGCCCGCGGCCGCAGCGACCATCTGCGACGGCATCAGCTTCATTCCGCACTCCGGGCATCGGCCGGGCTCCTCGCTCACGACGTCGGGATGCATCGGGCATGTGTAGCTCGTCGCCGCCGGCATCAGCTTCATCCCGCACTGCGGGCAGCTCCCCGGTTCCTCGCTCACGACATCCGGATGCATCGGGCACGTGTAGACGACCGGGCCGTCCGCAGGCGCGTCGAAGTCCATCTCGGCCACGAACGCGAGCGTCTTGTCGGGCTCCGCCTCGAGGTACTCCGCGAGCCGGTGGCGCTCCGCGGCCAGCTCCGGGGCGGTGCGAATGACATCGAACTGCTCCGCCAGCGCGGGTGACGCCGGCTCGTCCGACACGTCGATCGTGGCGAGGGAGTACGTCCGGTCGGGTGTCCGGTGCTCGAGGGTCAGCGGCCCCGCCTCCTCGAACAGGACATCGATGACCGCGCGCTCACTTGGCGCCAGGACCACCTCGTCGACGAACTCCTCGTGCTCCTGCCGGCCGCTATCGCCGCCGACGAGCTTCATGCGCGCACCTGGCAGTGCGACCTTGAAGACGCGGGTGTTCGCCGTGTCGGTCAAGTAAAGGCGGACGACCTCGCCACGTTTCGCGGTCAGCGCGAGCTCCGGCTCGCCGCTGATGAGCAGGACGTCGCCGAATCGCCCCATGGCGGCGTAGTTCGTCTCCGTACGGCTAAACGGCGCGACCTTGCCGTCCTCGAGCAGGATGTCGTCGAGCGTGAGGGCGACCTCGCGGTTCACCGGCGGCCAGTAGTCGGGATCGGCGGGGTCGACGAGCACGTTGCCGTACAGCCCCAGCTCCTGCCCGTAGTCCTCGCGGACGTGCGGGTGGTACCAGTAGACCCCGGGGTCCGGGACCGCCACGCGAGCGGTGAAACGGCCGCCGACCGGGATCAGCGTCTGGGTCTCGTGCGTTCCGTCGTAGCGGTTCTCGAGGCGCAGGCCGTGCCAGTGGACGGTCGAGTCGTGGTCGCCGTCGTTGACGATGTCGATGTCGACCTCACAGCCCTCGGGGACCCTGATCGTCGGCCCGCGGATGGAGCCGTTGTACGCGAGCATCCGCACCGTGGCATCGCCGATCCGCTTCGTGACCGGGGCGATGCGCAACTCGAACCGGTCACCGTCCCCTAGCTCGACGACTTGCGGACGGTGCGCCGCGGCCAGGCCGGCGGTCTCGGTCGGGAAGTGATCCATCGAGGTCATCCGGCCCTCTCCTCTCTAGAGCTGTGTCGAGCGCCCACTCGATGCGAGCGAGCCTAAGAGAACCTAACGCGCGCACCCACGCGCGACGGTCAGTTATTCGACTCTGCGTGCCTCCTCCGACCCGCTTAGGATCGAGCGATGCAGATCGCCTACGTCGTCTATCCCGACTTCACCGGGCTCGACCTCGTCGGGCCCTACGAGGTCATCAGCCGCTGGCCCGGCGCAGACGTCCACTTCGTCGCAAGCTCGCCCGAGCCGGTGCGAGCCGATCGCGGGCTCACGGTGATCCCGACCGACACGCCGGACACGATGCCGCAGCCCGACCTCATCGTTGTGCCGGGCAGCCAGAACCCCGTACCCGTGCTCAGCGACGAGGTGCTGATCGGCTGGCTGCGCGAAGCGGCGCCAGGCTGCCAGTGGACGGCGTCGGTGTGCACCGGCGCCGGGCTTTACGCGGCCGCGGGTCTGCTCGAGGGCAAGACGACGACGACACACTGGGGGTTCCGCGACAACCTGCGGGCGATGGGCGTCGAGGTGGTCGAGGACCGCGTCGTGTGGCAGGGGACGCACATCAGTGGAGCGGGCGTCTCGGCCGGCATCGACATGGCGCTGGCACTGACCGACCGCGTCCACGGCCGCGAGCTCGCCGAGTCCCTGCAGCTGCTCATCGAGTACGACCCGCAGCCGCCGTTCGACTCCGGCTCGCCGGATAAGGCCGCCGCCGGCACCCTTCGGCTCGCGTTCCGGATGCTGCTCGGCGATCGCCCGTTCCAGATGGCGGCGCGCGCGAACAAGCAGGCGGCCACCGCCCGCTTCCGCCGCGCGCGCCGGGCGCTCGTCGAACGCCGTCAGTGACCGGGCTCATCGACGACGCTTGGCGACGTGAGCTCAGCGAGTGTGTCCGCAGCGGCGTGGATGCCCGCGATCAGGTTGAACGCACCCGTAAGAAGCTGCAGACCCACGAGGCCCGCGACCTCGGCGATCTGCTCGTCGGGGTATCCGTGGGGGTGGAGGCGGTCGACGTCGGCGTCGCCGATCTCGGCGGGTGCCGCAAGGACCGGCTGCGCGAACGCGACGATCGCGGCGATCGCGGGATCGCTCGATGTGCCTTGCCGCGCGAGCCGGATCTCGCTCGGCACGATCGCCGGGCGACGCGTTCGGTGTCACAGCCGTAGCAGGCGGGTGGCGGCAGCCTTCCAGGTCGCGATCACGTGTGCGTCGGGCTTGAGGTCGAGCGCGTGCACGGATGCGTCGCTGAGCTCGGCGGTGAGCGGCTGCGGGGCGGCGAGCCCGACGCGGACGCGGTTGCCGACCGCGGTCACGGACACGACTCGTGCGGGAAGGTGGTTCTGGGCGGAACCGACCTGTGCAGCGTCCGGCGGGGCGAGGGCGATCTCCCACGGGTAGATGCTGATCGCGACGGGCCCGTCGCCGGGTTCGGTGCTGAACACGGTTCCGCCGCCGTCGAGCTCGACGTGCGTGAGCCCGTCGGGCTGGGCGCGGGCGGTGCCAGTGAGCACGATGGCGCCGGTGAAGTCGGCGACGAACGCCGACGCGGGGGAGGCGGCGAGCTCGGCGGCGGTGCCGTGCTGGATGACACGGCCGCCGTCGATGACCCCGACGCGGGTCCCGAGCACGGCGGCCTCGGTGAAGTCGTGGGTGACGAGCAGGGCGGGGACGCCGGTCTCGGCGAGCACGGCGGCGAGCTCGCGGCCCGCGTGGGCCCGCAGGCGCGGGTCGAGCGCTGACAGCGGCTCGTCGAGCAGCAGGGCGGCCGGGCGGCGCGCGAGGGCGCGGGCGACGGCGACGCGCTGGCGCTCGCCGCCGGACAGCGTTCGTGGGCGCTGGTCGGCGAGGTGGGCGATTCCGAAGCGGTCGAGGAGCGCGAGTGCGCGGGCGCGGCGCTCGGTCCGGTTGGGCCCGCGCAACGGGTAGGCGACGTTCTGCCAGGCGCTGAGGTGCGCGAAGAGAGCATACTCCTGGAAGACGTAGCCGCAGCGCCGGTGCTCGGGCGCGACGTCGACACCGCGGTCGGTGTCGAGCCACAACTCGTCGGCACACTGCACTCGGCCTGTGTGGGGGTGGACGAGGCCGGCCACGATCCGCAGGACTGAGGTCTTGCCGGCGCCGGATGGGCCCGCGAGCGCGAGGCAGGTTCTGGGTGGGATCTCGAGCGCGACGTCGAGGGAGAACGCCCCGAGTCGCGTGGCGGCCTCAACGCGCAGCACCGCCGAGCCACGCCGAGCCGCTGAGCAGCTTGACCGACATCAGCAGGGCGCCCGACACGGCCACCAGCACCGCCGAGAGCGCGAGCGCGCTGGTGAAGTCGGTCGAGAAGCGCTCGTAGATCGCCAACGGCACGGTCTGGGTGATACCGCGAAAGGATCCGGCGAACATCAGCGTCGCGCCGAACTCGCCCAGCGCGCGGCCCCACGCGAGCGCCAGCCCGGAGACCAGGCCAGGCCCGGCCGCCGGGATCGCGACTCGGAGGAATGTGCGCGCCTCGCCGGCGCCGAGAGTCCGCGAGGCGTCCAGCCATGTCCGGTCGACCGCCTCGAACCCGGCCTGGGCCTGGCGCAGGTAGAAGGGGGCGGCGACGAACGTGAGCGCCACGATCACGCCCGCAGTGGTGAGCACGATTCGCACGCCGGCGTCCTCGATCAGGCCGCCGAGCACGCCGTTCGGTCCCAGCGCGGCGAGCAGGCCGATGCCCGCGACCGCCGGCGGCAACACGAGCGGCAGCTCGACGAGCGTGACGATCGCCGCTCGTCCGCGGAACCGGCGCGTGGCCAGTAGATAGGCGGCGGGAGTGCCGACGATGATGATGATCGTGACGGCGACGGCGGTGCAGAACAGGCTCAGGCGCAGCGCCTCCAGTGCCCCCTCCTCGCCGAGGCTCGAGAGCAGGTCCAGGGGGCCGGTGTCGATGAAGATCGCGACGATCGGCAGCGTCAGGAACAGCAGCGCGACGGTGAGCGCTGCGACCAGAAGCACGGGGAACCAGCCCGAGCGCCTCACTGTTCGGGCGGGTCGAACCCGGCGTCCGTGAGCGCTTGCGCTCCTGCTCCGTCGAGCAGCCCATCGATGAACGCCTGCGCCGCCTCGGGCTCCTTGGCGCCCTTGACCACGGCGATCCCATACGCGACCTGAGGCTGCAGGTCGTCCGGCAGCGTGATCGCCGTGAGCTGTCCGTCGGTCGCGCGCACGTCGGAGATGTACAGGAAGCCGGCATCGACCGCGCCCTGCGTGAGCTTGCCGGTGATGCCCGCGACGTCGGGCTCCTCCGAGCGCAGGTTGGCGACGATCGCCTCGCTCTGCTCTGGCGGGAGCTTGTCGAGCACGGTGTGGGTGTAGGACCCGACCGGCACGTCCTCCTGGCCGATGGCGATCGTCACGCCGTCGTTGGCGAGGTCCTCCAGTGCGGCGACCTTGTCGCTGTCGGCCGGGACTGCCAGCACCAGCTCGTTGCCGGCGAAGGTGGTCGGCTGCTCGACCAGTCCCTTCTGGTACAGCTCATCCGGGAGCGACGTGTTCGCCGCGGCGTAGACGTCGGGCTTGACGCCCTGCTCGATCTGCGCGGCGAGCTCGTCCGAGCCCGCGAACGAGAACTTCGCGTTCGCGTCGGAGAGCTGCTTGCCGTACTCGGTGAACGCCGTCTTCAGTGACGACGCGGCCGACACGGTCAATTGCGGCTTGCCATCGCCGTCACCGCCGGACCCGCTCGATCCCTCGTCGTCCTCCCCGCACCCGCCCAGCGCCGGCGCGATCAGCGCCAGAAGAACCGCGAGCCACCGTGCCGTCCTCATCGCTCGCCTCTCTCGATCATCACCGACGTCGCCTTCACCGCGGCCGTGGCCCGCGCGCCCTCCACGAGACCTAGCTCCTCCACCGCATCGCGCGTGATCGCCGCCGTGATCCGATGCGGACCGGCCTCGATCTCCACCAGCGCCATCACGCCGTCGACCTCGACGGAGACGACGGTGCCTGGGAACCGGTTGCGCGCCGAGAGCCCGTCGCCGACCAAATGCCGCGGCAGGCGGCTCGTGAGCCGCTCGACCTCACGCTGCGGCACTCGTCGCTGGTTGCGCTCGTCGCGCGTGGTCTCGAGCTTGCCGGCGCGATCCCAGCGCCGCAGCGTGTCGACGCTCACGCCGATCGCACGCGCCGCCTGTCCCAGGCTGAGGTCCTGCATCTGCTGAAGCATTGCATAGGTAGATGGGGGCCGTGCCGGCTTGTTGCATGGGCTAGCGGCCTCGCCCGTCTGGACCCGGACGCGCGGATAGCTCTCTGGCTCTCTGTGCCGTGCAGAGATCAGTCCGTGAACGTGCCGTGAACACCTCGTATCGGTGACGTCCGCCTCACGGCGCTGCCGATCCCTCGCGCCATGTTCCCGGTGCCGATGATCGTCACGTTCATGGGTCCCTTGAGTGGCGGGCCGCGTCGGTCCTGCCGGCGTCAATGAGACGCTAACCCGTCACTGGTCTCGCACACGATCAATACGTCGCAGCGGGCGTGGTGCGACAGCTTGCCGGACCCGATGCGAAGGGCCGGCGCTGGAAACCCGCCAGTCCTGCAAGTCGTCAACGTGAGTCGCAGTCACCCCTGCGCCGTACCGCACACTTGTCGTCGCGGCGCCCCGAGTTCACCGCCGGCGAGCCGCGCGCCTGGCAACAGTCCGCTCCGCCACGAGCGCGAGCTTCCGGACCCGCCCCTCGTCCAGCCACTCGACCCACAGCCGGTGGGCGGCGAGCAACTCGTCGAGCGCCCGGCGGCCGATGTGCGCGGCGATGTCCCCGGCGTCCGCGACGAACGCGCCCGCCAGTGCCTGCGCCATCGCGCCGTGCGCGCGGCTGTGGTCCTCCTGCCACGTGACGTCAAGTCCGGCCCGCTCCAGGAACGTGGTCATCTCGTCGAGCTGCGTGAGCCAGACCGTGTCGGCGTCGGGCATCGCCGCCCGCTCGGCCGTCGTAAGCGGCGGCCCCTCCTCGAGGGTGAAGGCGAAGCGCCCGCCGGGCCGGAGCGTCGCGGCGATCTCGCGCACCAACGCGTCCTTGTCCTCAAAGGCGAGCATCGTCTCGAGCAGGAGCACCACGTCGAAGGAGCCGGTTCGAAGGGGCGGGACCTGCGCGATCGCAAAACGACATTGCAGGTCACGCGCACGCTGCCGGGCGATGGCGACGGCGCTCGCGCTGGCGTCCACACCCAGGTAATCGCAGCCCAGCTCCCGCGCGAGGTGACGCCCGGCTCCGGCGGTGCCGCAGCAGAGGTCCAGCACCCTGACCCCGGCGCCGACGCCGGCCGCGACCGCTAGGGCTCGGATCTCGGCGGCGGTCATGAAGCTCTCCTGACCGACGAACTCGCCGGGAACGTACGCCGACACGCGCGCGCGGTGTAGTGCCCGGTCGAACGGCGCGCGGTCGTCCTGCCTCACGAGCCGAACGCGGTGAGGAAGCGGTCACGGAACGCGGACATCGGCCAGACCGGCGCCTGCGCGCTCGGCAACATGCCGTCCTGCCAGCCCCATCCGGCGATCCGGTCGATCACCTTCGGGTCGTGGGCGATGACGGAGATCGGCACGTCGTGACCGGCGTCCTGGCCGGTGACGAGCCTCGCGGGCTGATGGTCGCCCACGGCGATGACCACAAGCCTTTCGTCGCCGTAGCGCCGCACGAACGAGAAGATCGTGTTCAGCGTGTACTCGATCGAGCGGCCGTAGGCGGCGCGCACCCGGTCGGGGTCGCTGAACAGCGCGTCCCGCGTGGACACCTGCGCCGGGAGTCGATGGAAGATCGAGCCGTCGCCGACATCGTCCCAGGGAATCAGCGCGGGGATGCTCGTCCACGGCGCGTGGCTCGAGAGGAGGTCCACCTCGGCGAAGAGCGGAGGACGCTGGCGCCGGGCGAGCTCGAGGCGGTGCAGGGCTCCAAGCACGTACTGGTCGGGCATCGACGGCAGGCCGAAGGGCGGGCCGCGGTAGCCGAGGTTGCGGCGGTCGTAGATCTCGTCGTAGCGGTAGAAGGTCGAGCCCTCGCTCCACGTGCGCTTGTTGGCCGGCATGGCGCCGACCGCCCGCCACCCGGCGCGCTTGAACGCCGAGGTGAGGGTGAGGCGGTCGCTGTGGACGAGCTGGTCGTAGCGCCGCTGGCCGTCGATGCGGACCCCCGACTGCAGGGTGGCGTGCGCCAGCCAGCTGAGGCCGCCGAAGGTCGGCGAGGTGAGGAAGGCGCTGCGAGAGGAGAAGCCGGCGGCCTGCAACTCCGCGGTGCCCCGGTCCAGGACGGCGTTGATCCGCGGCGAGAGGGACGAGCTCTGGACTGCGACCCTCCCGTAGCTCTCGACGAAAACGAGCAGGACGTCCTTCCCGCGCAGCCCCGCCAGCAGCCGGTCGCCGGGCGTGGCGCGGAAGCGGTCGCGAGCGATCGCGCGGGCGAGCGTCGCGCGATCCTGCAAGCCGGTCCGCACGGCATGCACCTGGTCGACGGCGAGGGCGGCGGCGCTCGTGGAGGCGACCGGCGCGCCGAGGACGCGGAGGACCACCCAGACGACGCCGACTGCCGCCGCCGCCCCGAGCGCCCAGCCGCGATGGCTGGCCGCGACCCGCGTCACGCGGAGCAGCGCCAGCACCAGCACGACGAGAACTGCGATGCAGACCACGACCGCGCCGGCCACGGCGAGGTTCGCGGTCGACCTGCCGACCGTGTCGCGCAGCGTCTCGACGCCGATCCCCGCGTAGCTCAAGTCGTCGACGGGATCGAACGGCCGGTCGAACGCCGTGAAGAACGCGATGTCGAGGATCTTCACGAGCACGAGCACGCCCAGCACCGCTCCCACGACCACGGCCAGCACGCGGCGCGGGGTGGCGGGCAGCAGGGCGGTTGCGGCGACGATGACGAGAAGCTCGAGAGGGAGCCGAGCGAACGCGCCAACGGTGATGTGGCTCGGCTCATCCGGCGCAACGAGCGCGGCCCAGACGAGCAGCAGGGCGACGACCGTGAGCGCCACGGCGATGCCCCTGCGCAGCGGCCCGCGCCGGGGCTGACCGACGTCACCCTGGTCGCATGCGGCGTGCCGGCGGCGCCACAGCCAGCATGCGCACTGGCCGAACGACGCCGCGACCAGGGCGAGCGCGGCCACCAGGAGGGCTTGCGTGAGCGCCCGGGACAGGACCCCGGCGGCCGCAACCGTCAGGACGACGCCCTGCGTCGCCGCGACCAGCCTGCGCCAGCGGCGCGGCGGCAGCGGCGCGCGCATCCACGGCAGCAGCCACTCGCCGGCGAGGAACAGGTAGCGTGCGGCGCCGATCGCGAGCACCCACGGGCCGAGGGTGTGGGCGACGTAGACGCTGAGGGCGAGGATCAGGAACGCGTCGACCTCGCCGTCGAAGCGCGCGCCCATCGCGGTCGCCGTCCCGGTGCGCCGCGCGACCGCTCCGTCGGCAGCGTCGAGCAGGAGCGCGACCGCGGCGAGCGTCACGAGCAGTGCGACCGGTGTGTCGTGCGTGAACGAGTCCGCGGCGAGCGCGGCGACGCCGACGGCGAGCGTGGCCCGGGCGAGCGTGACCCAGGACGCCGGCCCCAGCCCGGCATCGGGACCGCGCGCAAGGCCCCGGGCCAGCGCCGCGGCCATGATCACCGCGCAGGCGACGCCGACGACCTCGCCGGCCGCGCCGAGCCCGGCGGTCCCCACCAGGAGCGCCACCAGCAGCACCTGGACGATCAACCCGGTCGCCGGACCCGTCCGGCGCAGTCGCGCCCGTGTCGCGTTCATTCGTCCTGGAACCGGGTCGAGAACGCGTAGCGGAGCAGCACGACGTCGCCGATCTGCCGCACCTCCGCGAGCGTCGCGCGCCGCCCTGCGTTCCACGGGAAGCGCCCGTCGCTGACGAAGCGCGGGGCGCTCGAGTCACCGACGAAGAACGGCGCCACGACGAGCTGCAGCTCGTCGACGAGGTCGTCGGCCAGGAACTGGGTGTGCAAGACACCACCGCCCTCGACCATGAGCCGCCCCACGCCGCGGTCGGCGAGGTCCTCGCTGAGCCGGCGCATCCGCACGCGACGACCGCCGTCGACGATCGTGGCCACCGGCCCGAGCCGCGCGCGGGCGTCCCTCACGCGCCCGCTCGAGGTGTAGATGAGCTTCTGGGTCTCGCCGACGGTGAAGAAGTTCGAGTGGGCGTCGAGGTCCACGCTCTCGCTCACGGTGATCTTCATCGGAGACGACGGGAGCCCGCGCGCTGTGCGCTCGTCGCGGCGGGCCCGCGAGCGCACGAGGAGCCGCGGGTTGTCGGTGCGCACCGTGACCGCGCCGACCATGATCGCGTCGCAGGAGGCGCGCACCTCGTCGACCCGGTCGAAGTCAGCCTTGTTGGACAGCGCGAGGCGTGGCGTATGGTCGCCCAGGTAGCCGTCGAGCGACACGCTGCAGCTCAGCAGGGTGTACGGGCGGTCAGGCATGCGAGGCTCCGCCCCGGCGGGCGCGCACGACCCAGGCCGCCGCGAGGACGGCGGCGCCCGGCAGGCTGGCGACGAACACCATCACGCCGTACACGACTGCGGTGGCGACCCCGAGCGACGCGCCCAGGCCGGCGGCGGCGAACGCCCAAGCGGTCACGCCCTCGCGCGGCCCCCAGCCGCCGACGTTGGGCAGCGCCGCTGCCAGCAACACGAGCATCGCCAGCGGCAGCATCTGGGACGGCGGCGCGGTGACCCCCGCGGTCCGCGCGGCGATCAGAAACGTGGCCGCGTGGCCCGCGACGACCAGCGCCGACGCGAGTGCGATGACCGGCCACGCCCGCGCGGCGAGCAGCCCGTCGCGCAGGTCGCGGGTCGCGGCGCCGCGCAGCCGCGCCCACCGGGACGAGCCGACGGCCGGTCCCACGCGCGTCGCCAGCGCGATGCCGGCTGCGGCCACGAGGAGCGCGAGCGCGACGAGCGGCACGACCGCCCGCACGGGCGACGGCAGGAGGAGGAGTATGGCGACGGTGAGGACGACCTGCACGGCCTGCCCGGCCGAGCGCTCCCACACCACGGCGCGCAGCCCGCGAACGACGTCGCTCGTGTCCCGGCCGTGGCTGATCCCACGCTGGACGTCGCCCACGACTCCGCCGGGCAGCGTGACGTTGAGGAAGATCGAGCGGTAGTACGCGGCCACCGCCGTACCCAGCGGCGGGTCGACGCCGAGGCCTCGGGCCACGGTCTTCCAGCGCCAGGCACAGCACACGGTGGTCAGCACGGCGATGCCTGACCCAGCCGCCAGCGCCCCGCCGTCGACTGTGCGCAGGCCGTCGAGGAACGGCCCGGTTCCAACGCGCCAGACCAGGACGGCGAGCGTCGTAACGGCGGCGGCGAGGTGGACCCACCGCCCGGCGGCCCGGCGGCTCGGGGTGCTGGCTGGGGCGTGCACGGCGGCCGTCACGGCAGCGCGAGCAGGTCGGCGTGGTCGACGGTGACGGCGAGCTGCCCGGCGGCCGCCTGCGCCAGGCGCCGGTCCCGGTAGGCGACTGCATGCGCGGCAAGAGCGGGCTCCTGCTCGCAAGCCGCGGCGACCCACCCGCCGAACCACTCGACCATCAGATCGGCGTGGGCCGCATCGAGGCGCCACGGGCTCGGCCGGACGATGACCTCGGCTCCCATCGCCTCGAGGGCGCCCGCGACGGCGTCCGGGCCGAGCAGGCCTCCGCGGCGCTGGTGGTCGTTGAAGGCCGCGCCGATCCGCGCGTCGAGCGGCTCCGCCGGACTCAGGCTGATGCGGCCGACGACGGTCAGTGCGAGGAGCAGCGGAAGCCCGGTGCAGGCGCCGAGCATCCGGTGAAGCTCGTCGCGTGTCAGCAGGTCGAGCAGCGCCGAGGCGGTCACGAGGCTCGCGCCGGCGAGATCGTCCTGCGTCAGCCGCGTGATGTCGGACCGCCGCGTCTCGAATGTGACCGCGGCGAGCTCCAGCAGGAGCTCGTCACGGTCGTGCACCACCCAGTGCTGCGGCCCGGGCAGCCGCGGCGCGAGCCAGCGGCCCATCGCGCCGCTGCCGCCGCCCAGATCGTGGATCACGAGCTGGCCGGCCGCGGGAAGGTGCCGCCCGAGGCGCTCCGCGAGCTCGTCCGAGCGCGCCGCCGCGTCGGCCGGCTCGCGTAGGTCGAGCCACTCCGGGGTGACCGGGACGGCCGCCGCGCTCATCGCGCCGCTCCCGCGAGGACTCCGGCGAGAACGGACGTCGTGGTCGGCCACCCGCACAGCGACGCGCGCCGCTCTCGGGCGGCCCGACGCAGGCGCCCGCGCAGCTCGGCGTCCCCGAGCCAGCTCCGCAGCGCGGCGCCGAGGGCCGCCGGGTCGCCGGGCGGGACGAGCAGCCCCGGCCGCGTACCATCGTCCCCGTGCCCGAGCGCCTCGGTCACCCCGCCCACCTCGGCGGCGAGGACCGGCAAGCCGCGGGCCAGGGCCTCGGTGACGACCATGCCGTAGCTCTCGGCGCGTGAGGCGAGCACGAGCAGGTCCGCGGAGGCGTACGCGCGATCGAGCTCCGAGTCGACGCGCGGCCCAAGGAACCGCACGCGGTCGTGCAGCCCCTTAGTCTGTGTCGCGCGGCGCACTTCCTCGACGAACGCCGGGTCCCGGTGCAGGCTGCCCACGCACGCGCAGCGCCAGGACAGGTCTGCTGCCGTCGCGAGCCCGTCGAGAAGAACGTCGTGCCCCTTGTCGGGCGTGACCGCCGCGACGCAGAGCAGCGCGTCGCCGGCTGCGGACCCCGGCGCCAAGCCGGCGGCGTCGACGCCAGGCTCGGCCACATGCACCCGGTCGGCCGGCAGCGCGTACAGCTCGCCCAGCCGCCGCCGGGTCCATGCACTGGTCGTGACGACGGCGAAGGCCGCCCCGAGGACCTCGCGCTCGCGCGCCGTGACCACGCCGTCCTCGTCGCGAGGTGGGCGGTGGCCAAGCGGCATGTGCACGAGCACGACCTGCCGCAGCCGGCGCGCCGGCCTCGCGAGCGCCTCAGGAGCTGCGGACGCGATCAGCCCGTCGACCAGCACCACGGCGGCGTCAGGGATCTGCCGGACGACGCGTATGAGCGCGGCGTGCCCCGCCGGGCCGGGCCGCGGCCAGTCGCCGGGCACGGCGTACTCGCGCACCGACCAGCCGACAGCGGCGAGTCCCCGGCAGACCTGGCGGTCGTACGTGTTGCCCCCGCTCGGCCGCGCGGGGTCGTCGATCGCCTCCGGGACGATGACGTGGACCTCCGTCACAGCGGCCGCTCGTAGCTCGCCCACGCGATGTGGGACTCGCGCAGCGTGACGACCAGCCCGTCGAGATCCCGTGCGCCCTCGCCCAGCTCGCCGGCCCGCGCGCGGTCGGCGAGCCGGTCGGCGACGACCCGGGCGAGCGCCTCGGTCGTGGTGTTCATGCCCGCGAGGTCCGCCTCGTCGTCGAGGTTGCGGTACCCGAGCTCGGCCACCACGGCGCGTAGCGCCTCGGCGGCGCGGCCGATGTCGACCACGATGCCGTCGGCGTCGAGGGTCGCCCGGCGGAAGGTCGCGTCGACGACGTACGTCGCGCCGTGCAGCCGCTGCGCAGGCCCGAACACCTCGCCGCGCAGGCTGTGGGCGATCAACATGTGGTCGCGAACGGTCACGCTGAACACGGGCTACGCCTCGTCGTAGGTGACGGTGTGGCAGAGTGCCGGCAGGCTGCCCGCGGCCAGGCGCGCCATGACGCCGGGCAGCTCGTCGAAGGGTGACGCGCCGGTGACGACCACGTCGAAGACGGGATCGCGCAGGAGTTCGAGCGCCAGGGCGAGCCGGTCGGTCGTCGTGCGGCGCGCGCTCCGGGCCGGGGACACCGCCCCGACCTGGCTCGCGCGCAGGCCGAGGCGACCCGCGTGGAACGAGCCGCCCAGCGAGAGCCGCACCTCGGCGTCGCCGTACCAGCTGAGATCGAGCACGGTGCCCCCGGGCGCGAGCAGGTCGAGCGAGCACTGGAGCCCGGCGGATGTCGCGCTCGCGTGCACGACCAGGTCGCATCCGCCGGCGGCGTCCTCGGGCCGCGCGAAGCCGGCGCCGAGCGCGGCCGCGACCTCGGCCCGGGACTCGTCGACGTCGACGAGCGTGACCTCGACCGCCGGGAACCGGGCGAGCAGGCGAGCGACGCAGCAGCCGACCATCCCGGCGCCGACGACGGCGACGCGATCGCCGAGCAGCGGAGCCGCGTCCCAGAGGGCGTTGACGGCGGTCTCCACCGTGCCGGCGAGTACCGCGCGCGCGGGCGGCACGTCGTCGGGCACGACGGTCACGGCGCTGGCGGGCACGACGTACGCCGTCTGATGCGGGTACAGGCAGAAGACCGTGCGGCCGCGCAACTCCTGCGGCCCCTGCTCGACGGCGCCGACGCTCAGGTAGCCGTACTTCACCGGCCCCGGGAAATCCCCCTCCTGGAACGGCGCGCGCATCGCCGCGTACTGGCTCGGCGGCACGCCGCCCCGGAACACCAACGTCTCGGTGCCGCGGCTGACGCCGGACCGCAGCGTGCGGACCACGACGTCGGCGCGCCCCGGCTCGGGCAGCGCGACCGGCCGGATCTCTCCGTGCCCAGGCGCGCGGAGCCAGAACGCGTGCGCGTCGTCGAGCACGTCCTATGCCTGCGCTTCGTACGGCATCTCTCTGGGGCGACCGCGATGGAGGTGGTCCAGGAGGTACGCCCGAGGGTAGGGATCGGTTCGCCCGCGAGGTGCCGAAGGCGGCGCCAAGTACTGCCGCCCGAGAGATCCGAGCCTCCGTGCCGCCTCCGGTCGAAGGCACGGCAATCTCGGCGGTCCCCTACCTGCGGTGGCGCGCCCACGCCTCGCTGATCGCGCGTCAAAGCTCGCGCTCATAGAAGTAGTTCACGGGACCGCTCGCCTGACCGCGTCGCTGACTGAAGCGGAGGCCCTCGTACAACGCTCGCGCGCCGACGGCCTCCTCGCCGGTTCCGAGGTCGGCATAGCCGGCAACACGGTCACGCGCCTGCCTGAGGGCAGCCTTGATCAGCGCGGTCCCGATCCCGCACCGGCGGCGTGCGGGAACGACGTAGACCTCTTCGAGGGAGCAGTCCAGTGACTCGCTGAGCAGCGAGGGCTGGAATCGCAAGACGACCAGCCCCTCCCCCTCCGCGAGCAGCACGGTGATCGCCGCGCTTTCGAGCAGACCGCGCAGGTGCCTCACGAGTTTGCCAGGCTCCGGCACCGGCTCGTCGAACTCCCTCTTGAAGTCGTGCAGCAGGAGGGCGACCGATGCAGCATCGCGCGGGCTGGCCAGCCGTACGGCTGGCCAACGTATCGGCAGCTGCGGCTCGTCGAATCGCGTCACGCCGCGCGGTAGAACGATCGAGGAGGTTCGCGGCCCGCGGCGTCGAGCCGGTCGATCAGCTCGAATCAGTGACAGCCGACCGCGTCGCGACGACTGAGGGTGACGTTCGGGAACGGCATCACCTCACAGCCGCCGTAGCCGCGGAGGCACGACCGCATGCCATCGAGGCGACGCAACGCGACCGCGACGACAGGGCGGCGCGAGCCGCCGACCGGGCCGACGCGTGATCCGCCGGACATCGGCTGCCATTAGAACAGAACCGTGGTCCTCTTGAGCGAGGCCGCGATTTCTGCACCGGCGTCGACCTGATCGTCGACGGCGGCTGGCAGCGCCGGGGCGTTCGCCATCGCACGGACCACTGGCGCCGCGGTGCACCAGTTCGTCGAGCAGCTCACGAGCCACGGGCGAGCCTGAACGGCGTTTCGATGGTCAGTCACTGGATCCGAGACGACCACACGCGGCATCGTGGTCCCTCGTCTCTAACAAGCCGACATCGCCCACGAGTCGTGGGTCGAAGCCTCTCTGGGCCGCCGCGATGAGCCGCACTCTCAGGGCAGTTTCACGTAGCCGTTGCGCGTCTTCCAAAGGAAGTATCGCTCGAACGCGAGCTTGGCGAGGTGTGCCTGCGGGCCGGGAATCATCACCGCCCGCTTGCGTGGCGGGAGCATATGGTCGGCGAGAATGACGACGCCGTTGTTGCCGGCGTCCATGATGCAGACGGCCGGTATGTCGGCGAAGTTCTCGCGGCGCGTCGGCTCCTCGCCGCGGATCTGGGCGGCGATGTTCGCGGCCGCGACCCGCGCCATCGTCTCGACCGGGAAGCCGGTCTTGGGCACGCCGAGGGCGTTCGCGCTCTCCCACGGGGCGTTGACCGCGGTCGCGATGCCGACCGCGTAGACGTTCGGATGAGTGCGCGTCTGGTAGGTGTCCTCGACCTCGATGAAGCCTTTGGCGTTGCCGAGGCCGGAGGCATTGACGACGTCGGCGCCGAGGAAGGGCGGCACGACCATCGCGTACTTGAACGGCAGAGTCCTGCCGTTCGCCAGGTGCAGCTCGCCGGGCGACACCTCCTGTGTGGCCACGTCGAAGACGCCGTCGATCCGCTGCATCCTGAAGAACATCCCGAGCAGCTTCTCGCCGCTGGGCAGGCCGCCGATCCCGAAGTGGCCGGGGAACGGTTCGGCGCTGACGTAGCTCAGCGGGACGCGCAGCCGGTGCTTCTTGAGCTGGTAGGCGACATTGAAGACGAACTCGTAGGCGGCGCCGAAGCACGCGGCGCCCTGCGTGGCGGCGACGACGATCGGGCCCGGATCGTTGAGGAAGCGCGTCCAGCCGACAGCGGCATCGACTGCGCTCTCTAGATCGGTGATCGCGTACGCGTTGCCCCCGGGGCCGAGCCCGGGGACGACGTCGAAGTCGTTCTGGTAGCCGGTCGCGACGACGAGGTAGTCATAGCCGTACGGTCCGCGCGAGGTCTCGACGCGTGCGGCGTCGATCTCGATGCGGGTTGCCTCGCCGTGCACGAACTCGACCCCGCGGCGCTCGAACGTTGGTGCGATCGGGAACGTGAGGTCGCTGCGGGTGCGCTTGCCGAACGGCACCCAGATCAGCGATGGGTTGAACTGGAAGTGATCGGACTTGGAGACGACGGTGACGTCGACGTCAGGGCCCAGTTCGTGCTTGAGGGTCAAGGCTGCGGTCACCCCGGCGAAGTTCCCGCCGAGCACCATCACGCGGTTGTTCGCCATCGGAACCTCTTTCGGTTGGGTCGTCGTACCGACCCGCCAATCTAGCATCTACCGTTACACAACTGTCAAGTTGTGCTATGGTGGGCCGGCATGGCGCAGAAATCGGCAGTCCCGCACCCCCTTCCGCAGCCGCTGATCGACCTGATCGCGCAGCGCTTCCGCTGCCTTGGTGAGCCGATGCGCATCGCGCTGCTCGACCGGCTGCGCGACGGCCAGGCGACCGTCAGCGAGCTCACCGAGGCCACCGGCGCCTCCCAGCAGAACGTCTCCAAGCACCTCGGCGTCCTCTTGAACGCGGGGATCGTCGGTCGGACCAAGCGGGGCACCTCGTCGGTCTACGCGATCGCCGACGACACCGTCTTCGAGCTCTGCGAGCAGGTCTGCGGCGGTCTGCGTCGCCAGGTCGCCGAGCTCGATCTCATCCTGCAGGGCGCCGGCGACCGATGAGCCAAGACGCGAGCTGCTTGCGGCCGGCGTGGCCACTCGAGCGCGTGCTCTTCGCG